>URCA01000041.1 GCA_900546265.1 uncultured Oscillospiraceae bacterium | reverse complement strand
GCGGCTTTTTGTAGGGGCCACCGCTTCGCGCTGTCCCCTACATGCTTAAGCATAGTGAAACGAGCAGGGTGTTTGCCCTGCTCGTTTCGCTTATTTTTCGGTGATGGGTTTGGCTTTTTCCTTGGTGGTTTTGGCTTTACCTTGAATTTCCGGAACAGGTGCCACCTCGTTCTTGGGAAAGTGAGTTTTGCGGTTGCTTTCGGTGCCGTGAGGATCCTTCGGATCCGGACGGCGCATGCCGGCCTTTGCCATACGTCGCTCTCCTTTGGATTACAAGTCCCCGCAGCACTGCTCCTGCTTTTCGATCAGCGCCACGCAGGTCTGCAGTTCTTCTGCCGTCTCAATGGTCACGTTCGCTTCCAGAATGCGGTTTTTAATATAGATGGGAACGTTTTCCCATTGTTCGCGCAGGGCGGGATGAATATAGGACACGATCCTCACCTGCCTTTCCTGACAGGCTTAGTATGCCCCATATCGAACCGAAACGACAGGAAATAACCGGGTTTATGCAGCGTGAAGCAACTGGAGAATATCCAGCCAGCGCTGGGTGCTGTTCGGGCTTTTGAGGACGATGGCGACGTATTCTTTGCCGGCCTTGGTCAGCGTGGCCACCATACAATGGCCGGCGGGGGAAGTGAAGCCCGATTTCAAACCGGTGACCCCCGGATAATAGTAAAGGCTCTTTTGCTGCAGCAGCTGATTGTTGTTGTTCCAGGTAACTTTTTGGCCGGACACCAGGGTGCGAGTGCTGGTGGTCATGGCGCAGATTTCGCGGATGGTGGGATGCTGAAGGGCCTCCAGCGAGATCAGCAGCAGATCGTAAGCCGTGGTATAATGCTCCTCATGATGATAGCCGTCCGGATTGGCAAAATGGCTTTGCTCAGCGCCCAGCAGCGCCGCTTCCTCGTTCATCTTGACACAGAAAAGCGCCACCGCCTCCTTGGTGGACAGCGCCTCGTTTTCCGCGATGAGGCGGCCGATGTTTTCTGCCAGCACATAGGCCGCGTCGCAGCCGGAAACCAGCAGCAGGGCCTCGAGGGCCATCCGGTTGGTCAGCTTCATGCCCGGCTTCAGGCGCGCCGTGCTGGCGTCCCAGGCCTTCAGATTCAGTGCGTCCTGCGTGACGGTCAGCACGGTGTCCTCCGGGCAGTATTTCAGGGCCACCAGGGCGGTCAGCAGCTTGGTGGTGCTGGCCGGATACAGGGTGTCCTGGGCCCCCTTTTCAAACAGCATCCGATCGTCCGTCACATTGTACAGCAGGGCGGCGGGGGCCTGGATATCCGCCGTATTCCAACGGGTGGGGAGGGTGGGAACGGGCTTTCCGGTGGTTCCTCCTTTGGAAGCCGTTGTGACAGCCGGCAACGTGGTCGTAGTGGCGGCTGTCGTCGTGGTGACAACGGTGGTGGATGTGGCAGGCGCCGCCGTGGTGGCCCCCGCGTCCACCACCTGTCCGCCTGAGGACGCGAGGACGCCGGAGGACGAATCCTCCGGCGAAGATGCGCAGCCGGCCAGGCCGGCTGCCAATGTCAAAATCAGAAGCAGAGAGACGAGACGTTTCATGGGCGGTTCCTTCCTGTCACAGAGAGGCAGCCAGCAGCGGCTCGCAGACATTTTCCCGTCCGATATCCACCACCGTCGGGAACTGCCCGCCGAAGCGCCCGCGCAGCGCCTCCGTTCCGTGAGATACTTTATAATCCATCTCTTCCTCATAAAGAGGAATCATCTGATAAAACCGGATACAGCTTCCGTCCGGAAGGGGACAGGCTGCGGCTTCCTCCCCAAAGGTCACGGGATTTTCCAGCAACATGCCGCACAGACGAGTGTTCTCCGCAAAAGGCTCGCCGCTGGGCACCGTATGCCCCCAGCCCAGCCAGGATTTCTCATTGCCGGGCAGGCGGGCCATGATTTTCAGCCACCGCAGCGGCCAATAGTCCGTTTCCTCATCGCTCTGCATATTCCAATCGGGCGGCAGGCAGATGACCAGTTCGGCGCGATCGAGCTTGGCCTTTTTGACGGCCTTTGGCACCCGCATCCGATGCGCGCCCATTCCCATGGTAACCAGCGTGTAGCAGTTATGAGCCTCTGACGGCGGGATGATGGCAATGTCCACATGGATATCCGGAGAAACCAGCTCGTGAAAGACCGATTCATAGGGGCCGAAATGACTTTCAATGTGATTCTCCAGGCATTCCAGATGCCGCTCAGAGTACAGCTCTGGCAGCTCCTTTTTCTTATTCGTATCGCGGAAAAATCCCACGCTTCATCCTCCTCGTCTCATTGAAATAGATTTACTATAACACGCGAATCGAAAGAACCGATGAAGATTATCGGAAAATCCGCGAAAAAGCATCAAAAGGCCACCACAATACCGCCGTTGCCCACATACATGGTGGACAGGATACCGGTGGGAACCACCAGCACCTTGCCGATGGCGGGGCAGGAGGCTTTCAGTTGCATTTTCAGCGATTCGGCCCGTTCCTCCGCCTGGCAGTAAGCTAGCACCATCGTCACAGAGCGAGGCGGGGCCCCCGCTGTTTCCTGCCCGACGATTTCGGTCAAGCGGCGAAGAGCGTTCTGCATGCCCCGGGCTTTGGCCACCATTTTGATTTCGCCGTGCCCATCGGCCCCCAACACGGGGCAGAGGGACAGGATGGAAGCCACAATACCCGATACTTTATTCAGCCGTCCGCTTTTCACAAGGGCGCTGAGATCTTCCAGCACGAACAGGGTGCGCATGCCGGCGGCGAAGGATTCCACCCGGCGGACCGCCGTGTCGAAATCGTTGCCCGCGTCCAGGCAGGCCTGCGCAAAAAGGGCCAGACGCGTCTCACCCGCGGAGGCGCTGGCCGAATCAAGAATGTGAATGCGCTTGCCCGGTTCGTCCTCCAGCACCAAATCCCTGGCGTTGCGCGCGGCGTTATAGGAGCCGCTGAGCTTGCTGGACAGGGTGATGACCAGACAGTCGTCCGCCCCACGTATACGGCAGGCGAAGTCCTCCGGGCCGGGGCAAGCCGAACGGGCCGCCTGACGGCTGGCCTTCATGGCGGCAATCAGTTCTTCCGGATGGGAGGTGCCGTCGTCAACAAAGGCTTGTTCTTCCACCAAAACCTGCAAAGGGGCCTTGGACAGGTCACGCAGACGCTCGTCTGTCTGCGGCCCAGTGTCGCAGCAGCTGTCAGCAATAAGTCGAATGCCCATACGTTTCCTCCGTCGCTGGGAATCGCCGCGCGTTTCTTTCAGCATACCATGCGGCCGCATCCCTGTCAAGAAAGGTCGAATGCCTTTCTTTTTTGGTTTATACGTCATTAGTGTGCAAGCCCGTCCGTTCATTATACTGGAAAAAGCGGGGATTTATGATGGCGGCTTTTTGAAAACCGTTTTTTTTGCTATACTGAAAAGGACGAGGAGGGATTGGATTGCGTTATCATTCTGTGGAGCCGGCGGTGTTCCTCGAGCGGCCGAACCGATTTATCGCCCGGGTGATTTGCGGCGGCCGGGAGGAGACGGCTCATGTGAAAAACACCGGCCGCTGCCGGGAACTGCTGATTCCCGGCGCCCGCGTTTACGTGCAGCGGCATCGGAATCCGGCTCGCAAAACGGCTTTGTCCCTCATTGCGGTGGAAAAGGACGGGCGGCTTGTCAACATCGACAGCCAGGCGCCAAATGCCGTTTGGCAGGAAGCGCTTGCCGGCGGCCTGCTTCTCCCGGGAAGGCCGGAAGCGGCCGCGCTAATCCGCCGGGAGGCGGTTTTCGGCGATTCCCGCCTGGATTTTTATATCGAATGGCCCGAAGTCCGGGGGTGGATGGAGGTTAAAGGGGTGACCCTGGAGGAGCAGGGCGTCGTTCGATTCCCCGACGCTCCCACCGAACGGGGACGCAGGCATCTTCGGGAGCTTTCACGCGCCGCCCGGGAGGGCTGGTATGCGGCTGTGGTGTTTGTCATCCAGATGGAAGGCGTTTCGTACTTCACGCCGCACAGACAGACGGATCCGGCATTCGCCGACGCGCTGGAGGAAGCGGTTCGCTGCGGTGTGGCGGCGCTGGCCTACGACTGCACGGTGGAGCCGGACGGCTTGACCATCCGAAATTCGGTGGAGGTGGTGCTGTAATACGGCAGAAAAAAGTCCGCTATGTTACCCATAGCGGACTTTTTATCATGATATTTCCAAGGAAATACTGTCATCCAGCGCGAAAGCGTACAGCAGGCATTCCTTGACAGGGAGCGCCAGCGTACGGGAGAGCGCATAGGCGTAAATCCGTAGCTGCTCGATATAGCGCTCCGTCAGCTCCTGCCCGGTTTTTACCCGATCCGTTTTATAGTCCACGATGACCAAACCGCCCTGTTCCTCAAAGACACAGTCGGCAATACCCTGGATCATCAGGCTTTCTTCCGCCGCCCCGTGCGGCAGGTGTTCCGGCAGCTCTTTGTTGAACTGGCTGGCGGGCAGCGGGATGGTGAAATGCTCTTCCCGCAGGCAGCGGGGAGACGCCGCCATGCGGGCGTACAGGGAACTGGCGAAGAAGCGGCGGATTTTCGGCAAAGGGAGCACGGCGGCCTGTTCGGCCGTCAGGAAGCCTTCCGCCGTCAGGCGGGCAATCTCCTGCGTCGGCGACAGGGCGGCGCGGGAATAATCCGCGAACTGCATAAAGGTATGCAGAGCCACGCCGCGTTCCGTGGGAGAAAGGCCGGAATGACTGAGAAAGGCGGGACGGGAGGCGGCTACAAATTGCCGCCGCACGCCTTCATGCGACAGCTCCGAGGCCGCCAGCTTGGAGGGCACCTGCCCCAGCGCCGCATAGGGATAGGTATAAGCCAGCCGGCGGCGCAGGGTCTCGTATACGGCCATATCCGGCTGCACGGCGGCGATTTCTTCCACGGCGTTTTCTCCCGCGGCCGGGGCGCGGCAAACCTCCACCGACCAGGGATAGGCCGCCGGACGGATGGAGACGGCGTCGTCCCCGGCCATATCCCGCAGAATTTTACCGGAAGGGTGGCGCAGGGCGCAGGCCAACAGCCATTCGCTCATACTACGAGCCGACAAAACCGTAAAGGCAGATAGCTTGTCGTCGTCTCCTAGAGAAGCAGCCAGGCGGGACAAGAGACTGGCCGGCTGTCGAAGGGACATGACGAGGCACAGCTTCTCCTTCGCCCGGGTCATGGCCACGTACAAAACCCGCAGCTCCTCCGCACGCTCACTGTTTTGAATGGCAAGGGATACCCCTTGTCGGGGAAGCGTGTTGTATTGCCTGAGGGTGTCCGCCTCCCGCCGCACCAACCCAATGCCAGCGTCGGCATGCAGCAGCAGATCGCCGCGTGTGGAATCGGGATTGAACAGCCCGCCCAGCCCGGCCAGAAAGACCACGGGAAACTCCAGACCCTTGGAATTGTGAATGCTGAGAATCCGCACCACGTTGCCGCCTTCCGACACGGTGGAGGCGGGGGCCATGTCCATCGCCTGCTGTTCCATCCGATCCAGATAGCGCACGAAAGCCGACAAGCCCCGGAAGCCGCTCTGCTCGAAACCGCGGGCATAGCCGTGGAGCAGGCGCAGATTGGCCACGCGCTGAACGCCGTGGCGCTGGGCCGCCGCCATGGACAGCAGGCCCGTATCTTCATACAGCCGATGAATCAGCTTGTCCGCCGGCAGAGAGGCGGACAGCAGGCGATAGCGATCCATCTGGGTCAAGAAGGTCGCGCACCGGGCAGGCAAATCGCCCTCCCCGGCGCTCATGCCCCGCACCGCGACATAGAGGGGGCTGTTTTTGTCCGCCATCCGGATACGGGCGCAGTCGTCCGGCGTAAAGCCAAAGGCGGGGGAGAGCATCACGGCCAGCAGCGGCACGTCCAGAAGGGGATTGTCGATAAAGCGCAGAAGGGACACGGCGACGGCCACCTCGGGCGCGGCGAAGAAGCCGCCGGACGCCGCCGTCCATGCCGGAATGCCGCAGGCGTTCAATTCGTCGGCATAGGCCTGTGCATGGGCGGATTTGCTGCGCAGAAGAATGCAGAAATCCCCGAACCGGGCAGGGCGCTGTCCGCCTTTATCGGTGATGGTCAGGGTGTCCAGAAGCTGGTGGATCCGGCCGGCAATCAGGCGGGCTTCCGCCGCGTCCCTGGTGTCCTCCTCGGCCACTGTGCCGGTGTCCAGCACCAGCAGCTCGGTTTCGTAACCCGCCCCGTCGGAATAGGGGGCGGAGGGAACCAGCTCCTCCCGCTCATCGTAGGAAATGCCGCCTGCCTCCCGGCTCATCAGCTGCCGGAACACGAAATTGACCGCGTCGGTGACCTGCGGGCGGCTGCGGAAATTATTGCCTAGGGTAATGGCGGCGGGATAATTTTTTCCTGTAAAGTCGGGATAGGCGTCCCGTCGGCGGATGAACAGGGCGGGCATGGCCTGCCGAAAGCCATAGATGCTCTGTTTGACGTCGCCCACCATGAACAGATTGGTCTCGCCCCGGGACAGCGCGCGGAAAAGCGCGTCTTGTGCGGCGTTGGTGTCTTGATATTCGTCCACCAGGACTTCGTCAAACTGCCGGGACAGCTCCTCGGCCAGGGGGGTGCGCGTCGTTTCTCCGGTTTCTTTCTCGATGACCAGCAGCCGCAGCGCCCCGTGTTCCAAGTCGTTGAAATCCACCATCCGGCGCTTGGCCTTTTTGGCGGCGTAACGGTCGCTGAAACGGCGCACCACGCCGCACAGGGCGGTTACCAGAGGATAGAGCGCCTGCCGATCCTGCCGGCATTCCGCTTCCGTTCCGCAGAGCAAGGGAGGCAGCGCCTGGATCCGTTTTTTCGCCTCGTCGCGCAGAGCCGTTACCCGCTGCTTGCGTCCCTCGTCCTCATACTTTAACAGCCGCCCGAAAGAAGAGAAGGAAAAAGCGGAGAGAGCCGCGGCGGTTTCGTCCCAGGTTCTGTGAGGCAATTCCCGGCATAAGAGGGTTATGTCTTCCCGGGCTTGCCGCAGGGCCGGGCCATAGGCCGCCGCCATTTTTTCCTCGCCGTCGGCCAGCTCGACGGCCTTGTCCAGCAGCGCGGCCGCGTACCGCAGCGTATCGAGAATCCGGGCGCGGACGGCCAGCCCCCAGATGGTTTCCGCCACAGGGGTGTCGGCGGCATAGGCCTGCTCCTGCTCTTCCAGCCAGCGATCGGGAAAGGGGTGGGACTGGATGAAGCCGTAAATGCGTTCCACCGCCTGGATGAGGCCCTTGTCATTCCGGCCGGAGCTGAGCAGAGAGGCCAGTTCTAGAAAGGCGGACTCCTTCTCTCCGTAGCATTCCTCCAGTACCTCGGTTACCGCCTCCTGGCGCAGCAGGGCGGTTTCCGATTCCTCCGCCACCTTGAATTGGGGGGAGAGATCGAGCAGATGAAAATGCTCTCGCAGCAGGGCGCTGCAGAAACCGTGTACCGTACTGATATTGGCGCGGGGAAGAAGCATCAGCTGGCGCTGGAGCCGCAAATCCTCCGGCCGTTCGGCAATCAGGCGGGACAGCTCGGCGCTCAGCCGCTGCTTCATCTCGGCGGCGGCCGCTTTGGTGAAGGTCACGACCAGCAGGCGATCGACGTCCGTGCCGTCGGCGGGGTCGGTGATGCGGCGCACGATCCGTTCCACCAGGACGGAGGTTTTGCCGGAGCCAGCCGCGGCGGAAACCAGCAGGGTGCCGCCGCGGGCTTCAATGCATTGCCGTTGTTCCGAGGTCCATTGACGCACAGGGCGGCCTCCTTTCAGTCGGTGGTTTTGGGGACGAGCTCTTTCCAGACCTCGTCGGCGTCTTTTTCGGCGATGCGGCGTACCGGGCTGTCCGGTTCGTGACCGCACACGGCGCGGTAGTCGCACCAGGCGCAGGCATCCACGCTTCCGGCTGCCGGCAGGGCGGCCACGTCGCCCCGCCGCAGGGTGGCGGCCATCTCGCACAGCAGTTTTTCGATACGTTCCTTAAGCAGCCCGAACTGCCGCAGGGATGCCACCGACGAACCCGCCAGATATTTCCCGCCGCTGCCGATGCGGGCCGGAATGAACAGGCCGGCGGCGTCCGCCTCCATGGCGCGGACAATTTCTGGATTATCCAGCAGCAGGCCGTTCATACGCATAGCCTTGGTGCGTTCCTTTTCCGTCACCTCGTCGTCCGCGTCCCGTCCCACACGGACCACCGGCAGCTTGGCCGGCAGATAGAGGACGCCGGCCGGCTGGATAGGGCTGTCTTCCCGCAGGGGAACGGCGGGCTTGTCCCCGATATGGGGGCCGCCGTTCTGGCAAATCGAGAGGATGTAGATCAGCATCTGGAGATTGATGCCCTCCACCACCTCCGACAGGCGGAACTCCTTGTGGCCGGTCTTGTAATCCACCACCCGGACGTAGGAGACGCCGTCTTTTTCAAACACATCCACCCGATCCACCTGCCCATGAACTTGGATGCTGGCCCCGTCGGGCAGGGTGAGAACCAGCGGCTTGACATACTCGCCGCCCTCCTCTTCCGGACGGCCGATGGAAAGCTCGAACGCCACCGGCACGAACTGGCTCTGCGCCAGCTCGCGCACCACCTGCCACAGCAGGCTGCCGCAGGTGCGGATAAGGCGGGTGAGCAGCCAGGCGAAACGCTGGGGCTTGTTTTCCGTGCCGCCCATGACCGCGTCCACATAGTCCCGCACCCGCTGTTCCGCGTCCGCCGTCACCTGTTCCTTGCTCAAGGCGGCGTAATCCGTTTTATCCCGCACGTAGGCCCGCAGCTGCGTTTCCATCACATAATGGGCCAGGGTGCCGAATTCCGCCGCGTCCAAATCCGCGGGCCGCCTCACCTTGGCCTTCAAGCCGTACTGGCAGAAATAGGCGAAACGGCAGAGGTGGTATTTTTCCACGCGGGACGGGCTGAGACGCATATCGTCCCCGAAGAACCGCGCGGCCAGCTGCTCATCCGCGAAGGCCGCCGGCCGCCCTGCCGCCGCCCGCTCCATGGCGGAGATACGGGGCCGATAGGATTCCTGCTCCTCAAAAATCCGACGGATGGCGGCCGACTCCGGCGTGGGGCGGAGGGTGCGCTCCGCCATATATGTAAAGGCGTCGGGGGCGGATTCCATCTCTGAGGCGTCCCGGACGTTGGCCGTCGGCGCCTGCGGAAGAATCCGCCCAACCAGCTCCACCAGGGAGGAGGGCGTCAGGCTTTCCCCGGCCGCGTTGCCCTGCAAAAAACTGATAAACAGCCGGTCGGAGGGGGCGGACAGGGCGGTATAGGCGAAGAATCGTTCCTCCACGGCCTGCCAGTCGCTCGCGTCGGCCATAGGCAGCCCCGCCGCGATGAGCTGGCGGCGTTCGTTGTCGCTGAGAATGCCGGAAGAGGCGGGGTAGGCGGGGAAGACCCCTTCGTTGGCGCCGAGAATGAAGACGACGGCGGGCGCGGAAAACCGCATCCGATCGGCGCAGCCCACCTGCACCGCGTCCAGGCTTTGAGGAATGGAGCCAAGGTCGGTCACGCCGGCCACCAGGCGAAACAGCTCCAGATGGCGGTTGGGCGACAGACGAATATCGGCCAGCGCCGCGGCGAAGCGATCCAGCAGTTCCATCAGCACATCCCACAGCCGGGCGGCGCGTTCGGCCAGCGCGTGTTCCCCCGCTTCCTCCAGCCGCGTTACCTGTCCGCGCACCGCTTCGTCCGCGCGGACGGCCTGCAGATAGCGGTATACCGCCCCGGCGAACCGGCGGCCGGTGGGTTTTTCGGAGCCGCACAAATCGGCCTGCAGCCGTTCCAGCGGGGCGGCGATTTCCTTCCGCCAGGCGTTGAGTTCGGCTAGCAGCTGCTGCGAGGCTTCGTCCTGGCGCACCGACAGCCCGAGGGGGTTCCAGTCCCAGGGCTGTTTCCATTTGTTTCCCCGGATACGCCACATGTACAGATAGTTTTCCAATACCGCTATCCGATCGGCGGTAAAACCGGGCAACAGGCCGGTTTTCATCAGGCGCAGGAGATCCTCCGTATCCCAGCCGTCCACCGCCGCCCGCAGGGCGGACAGTACCAGGGTGATGAGGGGATCGGTGAGAATGTCCTCCCGCTTGTCCATGTAATAGGGAATACCGGCCTCTTCCAGCGCCACGTCCAGCAGCCCCTCATAGGCTGGCAGATTGCGGGCCACCACGGCGATGTCCCGGCAGCGCAGCCCGTCCTCCCGAAGGAGGCGGCGAATCCGCCGGGCTGTCCAGGCGCATTCTTCATAGATGTCGCCGCAGGGAACGATCGTCACCGCGTTGGCGGGCTCCTCGCTCGTGCGGGGACGGGGGGCGAAAGCCCCCTCCTCCAACAGGCGAAGGGCCTCGCTGCGGGCCCTCCGGTTTTCGGTAAGAAGGATGGGCTTGGCCACCGGAACGCCCCGTTCATAGGCCAGGCTGCGCAGGCGGGAGGCCGTGCGGATGACCGGCGAGAAGAGGCCGTAGCCGCCGGAGGAATCCTCGATGCCGTCGGCGCAGAGAGCCACCGTGGTGCGCGCCGCCTTGGACATCACGCCGCCCAGCACCCGCAGCTCCTGCCCGGTGAACCCCTTGAAGGAATCCACATAGACCAGCGCCCCGTCCAGCAGGCGGCTTTCGGGCAGACGGTCGGCCAGCAGCGTCAGGCTGTCCAGCGGGTCGAGGTGGCTCTGCGCGGCCAGCGCTTCGTAGGCGTCTAGAATCAAGGCCAGCTCGGCCGTCTTTTTTTGCAGGGTGCCGTCCAGGCCGGCGGAAACCTCCTCCAGCTGATGGGGCGTGATGGCGCACTGCTTGCATTCGGACAGCAGGGACAGCACCGATTGGATATAGTCGGGAGAAGCCGCCTGCCGCCGGTAGAGCACCAGCTGCTCCGAAACCTGCTCCAGCGCCTGGCTCATCAACAGGGCGCGGGTGGCGTCGTCCATCTGCCGCCCTGCCAGACCGCCCACCTCCCGGAAAACGGTCTCCGCCAGGCGGGTGAAGCTGAGCACCCGGATGCGTCCGGCCAGCCGGGGCCCCAGCGCTTCCAGCAGGGTGCGCTCGCTTTCAAAGGAAAACTGCTCGGGCACCAGCAGCACGAGGGTGGGAGCGTCCTGCTGCCGCGCCAGGTGCGTCAGTTCCTCGAGCACCCGCCTGGTCTTTCCCGTGCCGGATCGTCCCAGAAGCAGCTGCAGCATGACTATCCCTCCCTTCGTTGATAACCCTATCAGTATACCTTATTTTCCGACAAAAGAAAAGCGGGTGTCCGCACATTGACTTGCACCGGAAAAAATGGTAAAATAACCGGTGTTAATACGAACAGGCTTTCCCGTTATGAAAGGAAGGATCCCCATGAAATTTTGGGCACTCAGCTACAGCATCCCGGCCAACCCGTCCCGCTATCGGGTGGCGGTATGGAAGGCGCTCAAAGAATTGGGGGCGGTGTATCTTCAGCCGGCTGTCGCGGTCGTCCCCCAGCGGGAGGGGTTGCGGGAGGCGCTGCTGGCCATTCGGGAGCGTGTGCTGGCCAGCGGCGGCACCGCCGCGCTTTTATCCATGGCTTACGACAGCGAAGCGGACGAACAGACCATGCTTGGCGCGATTCAGGCCGCCAGGGAAGAAGAATATGGAGAAATCACGGCCGATGCCAGGCGGCTGCTGGCCCAGCTGAATTGGGAAGAAAGGCAGGAGACAGCCCCGCCGGACGCGGCACGCTACGCGCTGGAATGCCGCCGCCTTCGCCGCCGCTTAGCGGTCGCCGCCGCCCACGATTTTTTCGGAGCCGCGGGCGGGGAAGAGGCCGAGGCGGCCATTGCCGCGGTGGAGACGCGCCTTTCCCCGGAAACGGTGAAGCCGCCGGCTTCCCGCCCGGCGCGGCCGGCCTCCCAAGTGCGTCCGATGCCCAAACCTTCCCCGGTACCTCGGCCGGCGAAGCCCGCTCAACCCCAGGCGGAGGAAGAGACGCCGCAGCCCGACTCTCGCCGGGCCGATATGCCGGTGTTTTTGTTCTAAGGGATATGGAGGTAAAAAAAGTTGCCGGATTTTTCCGGCAACTTTTTTGATCCCGTAAGCATCTAATGTTATAGCTCTATTCGATCACCCGGCTGGAGAAGCACGTCCGCGCCGTTCCGACGAATATACAGAGGCTGTGAGCTGGTGTTGAAGAGCTGCCCGTTTTTAGGCGTCACGCTGCGCATGGCGGTGACGTATTCGCAAATTTCGCCGTTGGTGGCGTACCAGATGTCCTCTCTTTCTGCCAGGAAAGCGCAGAGCTTTTCCATGGCCTGCCAGCGATCCATATCATCCTTATCCAGTTCGAAGGAGTGGCCCCAAATGTAGAACAGGCGAAGCTCTTCATCCGTGCTGTTCACAAAGGTGTCGGCCAGCGGCATGGCGGCTTCGTCATGATCGTGACAAGTGGGATGCCAAGCGAGAAAATTTTCCGGCAGAGCGAAAGTGTGGTGGTCTTCCACCGTGCGGGCGTATCGAATCCCCATTTCCTGCAGCAGATCCATCACATGCTCGTTATACGCGCCGCAGGGATAGGCAAAGCCGGTGACCGGCTTTTTTGTCAGTCGGCTGATCGCCGCTATATCCTCCCGAACCTGCCGGCGGATCTCCTCGTCGGGAATGTCCGTCAGGATGGGGTGAGTCAGCGTGTGGGACGCCACTTCAAAGGAGGCGTAAAGATCCCGCACCTCCCCCGCGTGCACCCGAGAAAAATTGACGGAAAAGCCGCCGTGGCTGCCATGCTGTACCTCGTCGAAGGCGCCGGAATTCAAATTGAAGGTGGCCTTTAACCCATATTTTCGGAAAAGCGCCGCCAAGCGGCGATCCTGCAGCGTGCCGTCGTCGTAGCTGAAAGTCAGCGCTTTGGTTCGAAAGCCGGGGAAAACAATAGGCATAATATCGCTCCATTCTTCGCTTATCGATAATATTTGTAATACGCCACCACGGACTCCGTCCGCCCGGTCACCTGATTGGGCCCAGTGACGACTACGCCCTCCAGGCTCATCAGCTCGCCGCACTTGGCCAGCGCTGTGTCGCAGCGGAACACCTCCGTGCCACTGCAGGAAATAACGATGCGATCGTGCAGGGTATTGATCCGCCCTTCCTTGCCCAGGACGGTTTCCATCGGGTTGCCGTTTTCGTCGATACCGCGGCAGGTTACATAGCGGATAATGCGCCCGTCAATTTTGGCCAGAAGCTCGGTGTTGGTGTCCAGCTGCTTTTGTTTCCTGCGGGAGAACAGCCCCATATGCGCGCCGCCTTTCTTTATAAAGAGCCGCCCCGGGCCAGCCTGGCCTGGGCGTCGGCGATGAATTGCCGGGCATAGCGGGGCGTACGGGCCCCACGCTCCAGCGCCCAGCGTTCCGCGGCGTCGAGTAGCGTCTGCCGCTCCACCTGCAGGCCCCGATCCTCCGCCATCTGCGCCACGATATCCAGAAAGCGCTGCTTATCCGGCAGCAGAAAGGTCAGGCTGATGCCGAAACGATCGGACAGGGAGACCGATTCCTGCACGGTGTCGGCGTGATGCACCTCGTCCCCGTCCCGATCGGCGAAGGTTTCCCGCAGCAGATGGCGGCGGTTGGAGGTGGCGTAGAGAATGACGTTTTCAGGCCGGGAGGCCAGCCCGCCTTCCAGCACAGCCTTCAAGGCGCCGAAGTTATCGTCGTCTCTGGAAAAAGACAGGTCGTCGATGAAAATGATGAACTTCATGGGCAGCCCCGACAGATAGCCTGTCAAATCGGGCAGCTGGCGCAGGTACTCCTTGGGCACCTCGATCATGCGCAGGCCCATAGGGGCGTATTCGTTGAGCAGGGCCTTGACGGTGGAGGATTTGCCGGTGCCCCGATCGCCGTACAGCAGCATGTTGTTGGCCTCGAATCCGTTGAGGAAAGCCAGGGTATTGTCCACTGCGATTTGCCGCTGGTATTCGTAGCTTTTCAGCTGCGACAGGCGGATGGGATCCGGGTGCTCCACTGGCAGCAAAGCGCCGTCCCGCCAGAGAAAAGCGATATGGCTGACGAACCGGCCGCAGCCGTGGGCTTTGTGATAGGCGGCAAGCGTCTCGGGCGAGCCGCCCCAGGGCCGCTCCATGGGGGCGGGGGCCGGCGCCGAGCCCCAGCGCGGCAGGGAAGCGATTGCCGGTTCTTCCAAAATGGACGCGAGTTCCTCCGCCGTCACCTGGACGGCGCGGTACAGGACGCGCAGATCCCGCAGGGCCGCCGCTTCCAGCAAAGGAGCCGCTGCCTCACCCGCGGAAAGCGCGGCGGAAAAGGCGTTATCGTCCCGCAGCACCTCCTCGGCCACGGCGGCGGGAAGGCTGTCCAGCCGCCCGGTCTGCGCCAGCGTGGAGCACAAGGCGCCCCAGCTCTCGCAAAGCTTAGCGGGATCTTCTCCGACCGCCGCTTCCATCAGCTTCAGCAGCGCGGCGGATACCGGTTGGACGAGCACTTTTCGATAGACTGAGACGCCCAGCAGCTCCAGCCGCAGACGCCTCAGATCCTCGGGGGATTTTAAAGAAGGTATTGACATCAACCAAGACTCCTATCATAATAAGCAGAGCAAGCTTTTTCCAGCGGGGAAATCCCTGCTATTGTAACCCCAAAGCCGTCGGGCTGTCAATTCTTTTTCCCGTTCATCGTTTCTTAACATCCATCTGGTATTCTGATTAAAATATACGTAAAATTGTCGATTTATGTCAGAAAGGGTTTTCTATGCGACATACTCCTCCTTCTCATAAAAAAAGAACCAGAAAACTGCTGCCGGTCCCGGTGGTCGCGCTCATCGACGTGGTGGCCGCCGGCGCCTGCCTGTGTATATTTTCCCTGTTTCACCATGTACTGCCGCGGGTGAGCGACTTCCAGGGGACCCCGATCAGCCGTCCGCCCGTTTCGGACGGAGCCGGCGCCTCCTCATCCCCGTCCTCCACCGATGCCACCCAGCCGCCTTCCCCCACGGGCTGGGCCGCCAAATGGCCGGATAAGTTCTCCGACACGGTGGTGAAAACGGCAAACAGCTACCGCAGCAAGGATGTGTCCGTGGAGATTCAGCGGGTGGAGGAAAACGGCGTTGTTTATTTTGTCACCGACATTTATGTGAACAGCATCGACAATCTGCGCGCCGGTCTGGCGAAGGATAAGTTCGGCCAGGGGCTGCGCGAGAGCGTACAATCCATGAGCCAGAGGCTGAACGCCATCGTGGCCATCAATGGCGATTACTACGGCAACCGCACCATAGGCCCGGTGGTGCGCAACGGCATCCTGTATCGGGAATCGCCGTTCGAGGATGCGTGTGTGCTTTACAGCGACGGGGTGATGGAAACTTACGCCGCCGAAGAGCTGGATATGGAAGCGGCCAAGCAGCGGGGCGCTTATCAGATATGGAGCTTTGGACCGCAGCTGCTGGACAAGAACGGCAAGGCTTTTGCCACCAGCGAGGATTTCGTTTCCACCGTCAAGGGGGCCAATCCCCGCTCGGCCATCGGCTATTACGAGCCCGGTCATTACTGCACGGTGCTGGTGGAGGGACGGCAGGCCGGGTATTCCAAGGGAATGTCCATGGTGCAGCTCTCGCAGCTGTTCGAATCTCTCGGCTGCAAAGCCGCGTACAATTTCGACGGCGGGCAATCGTCGGTGATGACCTTTATGGGCGAGGTATACAACCAGCCCGCCAACGGCGGGCGTTCCAACAGCGACATGTTTTATGTCGCGGAGCTCGAATAGAGAGGGGAGGAGCATCCATGCGGATTTTTCGAAAGCTGCTGCCCCATGCGGGCATCATTCTGGCGCTGATGTTCATCACCTTTTTTATCGTGGACAAATTCAACGGCGCCATGAATTTTATCAATAACGATATTTCCAAGGCGTTGCTGCTGCTGTTTGCCTTGGTATCCATTGCCAACTCTTGCTTCGTGATCCATCAGAACCGCAAGCAGTTCCGCGCCCGGCAGGAGCGGGAGACGCGCCGAGACGGCCGGACGGAGGAATAAGGCGGCGGGCACTGGGAAACCCTAAAAGGAAGTCTGGGAGAGTGACGGAATGGACATGGTTAAGTTTGTGATATTCGGCGCGATCGTCGGGGTGGCCAACATTATCCCCGGCGTCAGCGGCGGCACCATGGCGGTGATCCTGAAGATATACGATCGCCTCATCGAGACGCTGAGCCTGAAAAATGTAAAAAAGAATTTGCCCTTCATCATTCCGCTGGGCATCGGCGCGGCCGTGGGGATCGTCTTGTTCAGCAAGGCCATCGAGTTCTTGCTCGGGAATTATCCCATGGCCACCAATTTTACCTTTATGGGGCTGATTCTCGGCAGTATTCCGATGATTTTCCAGCGGGCCAGGGGCGAGAAAATGGAGGCCAAGGGAATGGTTTCCTTCCTGGTGGCGCTGGTGGTCATGGTGGTCATCGCGCTGCTCAAGCCCGCTGAATCGAACGCGGTACTGGCGCTGACCCCATTAAATCTGCTGATTTTGTTCGGCGCGTCGGCTATCAGTACCTTTGCCATGATTCTGCCCGGCATCAGCGGCTCCTTCGTCATGCTCGTTTTGGGCGTGTACACCACGGTGCTCACCTCCATCTCCGGCGTGTTTACCTGGCCTATCGACGGCGTGACTTGGCACTGTGTCGGGATGCTGATTCCGGTGGGGCTCGGCTGCATCGTCGGTCTGATTTTTGGCTCCAAGCTGGTGGATGTCCTGATCCGCAAGCAGCCGCAGGCCACCTATTTCGCCATTCTCGGCCTGGTGGTGGGGTCGCTGCTGGCTGTTTTCCCCAAGGATTCTCTGGCTCTGACACTGGAACTGCCCATCGGGCTGGTTCTGCTGGCGGGAGCGGCTTTCGGCGCCTACAAGTTTTCGAAAACCTGACAAGACTTGACATTTTCCGGCGGTGTGGTATCCTACCGGAGGACATACGATCGGTATGGCTTCCGGCGCGGTATCGCACCGCCGATTTCCAAGCGGGAGGGCGGCTCTCTTGAATCGCTACAAGCAGCTGTTTTCCAACACCGTGATACTGGCTATCGGCACCTTCAGCTCCAAGCTGCTGGTGTTTGTTCTTATGCCGCTGTATACCCGCGTGCTGACGCAGGATCAGTATGGCATCGTCGACCTGCTGGTACAAACGGGAAATTTTCTGATCCCGCTGGTATCGGTGGGGATTACCAACGCCGTGATGCGCTTCGGTATGGATGGAGAAACGGACAAGCGCTCGGTGTTCACCACGGGCCTGGCCGCCATACTGATCGGCTTCGGGATATTTGTTCTCTGCGCCCCGCTGATGAACAAGCTGACCGACATTTTCCCCGCCATGAAGGGAAATGTGCTGTATATTTATCTGTTTGTCCTCTGCTCTATGCTGCGCAGTCTCAGCGCGCAGTTTGTCAAGGCCAAGCAGATGGTCAAGCTGTACGCCTTAAGCGGCGTGCTGGGGACGGCCACCACCCTGCTGTTCGACATCCTGTTCCTGGTGGTGTTCAAATGGGGCGTCACGGGCTACATCATGGCCATGATTTGCTCGGATTTCCTGTCGCTGCTGTTTCTGTTTATCAGTGCGCGGCTGCATCGGTATATTCGCCTGTCTTACCTGAAACGGGACGCGGTGTCCAATATGCTCCGCTATGCGCTTCCAATGATTCCCACCAACGCCTTTTGGTGGATCACCGATTTGTCCGACCGGTATATTCTGACCTATTTCAAGGGCGAGGGGGCCAACGGCCTCTATGCCGTGTCCTATAAAATCCCGACCATCATGATCCTTCTCGTGGGCATATTCATGGACGCGTGGCAGATCTCCATTCTGACTGAAACCAGCCGCTTGGCCCGGCAGAAATTTTTTGCCCGGGTCTTCTCCATGTATCAGTCGGTGGTGTTTGTTTCCGCGTCCGGTCTGATCGTGTTTGCTAAGGTGATTACCAAGATCCTGGTTTCCAGCGGTTTCTATGAATCCTGGCAGTATATCCCGATGCTGATTCTGGCCACCTGCTTTTCCTGCTTCGTGACCTTTTTCGGCACCATCTACGTGGTGGAGAAAAAGAGCATCTCCACTCTCGTCACCACCATTCTCGGCGCGGTGCTCAATATTATAGGCAATTTCCTCTTAATTCCCAAAATGGGGGCGCAGGGGGCGGCGCTGTCCACCTGCATCAGCTATGCGGCGGTTTTTCTTATCCGGGTGGTGCATACCCACTCGCTGATTCCCTTCCAGTGGAATGTGGCCCGTTTTGGCTTGAATTTTCTGATTGTATCCCTGCAAAGCTGGATCCTGGTGGCGGAAACGCCCCTGTGGATTCTGTGGGAAGCCCTGCTGCTGGTGCTGGTGCTGGCTGTCAATTTCAAGACCCTGCTGCGCAGCGTCAAACGCGTTCTATCCCATGGATAACACAAACCCGCCGTCCTTTTAAGGGATGGCGGGTTTGCTTTTAGAGGGATTCTACGGCTGTTTATAGCGGGAGGGGGATACACCCGTGTGCTTTTTAAAAATCCGGCTGAAATACAGGGGGTTGGGATAGCCGGTCAAATCCGCCACCTCGCTGACGTTGTAGTTGGTGGTGGCCAGCAGCTCCCGGGCCTTGTTGATGCGAATATCGGTCAGATACTGCTGAGGGGACAGACCGGTCTGCCGATGAAACAGCCGGGTAAACCAGCAGGGACTCATGCCGAAACCACGGGCGATCTCGGCTATTTCCAAAGGCTCGTGGAATCGGGCGTGGAACAGGCGGATGACCTCCTCCACCTGCTCGTCCCGCTTGGGGAAATGGCTTGCTTCCGCCTGGCGGGACATCAGGGTAAACAGCTGCAGACAATACAGGGCGGTCATCTGCGTATGATGCTCCCGCCGCAGCTGCAGCTCTTGGATCATTTGCTCAAACAGACGGGTGTATTCGATATGTTCCCCCACCGCGCGGATGGGTTCGCCGCCAAAGCCCAGGCTGTCCAGCCATTTCGCCGCGTCTCGTCCCGAAAAATGAACCCAGTAAATTTCCTGCATGCTTTCTGCTTTATAGGTGTATCGCTGGGACTCGCCCGGCCGGTACAAAACCGTGTGGCCTTCCGGGAGAACACGCTCCTTTTCCTTTAGCCAGAAGTGGGCGGTCCCCCCCGCGATATACAGCAGCTGGTAGTCGGGCCGGCCCGCGGGGCGGGAAGTGATGAGATATTCCTCCCGGCTGAGTCGAAAATGGCCGCAGCTGGAGATGACGATAGGCGCCCGATCGTCCACGATGGGAATTTCACTGCTGGGGCCCAGATATCCTGAAATGTTCAGCATGACGGCACCACCTTTCCAATAAAGGGTTTTCTCTCTAGTCAGTATAGCGCCGGCGAGACGTCCTGTAAAGAGCGATCGTATCGATTTGTGCATATTCTGAACAAGTCCGGTCATTGGCAGAACCGCTATGCGCCGGTATAATGAAGAAAAATCCCTTACTTGATTGGAGTGGTGAATTGTGATCGTCGAGAAGTATTTTGAAGATCCCCAGCGCCTGCACATAGGCACCATGCCGCCGCGCGC
Source organism: uncultured Oscillospiraceae bacterium (assembly GCA_900546265.1). Classification (GTDB taxonomy): domain Bacteria; phylum Bacillota; class Clostridia; order Oscillospirales; family Acutalibacteraceae; genus UMGS856. The sequence continues at coordinate 12,682 of URCA01000041.1, read as the reverse complement.
CTACTATGTGCCCTGTGCCAGCGGAGAAGAAGCGTGCGCGGACGACGCCCGCGCCGCTTCCAGCCGTTTTCAGCTGCTGAACGGAGACTGGGATTTCCGCTATTACGCCAGCATTCACGACGTGAAAGAGCCTTTCTGGGAGTCGGACGCGCCTTGGCGTACCAGCCGGCCCATTCCGGTGCCTTCGGTCTGGCAGACGCAGGGCTACGATAGGCCGCAGTATACCAACACCCGCTATCCGTTTCCCTGCGATCCGCCGTATGTTCCCCACGACAATCCCTGCGGCATTTACCGCCGCGCCTTTGAACTGCCGGAGACGCCGGCGGACTACCGGCATTATCTGAATTTCGAAGGGGTGGACTCCTGCTTCTACGTCTGGATGAACGGTCGTTTTATCGGCTATTCCCAGGTGTCCCACGCCACGAGCGAATTCGATGTCACCGATGCGCTGCGGCCCGGGCATAATGAGTTGACCGTCCTCGTCCTCAAATGGTGCGACGGCAGTTATCTGGAGGATCAGGACAAATTCCGGATGTCCGGCATTTTCCGGGATGTCTACCTGCTTCGCCGCCCCTCCGCCCATATCCGGGATTTCACCATTACCACGCCGCTGTCCGATGGGTATACCCGCGGCGATGTGCAGGTTTCCCTGGAATTTCTGGGGGCTCCTTTGCCGGTGACGTATACCCTTAGCGCGCCGGACGGCTCGCTGGTGGGGCAGGGACGGTGCATCGGGACGGAACTCCACATTCCCGTGGAGCATCCCCGCCTTTGGAACGCGGAGCAGCCGCAGCTGTATACGCTTTTGTTGGAAACGGGAGAGGAAGCCCTGGCGGTTCGCGTGGGTCTGCGGGAGATTGCCGCTCGGGAAGGGGTCATCTATTTAAACGGCCAACGCGTGAAGTTCCGCGGTGTCAACCGGCACGACAGCAGCCCGTTTGACGGCCCCGCTGTTTCGAAGGAGCATATGGTACGGGATTTGGCCTTGATGAAGCAGCACAATATCAACGCCATCCGCACCTCGCATTATCCGAACGCCCCCATTTTTGTCGAGCTGTGCGATCGGTACGGCTTCTATGTGATTGACGAGGCGGATCAGGAATGCCACGGCACCGTCAACCAATATGGCGAGGATGCCTGCTTTCCGCAAATGCCCCACGACGAGCGATTCCGGGAGGCCTTTGTGGATAGGGCCAGACTGCTGTATACCCGCGATAAAAACCATCCTTCCGTCGTGGTATGGTCGATGGGCAACGAATCGGGTTACGGTCCCAACACCGAAGCAGAGCTGGCCTATATCAAGAGCGTGGACAGCACCCGCTTGACCCATTACGAATCGCAGCATTATACTCTGGAAGGCTATCCGGCGGATTTTTCCAACCTGGATATCGACAGCAACATGTATCCGACCATTGAGTCCATTCAGGAAAGGTTTCGGGAATGGAATGCAAAGGATAAAGGTGATCGGAAGCCCTATGTGCTCTGCGAGTTCAGCCACGCCATGGGCAACGGCCCGGGCGATTTAGAGGACTACATGGAGCTTATCCAGGCACACGACGGGTTCGTAGGCGCGTTTGTGTGGGAATGGTGCGATCATGCCCTCTATATGGGGAGGGACGCCAACGGTCGGGAACAATATTATTACGGCGGCGATTTTGGCGAATTCCCCCACGACGGCAATTTCTGCATGGACGGCCTGGTCTATCCCGATCGCCGGGTGCATACCGGCCTGCTGGAGTATAAAAACGTGCTGCGGCCCGCCCGGATCCGGAAAACAGAGGAGGGCGGCTATGCCCTGGAAAATCGCTTGGACTTCACCAATCTGAAGGATCTGCTGTCGCTGGAATGGGAAGTGACCCGGGAGGGCGTCCGGGTAAGCGGCGGCCGGGTGGACAGCGCCGCGCTGGATGTACCGCCGCATGAGGAACGGCCGCTTCCGGTGTCCATTCCTGTTCCGGCGGATGGCCGCTGCTATGTGACCTTTACCCTGGTGCAGGAAGGGGACCGCCTCTTTACGCCGGCCGGGCATGTGCTCGGGTTCGAGCAAATTGAGCTGCGCCCCTTCGTGCCGGCCGTGTTCGCCCCCGCTCCCGGGACAATCCGCGTGGAGGAAACCGACGAGGAGGCGACCCTTACCGGCGCGGGTTTCCGCTATATCTACAATAAGCTGACCGGCTTGTTCGATTCCCTGGTGGTGGAAAACTGTTCCCTGCTGGAAAAGCCGATGACCTATAACCTGTGGCGGGCCCCTACCGATAACGATCGGAATGTCCGGCATCATTGGCAGGCATGCGGCTACGACCGCACGGTGTCCCATGCCTATGAAACGCAGGTAGGATGGGACGGGGATAGCGTTGTTATCCATTCCGTGCTGAGCATTTCCGCCGTCTATCTGCAGCGGATTCTGGATATCGAGGCCTTCTGGACAGTGGATGGGGCCGGCCGCATTGCCTGCCGTTTCGAGGTGAAAAAGAACCCGCACACGCCTTTCCTTCCCCGGTTCGGCCTGCGGCTGTTCCTGCCGGCGAGAATGGAGCAGGTGACGTATCTGGGGCGCGGCCCGGTGGAAAGCTATCGGGACAAGCGCTGGGCCAGCACGGTGGGGCTGTATACCTCTCACGTTCAGGATATGCACGAGGACTATATCAAGCCGCAGGAAAACGGCAGTCACTGCTCCTGCTCTTTCATGCATGTGACGGGGCCGGACGGCGGCCTGCGGGCCGATTCCCTGGCGGAGCCGTTCGGGTTCAATGCGTCTGCATACACTCAAGAGGCGCTGACCGCCGCGGCGCATAACTTCGAGCTTCAGGAAAGCGGCTATACCGTGCTTTGCCTGGATTACGCCCAGAGCGGTATAGGCTCCAACAGCTGTGGCCCCGTTTTAACGCCGCGCCACCAGCTGAACGACGACGCCTTTACCTTCCAGCTGCTGTTGACCCCGCTAATGAAATAAAACCACAAAAAGCGCAGCCATCAGCAATGACGGCTGCGCTTTTTCGCGGAATCAATCGTTGTGTTCGAGGATTTCTTCCCGATCCCGGAAGAACAGGGAAATACACCAGATACCAGCCAGGGCGACAAGGGTGTAAATCACACGGCTGACGGCGGAACCCGCGCCGCCGAAGGCCCACGCCACTATGTCGAACTGGAATAAGCCGATGCTGCCCCAGTTGAGCGCTCCGATGACAACCAGGATCAAAGCCAGTCTGTCCAGCATGAAACGTCCATCCTTTCTTTATCAAGCATTCGCTCCATTTTCCAGGAGTTGTGAAAAATATTGCGGGCAGAGACAGGTCTCCGCATCGCTTAGTATGGCCGGACGGGAAAAAAATATGCGCGGGGAAATGCAAAATTTTTATGTCCGCCCGCCGGATTCCTTTCGAATCAATGAAGAACCGATGACAATTTTCTTGAGAGTTCCGCATAATTATGAAGAGGCGGTGAATTCGTAGCCAAAACACTTGAAAAAAGTGGCGTGTTTGGGTATTCTATTGGATGCAGGCCTTCGGTTCAATTAGCAGCGGAGGCTGCAGAGAAAGGACGGACGAAATTATGAAAAAAAGTACCATGGCCATTCTCTCGGTAGTGGTTGTTGTGGTTCTTCTGATTATTGGCGTCATTGGCTGGGGCGTTTCGACCAACAACAAATTCGCCGTTTTGGACGAGAGTATCAGTGAGGCGGAAAGCACCATTCAAACACAACTGCAGCGCCGGGCGGATCTCATCCCCAATTTGGTGAATACAGTGAAGGGCTATGCGCAGCATGAAGAGGACATATATACCGCCCTGGCCGACGCACGCGCCAAACTGGCTGGCGCGACGGACACGGCCGCCAAACTGGAGGCCGACGGGGAACTGTCCTCGGCGCTCTCTCGGCTGATGGTCGTGGTGGAAAATTATCCGGATTTGAAAGCCAGCGAGAATTTCAAAGATTTGCAGACACAGCTGGAAGGAACCGAAAACCGTATTACGAGAGCCCGGCAGGAATACAACGAGGCCGTCAAAGAGTATAACGCCGCTATCCGGCGATTCCCGGGCTCGGTGGTGGCCTCCCTGTTCGGCTATGATAAGAAGGCGTATTTCCAGGCCTCGGAGGGCTCGCAGAGCAATCCGCAGGTGAATTTCGATTGATAAGCCTATGGGGCCTTTGATGAGAATGGATGGTTAGGATGAGGAGTGGCGGAGGCATGCGCCTGCTTGCGGCGGCGGGGCTGAGCCTGGTCTTATTTGCCGGCGCCGCCCTGCCGGCTGCTGCTGCGGAAGCGTTTGAGCCCACCGATCGGTTTTTTGTCAATGATTTTGCCGATGTGCTGTCGGCCCAGGCAGAAGACGAGATGTATAATCTGGGCAAGCAGTTGTTTGCCCGCTCGGAAGCCCAGGTGGTGGCGGTGACCGTTCCCTCCATGGATGGGGAAGAGGTGCGCGATTTTGCCTATGAACTGGCCAACCGCTGGGGCATCGGCAAAGAAAAAGAGGATACCGGCGTGCTTCTCCTGCTGGCCATGGACGAGCGGCAGGTGACCATCGAAGTGGGAAAGGGGCTGGAAGGCGGTATCCCGGATATTAAGGCAGGCCGCATTCTGGATACGTATGCCACGCCCAAATTCAAAGAGGGCGATTATTCCGGCGGCATGCTGGACGCCTATCGTTCCTTGGTCAACGAGGTGATGATCGAACTTGGCCTGGAGCCGGACGCCAGCTATACGCCGATCGACGACGTGGTGCACGAAAACGACGATGGCGGCGCTGTCTTTATTGTTATCCTGGTGGCTCTGGTTATCCTGTGCGGCTTCTTTTTCGGCCGTCCGGGCCGCAGGGGCGGTCCGCCTGTCATCTTTTGGCACTCGGGCCGCGGCGGCCATGGCGGCGGTTTTGGAGGCGGCTTCGGCGGCGGAGGCGGCGGATTTAGTGGGGGCGGCGGCAGCTTCGGCGGCGGAGGCGCTTCCCGCGGCTTCTGATTCGACCAAACAAAATATAAAAACTGCAGCCCCGACACATCGTGTGTCGGGGCTGCAGCTTGTATATCAGCTATCGATTTCCGGCCCCCAGCCGGCAGTTCCCAAAAGCGTGGGCAGCGTGTTTTCCAACGCGGTTCGTAGCGGTTCCAGTGCGTCCGGTGGCCGATTGCCGGCGATGGAGATGACCATATCGTCCCGGACAATCACAGCGGGGAAAATAAAATTGCCGAAGGCGGCCGGCCGGGAAATGTTGACCGGCACCCCTTTTGCCTTGCATTCGTCAGAAATGGCAATGTTTACACTTTCATCGTTGGTGGCGGCCACACAGAGATAGGCGTTGGTGCAGTCCCCGCGGTAATAGCGGCGGGGAATATGGCGGACGGCTTCACTTGCTGCATCCAACTCCCGCATTTTTTCACTGAGTATCGGGCAGATAACCGTCACTCTCGCCCCGAAGGCCAGCAGCGTCTTCACGCAGGAAGCGGCATAGTCTCCGCCCCCGAAAACCACACAGTTATTGCCGTTCAGGTCGATATAAAGGGGGAAGCCCAATGCCATGTTCCTCACCACGCCTTTCCAGTCCTGTAAGTATTCTGGGTTAAGTATACCGAATTTTTTCGCATTTGACAAGCTTTGCTCGAAAAAGTACGAAAATTCTTGAAAATATTTTACAAAGACAGAGGAGCGATACGGGACAGCTGTATGGTATCGGTATCCAGCAGGGCTGTATATCCGCCGCCGTTTGGCGTGGCATAGGCATAAAAATCGGTGCCGGGAGCGACGTCCAGCTGTTGAAAAAGCGTCATAATGCAGCCGCCGTGGGTAATAACGGCCGCCCGCTTGAAATGGCAGCGCTGCGCGTCGTCAGCGATTTGCCGCAGCGCGCCCATCAGCCTTTGCGCGATTTCCTTTCCGCCCTCTCCGCCGGGAGGCGGCGTCATCCCACGGGAGTCGATCCAGCGTCGGAAGGACGGCTCATCCTTAAGCTGCTCGTAGGTTTTCCCTTCGAATATGCCCAAATCGACTTCCACCAAAGACGGGATGGTCACCGGTACCAGCATGGGATAGAGAATTCTGGCCGTCTCCTGACAGCGGGCTAAGTGGCTGACATACAGGGCGTCGGCCGGCGGGTATTTTTTGGCGGCCTGCCATTCCTGCAGCTGGGCCCGGCCGGCTTCGGACAAGGGCTGATCGTCGCTCTGCCCGATATAGCGGCGCTGTTCATTCCCGGCTGTCTGACCGTGACGGATGAATACGAGTTCCAATTGCATATAATCAAGACCTTTCTATCACAATGCGCGGAGAAACAAAGAACAAAGTGCCAGGACAAGCAGCAGGCCGCCTTGGGACAGCTCCACAAAGAAGCCCAGCAAATCCCCGGTAATCCCTCCGAACTCCCGGCGGACCATGGAAGCGTACCACCAGAAGAGAAGCCCCGCAGCGGCGGCCAGCACGGCCGCCGCGATACAGCCGCCGGCACCGGCGGACAGCCAGCCGACAATGAACAACCCGGCAACGGAAACCACCGTCTCCGCGATGCCTAGACCGGCCACGCCACGGGCCGCCCGGTTGGCAAAGAGCACGCCTAGCGTGCTGGTGGACGTATAAGGGAGGCGGCTGCCCGCCATGACCGTCAGACTGCGGGATACAGTGAAAAGACAGCAGGCCAGAGGCAGAAGCTTTGGGACGGACGCCAGCTGGCACCAAGCGCCCAGCTCCAGCAGAAGCAGGCCGCCGCAGCAAAGCACCGCGAAGGGACCGCAGTGAGGATCTTTCATGATTTCCAGACGCTTTTGCCGGTCGCGGCGGGAAAAAATGCCGTCGGCGGCGTCCAGAAAACCGTCCATATGAAAACCGCCGGACAAAACGATGGGGAGGAGGACAGCCACCGCGCCGAACAGAACCGGCTGCATACCGGTAACAGCGCCCAGCACCGACCACCCGTAAAGCAGCCCGCCCGCCAGCAGCCCCACTGCCGGCAGACAGCCCAGCGACCAGCGCATATTATCCTCCCGCCATTCGATTTGCGGCATGGGAATGGCCGAGTACATGGATAAGGCAATGATCAGCGATTGCAGCACCACACGCGCTCCCCCTAAATTTCGTCGATTCCAACCACCTGTTCGTAAGCGGCCAAAGCGTAATCCAACAGCGCCGCGCCCAAAACGCCGCCGGTTCCTTCTCCAAGACAAAGGCCGGCGGTAATCAGCGGCTTCTTATCAAGGGCTTCCAGCAGGAGGCTTCCTGCCCGTTCCGCCGAACAGTGGGAGGGGAGAAGATACTCCTGGACAGCCGGTGCCAGTCTCACCGCCGCCAGGGCGGCCGTACAGGAGATGACGCCGTCCAGCATGGCAGCGAGACCGCAGGCCGCGGCCCCCATATAGAGGCCGCACAGCGCCGCAATGTCCAGTCCGCCGACCTTGGCTAAAACATCCAGCGGGTCGGCGGGGCGGGGGTGGTTGACGTCCAATGCCTTTCGAATGACCGCCGCCTTATGCGCCACTTGTTCGGGAGCGCCCGCCCCTCTGGCGGCTATCTCTTCGGGCGGCTTTTGCAGCAGAACGGCGGCGACGGCGCTGGAGGAGGTGGTATTGCCGATCCCCATTTCGCCGGGAATGAGCAGCTGTGCGCCGCTTGCGGCCGCTTCTTCCGCCAGGGCTATGCCGATTTCCACGGCCCGGCGGCAGTCTGCCGCCGACATAGCAGGGCCCGCTGCCATATTATCGGTGCCGCGCCGGACAGTTCTCCGCTCCACGCCTTCATGTGTGTACGGTGTAGCGATCCCCACATCCACCACACGAACCGGCGCGCCCAGCCGACGGGCGAAAGCGTTGATGGTGCCGCCGCCCCGGGCAAAATTGACCGCCTGGGCGGCGGTGACAGTGGGGTCGGAAGGGGAAATCCCTTCAGCGGTCACGCCGTTGTCCGCGCACACGACCACCACAAGCTTGTGGTCCAGACGGGGGAAGGCGGTCCGCTGTATGCCCGCCAGGCGAATGACCGCGTCCTCTAACCGGCCCAGACTGCCCGGCAGCTTGGCGCGGGTATCCAGCCTCCGGCGGGCGGCGTCGCGGGCCTTGGTGTCGGGAAGACGGATTTGTGCTGCCGCCTGTTCCATTGTCATACTGGTCACCTCCACCTTTCCGCTGAACAATCGGGCCGCCACCCATGTCTCTTCATTCTACCACAAGATGGAACGCGGCTCAAGCTTACCGGGGAAATAACCGCTTGTCTTTTCTTTTTTCCCATGATATAGTATAATGGTTAAAATTCAACGCCAGATAAAGGGACGTGAGAGGCATGGCTGAAATCGGATCGTTTCGCACAGGGATCGGCGGATTCAACAAGGCCGATGTTTTGAATTATATCGATGAGCTCAACGCCCGGCACGGCGAGGAAGTGGAGGAAGCGCGCCGGGAGCTGGAAGAAGCGCGCACGCAGTTAAGCGCTGAACAGCAGAAGCTGGAGGAAAGCGACCTGGCGCTTAAGCAAAACGCGGAACAGCTGTCGGAAGCCCTGCAGACCTGCAAGCAGCAGGAGGAGCGGCTCGCTGAAACAGAGCAGCTGCGGCAGGCGGCTGCGGCGGGCGACGCCCTTCGCCGGGAAAATCAGGAACTGCGGGATCAGCTAGGTGGAATGCGCTTGTTGGTGGATTCTGCCGCCGAGGTACAGGGCCGGGCCGACGAGGCGCGGATTGCATTGGAAAAAGAACGGGCGGAACGCGCGGCTGAGAGCGATGCGTTCCAGGAGAAGCTGCGGGAACTGGAGGCGCGTCTCGAAACAGAAAAAGAGCTGCGGGTGGGCGGCGACGAGAAATCCGATAGCCTGCGCGCTGAGAACGAGCGGCTGCGGGAAGTATTGACGGCGCAGAAGAACGAGATGGCGGAAAAGGAAGCGGAAATCGAGAGACTGCTGGCGGCCAACCGCAGTTATGAAGGCTTGATGGGCGATCTCGGGGCGTTTCTGGTGGAAATCCGGTCTATGGGGCAGCGCTATCTCGAAAGCACCTATGCCCGGGCCGGCGGCTGCCTGGATACCATCGAGGATACGCTGGAGGGAATCGATAGACAGCTGGCCGCCTCCCGTGAAGAGATTGGAAAAGCCCGTCAGGAGCTGGAAGAGAAAAGCGCCGCCTCTGAACTGCGGCTGGAAGAGTGGGCCCGGCATTTGGAACGCTCCGCGGCGGCGGTGACGGAATGCGCGGAAATTTCCGAGGACAATCCCGTGGACGAGGAGCCGGGCGATTCGGCGCCGCTGACCGAACCGGCATTTTTTCGATGAGCCGCTTCCCGCTGTCACGGCGGCGGTAAAAAGCGGCGAATCGGAGCGGCCGCCGATCCGGCGGCCCTATCGGACGCCTCTGCCTCCGACCAGGCGAAAGAGGCGGCTGTCAGAAATCTTGGAAAATTGGTTCGGCTGATTCGCGTGAACCGGAAAGTGGGAATCCTTATGACCGAGCGGCATATCCATACAAGCGAGCTGCCCGCCGTCTGTCCATCCTTACGGGCGGGGGACAGGGTCTATCTCTCCGGAACGGTATACACCTCCCGAGACGCGGCGCATAAGCGTATTTTTGCATTGCTCGATGAGGGCAAGCCATTGCCTTATTCGCTTAAAGACAGCGTGATTTATTACTCGGGAGCCACACCGGCGCCTGAGGGGCTGCCCATCGGCGCCTGCGGACCCACCACATCGGGGCGGATGGATCCCTATGCGCCTCGTTTATACGATTGCGGCGTGACCGCCACCATCGGAAAAGGGGGGCGCGCTCCCGCGGTTGTGGAGGCGATCGCCCGTAATCAGGCGGTGTATCTGTGTGCCGTGGGCGGGGCGGGCGCTCTGGCCGCCAAAAGTGTGACGGCCTGCGAGGTAATCGCCTTTGAGGATTTGGGCTGCGAGGCGGTGAAACGGCTGGAAATTCGTGAGTTTCCCCTTATAGTAGCCATCGATTGCTGTGGCGGCAATCTGTTTGACGCCGGATATACAGGCTGATTTTTCTCCGGCATGCATAGCTGGAGGGGTCTTGGCCATATATAAATATAAAAACAAAACAAGGAGTGCAACCCATGGCAGAATTGAAGTATGAAATTGTAAAAGAGTTCGGCGTCTTGTCCCAGTCTCCCTCCGGATGGACAAAGGAGCTGAATTTGATATCCTGGAATGACCGCGCACCGAAATACGATATCCGCGAATGGGCGCCTGAACATGCCAAAATGGGCAAAGGGGTGACGATTTCCGCGGACGAAGTGATCCTTCTGCGGGATTTGCTTAACGAAATTGACCTGTAATACCGCCGTGCTTCACGGGGAAAGGTATGGCCCTCATTATGGATTTTATCGAGATACTCAAGGCGATCGTACAGGGCATCGTACAGGGCATTACCGAATGGCTGCCCATCAGCAGCACTGGCCATATTCTGCTGCTGGATGCGATTTGGCCCATGAATGTCAGTCCCGATTTTTTCAATGTGTTTAAAGTGGTAATTCAGCTTGGCTCCATCATGGCGGTCGTGGTGTTGTATTTTCATAAGCTGAATCCGTTTTCTCCCAAAAAGAGCCAGAAGGAAAAGGGGGACACCTTTCGTCTGTGGGGAAAGGTGCTGATAGCCAGTATTCCGGCGGGTGTTGTCGGTATGGCGCTCAACGATTTAATCGATTCCAAGCTATCGTATCCCTTGGTCATCGCCGCCGCCCTCATTTTATATGGGATGGCCTTTATCTGGATGGAATCCCGGAAAAAGCAGCCCAAAATCGGCAGCTTTCAGGAGATGTCTTATAAATCGGCGTTTGGCATCGGTGTTTTTCAAATGCTGGCCCTGATTCCAGGCACCTCACGTTCGGGTTCGACCATCCTGGGCGCTACGCTGCTGGGTACCTCCAGGACAGTGGCGGCGGAGTTCTCGTTTTTTATGGCCATTCCGGTCATGCTGGGAGCCAGTGGCGTCAAATTTCTCAAAGCTCTTGTCATTGACAAGGTGTCGTTCAGCGGCCAAGAGTGGGCTGCCCTGATCATCGCGACCGTGGTATCTTTCCTTGTCTCGCTGGTGGTCATCCGTTTTCTGATGAATTTCATCAAGAAGCATGATTTCAAGCCATTTGGCTGGTATCGGATCGCCTTGGGGGCTTTGGTGATTTTGCTGGTTTTGTTAAATGTTATTCCTAACGTGGTGCACGCTTGATTCTTCAAAAAGAGGATGTGTCAATACAATGAATACGTATGCGATCACATTGCTGCGCGGCGACGGCATCGGCCCGGAAATCGTGGCCGAGGCGGTGAAGGTGCTGGACGCGGCGGGACAGCGGTTCGGTTTTCGCTGTGCCTATACCGACGCGCTGCTAGGCGGCTGCGCAATCGACGCAACCGGCAACCCTTTGCCCGGTGAAACGGTAGAGGCCTGCTTGGCGTCCGACGCGGTTCTTCTGGGCGCTGTCGGCGGCTACAAATGGGACACCCTGCCCGGTGGACAGCGTCCGGAGGCGGGCTTGTTGGGAATTCGTGCGGCTCTGGGGCTGTTTGCGAATCTCCGCCCCGCAAAAATCTACGGCCCTTTGAAAAGCGCATGCCCTTTACGGGAAGATATCATCGGGGACAGCATGGATGTCATGGTGGTTAGAGAACTGACCGGCGGCATCTATTTTGGCGAGCGTGGCCGGAAAACGGTGAATGGCGTGCAAGCGGCGTATGACACCGAAATGTATACCGTGCCGGAAATCGAACGGATTGCCCGCGTGGCATTTGATTCAGCCCGTAAACGGAATAAAAAGGTACATAGTATTGATAAAGCCAACGTCTTGGAATCCTCGCGTCTGTGGCGGGAAACGGTCATTCGAATCGCGAAGGACTATCCGGATGTGGAACTGAACCATATGTATGTGGACAACGCCGCCATGCAGCTGGTTCGCAACCCCAAGCAGTTTGACGTCATTCTCACCTCCAACATTTTTGGAGATATTCTTTCGGATGAAGCGTCGCAGATTGCTGGTTCCATCGGTATGCTTGCCTCCGCCTCCATGGGGGAGGGGACCCGCGGTTTGTATGAGCCGATTCATGGCTCCGCTCCGGATATTGCGGGAAAGAATTTGGCGAATCCTCTGGCCACCATTTTGTCCGCGGCCATGATGCTGCGGTATTCGCTGAACGAACCGGTAGCGGCTGACGCCATTGAGCAGGCTGTGGAAAGCGTTCTGAACGATGGCTGCAGAACCGCAGATATCTTTACAGACGGCTGCAAGCGCTTGGGAACAGTAGAAATGGGCGACGCCGTGGTATCTGCCCTGGCATAAGATAAAAGCCGGCTCCTGCGGAGGCAGCGCAGGAGCCGGAAGATTTTTTGCCAGAACGGTTGACAAACAGAGTTAGCTATTCTATAATTAACGGCGGTATCTATATGTGCCCAAGTGATTGTCTGACAAAACTAAATAAGCGTCCACCTCCGGGAAACCGGGGTTGACATATACGGAGAAGTATCGAAGTGGTCATAACGGCCTCGACTCGAAATTTTTGGAAGCTCCGGCCGTTTCGTCCGCTGAAAATGTCCACCGTACAGGGCTTTGCGCGGGTTCGGATTTCACAATTTCATATTGTTCTTGCGTGTTTTTCTTGCATTCTTCCGGAGCAAGGATTACACTTGAGATATACGGAGAGTTGTCCGAGAGGTCGAAGGTGCGACACTCGAAATCATGTGATTAGTCCCCAAAAGTGAATATTTATACACGGAAGCGTAT
>URCA01000040.1 GCA_900546265.1 uncultured Oscillospiraceae bacterium | reverse complement strand
TCCGGCGGGGGGAGACCCACTCTCTGCCTCGCGGCAACCCCTGTGTCGCTGCGGGCTTCGATCTCCCGCAAGGGAAATACAAACTTTTAGCGCTCGTGTCGCCATAGGTACGCCCGCTAGTTGCCGCGGTAGCCCGTTCTGCTTTCTACCAGCCCCGCCTCGCGCCTGCGTCACCACACGCACCGAAAAGTCGGGCGACCAACTCCCCAGGGGCTCCGCTGCACAAGGAGAACAAAGAGACAAAGGGGGACGCTCTGCCCTTGCCGGTCTCGCCGGCTTAGGCCGCCGAGCCCATACGGGATCCGTAGAAGGTAGCCGCAAGCGGGGGATTATCTTATTTTGATTGATAGGGCTCGCCGTCTTAAGACGGGGAGACCCCACCGGATTGTACAATTTGGGTGATCGCTCAAGTATACTACGCGCGTTAGCGCGCTCGTAGCGCGGGAAAAGGACACGCTTCCCGGTAGATAGGCGCTGTTGCGAACTAAAGCGCCCTTGGGCGCGATCGCAATCTCTAGTTGATAGAACAGAAAAATTCGACGTGTCCTTTTCCTGCGCGTCTGTTGGCCAGGCTTTTTCTTTTCTCCCCCTTCTTTTCTTTTTCTAGAAAAAGAAAAGAAGGGGTGCGGGCGCCGCATCGGCGCAATAGAAGTACGGGGTGGTACCCCGCATACCAACACTAAGCCCGATAGGACGTAGCAAGGATCTCCCCCACGGTGCGGAGCGATTCACAGTCGCAATCAGCCCGCGGGGTGGTGCCCCGCATACCTACACCACCCCCGATAGAGTAACATCTATAGATCCCACCCATAAAACCACAATGGTAAAAAATCCTCCCGTTTTCCGTAAGAATTTGCAAGACCTCCGCCTCCGAATGCGGTATAGTGGTTCCAACATGAAAAAAAGTGCGCAAAGGAGTGCGGTTTCTATGCAAGCGAGAGCCTGGTTGAACGCCCTGCGGGACGCTCCCCGCAAAAAGCCCCTGCCGGTTCTGTCTTTTCCCTGTGTCAGCCTGTTAGACATCACCGTCAAAGACCTGATCGCCGACAGCGGCCTCCAGGCGGAAGGCATGCGCCGCGTTGCCGAACGGGCGGACGCCGCCGCCGCGGTCAGCTTTATGGATCTCTCGGTGGAGGCCGAGGCCTTCGGCTGCCCCATACGGATTTCCGACGATGAGGTGCCCACCGTCACCGGCGCCGTCGTCACCTCGGAGGAGGAGGCCCGCGCCCTTCCGGTTCCAGAGGTGGGCGCGGGGCGCACCGGCCGCTGTATCGAGGCCATCGAAAAGGCCGCGGCGCTCATCACCGACCGGCCCGTGTTTGCCGGGGTCATCGGCCCCTTCTCCCTGGCCGGCCGCCTGATGGACGTCACCGAGGCCCTGGTCAACTGTTATACGGAGCCCGATATGGTGCACCTCGCCATGCGCAAGGCCACCGATTTCCTCACCGCCTATATCCGTGCCTATAAGGAGCGCACCGGCGCCGCCGGCGTGGTCATGGCCGAACCCTTGACCGGTCTGCTCTCCCCCGATATGGCCGCCCAGTTCTCCGAGCCCTATGTCCGGGAAATCATCGAGGCCGTCCAGGACGACGATTTTCTGGTGATTTACCATAACTGCGGCAACAATACCATCCAGATGATTGATTCCATCCTGCGCACCGGCGCCGCCGCCTACCATTTCGGCAACGCCATCGACATGGCGGCCATGCTGCCCCATATTCCGGCGGACACGGTGGCCATGGGCAACCTGGATCCCGCCGGGCAGTTCCGGGGCGGCACCCCCGCCTCCGTGCGGGAGGAAACCCTCCGCCTGATGGCCGCCTGCTGTCCCGGTCATCCCAATTTCGTCGTCTCCTCCGGCTGCGACATCCCCCCCGCCTCCCCCTGGGAGAACATCGACGCCTTCTTCGCCGCCGCGAACGAGTATTACGACAGCCTTTAATAGCCAATATAAAACCACATGCGGGCCATGAAGTTGGCCCGCATGTGGTTTTTGTCGCGTTATGTTGTGGGGGCTTGTTCCCCGCGCCTCGCCGCCCGGCGCGGCAGAAACCGGTCGAACAGCCAGACGATCAAGCCGAGGATCAGGCTGATCTCCAGCATGATGCAGCCGACCGTAAGATATAGGGGATCCGTCAATATATCATACACATCCGGCCGATAATGAATCATCCCCTGCGCCGCATACGCGGCTGTCGGCATGCCCACCAGCGCCGGCAGCCGGAAGGCCAGCAGGCCGAACAGCAGGACGGACAGCCCCGCGTAGCACACCGGCTCCCGCAGCCGGGACCGCCACCGGTCGAGCACCAGCCGCTTGAGCACGACAAACCCGGCGCTCACCGCCGCGCAAAGCGCCGCAGACGGGAACAGAGTGTTCCATAGCGCCCGGCGGAGCACGTTGTCCGCCATAAACAGGCGCATGTAATTGTTATACCCCACGAAGACGGGCGCCTCGCTCCGGGCGTCCGCCAGCGCCAGCAGCAGCCACAGCGCCGCCGGCAGCAGCAGGATCAGCCCCCCGTAAATCACCGCGCCCCAAAGCCGCCTCTTTTTCATGCGGATTCCTCCTCTTCACCGTCCGGGTGATCGCGCTTACGCCTCCTCCAGCTGCTTGCGGCAGCTTTGCAGCGCCTGTTTCTGCGCCTCGCTGACGGCCGGATACTGGGGATCCAGCCCCTCCAGCGTCCGCACCACGATTTCCGAAATCAGCAGCCGGGCGAACCACTTTTTATCCGCCGGGATGACGTACCAGGGCGCGGCCTTGGAGGCCGTGGCGTTGATGCAGTCCTCGTACGCCGCCATATACTCGTCCCAGTGGGCCCGCTCCGCGATATCGGCGGTGGAGAACTTCCAGTTCTTCGCCTCGTTGTCGATCCGGGCGAGAAACCGCTTTTTCTGCTCGTCCTTGGAGATGTCCAGGAAAAACTTGACCACCGTCACCCCGTTTTCCGACAGATACCGCTCGTAATCCCGCAGCTGGCGGTACCGCTTCTCCCAAATGTCCTCGGTCAGGCAGCGGGAGGGCAGCTTCTGCTGAAACGGCAGGTTGTGCACCTTGCCCACCAGCACCTCCTCGTAATAGGAGCGGTTGAATATCCCGATGTTTCCCCGCTCGGGCAGGCAGCGGTGGATCCGCCAGAGGTAGTCGTGATCCAGCTCCTCCGCCGACGGCTGCTTGAAGCTGTAGACCTGCACCCCCTGCGGGTTGAGACCGCTCATCACATGCTTGACCGCCCCGTCCTTTCCTGCCGAATCCATGGCCTGGAACACCAGCAGCAAGGCCTCCCTGTCCTGGGCGTAAAATTTATCCTGCAGCACGGCCATCCGCTCCACGTTGCGGCGCAGCTGCTTGCGCGCGTCCTCCTTGTCGGAAAATCCGTCGGTATCCGCCGTGTCGAATTTGCCGATGGAAAAGCTGTCCCGTTTGGTAAAACAGTACTTCTTGATGTCCATGTCCGTCCTCCCCTGTCTTATTCCTGGATATAGTCCCGCACGGCGTTCAGCAGCCGCACCCCCAGCGTCACCGTCATGGAAAGCCCGTCGGGCACGTATTCCTCCCGCTCCACCGCGCCCTCCCGGCGGCACTGCTCGGCCAGCGCCCCCTGAGAGAAGGGAAGCAGCAGCGTCACCCGCCGCCGGTCGGGTGGCAGGGCGGCCGCCACCGCTTCGAGCAGCGCGGGCAGCCCCTCCCCGGTTTTGGCGCTGATGCGCAGCGCCCTTCCCACGTCGGGCAGAGCCGCCGCCGCGTCGCACTTGTTGAGTACCGGCAGGATCGGCCGGTCGGCGCACCCCAGCTCGGCCAGCAGCTCGCGGGTGACCGCCAAATGCTCCTCCGCCTCCGGGCTGGACGCGTCGCAGATGTTGAGGATGAGATCCGCCTCCACCGCCTCCTCCAGGGTGGAGCGGAAGGCCTTGACCAGATGATGGGGCAGCCGGCGCACAAAGCCCACCGTGTCCACCAGCAGCACCTCCCGCCCGTCGGGGAGTTTCAGCGCCCGGGAGGTGGGATCCAGGGTGGCGAACAGCTTGTCCTCCGCGAGCACCCCCGCATCGGTCAGGGTGTTGAGCAGGGTGGACTTGCCCGCGTTGGTGTAGCCCACGATGGCCACCGTGCACACTCCGTCCTTCCTCCGGCGGGCCCGGCGATGCTCCCGCCGGTTCTCCACCGCCTCCAGCTGCTCCTTCAGCGCGTGAATCCGGCGGCGGATATGCCGCCGATCGCTTTCCAGCTTGGTTTCGCCGGGGCCCCTGGTGCCGATGCCGCCGCCCAGCCGGGACAGGGCGGTTCCCTGCCCCGCCAGCCGGGGCAGCAGGTATTCCAGCTGGGCCAGCTCCACCTGCAGCCGCCCCTCTGCCGAACGGGCCCGGGCGGCAAAAATGTCCAGAATCAGGGTGGTGCGATCCACCACTCGGCAGGGCAGCGCGTCGGTGAGATTCCTATGCTGGGTGGCGGATAGCTCCAGGTCGAAAATCACCAGGTCCACCCCGGTGTTTTCGCACACCTCGCGCAACTCCTCCAGCCGCCCGCTACCGATGCAGGTGGCCTTGTCGGGTGCTTCCCGCTTCTGGATAAGCCGCCCGGTCACCCGGGCCCCCGCCGTGCGGGCCAGCTCCTCCAGCTCGTCCAGGGATATCTCCACGTCGAATTCCCCGGTGTCCAGGGACACCAGGATCGCCTCCTCCGGCGTTTCGTCGGCCAACGGCCGTTTGCTCTCTTCCAAATGGATGCTCCTGTTCTCCGAAGCCGCCGGCCGGTTCGATTCCGTGCGAAAAAACGCGCTGGAGGGTGAACCCCCGCGCCGGGCCGTTCGGTTTTGCTTGATTGTGTGCGGAAAAATGCGGAAAAATCCGCCTGTTCCGGGCCATGTGACTGTTTTAGTATACCCCTTTCGTTGTGCATTGTCCATAGTATGAATTCCGAAATTTCGGGAAAATTCGGCAGCAAAAAAGCCCGCCCAACCTAGCCAATTCCCCGGCCCCTGTGGTACAATTAAATCTGTGTTAATAGATCCGGACACGGACACAAAATTGAAGGGGAAGTTGACAGTGGCTCACAACATTACCAGTGAAACGATTTTTGCAGAGCAGGACAAAGTGGCGCCCTTAAGCATCATCGCCTTGGAGAGCGCCAGGGAACTGGGCGAAAAAATCAACGCACACCTGACCGAATGGGCGCACAAAAGCGGCCGCACCGACGACACCTTTATGGTGGAGGCGGAATGCCCCCGGTTCTCCTCCGGAGACGGCAAGGGGATTATCAAATCCAGCATCCGCGGCGACGACTTGTTCATTCTGGTCGATGTTGGGAACTACAGCTGCACCTACAAAATGTTCGGCAAAGAGAACGCCATGTCGCCGGACGACCATTTCATGGATCTCAAGCGGATTATCCAGGCCACCAGCGGCAAGGCCCACCGCATCAACGTCATCATGCCCATCCTTTACGGCGGCCGCCAGCACCGGCGCAACTACCGGGAGTCCCTGGACTGCGCCGTGGCGCTGCAGGAACTGCGGAATATGGGTGTGTCCAACATCGTCACCTTTGACGCCCACGATCCCCGCGTCCACAACGCCATTCCCCTCATGGGCTTCGACAACGTCATGCCCTCCTACCAGGTGCTCAAGGCCCTGTTCCGGGCCGTCCCCGACCTGCAGCCCGACCGGGATCACCTGATGATCGTCTCCCCCGACGAGGGCGCCATGAACCGCAACATGTACTACGCCTCCTGCCTGGGGGTGGACCTGGGCATGTTCTATAAACGCCGGGACTACTCCACCGTGGTCAACGGCCGCAACCCCATCGTCGCCCACGAATACCTGGGCAACTCGGTCGAGGGCAAGGACATTTTCATCGCCGACGATATCATCGCCTCCGGCGAATCCATGCTGGACATCGCCTATGAGCTGAAAAAGCGCAAGGCGGGCCGCATCTTCACCTACGCCACCTACGCCACCTTCACCGCCGGGCTGGAGAGCTTCGACAAGGCGGTGGCCGACGGGGTGGTCAACGGGGTATTCGGCACTAACCTGACCTACCGGTCCCCCGAGCTACTGGGCCGCTCCTGGTTCCATGAGGTGGATGTGTCCAAATACATCGCCTACTTCATCGCCGCCCTCAACCACGAGGTGTCGGTCAGCGTCATCATCGATCCCCATGAAAAAATCAAGCAGCTGCTGGCCAAACGCAGCCGGTAAGCCTGCGAACGGAGGCTCCTCATGACTGAAACGATGGAAGCTGTCGCCCGCCTGAAGCGGGAACACCACGCCGTTATCGCGGCGCATACATACCAGTCCCCGGAAGTGCAGGCCTGCGCCGACATTCTGGGGGACAGCTTCGCCCTGGCCCAGAAGGCCGCCGCCACCGACGCGGACACGGTGTTTCTCTGCGGCGTCCGCTTCATGGCGGAGGGCATCAAGATTCTCAGCCCCGGCAAACGGGTCGTCCTGGTGGAGCCCACAGCCGACTGCCCCATGGCCCGGCAAATCGAGCCCGAGCGGGTGGCCGCATTCCGGCAGGAGCATCCGGACTATGCGGTGGTGGCCTACATCAACACCACCGCCGAACTCAAGGCGGTCAGCGACGTCTGCGTGACCTCCTCCTCCGCCCTGAAAATCGTGCGGACCCTGCCGCAGCAAAATATCCTATTCATCCCCGATAAAAACCTGGGGGATTATGTGCGCCGGCAGGTGCCGGAAAAGCACATCGTCACCTGGGACGGCTACTGCCCGGTTCACGACGCCCTGACGGCGGAGGATGTGCGCCGGGCCAAGGCCGCCCATCCCGGCGCCAAGGTGGCCATGCATCCCGAATGCACGCCCGACGCCTTGAGTCTGGCAGACACCATCGGCTCCACGGCCGCCATCATTGACTATATCCGCGCCACCGACCAGCCGGTACTGGTGGCCACCGAGCGGGGCGTGGTGGATCGGCTGAGCCTCGACTATCCGGGCCGCCTCGTCCAGATCGCCGAAGACAAGCTGGTCTGCCCGGACATGAAGCGCACCACCGTCGACACCCTGCTGGCTGCCATGGAAGGCCGCGGCGGGGAGGTCATCGAGATGGACGCCGCCCTGATGGACGCCGCCCGGGCCAGCCTGACCAATATGATCACGCTGGGCGCCTGACGCTTTGCATCCCGCGCGTGCGGTATATCGACAAAAGGCTGTTTCCCGCGGGGAGGCAGCTTTTTTGCAGAATAAAAAGGCTGGCGGGCCCGCGGGGCGCCCGCGATGGAAAGGAACGACGACTCCATGAACGATTACGACGTATTGATTGCCGGAAGCGGCGTGGCGGGCCTGTACGCTGCGCTCAATTTCGCGCCGGATGTACGGGTGCTGGTGCTGTCCAAGCGGGAGCTGACCCTGTGCAACAGCTTCCTGGCCCAGGGCGGCGTGGCCGCGGTGGTGGACAAGGAGAACGACGACTACCGCCTGCATATCGCGGACACCCTGATTGCGGGCGGCTATAAAAACGACCTGCGCAGCCTGGAAATCCTGGTCAACGAGGGCCCCGAGGACGTGCTGCGGCTCATCAAGGAGATGGGGGTGGACTTCGACCGGGATTCCCAGCATCACATCGCCATGACGCTGGAGGGCGGGCATTCCCGCCGCCGCATCCTTCATCACAAGGATTCCACCGGCCGGGAAATCACCGAGAAGCTGCTGGCCATGGCCCAGAGCAAGCCCAACATCTCGTTTCTGGAATACGCCCAGCTGGCCACCCTGACCCCGGCGGACGGCGGCTTCTGGGCGGGGCTGCTGGTAGGGGACGAATACCGCAGCCTGACCTGCTCCTACTGCGTGCTGTGCACCGGCGGCATCGGCCGGGTGTACCCCTACACCACCAATTCCGCCATCGCCACCGGCGACGGCATCACCCTGGCCTATGAGCTGGGCGCGCGGATCAAAAATCTGCGGTACGTCCAGTTCCATCCCACCGCCTTCGCGGCAGCCCAGGGGCGGGAGCGGTTCCTGATTTCCGAAGCGGTGCGGGGCGAGGGCGCCTTATTGCTCAACTGCGATAAAGAGCGGTTCATGAGCCGCTACGACAAGCGGGGCGAACTGGCCCCCCGGGACGTGGTGTCCCGCAGCATCATGAAGGAGGCCGCCCGCACGGGCAGCGAGGACTTCTATCTGGACATCCGGTTCCGTGGGGAGGCGTTCATCAAGAACCACTTCCCCATGATTTATCAGCGGTGCCTGGAGGAGGGGGTGGACATCACCAAGGAATGCATCCCCGTGTTCCCCTGCCAGCATTACCTGATGGGCGGCATCGATGTCAATGTCTACGGCGACACCACGGTGGACAGGCTGTATGCCGCCGGGGAATGCTCCCACACCGGTGTCCACGGCCTCAACCGGCTGGCCAGCAACTCCCTGCTGGAGGCGCTGGTCTTCGCCCGGCGCACCACCTACGACATCAGCCGCCGGATGCGCCATGAGAGCAGCGGTGTCACCGCCCCCGCCCCGGAAAAGCCGGCGGGCGGGCGGACGCTGGAGCCGGGGCACCGTACCCGCATCCGCGCCATCATGCAGAAGGCCTGGTTCGTTATTCCCGACTACGACGCCGTGGAATCAGGGCTGAAGGAGGCCCGGGCCATCCTGGAGGATCTGAAAACCGGCGGCTATGCGCTATCCGCCGACTACATCGAGGCCAAGAGCCTGGCCACCGTCTGCGTCATCATATTAAGCGAGGTCATGCGGGAAAGAGAAACCCCCGCCACCCCGTAATTTCATCAAACGTATCAAGGAGGTTTTGTCATGCTGCTGCCCCAATTCTATGTGGACGACATCATTAAAACCGCGCTGCAGGAGGACATCAATTATCTGGACACCACCACCGATTTGATGATCCCGGCCACCGCCCGCTCCACCGCCCGCTTCATGGCCAAGGCGGAGGGTGTGGTCTGCGGTCTGGAGGTTGCCCTGCGGGTTTTCGAGCTGCTGGATCCCACCTTCTCGTATGAAATCCGGCTGCCGGAGGGAAGCCGGGTGGCGTACGGCGACATCATTGCCGAGCTGGAGGGCTCCACCCGCTGCCTGCTCAAGGGGGAGCGAACGGCACTCAACCTCCTGCAGCACATGTCGGGAGTGGCGAGCGCCACCGACCGGTATGTCCGGCTGGTGGAGGGGACCCGCGCGGCCATCACCGACACCCGCAAGACCCTGCCCGGCCTGCGCGCCCTGCAGAAATACGCGGTGACGGTGGGCGGCGGGAAAAACCACCGCTTCAACCTGTCCGACGGCGCCATGCTCAAGGACAATCACATCGACGCGGCCGGCGGCATCCCCCAGGCGGTGGCGGCCATCCGGGAAAAGCTGGGCCATATGGTCAAGCTGGAGGTGGAGACCCGCAACCTGGACGAGGTGCGGCAGGCGCTGGAGGCCGGGGCGGACGTCATCATGCTGGACAACATGGACTGCCCCACTATGAAGGCGGCGGTGGATCTCGTCGCCGGGCGGGCCCTGCTGGAGGCCAGCGGCGGCATCACCGACGAGACGCTGCGCGCCGTGGCGGAAACCGGCGTGGACATTGTGTCCATCGGCGCGCTGACCCATTCGGTGAAGGCCCTGGACATTTCCATGAAGATTCGATAAGCCGACAAAACGGCCCCATGCCAAGTTTTTGGCATGGGGCCGTTTTTTCATGTGTGATTTACGTCTGGTTAAACCGAGCCAGGAACGCGCGGGTGCGCTCACTCTGTGGATTTTCGATGACCTGGCGGGGATCCCCCTCCTCCACGATAACGCCGCCGTCCATAAAAATTACCCGGTCGGACACGTCGCGGGCAAAGGCCATCTCGTGGGTCACCACCACCATGGTCATCTTCTCCTCAGCCAGCGACCGGATGACCTTGAGGATTTCCCCGGTCAGCTCGGGATCCAGGGCGGAGGTGGGTTCATCGAAAAACAGGATATCCGGATGCATGGCCAGCGCCCGGGCAATGGCCACCCGCTGCTGCTGCCCGCCGGACAACTCGCAGGGATACGCGTCCGCCTTGTCGGAAAGCCCCACCTTCTCGAGCAGGGCCGTCGCCTCCCGGCGGGCCTCGTCCTTGCTTCGCCCAGCCACCCGGACAGGGGCTTCGGTCAGGTTCTGCATCACCGACATATGGGGAAACAGATTGAAGTTCTGAAACACCAGCCCAAACCGGCGGCGGATCTGCTGCAGCACCGGCCCGGGGCTGTACACGCAGCGGTTTGCCCGCTCGCCGGCGGCCATGGACACCATGGTCAAATCCTCATACGCGATACAGCCGGTATCCACCCGCTCCAGCAGGGTCAGGCAGCGCAGGAGGGTGGATTTGCCGGAGCCGGACGGGCCGATGATGGACAGCACTTCCCCCTGGCGCACCTCAAAGGTGATCCCCTGGAGCACCTCGTTTTTCCCAAACGCCTTGCAGACGTCCTTCACGCTCAGCAAACTCATGGACAGGCCCCTCCTTTCCTCACGTATAGTAATTGAATTTCTTTTCCGCCAGATTGAAACCGAGGTTGACCACCGCATTCATCACCAGATAGAAAATACCGGCGACAAATATGGGCAGGATCGAAAAGGTGCGGCTGGAGGTGCTCTGCGCAAACTGGAACAGCTCCGCCACGCCGATGGTCTGGGCCAAGGCGGTATCCTTGACCAGGGTCATAAATTCGTTGCTCATGGGCGGCAGCACCTTCTTGACCACCTGGGGCAGCACGATGCGGAAGAAGGTATGGGTGCGGGACAGGCCCAGCACGTTGGCTGCCTCCCGCTGCCCCAAGGGGACGCTTTCGATGCCGCCTCGGTAGATTTCCGCGAAATACGCCGCGTAATTGAGGGTAAACGCCACGATAGCGGCCTGAAACCGGGTCAGATGAATCCCGATGATATCCGGCGCGAAGTAGAAGAAAATCAGCTGCAGGATTAGGGGTGTTCCCCGCATCACCAGCAGGTACGCCTGGATAATCCAGCTGATGATTTTGATTTTGGACATCCGCCCCACAGCCACCAGCATCCCCAGCGGCAGGGCAAAGGCCAGCGTCAGAACAAACACCAGCAGGGTCATTTTGGATGCGTCCAGCATATGGAGAAGCATCTCGGCAATTTGATTCCAACTCATGAGGTTCCCCCATTCCGCCGCGCGCGGGCGGCACCAATACTGCTCAAAACATAAGGGCAGGCGGCTGCCTGCCCTTATGGAAACGCCTAACCGTTATTCCGCTTTGCTCGCGGTGTCCTTAACGAGCTGATCCCGGTGGCTGGTGTAGTATTTGGCCACCACTTCATCCATGATGACAGCGTCGCCGCCGTTGGCTCCCTTACCCAGATCGTTGAGCGCCAGCACGTTGTTGGCCACCTGGATGGGGCCCTCGCCCTTCAGGCTGGCTTTCAGCTCGGGCTTGGCCTCCAGCGCATCCAGGGCGGAGGAGCCTTTCTGCAGCACCACGGTTTTGTCCTTCTGATCGGCCAGCGTCTTGATGGGTGAATCCTTGAGGACCACCACGACCTGCTTGTTGACCATATAGGGGAAGGACAGCGTCATGGCTTCCTCCCGCTCGGGCAGGGAGGTGAAACCGTTCCAGATGCAGTCGATTTTGCCGCTGCTGAGCTCGCTGTCCTTGGCGTCCCAGCTGATGGGCTGCGTTACCAGGGTGACGCCCATCTTTTCGCAGACCTTTTTGGCCACGTCGATGTCAAAGCCCACCACGTCCATACCGTTCTCCGAGCGGAAGCCCATGGGCGGGAAGCTGTCGTCCAGGCCAAGGGTAAACACGCCCTTGTCCTTCACCTTCTGCAGGGAATCGTCGGTGGCGCCGGACGGGGTGAAGGTGGTGGGAACAATCGATTTGTCCTCGCCAAACCACTCCTTGCTGATAGCGGACAAAGTGCCGTCCTTCTGGAGCTCTACCAGAATCCGCTGCACCTCGTCGCGCAGCGTCTCGTTGCCCTTTTTGAATCCGATGACGTAGTGTTCATCCTTCAGGGTTTCGTCTAGGATCCGGTACTCCTTCTTGGAACCGGCGGCGCCGCAGCCGGCCAGCAGCGAAGCGCCCAACAGGGTCGCCAGAGCGGCGGCAGCCAACTTCTTAATCTTCACTTTGCTCTCCTCCTCCTATTTCCGGCGGGATATCCGCCGGGAAAGCCGCCTGACAGCGGCTTTTTTAGACAATTTAACCTTTTTTATGATACACTATCCTGCTAACAAAGTAAAGTGGTAAAAATTCATAAAGTTCCCGGAGGGCCGAAAGGATTCCCCGGTTTTTCCGTCGGATACCGGGGCGGAGAGGAGGCACCGTCCGCCTGCGCGGAAACCATTTCCAAGAATTCGATAGATAATCAAAGAAAATGTTAGAATATAGAAGAAAACGAGAGATAAATCGTTCTATTCTCTATTCAATGTCCGCGGAAGATAAAAAAACCAATTTGAGGTTCATGTGACCATGTGATATAATGCAATAGAACTTGAAAAGAGGTCGACATACTGTAAGAGAAAGAAGGTGTGACCATGGCACAAGTGCTACCCGGCACCACGCTGCCGCTTCCCGAGGAGGCGGCCGACAACGCCTTTTCGGTTCTGACTCCGATTTTTGCGGTATCCGGCGGCGGGCTGCTGCTGTCCCAGCTGACCGAGATGACCGGGCTGAGCCCCACGACCATTCAGAACTGGGTCAAACGCGGCTGGGTGTCCAAGCCGGTCAACAAAAAGTACGGCGAGCTGCAGGTGGCCCGGATTCTTCTGATCAACCTTCTGCGCCCCGCCATGCAGCTCGACAAAATAGCGGCATTGCTGTCCTATGTCAACGGCAGCGTGGAGGATCGATCCGATGACATTATCCCCGAACCCGCCCTATATAATATGGTATGCGCGGGCCTGTTTGCCATGGAGCGGGAGAGAACCATCCATCACGAGTTTGTCATAACCCTCATCGGTGCGCAACTTGAGGGTTATGAGGGACCCGTGCTAGGCGCCAAGGAGCGCCTGTCCGACGCGCTTGCCGTCATGCTGCTCAACATAGCGGCCGCTACCCTGATGCAGCAGGCTGACGCGATTTACGAACAGATGTGCCCCATGCGCTGATCGACCGACGGATCCCTCCATTGTCGACAATGCGCCGGCGGTTCCGTTTTCCGGCGAGAACGGAACCGGCCACCCCACGCAAACCAAGCAGTCGCCGGAGAAAAGGAGCCTAACATGTTAGACTGGTGGAACGCCCTGCAGCCCCTGCAGCAAATTCTCTATGTCGTCGCCATTCCCGCCACACTCATCTTGCTGCTGCAGACCATTCTGACCCTCATCGGCTTTACCCAGGACGGGGGCGGTGATGTCGATCACGACGGCAGCTTCGACCATGACGGCGGCTTGGATCATGACGGCTCCCTGGATCACGGGGATTTGGATCACGGCGGCTGCGAACAGGATCACGATTTCGGCCATGACGCAAACAGCCAAGGCGCCGAGCATTCCGGCGACTGGCATCTGATTACCGTGCGGGGAGTCGTCGCCTTCCTGACCCTTTTCGGCTGGGTAGGCATCGCCCTGCTGGATATGCATGTGCCCGCCGTTCTATCCATCTTCCTCGCCCTGGTGGCCGGATTCATCGCCATGTTCGTGGTGGCCATCCTGCTCAAGGTCGCCAACGACCTGCAGCAGAGCGGCAACCTGGACACGATGAACGCCATCGGGCTGACAGGCGAGGTCTATGTCCCGATTCTGGAAAACGCCAAAGGCAAGGTGACCCTGATTGTGCAGGAACGCTTTACCGAGATGGATGCCATCTGCCCAGCCGGGCCGCTGAAAACCGGCCAGCGGGTACAGGTGACCGGCGTCGTGGAAAACGACGTGCTGGTGGTGGCCCCCATCGACTGATTCCCATCGTCTCACAGGGGGGCTGTCCCCCATTGATAAAAAAGGAGTGTAGAGTATGAAACCAATCCTCGCGGCATCCATCCCTCCGAGCGTGATCGTGGTGGCCATCGTGGCCGTGCTCATCTTGTTCAGCGTCATTCTGTTCATCCTGTCGCGGTACCGCCGCTGCCCCTCCGACAAGGTCATGGTCATCTACGGTAAGGTCGGCACCAACAAGGACGGCACCGCCCGCAGCGCCAAATGCATCCACGGCGGCGCCGCGTTCATCAAGCCCATCGTCCAGGCGTACGAGTACATGGATCTGACCCCCATGTCCATCAGCGTGGATCTGAAAAATGCCCTGTCCCGCCAGAACATCCGCATCGACGTGCCCGCCCGGTTTACCGTCGGCATTTCCACCGAACCGGGCACCATGCAGAACGCGGCCGAGCGGCTGCTGGGTCTGAAGCTGGTGGAGGTACAAGAGCTGGCTAAGGACATCATTTTCGGCCAGATGCGTCTGATTATCGCCACCATGCAGATTGAGGAAATCAACACCGACCGCGACAAATTCCTGGAAGCCGTGTCCTCCTGCGTGGAGAGCGAGCTGCGGAAAATCGGCCTGCGGCTCATTAACGTGAACGTCACCGACATCAGCGACGAGTCCGGCTACATCGAGGCCCTTGGTAAGGAAGCGGCCGCCAAGGCCATCAACGAAGCCCGTATCCAGGTGGCCGAGCGGAACCGCGAAGGCTCCATCGGCGAGGCCAATGCCGTGCGCGACCAGCGTATCTCCGTGGCCGCGGCCAACGCCACCGCCGTGGACGGCGAAAACAAATCCAAGGCCGACGTGGCCAAGTCCGATGCCACCCGCCGCGAAATGGAAGCCGAGTCCCTGCGCCGCGCGGTGACCGCCGAGAAGCTGGCCGAGGCCAAGGCGAAGGAAGAGGCCTACGCGGCCGAGGAACAGGCGGAAAAGGCCCGTGCCGCCCGCGAATTGGCCACCCAGCAGGCCGACATCATCGTCAACGCGCAGATCGAGAAGGAAAAGCTGGTCCTGGAAGCCGAGGCCGAGGCCGAGCAGTCCCGCCGGCTGGCCAAGGGTGAGGCCGACGCAATTTACGCCAAGATGGAAGCGCAGGCCCGCGGTATTCAGGAAATCCTGTCCAAGCAGGCGGCCGGTTTCTCCGATATCGTCAAGGCGGCGGGCAGCTCTCAGGAAGCCGTGCAGCTGCTGCTGGCGGATAAGATTGAGGAACTGACCAAGATCCAGGTGGAGGCCGTCAAGAACCTGAACATCGACAAGATCACCGTCTGGGACAGCATGAACGGCGAGGGCGGAAGCCCCACCACCGCGAATTTTCTGTCCGGCATGATGAAATCCATTCCGCCCATCAGCGAGACCTTCAAGATGGCCGGCCTGCAGATTCCCGCCTTCCTGGGCAAGGAGCTGGAGGAGAAGGAGACGGTTCCCGCAGAGGACGCGGCGGATAAGCCGGAAACTTGAACCGTCCGTTAAGCAGAGGGAGGGGCGGCGCGCCCCTCCCTTTTTGTATCCATTTTTGGCGGGAAGCCGCCGGAAAGTGAGTATGGCACATGTTTGATCGAGGGTATATCAAATCCATGGCGCGCTGGCGGCTGCAAACCGAGAGGAGCAACGCCATTCTGGCCGCCCTGGCCGCTTTGCTCTGTGGCGCTTCTCTCAGCGGCGGCGTGCAATTTCACCTGCAGCTGAACGGCTCCGACGAATCCGCCCGGTTCGCTGCCGTATTTCTGCCCCTGTTCCTGATTCTCGGCCTGGTGAGCGTGGTGTACAGCGTTTTTCTCGGCAATGTCATCCACACCGGGCTGCGCGGATGGTTTATGCGGTATTCCCGCGGGGAGAACGCGCGGGCCGGCGAGGTATTCGCCAGCTTTCGCATCTATCTCCCCAGCATGACCACCGCCCTGCTGCGGGACGTGTTCGTGTTCCTGTGGAGCCTGCTGTTCATCATCCCCGGTATTGTCATGAGCTATGCCTACAGCATGGCCGACTACATCATCTACGAAAATCCCAACCTGTCTCCCAGCCGGGCGCTGCAGATGAGCAAGGCCATGACCCAGGGGCATAAGGGCGACCTGTTCATCTTTGACCTGAGCTTTTTCGGCTGGATGCTGCTCAGCGGGCTGACCTGCGGCATTCTCGGCATCGTGTACGTCAACCCCTACATGTACACCGCCCACGCGGGGCTGTATGACGCGCTCAAGGACAACGCCATCCGACAGGGCATTCTCCGCTGGGAGGATTTCGGCCAGCTGCCCCCTCCCCCCGTGGCGCCTCCCGTTCCGCCTTACGGCTATCCCCAATATTGAGGTGAATCATGCGTATCTGCTCCAACTGCGGCCTGAGTCACGACGAGGGAGCGTCCCGCTGCCGCCGGTGCGGCGGCCCGCTTGTAAAAGCGGAGATTGCCGCTCCCGTTAAGCCGCCGGAGCCGGACGCGCTGGTACGGTTCTGTCCCCGCTGCGGGCTGAGCAACCCGGAGAAAAGCGTGATTTGCCGGGACTGCGGCGCCTCGCTGAAGAAAATTCGGCCGGTCAGCGGACAGCAGGCTGTCGAAAGAATCAGCCGAAAAATCATCCGGCGGATGTACTGGTTCGACACGCTGCGTGTCCCGTATCTCATCGCCTGCGGCGTAACGGCCGCCGCCGCGCTGGGTTCGCTCATCGTCTTTCCCTCGCCTTTGACGCTTCCTTCCCTCTTGCTGAGCGTCCTGGGCGGTTTGTGCCGGCTGCTCGAAGACGTTGGATTTTCGGATCGATACTGGTATATCGACGTGGACGCCGGGCCGAACTATTACTACTACCAATGGGGCGCGATCGGTGCGCTGATCCTGTGGGTCGGCGGCCTAGTCACCCTTATTCTCAGCTGGATATACCACTAAAAACAGCCCCGGGAAAAATCCCGGGGCTGTCAGCTTGTCGAAAAAGTCCGGCTCGCGCCGTCCATTTACGTCAAGCTGAGCAAAAGTGGGAAAAATCGAACGATTTTCCCCACTTTTGACGCCTGCGGGCGGGTGATTGTTGCGCGAGGAGGGAACCCTGACGGTTCCCCCTCACACTCCCCCTCCCTCCGCTATACTTTTTCGACAGTCTCACAGCCCCGGGAAAAATCCCGGGGCTGTTTTCTATGTCTCCGTCTCCAGCGCTTTCGGCCGGCAGACCGCGCCGCCGAAGATGACCGCGCCGGTGGGTTCGTCCACCAGGGCGCAGAAGAAGGGGCGATCCAGCCGCAGGGTATGCTCCTCCAGACTGTCCGGGAGGGCGGCTCCCGCCTTCATCTGCACGTCGGTGGCCGCGGCGGCCAGCACGCCCGCCTCGTTGACCTCCAGCGCGGTGTTATGCTGCACGATGTCGATATAGGGCCGCAGGGGGCCGGTGGGCTTGACCATGCGGGAGAAGTCGGCGGCCAGGGAATCGAAGGCGTCGGTCATGCCCAGCTTCACCAGCGTGTCCTTCAAATTCTCTTTATAAGAAACCGTGAACCGGGGCAGGGTCAGATGCAGCCGGTCGCACCGGCCTTCCGCCGCGATCAGCTCGCACAGATCCGCCGGCTTCAGCCCGGCGATCCACTCCGTCAGGGCCGCCGCGCCGGTCTTCTTGGGTAAAACCAGCACCATGGCCGTGCGGTGGTCGGCAAAGGGCAGGCGGGTGGCTTCGATCGCGTCGTCCTCATACCAGACGGCGTTTGACAGCGTCTGCGCCATCATCGGCAGGCTCTGGTTGCCTTCCGGCCCGTGAAAGACCCCGTCGCTCGTGCTGCGCAGCAGGAACGGATCCTCCCATTTGCCCTCATACAGCAGGGTGTTTATCAGCAGCATCAAATCGTCGGAGGAGAGAGGCGGCTTCACCAGGTCGGTGATCCGGCCGGCGGTCTTGTCGGCCACCCAGCCGTTGATGCCCGGTATCGCGTCGTTGTTGAAGGCGATCCGCTCGACGCCCGCGTGAAAATAGGTGTCGTTGGCCTTCAAAAAAGCGGGCTGTACCTCGGAGGTAAAAGCCTGATTCAGCCAGATGCCGTTGGCCAGCTGGTACCCGCCGGCCAGCAGGGACTGCAGATCTCGGCTTCCCTTGTTGAGCGCCGCCGCGTCCTTCGCGCCGAGCAGCGACAGCATCTGCTCCTGCGTGTTCCCCGCCGCGCCGTTCGCCGTCATGGCCAGCGCCAGATACACGCTGGCCGGGGACACAAAGCCGTTTTGTCCGGTCTGCTGCGTCTGCTGGATCAGCCGCAGGGCAAACGCGCCGTACCCATTGGCGAAGCCGCTTGTCATCCGGTTCACCGGCTGGGGCGCGCTGTACCGGGTCGTCCGCTCCGCCGTGGAGCGGGCGGTGGTGGTTCCCGTTTTCTTCCCCGTGACGGTGAGGGTCGCTTCCGAGGTGGCGGCGCCATCCTCCGAGGATGCGGCGTCCGCCCGCGATACCGGCGCCGAAGCGTCGGCGTCCCCGTTTCCGCCCGGTACCGGCGCGCCGCAGGCCGCGAGGCCCAGACACAGCGCCGCCGCACAGCCGAGGCTCAGCCATTTCTTGTTCATGATACCCCTCCTGACATGTCCGTGATTGCTCTCATTCGTATAGTGAGAGAAATCGCCGGAAATGTTGCAGGAGCCGCTGGGAAAATTCCGCCGTTGTCAGCCCTCCACCGTCACCCGCACGCCGGCGGGCGCTTCAAAGCTGGTTTGCACGCTTCCGTCGGCGTTCCGCCGGTGCCGGACATGCAGGTCCCCGGCGGGCAGCGGATAGCTCCCCTCCGCCCAGTCCAGGTCGCTCAGCTGGGGACGCAGCCGGATATCCGTTCCTCCGGGAGCAGCCAGCTCCACCCCTAGGACGGCTTCGGCCAGGAAGGGCACCGGCCCCGCCGACCAGCCGTGGCAGAGGCTGTGCCGGAACCCACTGTAGCAATGGGCCCCGTTATCCCCGTGCACATCGCTCTCGCCGGGGTGGGGCAGCCGATCGATGGGTGACGCCTTACACGCCCAATCCAGGTCAAAATCCTCCCAGAAGGTGGTGGCTCCCAGATCGAGCATGGCGCCGTAATAGGCACGCAGCATGTCCAGCGCCTGCGTCATATGGCCGCCCGTCGCCGCGCCCCGCAGAATGTAATAGCTCATGAAGGTGGACAGGCCCCGGGGACCGTCCAGCCGCAAGATTTCCCCCGCCCGCTCCGGGGGCAGCATACCCGCCAGGGCCAGCAGCGCGGCCGCGGGCTTGACCTGTCCGCCGTCCCCGCCATAGGCCCGCAGCGCCGCTGCGCCCCGCTGGGCCCGCCGGGCCGTGTCCTCGTCCTCCAGCAGGCGGCAGAGCACCGCCGCCGCGTCCATGGACAGCGCCGCCAGGGCCTGCACCCCGGCCCGGGCCTCCGGCATGCCATGGGTGGACCAGTCGAGAAAATAGTCATCCAGCGCCAGACGGCCGTCCGGCTCCACCTGGCGCAGAATCTGCGCCGTCAGGGCGCGTATGTACTCCCGGTGCTTGGCCGGGAAGGCCTTGTCCCCCGTGTACTGGTACCAGTCCCGCAGGATGAGCAGCCACCACATGGAATACGCCGGCATCCCGTTCATCCAGCCGGGCAGCGCCGCTTCCCCGCAGGCGGTGTCCAGGCTTTGCTCCAACAGCGGCTCCCGCCCGAACAGGGCGCGGATGGCCAGCATTTCGGGATGGGTGTCCCCAATCCAGACCAGCCGATCCCGTTTGATCCCGTCCCACAGCCGGTTCTGCAGGCAGAGATGGCAGGTATAGGCGGCCGTGTCATAGATGGCGTTCAGACGGGTGTCGCTGCAGCGGAAGCTTCCTCGGTAAGGTACGTCCCGATAGACGAACACCGCCGGCGCGCTTTTGAGCTGGATGGACGCCTCTTCCTCGACAAGCTCGATGAGCAGGAACCGGAAGCCGGTCTCCCCAAAGGTCTGGTCACTCAACGCGGGCAGCGGGACGGTGAAATCCCGCAGGGCGTGGTCGTTGCCCGCGTTCTTCTGCCCGAGACCGCTCAGCGCCTCGCCGACCGACTCCCCGAAGCACAGGCGCACCCGCGGATAACTAGCGCCCGCCGCCTGCCAGTTTAGCAGCCGGACGCCGCCATGGAGCTCCCGGCCGTAATCCAGCAGCACCGCCGCCCGTTCGCCCCCGTCCCGGTTTTCCATCCGGACGGTCGCGTCCTCCCGCAGACGGATTTGCAGCTCGCCCGGCTGCAGCAGGGCGTCCGCCCCTTCCACACGGCCGCGGGTCAGGATGACACGGGCCGGGGGCACCAGCACCCGCCGGCGGGTGTCCTCCTCCAGCACGGGGATGGTGTCGATAATCCTCATTGAAAGCTCCTCCTTCTTCGGGACTCGGCCGTTAACGCCGGAGCCCCTCGTCGGCTCCGATTATAACAGATACCGGAGGAAAACGAAAGACAAAATTACGGCTCTCGCCTCGTCAAAAAGCAGCAGGGCGAACCCGCCCTGCTGCTGAGGATGATGGGATTGACAGCGGCCGTCACCCCAGCAGGGTGGCGGCTCCGGGGCCGAGGGGCAGCCCGGTGATCATCCAGACCACCAGCAGCACCGTCCACCCGATAAGGAAGAACAGGCTGTAGGGCAGCATCATGGAAACCAGGGTGCCGATGCCCGCCTTTTTATCGTATTTCCGGGCGAAGACCACGATCATGGCGAAATACGACATCATGGGCGTGATGAGGTTGGTGCAGGAGTCACCGATGCGGTAGGCCACCTGGGTCAGCTCCGGCGAATAGCCCAGCATCATGAACATGGGGATGAAAATGGGGGCCAGCACCGTCCATTTCGCCGTGGCGGAGCCCATCAGCAGGTTGAGCAGAGAGGTGAACAGCACGAAGATCACCATCAGCAGCGGCCCGCTGATGCCCGAGGACTTGAGAAATTCCGCCCCGCTGATGGCTAGAATCGTACCCAGCTTGCTGTAGTTGAAAAAGCTGATGAACTGGGCGGCGACGAAAATCAGGGCGATGTAGCCGCCCATGGCCGCCATGTTTTTTTCTAGCTGTCCCGCCACGTCCTTCTCGTTTTTGTAGGTTCCGGAAATCCGGCCGTAGAGGACGGAGGGGACGAAAAACAGCAGCGCCAGCAAGATGATGATGCCGTCGATGAGAGGGGCACCGGTGGTCAGGCTGCCGGTCTGGGGATTGCGCAGCAGGGAGGCGCGGGGGATCGCCGCCGCTATCAGCCCCGCCACCAGCAGGAGCAACACCAGGGAGGCGATCTTCATCCCCTTGGCCTCCTGGCCGGTCAGGGCGGTCAGACGGTGATCCGCCTGACCCTCCTCCTGTTCGAACCGGCCCAGGCGGGGTTCCACGATCTTATCGGTGACCAGGGTGCCGATGGCCACGATGAGAACGGTGGACGCGATCATGAAAAACCAGTTATCGGTGGCCAGCACGGTATAGCCGCTGTCCACGATGTGGGCAGCCTCGGTGCTGATACCGGCCAGCAGGGGATCCAACGCGCCGATAAGCAGGTTGGCGCTGAACCCGCCGGATACCCCGGCAAAGGCCGCCGCCAGCCCCGCCAGCGGGTGCCGGCCATAGGCCATAAACACCAGTGCCCCCACCGGAATCAAAACGACGTATCCGATATCGGTGGCGATGTTGGACATCACCCCCAGCAGCACCACCACCGGGGTGATGATGGCCCGCGGGGTGACCGACACCATCTTTTTCAGCAGAGCGGACAGATAGCCGCTGCCCTCCGCACAGCCGATGCCCAGCATGGTGACCAGCACCACCCCCAGGGGGGCGAAGCTGGTGAAGTTGCTCACCATGCTGGTCAGCATATACACCACGCCCTCCTTGCTCAGCAGGGAAACGGCTGTGACGGTCTGGGTCTCCAGCTCCAGGGTTTTGGAGTTGATGAGTTCCCCGGTGGCGGACACGCCGAGCAGGGCGCACAGGGCGGAAACCAGGATGATACCCAGGGTGAACAGCGCGAACAGGGTAATGGGGTGGGGCAAGCGGTTGCCCGCCCTCTCGATGCCTCCCAGTATCCGGCCGAACAGGGACGGCTTATCTTTTCTGCGTTTTTTAGCCATGCGATTACCTCGGTTACCTATAATATCGTCTATAGTGTGGCTGATTTCCGTTGAAAAACACGCGGCCCATAAAAAAACAGCCATTTTTTTCTAACCCATAGCCTGTTGGGCATCCGTTATCCGTTTGACTTTTTCATGGGCCGCGATTAGAATGAAAAGAGAAAATGGCAGAGCACTTCTCTATCAGGAGGTTTACTATGTATTACGCCACAACCTGCCCGTCTCCTGTGGGACGGCTCACCCTTGCCTGTGACGGAGAAAACCTGGTCGGTCTCTGGATGGAAGGACAGAAATATTTTGGAAGCACGATTGGCGAGACAATGATTTTCAAGGAGGATCTCCCGGTCTTTGAGGCTGCGAAGGGGTGGCTGAATCGGTATTTCGCAGGGAAGAAGCCCGCCATTGCCGAGCTGCCGCTGCGGCCTATTGGCGGAGCATTCCGGCAAGGCGTATGGAGCCTCCTATGCGAAATTCCCTATGGGGAGGTTGTCACTTATGGCGGTCTTTCCCAAAAGCTGGCGGCCCGTCTGGGAAAAACCACCATGTCCAGTCAGGCGGTGGGGGGCGCGGTGGGCCACAATCCGATTTCCATCATCATCCCCTGCCACCGGGTTGTGGGGGCCGGCGGCAGCTTAACGGGCTACGCCGGAGGCATTGACAAAAAGCGCCGGCTTTTGGAGCTGGAAGGCGTCGATACGTCCCGTCTCTTTGTGCCGACCAAGGGAACCGCTCTTTAAGCGCCGCGGGTCACCCGCTGGCGAAGGCTCCTCCACACACGCAAAAGGCCGCCGGATACATCCGGCGGCCCCAATATTTTCTACGATTTTCTGGCGTCCTCCCAGGCCTCGAACGCTTCGATGGGCATGGGCTTGGCAAACACGTAGCCCTGCACCAGGTCACACCCGACCTCCCGCAGGAAGGCCAGCTGTTCCTCATTCTCGATGCCCTCGGCCACGGTCTGAACGCCCAGCCGGCCCGCCAGCTCCACCATGGCACTGACGACATCCCTGGTTTTCTTCCGCGACACATGGCGGAAAAACCGCCGGTCGAATTTTATCACGTCCACATCGAATTCCATGAGCAGGCCCAGAGAGGAATACCCCGAGCCGAAATCGTCCAGCGAGCACAGAAATCCCATTTGATGCATGGCGTCGATCTGTTTCTTCACATAGGCGATCCCGTGGTCGTCAAAGAACGAGGATTCGGTCAGCTCCAGCTCGATCCAGCCCGTGGCAATGGCGTACCGGCTCGCGATGGCTTGGAGCGGGCGCAGGGCGTCGTCGCTCCTGAAATGCTCCCGGGACAGGTTGACAGAAATCGGCAGTATCTGCCGGCCTCTATCCGCCCAATCACGCAGGGTTTTGCACACCTGCTCGAACATGTACAAATCCAGGCTGCGAATCCGCCCGTTCTTTTCAAACAGCGGAATAAAATCCGAGGGGAAAATCACTCCCTGCGCCGGATGGATCCAGCGCACCAGCGCCTCAGCGCCGCCTATTTCGTCGTTGTTCACCCCGACCTTGGGCTGCAGGAACACCTGAAAATCCCCGTTTTCCAGCGATGGCTCGAACAGGTCGTTGAGCTCCCTCTCCCTGAGCAGCCGCTGGGTGAAGGCGGCGTCATAAAACTTACAGTGCTCATCCTCGGCAGCGGAGCGGTTCCGGCTGGCGGTTTTCGCCCGATCCTGCAGCACCGTGATATCGGCGGCGGGATCCTCCACCATGTACGCGCCCGGCTGTAGGATCAGGCGATACGGTTTTGCCGCCTGCCGGTTGAAGCCGTTAATCGCCTCCGCCAGCTTTCCGAGGCGGCGGCAAAGCGCCTGCGGCTCGTTCTCCTTGAGGCAGAGATAGAAATTATCGGCGGCGGTGCGGGCCGCCGCCTCTTCCCCGCCGGTCTCGCTTTCCAGCGCCTTCATCACATAGCGCAGGGTGCGATCCCCGGCCTCGCGGCCATAGGTCTCGTTGATGAGCTTGAAATCCTTGATATGGAGCAGCACCACGGCATAGTCACCGGAAGAGGCGTTTTGCAGCAGATTCCGGCAGCGGATTTGGAACGCCGTGTTGTTCATCCCGCCTGTTACCGGATCCACAAAGGCCACCCGCTCCAGCTGCCGGTAATGCCCTCGGAATATGCGGGCAAAAACGGCCAGCATGAGGACAAAAAGGGCCAGAATTCCGGCGATGATCAAAAAGGTCTGCCATATATAGGCGTTGGTCTGGGCGGAAATCAAATCGGCCGGCACCAAGGTCAGCAGTACCCAGTCGTAACTGGCCAACGGATTATACGCCAGTATCAGGTCGGTGCCGTTTACCGCCGTGAAGGGGAATACTCCAGGCTGCTGCCGCTTCATATTCTCCTGCATACGGCGAATGCTCGCCGCCGTATCGCTGTTGGGGGTTTCCGAGAACAGCGCGTCCAGCCGCATAAAGGGCTCCAGATTGGTGGGAGAAATAACGACGTGGCTATCCTGGTGAATGATGCAGGTCAGTCCCAGGCCGGAAAAGCTTACCGATTGTATCAGCTGCTGCATATTTTCCTTGCTTCGTTTCCCCGCGAGCACTCCGACCACGTCATCGCCGCGGCGAATCGGAATGGAATATAGAATTTCCTGGTTATCCATGAACGACACGCCGTCTTGCCCGTTCAACGAAGCCTGTATGCCGGACAGACTGAATATGTCGTTTCCAAGAGGGGCCGTACTGAAAAAACGGCTGCCCTCATCGGTGATAAGAAGTGCGTCAAAATCCATAGATCGTGCTTTATCGCGCAAGAACTCCTTCAGCGGTTCCGGATTCTCATGGTCGTAAATTTGACGTATGCTGTCTTCCAGCAGTTCCATATCCTCCATTTGTTTGGTCAATCGAAAATCAATGTCGTTGGAAAGCTGGAGGGACACATCGGTAACATAGGTCTGCGTGCTTTTATTCATCGCCATCTGCAAGCGCGACGCGGTCCAAACAGCCAAGGCGATAATCAGCAGAACCAACACCGCCAGAAGCAGGAGCAGCCGTTTGTAATAAAAAAAGGAAGCCGATTTGCCAAGATATGCGCGAATGGTACCCTGGCCCTTGTCCTGTTTCATCCTTTGCCCTCCCGCGTTGGTTCTGTTCCTAGTGTAACATAAGTTTCCGCAAAAATCCATGGGTTTCATCCTGTGGGACACGCGCGTTTTCCCCCGAACCCAAAAATGGGCTAGCCCCTAAAGGCTAGCCCATTTATTCAGCGATAAACTGCTCAACCGGCAGACGGCGTAAATTCCATTTGTGGAATTTACTTCATCATGCTGGCTACTTCGTCGGCGAAGTTGTCTTCCCGCTTCTGCATGCCTTCGCCCTTTTCGAAGCGGACGAACTCGGCGATCTTCATGGCGCCGCCGGCCGCTTTGGCCTGATCCGCCACGTACTGTTCCACCGTGATGTCGCCGTTCTTGACGAAAGCCTGCTGCAGCAGGCAGTTGGTCTCATAGAACTTGCCGATGCGGCCGTCCACCATCTTCGCAATGATGGCCTCGGGCTTGTTGGCGTTCTTGGGATCGTTCTGGATCTGGGCCACGAGGATTTCCTTCTCCTTGGCCAGAGCTTCCGCCGGAACGGTGCTCTTGTCCAGATACTGGGCGTTGAGGGCGGCGATTTGCATCGCCACATCCTTGCCGCACTCGATGAGCGCGTCGGATCCGGAGGCCGCCGCGTCCGCCTCAAAGCGGACCAACACGCCGATGCGGCCGCCGCCGTGGACATACGCCACGCAGTCGCCCTCGTAGCGCAGGAACCGACGGATGCTCAGGTTCTCGCCGATGACCAAGATTTTGTCCCGCAGGGCATCGGCCACGGTCTGCTCCCCTTCATAGGGCAGGGCGGACAGGGCCGCCACGTCGGCGGGGTTCTTCTCGGCCACGATCTCGGCCAGAGCCTTGACGAAATTCTGGAAATCCGCGTTCTTGGCCACGAAGTCGGTCTCGGAGTTCACTTCGATGACCACGCCCACCTTCTTGGCGTTGTCCACATAGGCGTAGACAAGGCCCTCGGCGGCAATGCGGGTGGATTTTTTAGCCGCGGCGGCCAGTCCCTTTTCCCGCAGGAAATCGATGGCCTTCTCCATGTCGCCATCGCTGGCGGCCAGCGCTTTTTTGCAGTCCATCATGCCCACGCCGGTCTTCTCGCGCAGGGTCTGGACGTCTTTCGCAGTAAATGCCATGTTATTCAAGTCCTTTCGTGGTGGATTGTTGAAAGATTCAGGCTTCGGCGGGAGCTTCCGCAGCGGCGGCGGGGGCTTCCGCAGCCTCCGCGGCGGCGGTTTCCTCGCCCTGACGGCCTTCGAGAATGGCGTTGGCCATGGTGGAGGCAATCAGCTTGACGGCGCGGATGGCGTCGTCGTTGCCGGGAATCACATAATCCACGTCGTCGGGATCGCAGTTGGTGTCGACAATCGCCACAATCGGAATGTGCAGCTTGCGGGCTTCGGAGACGGCGATCTTCTCCTTGCGGGGATCGACGATGAACAGAGCGCCGGGCAGCTTCTTCATGTCCTTAATGCCGCCCAGGAACTTCTCGAGCTTCTCGATCTCATGATTGAGCTTGATAACTTCCTTCTTGGGCAGCAGGTCGAAGGTGCCGTCCTCTTCCATGGCCTTAAGCTGCGCGAGGCGCTTGATACGGCCCTGGATGGTGCGGAAGTTGGTCAGCATACCGCCCAGCCAGCGGGCATTGACAAAGTGGGCGCCGGCACGCTGGGCCTCGTCACGGATAGAATCCTGCGCCTGCTTCTTGGTGCCGACAAACAGAATGGTCTCGCCGTTCGCGGCCAGATCGCGCACGAACATGTACGCTTCTTCCAGCTTGCGGACCGTTTTCTGCAGGTCGATGATATAGATGCCGTTGCGCTCCGTAAAAATATAGGGAGCCATTTTGGGGTTCCAGCGCCGGGTCTGGTGGCCGAAATGCACACCGGCTTCCAGCAACTGCTTCATGGATACGACTGCCATTGACTGTTTCCTCCTTGGTTTTACCCTCCGCGGGGCTTATGGGGGCATGTGAATTTACCGCCATATCCATGGCACCGGCGGTTTTGCCGGAACCCGCCATGGCTAAAGACCCGCGTGCGTTTTGCCGAACTAGTATAGCACAAAACCACCGTTTAAGACAAGCGCTTTTTCAAAATTTTCCGTACATTTGCGCTTTTTTTCGTATTCTTACAGGGACAGCGACGCATTTCCCCACATTTTACAGCAGGTTTCCGAACGATAGCGCTAATCCAGCTGGCGGATGCCCTCGATGGGCGGGACATTCATGGCCTGCCGCGCCGGGAACAGCACCGCCAGGGCGCTGAGCAGGATGCAGGTGAGCGCCCCGCCGATGAGCAGCGGCCAGGAGGTGTTTCCGATATTCTCCGGCGTCAGGCAGGCCATCAGAAGCAGATACCCTCCGGTTCCGAGGATCGCGGCCAACACGCCGCTGAACACCCCCTCGTACACCAGCATGCGCAGCTCTTGGCCCCGGGTCATCCCCACGCTGCGCAGCACCGACAGATCCCGCCGACGGCTGTGAACCCGCCCGGCGGCGGCGTTGAGCAGGCCCATGACGCCCATGGCGGCGATGCAGACCGACAGCATGGCGGTAACGGTCAGCATCAGGCGGTAAATCGTCTCCTCCGCCTCGTTGGACTCCAGCTGATCATACAAGCTTAGGTCGGCCTTTTCGGCGGCGGTTCTCATGACGGCGGCGGCCGTCTCGTAGTCCTCGCCGCCGGACAGATAGACAATCAGATCGGAAAACCGCACCGGCAGGCCGAGACGCTCCTCCGCCCCCTCGCCGGCGATCAGGGTCATCATTTCGCCGCCCCCCATATCCAGCCAGTCGGGGGGCTTGCGGATGACCGCGCCCACCTTCACCGTGCGATCCAGGCGGGCTTCGGCGCCGGACTGGCCGTTTTTCAACGCCGTGCCGTTCACGACGGTCAGCTCCAGGTCGTCCCCCGCGTGATAGGCGTCGTTAGTGAAGAGCTTCAGCTCCGGCGGCTTATTGGGCAGCAGCCTGCCGCTGTATAGGCGGCCGGTAGAGGTGCCGTCCTGATTGACCGTGATTTTATAGGCGTAATCCGGCAGGCAGAGGATAACCTCCCGGCCCTCCCGCAGGGCCTCGGGATGGATGACCCCCTCCGTCACATAGGGCTCCAGCTCCTCCAGAAGCGCGTCGTCCATGGTCAGCAGGTTGGACAGCCGGTAAAAGGCATCCGCCGCGTCGTAGCCGTACTTCTCGTTCGCGCGGGGATTGGTCTGCGTCAGGTCGTCGTTCAGCCAGAAATCGCTGTATTCCAGCAGATAGGGGGTTTGCTTCTCTTTCGTCAGCCGGGCGCAAAACAGGGTGTCCAGCTTGCTGTAGACCCGGCCGCCCGCCAGCCGGCCCCGCACCTGTTCGGGAAGCTGCCGCTGAGTATTGACATACTGCTCCGGCTCATCGATTTGCGGGATGCTGCCATCCATTTTGCCGTAGCCGATACTGCCGACAAAGCGATCGATGAGCTCAAAATCCGGGCGGACGAAGGTATTCGCCCGCTGGGTGCGGCAGAAGGCCATGACAAAATTCAGGGCGACGAGGCAGAAGGCGAAGCCCAGTATGGTCAGCGTCATCCGGAGACCGGAGCGGCGCAGGGACTGAAACGACAGGCGCAGGGGGGAGATGAATTGCCGCGTCCGCCAGCGGGAGGGATGCCGCCGCTTGGCCCGGAAGGCCACCGCCTCCACCGGCGGGATCCGGCCGGCCCGCAGGGCGGGAATCAGGGCGACCAGCAGCCCGAACACCACCGTGCCCACCAGAACGGCGGCGGGCACCCAGGGGCTGAACGCATACAAAAGCGGCGCGCCCAGCAGGGCGGAAAAGAGTTGCACCGCCCCATAGGACAGGCCCCCGCCCACCAAAATCCCCGCCGCCCCGCCGACAAGGGAGACGCTCAGAGCCTCCAGCAGCAGGATCCGCCTGGCCTGGGACTTGGTGGCCCCCACGCAGCGCAGGAGGGCCAGCTGACGCCGGCGCTTTTCCACCGTCAGCAGGAAAGCGCCGATGAGGACGGAGGCCAGGGTGAACAGCACGGCGCCGGCGATGATGCCCACATACAAAAACGTTTCCTTCTCACTGGGAAGGCCCACGCCGCTGCTTGGCAGCTCCCGGTGGACGGTATTGTTGCAGACGTAAAGGACATCGGCGGGGATATGGGCCGCGATATAAGCCCCGTCGGGCCGGGGCGCGTCCAGCAGATACAGATACGGCAGGGCACAGAGAGCCGCCGCCTCCTGTTCGCACAGCAGGCCGTTCAGGGGCTGGATGGCGACATCCTCGGGAAAATGGCCGGCGGTGTACCGGTAATTGGATTCCCAGAGAGCGGCGTAGTTTCGCAGCAGGCCCGTCACCTTCCAGGTCCGGGTCTCGCTGCGCCCGTCGGCAAGGGTCACGGCGGCGGTCACGGTTCCGCCCAGTTCCGCGTTCAGGCGGAAGGCGGCGGCTCTCTCCAAAGCGATTTCCCCGGGGGCTTCGGGCAGCCGCCCGTCCAGCAGGCGGATGCGGGCCATGCCGCGGGCCGCCTCGTCCGCGTAGCCGACCAGCACGGCGGCGGCGTTGTTTTCCACCGTCACGCTGCCGGACAGAAGCATCGCGCCTTTCCGGAGAAACGCGTCGTTGTGCAGCAGGCTTTGGGCCGCCGCATCCATCCCTGTGGCGACGACCATCTGCTCGCCGTAGGTATCCTTGGCGTTCTCCACGGCGGTTTTCACCGACGAAAGGCCCACCAGGGCTACGAGGGTGAGGAACATGGCGGACAGGGCCACGGCACCGCCCAGCAGCAGGGTGCCAGCCTTCCGCTTTTTCATCCCCCGCCAAGTCAAGAGCCAGAGGGTTTTCATACGGGGCTCACCTCCGAGTCGGAGGTTGAGTCGGCGGCTGAGTCGGCGGCTACCAGGCCGTCCTCCAGGGTGAGGACACGATCGGCCCCCTCGGCAATGCGCAGGTCGTGGGTGACCAGCACCAGTGTCTGACCGAAGCGGCGGCGGGAAAGATGCAGCAGCTCCAGCACCTCCCCGCCCGACCGGCCGTCCAGGTTGCCGGTGGGCTCGTCCGCCAGGATAACGGCAGGCTTGGAGGCCAGGGCTCGGGCGATAGCCACCCGCTGCTGCTGCCCGCCGGACAGCTCCCCGGCGAAGTGGCCCAGCCGCTCGGTCAGGCCCAGGGTTTCCACCACGGCGTTCAAATACTCCGCATCCGGGCGGCGGCCGTCCAGGTTCAGGGGCAGCACGATATTCTGCCAGGCGGTCAGTTCGGGTACCAGGTTATAAAACTGAAACACAAAGCCGATGCGGCGGCGGCGCAGGATGGTGCGCTGCTTATCGCTCAGGGCGTAGATGTCCCGCCCTTCCAGCAGCACGGTGCCGGTGGTGGGCATGTCCAGCCCGCCCAGCAGATGGAGCAGGGTGGTCTTGCCGGACCCCGATCGGCCGACAATGGCGGTGAAGCCGCCCTCCTCAAAGGTGAGATCGCACCGGTTGAGGGCGCGCACCTCGCTTTCCCCCCGGCCATAAATCTTGGACAGGTTTTTCGCTTGCAGAACCGCGTTCATGGGCCATCACTCTCCTTTACCGCCCAGTATACTCTCCGCAGCTTACGATTCGGTGAAGGGGCCGCTTACGGTTTCGTAAGCTGGATATCCAGCCGGCTTCAATTTTCCGTTTTTTCCACACAGTTGAGGATAGGAAGGGTAACGACGAAGGCGGTGCCGGAGGCCTCCTGAACAGCGCGGATATCCCCATGGTGCCGCCGCACGATTTCCCGGGCCAGGGGCAGGCCGATGCCCAGGCCGCCGCTGGCGCTGTTTTTCGCCCGGTAAAACCGCTCGAAAATACGCGGCAAATCCGCCGCGTCCACGCCCGGGCCGTTGTCCCGCACCGTCACGCGGGCCGCGCCGTCGCCTGGTTGGACGGTCACCGTCACCACCGGGGGCTCGCCCGCGTGATCCGCGGCGTTCTTGATGAGGTTAAACAGGGCCTGCCGCAGCCATTTCTCGTCAAAGCGAGCCTCCACGAGGCCGGGCGCGGTCAGGCGGAAATCGGCCCGGCGGGGATGGGCGTCCCGCACGGCGTTCATGGCGGCCCGGACGGTCTCGGTCAGGTTCCGGGGCTCGATATGCAGAAGAGCGGCGTCGGCCTCCAGACGGGCGAAATCCAGCAGGGCGCGGGTCAGCTCGTCCATCCGCGCGGCCAGCAGCACGCACCGATCGAGCTGATCCCGCCGGCGGCCATCCGCCTCCCCCTGGAGCAGCTCCAGGTAGGTCAGCAGGGCGGTCAAGGGGGTTTTCAGCTGGTGGGAAACGTTGGCCATAAAGTCCTGGATGGCGGTTTTTTCCCGGGAAAGCTGGGCGACCAGGTGGTTCATCCGTTTGCAGGCCAGCTCCAGCTGCCCGGCCAGGACGCCCACGTCCCCTTCCTTGAGCGGGGTGAGATCGGCGGTGAAATCCCCCCGCATCATCCCCTCCAGGGTTTGGCCCAGGGCGCGGATCTGCCGTTTTATCCGCCGGGCGGAGCAGGCATAGCCGGACAAAAAGCCCAAGAGGGCGGCGGTCAGCGTCAGGGCCGCGGCGGTAAGGAGGTTCATAGCAGCCGGTACCCCTCCCCCCGCACGGTTTCGATCCGGGCCCCGTCCGCCCCGAGCTTGTCCCGCAGACGGGACATATGTACCGACAGGGTATTGTCCTCAATGAATTCGCCGTCGAAATCCCACACGGCATCCAGCAGCTGCCGGCGGGTGAGTACCCGCCCCTGACCGGCAGCCAGGCGGTAGAGAATATGGAACTCGGTGGGCGTGAGGGCCAAGGCCTCCCCCCGGC
Organism: uncultured Oscillospiraceae bacterium; assembly: GCA_900546265.1. Classification (GTDB taxonomy): domain Bacteria; phylum Bacillota; class Clostridia; order Oscillospirales; family Acutalibacteraceae; genus UMGS856. The sequence goes on along the minus strand of URCA01000040.1, from coordinate 1,470 downwards.
GGGAAACCGTCCGCCGGGCGCTGTCCAGGATAAGTTCCCCGATTTGCAGCCGCTCGGGAGAGGCGGCGTCCGACCGGCGCAGGAGGGCGCGGATGCGGGACAGGAGCTCTCTGAGCCGGAAGGGCTTGGCGACGTAATCGTCCCCGCCGCAGTCCAGGCCCCGCACGGTATCCATCTCCTCGTCGCAGCAGGTGAGGAACAGGATGGGGACGCGGCGGGTTTTCCGCACCTCGGTGCACAGGGAAAAGCCGCTGCCATCGGGCAGCAGCACGTCGAGAATCAGCAGATCGGGGGCCGCGTCCGGCCGGGAGAGGGCTGCGCGGGCGGCGGCGAGGCTGCCGCAGGCGGTCACCCGGTAGCCCTCGCCGGTCAGGACGCTGACCAGGCCGTCGCGGATATATTCGTCGTCCTCCACCAGAAAGATGGTTTTTTCCATGGGCGGTTCCCCCTTGCTTTGCACGTACGGCGGCAGATTTGCCGGCTGTCTTTTTTTCAGTATACCACATCGGCGGAGCCGGCGAGGTGAAGATTTCGTCATCTTGGCCTTGTGTTTTTATGAGATAAAAGGACACAGGCCATGATGGGCTGTGTCCTTTGGAAGGTATTGGGATGGGGCTATCGGGATTGCGTTGGTATGCGGGGGATGAGACCGCGATTCTATAGCAGCGCTTTTAGGGCTCTATCGGGTTTGCGTTGGTATGCCGGTTTTCCGTACGGAAAACCTAGCACCACCCCGCGTTCCTATTGCGCCGATGCGGCGCCCGCACCCCCTCTTTTCCTTTTCTAGAAAAAGAAAAGAGGGGGGAGAAAAGAAAAAGCCTTAACCAACAGACGCGCAGGAAAAGAACACGTCGAATCTTTCCTGTCCTATCAATTTAAAATTGCGCTCGCGCCTAAAGGCGCTATAGTGCGCAACAGCGCCTATCTACCGGGACGCGTGTCCTTTTCCCGCGCTACGAACGCGCTGACGCGCGTAGTATACTTGAGCGATCACCCAAATTGTACAATCAAGTGTGGTCTCCCCGTCTTAGGACGGCGAGCCCTATCAATCAAAATAAGATAATCCCTCCCCGCTTGCGGCTACCTTTTACGGATCCTCGTATGGGCTCGGCGGCCTAAGCCGACGAGACCGGCAGGGGCAGAGCGTCCACCCTAGTCTCTTGGTACTCCTCATGCAGAGGAGCCCCAGGGGAGTTGGTCGCCCGACTTTTCGGTGCGTGTGGTTACGCAGACGCGAGGCGGGGCTGGCAGAAAGCAGAACGGGCTGCCGCGGCAACTAGCGGGCGTACCGGCGGCGACACGAGCGCTAAAAGTTTTTATTCCTTTTTATAAAAGGGCGAAGCCCGCAGCGACACAGGGCTCGCCGCGAGGCAGGGAGTGGGCCTCCCCCCGCCGGAAAGGTTGCATAAGGCTTTTTCTTTCTCCCCCTTCTTTCTTTTTCACGCACGAAAAAGAAAGAAGGGGTGCGGG
>URCA01000039.1 GCA_900546265.1 uncultured Oscillospiraceae bacterium | reverse complement strand
GCAGAGGACGACGGTGGGCTGGCGCCCACCTAGGACGATAACGCGGCAGAATGGCAAAATACACCGGCTGAGGCGGGGTGGGTTCCCTCTCCCTCACCTTAGGCGAAGGGATGGTAGGCACATGCGGATACAAGGGCCGGTGCTTCCCGCCGAGCTGAGGCGGGAAGCAGACATGGAGGAGGCCGTCCGCCGGGCGCTCCGGGAAGAGGACGACGTGCGGGGCTGTCTGTTTTCCGGCGGCGCGTTGACGCAGACGGCGCCGGACGATTGGAACGGAACCATGGAGTTCCGGGAATGCGTGTTCGAAAACTGGCGGTTTTCTGGCTGCTCGATGCCGCGTCTGGGGTTTGTGGACGCGGTGTTTCGGGGCTGTGATTTATCCAACCTGGATTTGACCGGGTGCAGCCTGCTGCGCTGCCGGTTCGAGGATTGCAAGGCAGTGGGGCTGACCCTGGCGGAGGCCAAGCTGCGGCAGGTGACCTTCGAGCAGTGCGGCATGCGGCTGGCCAACCTGTCGGGCTGCCAATGCAAGGGCGCGGGTTTTTTTCGCTGCGATTTGGAGGGGGCGTCCATGTTGGGCTGCGCGCTGGGGAAGGCCCCATTTGACCGCTGCCGGCTACTGGACTGCAACCTGTGCGGCACAGCCCTTTCCGGCATCGATTTCACCACCTGCGACATCGGGGGCTGGCTTCTGGGCGGCGGCGAGCTGCGGGGGGCGGTGGTCACCCCGTTCCAGGCGGCGGAGCTGGCCCGGCTGCTGGGCGTGGTCATTAAGGAGGGCAGCTTGTGAGGGCGGGAAGACGATGGTACGCGCTGGCCTTCGGCCTGCTGCTTCTGCTCGAGGCGCTGATCGCGGTGTTTGTGCACGACCGGTTCGTGCGCCCGTATCTGGGGGATGTGCTGGCGGCGGTTCTTCTCTACTGCCTGGCGCGGGCGGTTGGCGGGCGGGCGCCCGCCTGGCTGCCGGCGGCGGTCTTCCTGGCTGCGGCGGCGGTGGAGGCGGCCCAGTATTTTCAGCTGGGCGCGCGGCTGCACCTGGACACGGTGCCGGTGATTCGCGTGATTCTGGGCAGCGTGTTCGACTGGATGGATATTCTCTGCTATGCCGTCGGGGCGGGACTGTGCGCGCTGTGGCAGGCGGCGGAGCTGCGGATTCTCTCGCGGAAAACAGGATAAGAGCCGGCTCCGGGAAGGTGGACGGACTTTCCCGGAGCTTTTTGTTTTTATGGCTTGTCCAAAGTCAGAACCGCCGGCCGAAAGCAACGCTTTCAGCCGGCGGTTTTCTGCGGCATTATAAAAGGGGGACGGTCAAAACCGTCCCCCTTGGCTTATTGTGGCGTGATGTCGTCAAAAAGGAAATCGTGCAGCTTCTGTTTGGTGGCGGTCTCATCAAAGGTGATGACCGACACGCCGTTGATGGTTTCCGGCATCAAATCCACGTTCATGGGGAAACGCATCTGATCGAACTTAGCGCTGCCGCTTTTGAGAACGGCGGTGCCGAGTCCCAGGATTTTCGAGGTGGACAGACTGGTTTCCATCAGCGGCACCACCTTGGCGGCCATGGAGGGGTATTCCAGCGGATTCATGGCTAGGGCCTTGTTGAAAACCTGCTCGATGACGCGGCGCTGCCGGTCGGTGCGCTGGCGATCGTCCCCGTTGCCTGCATACCGCACCCGGCTGTATCCGCAGGCCTGCATGCCGTTCAGGGTCTGGACGCCCGCCTTTTTGACATAGGTAGGGGTTTCTTTATAGTATTTGCAGTATTCCTTAATACTTTCATTGGTGCTTTTGATTTCGTTGGCTTGTACATCGATGGTCACGCCGCCCATGGCGTCCACCACCTTGGCCATGGAGTCAAAATCTACCGTCACATAGTCCCGCACGTTCAGGCCAAAATTCTGATTGATGGTCTGGATGGCCAGCTCCGGGCCGCCATAGGCATAGGCGTGGGCCAGTTTTTCCTTGGATTTGCGCCCCTGGATGGTCACATAGGAATCCCGCAGCAGGGAGGTGGCCTTCATTTTGTTGTTCTTGCGATCGACGGTCAGAATCATGATGGCGTCCGAACGGCAGGATTCCCCCTGCCGCGTGTCCACCCCGAACAGGGCGATATTGGTGATGTCGTCGTATTTCTCATCATTGAACTGGCTGTCGATACCCAGGGCGGAATTGTCCTGCGGGATGGCGTTGCGCTTAAGCTGCCCATTGAGCCAGAAAGCATAGACCACCAGGCCGCAGACACACAGAATGAGCAGACAGGGCAGCATCACGAGCAGTATGCGGATCGCCTTGGGCAGGCGCTTTTTCTTCTTTTTCCGGTGGGAGGGCTGAAGCGGAACGGGAGCTTGTTTGGGCATGGCGGTTATCCTTCCTTTTACACGTCGCGTTTACCTGTTGCTTTTCTAGTATACCTCCGAATCGGGGGAATGCAAGAAAAAAACTTGTAAAATAATGCTTACGAAGAGTAAAAAAGGCGCGGCCCTTCAAAAGCACAGCGGCGGTGCATGGCCGGGACGGGAATAACGGCTTGAATTTTTCTTAAAATTCGGTGAAGAGGCGGGTGCCGGCCGTTTTTTTGCGGTATACTGAGTGGCGGACGGGAGCGCAGCCCCGCCCGGAGAAAGGCGGTATGGATATGGAAACGGCGCGGTATACCATTCTCATCGTGGAGGACGACGACACCATTGCCCGGCTGGTGAGCGACAGGCTCAGCCGGTGGGGGATGGAGACGGTGGTTGTCGAGGATTTCAGCGCGGTGCTGGACACCTTCGTGAAGGTGCAGCCCCATCTGGTGCTGCTGGATATTTCGCTGCCCTTCTGCAACGGGTACCACTGGTGCGAAGAAATCCGCCGGCTGTCCAAGGCACCCATTATTTTCCTGTCCAGCGCGTCGGATAACCTGAATATCGTCATGGCCATGAATATGGGCGGGGACGATTTCATCGCCAAGCCCTTCGATCTGGAGGTATTGACTGCCAAGGTGCAGGCGCTGCTCCGGCGCACCTACGATTTTCAGGGGCAGGCGGCTTTTCTGGAGCACCGGGGAGCGCTCCTCCGACTGGGGGATCCGGTTCTCACCTATCGGGACAAGCGGGTCGAGCTGACCCGCAACGAGTATAAAATCCTGCAGCTGCTGATGGAGAACAAGGGGCGGGTGCTGTCCCGGGAGCTTCTCATGAAGCATCTGTGGGAGAGCGAGAGCTTTATCGATGACAACACTCTGACCGTCAACGTGGCCCGGCTGCGCAAAAAGCTGGAGGAGATGGGGCTGGAGGATTTCATCGTAACCAAAAAAGGCCTGGGCTATCTGGTAGAGGCGTGACGGCCCGGCAAGGAGGGGAAATGCGTATGGAACGGACCAAGCTGCTGCCCGCCTATTTCCTAGCGCGGTGGCGGGTGCTGCTGGCGTTCGCGGCGTTCAGCGGGATATACGCCGCCGTGTATCTGCTGTATCACGAGCCGCTGGAGCCGGTGCTGTACGCCGGGCTGCTGACAGCGGCGCTGGGGGCCGGGATCGGCGTGGCGGATTTTCTCAAATACCGTCGGCGTCACATGGCGCTGCGCTGCCAAATCGAGGCGGCGGGGGTAACCCTGGATCGTCTGCCTGAGGCTGGGGATCTGCTCGAGCGGGACTATCAGGAGCTGGCCGCCGCGCTCTCGCAGCAAAACGCCGCCCTGGTCAGCGAGGCGGACAGCCGGCTGAGCGAGCGGATGGATTACTACACCCTGTGGACCCATCAAATCAAGACCCCCATCGCCGCCATGCGGCTGCTGCTCCAGGAGGAGGAGACGCGCACCGGCGAGCTGGAGCAGGAGCTGTTTAAGATCGAGCAGTACGCCGACATGGCGCTGCAGTATCAGCGGCTGGAGAGCCTGAGTTCCGATTTGCAGCTGGAGTCCTGCTCCCTGGACGGGATTCTCCGCCAGGCGCTCAAGAAAATGGCCACCCCCTTCATCCGGCGGCGGATTTCCCTGGAGTTTGACGGGACGGGGGCGACGGTGCTCACCGATGAAAAACGGCTGACCTTCGTGGTGGAGCAGCTTTTGTCCAACGCGCTGAAATACACGCCGCCGAGCGGGCGGATCGCCCTGTACCTGGAGGAGGACAAGACCCTGGTCATCGAGGACACCGGCATCGGCATCCGGGCGGAGGACATCCCCCGGATTTTCGAGCGGGGGTTCACCGGCTTCAACGGGCGGATGGACAAGAAGTCCACCGGCATCGGCCTGTACCTCTGCCGGCGAATCCTCTCCCGCCTGTCCCACACCATTGCCATCGAATCCCGGCCGGGACAGGGCACGCGGGTGCGGGTGGGGCTGGCCTCCCAGAAAATTGAGCTGCAGTGACAGGATTGTAAGGTTGAGGACGGGATTGTAAGCCAAAGCGATGGCGGCGCCTCGTTTTTTTCTTTATACTAGAAGCATACTTCATAACAGAAACGAGGTTTACCCGTATGGCGCTTTTAGAAGTCAAGAATTTGAAAAAGGTATACACCACCCGCTTCGGCGGCAACCAGGTGCAGGCGCTGTCCAACGTTTCCTTCTCGGTGGAGGAGGGGGAATACGTGGCCATCATGGGCGAGTCGGGCTCCGGCAAGACCACCCTGTTGAACATCCTGGCTTCCCTGGATAAGCCGACCAGCGGCGAGGTGCTGCTGGAAGGCAAGAATCTGACAAAAATCAAGGACAAGGACATTTCCGCCTTCCGGCGGGAGCATCTGGGCTTCGTTTTCCAAGATTTCAATCTGTTAGACACCTTCTCGGTGCAGGACAACATTTTTCTGCCCTTGGTGCTTTCCGGTAAGCCCTATCCCGAGATGAAGCGCCGGCTGGATCCGCTGGCGAAGCTGCTGGGCATTACCGAGCTGCTGGGGAAATACCCCTATGAGATTTCGGGCGGGCAGAAGCAGCGGGCGGCGGTGGCCCGGGCGCTGATCACCCAGCCCCGCCTGGTGCTGGCCGACGAGCCCACCGGCGCCCTGGACTCCAAGGCGGCCACCCAGCTGCTGCGGCTGTTTTCCGATATCAACCGGCAGGGGCAGACCATCCTGATGGTCACCCACAGCACCCAGGCGGCCAGTCACGCGGGCCGGGTGCTGTTCATCAAGGACGGCGAGGTGTTCCACCAGCTCTACCGCGGCGGGATGTCGGGCGACGAGCTGTATCAGAAAATCGCGGACACCCTCACGGTGCTGGCTACGGGGGGTGGGGAGGTTGGCTAAGGTATTCTATCCCCGTCTGGCCGCCACCAACCTGAAGAAAAACGGCAGCACCTATTTTCCCTATATGCTCACCAGCGTCTGTTCGGTGCTGACCTTCTACACCATGCACGCTCTGGCCGCCAACCCGGGGCTCGCGCAGATGCCCGGGGCGAGCAGCTTGAAGTTGATTCTGAATCTCGGGGTCATCGTGGTGGGGCTGTTCTCCGCCATCCTGCTGTTTTACACCAACGGCTTTCTCATCAAGCGGCGCAAGAAGGAGCTGGGGCTGTACAGCATCCTGGGCATGGAGAAAAAGCACATCGCCCGGGTGCTGTTTTACGAGACGCTGTTCACCGCGGCGGTCAGCCTGCTTCTAGGGCTGGCGGGCGGCTTACTTATCGGCAAGCTGCTGTTCATGCTGTTGATGAATATCCTGCAGTTCACCACACCCATCGTCTATACGGTGACGCCGGACAGCCTGCTCGTGACGGCGGCGCTGTTCGCCGCCGTGTTCGCGCTGACCCTGCTGACCAATCTGCGGCAGATTCACCTGGCCGACCCCATCAACCTGCTGCACGGCGGCCAGCAGGGTGAGAAGGAACCCCGGGTCAAGTGGCCCCTGCTGATCATCGGGCTGCTGTCCCTGGGCGGCGGGTATTTTATCGCGCTGACCGTCAAATCCCCGCTGGACGCGCTGCTGCTTTTCTTTGTGGCGGTGATTCTGGTCATCATCGGCACCTACTGCCTGTTCACCGCCGGGAGCATCGCGCTGCTCAAGGCCCTGAAGCGCAAAAAGAGTTTTTACTATAAGCCGGGGAACTTCATCGCCGTGTCGGGCATGCTCTATCGGATGAAGCAGAACGCGGTGGGGCTGGCCAACATCTGTATCCTGTCCACCATGGTGCTGGTGACCGTTTCCACCACCGTGTCCTTGTATATCGGGCAGAATGACATCCTGCGCAACCGGTACCCGCTGGACATGTCGGTGTCCTGCCCCGACACGCCGGAGGCCATCCAGGCCACAGACGAGCTGCTGACCCGCCTGGCGCGGGAGAACGAGGTGACGATTCCCGTCCGGTACGGCTACAGCACTATTCCCTATATCGCCGCCTTCCGGGACGGGAACGGGTTTACCAGCGCGGTGCCCGAGGGGATGAACGCCACGCCGGCCGACATCGCCGTGATCCGCGTGATGCCGCTGGAGAGCTATACCCGCATGACGGGGAAGGAGGTCTCTCTGGAGGAGGACGAGGTGCTGGTGTATACCGACACCATGACCGCCTTCGGCGCGGATACGCTGCTTCTGGATGATGTTTCGCTGCGGGTAAAGGCGGAGCTGGACGACCTGCCGCTGGCCCCCAAGCGGAAGGATCCGGCCCAGCCGACCGTGCATCTGGTCTGTCGGGACAAGGAGGTGATGCTCCATCTGGCGGAAATCCTGGACATGGAGAATCAGACGATCATCTACGAGCAGTCCTTCAACATCACCGGCGGGGAAGAGGCCGCCGCGGCGTTTTCCCAGGCGGTGAAGGACGCGCAGGACACCATCCCCGGCCTGCGCTCCGACAGCCAGTATCTGGCCAAGACCAGCTGGTACGCCTCCTTCGGCGGCTTTTTGTTCATCGGGATTTTTCTCGGCCTGCTGTTCATGATGGCGGCGGTGCTTATCATATACTATAAGCAGATTTCCGAGGGCTACGACGATCACGACCGGTTTGCCATCATGCAGAAGGTGGGCATGTCCCGCAAGGAGGTGCACCGGACGATTATGAAGCAGATTCGCCTGGTGTTTTTCCTGCCGCTGGCCGCCGCCGCGCTGCACATCGTCATGGCGCTCAAGGTGATGGTCAAGATGCTGGGGGCCTTCGCCCTGACCAACACGGCCCTGATTGTCACCTGCACCGGCGTGACGCTGCTGCTGTTCGCCGGCCTGTATTTTCTGGTTTACACCCTGACCGCCCGGACCTATTTTCGGCTGGTGCAATAAAAGCGCCGCGGCGGGCCGGGGCGTGAACCGTCGGACGTCACGCGGGAGTTTGTCCTTTCCGGTTGGAACAGCCGAAACCGTTCAAATTTCCGGTTTTGCGAAAGAATGGATGGTTGGTATGATGATCTTGGAATTTTTGCAGAAGGCCGGGCGGCTGCTTTGCCTGTGGGGCGGCACCGCCCTGTCCATCCTGCTGGTGGGGCTGGCGGGGCTGGTTTTCCTCCTGCTGCAAATGGTTTCGGATGGGGTGGATTGGCTTCTGAAGCCCCGGGGCCGCCGGGCGCGGGAGACATAGAGAAATTTTGAAAAAAAGATAAAAAAGCGCTTGACATTGTGCCGGCTGTATGCTATCCTATAACACGTCGGTTGGACAGGTTCACAAAAGTGACCTGAAAACCACAACATATGGGGGTATAGCTCAGCTGGGAGAGCGCTTGAATGGCATTCAAGAGGTCAGCGGTTCGATCCCGCTTATCTCCACCAAAAAATCCAACAGCCTAAGGGCTGTTGGATTTTTTCTTTAGGAACCGACTGCAATATCGTTATCAATTTTCAGAGGTGAACATGTTTGGCACCCGTAAGCTAATTTTCACATTGTACAGAAAAGAGAGAAAACTCATGGCCAACCTGATTATCGGCAACGGCGAGGATCTCCGCGCCCTGGTGGATAGCCTGTTCACCCTGCGGGACCCGGAGAAGGAGGCGGCCCTGTCCGACGAGGAGCGGGAGGCCCTTCGCCGGAAACGGGAAGAGGAGATCCGGCTTCTTTGAAGTTGCCCTCGGTATGGGCGGCAGCCCTTGACAGACACACAAGATATGGGGTAAAATAGGATGTTGACGTTTCCCGGTCGTCGTGCCGGGAACACTTTTTTACGGGACGCTGCGAATTCACTAGAAGGAATGAGGAAACCCATGGCAACGAAAAAGCCCGCCTACGGCAACGACAGCATCACCTCCCTGAAAGGGGCCGACCGTGTGCGCAAGCGCCCGGGTGTTATCTTCGGATCTGACGGTCTGGAGGGCTGCGAGCACGCTGTGTTCGAGATTCTGTCCAACTCCATCGATGAGGCCCGGGAGGGCTACGGCAGCCGCATCGTGACCACCCGGTACGAGGACGGCTCCATCGAGGTGCAGGACTTCGGCCGCGGGATGCCGGTGGACTACAACCAGAAGGAGCAGCGGTTCAACTGGGAGCTGATTTTCTGCGAGCTGTACGCCGGCGGCAAATACAACACCAACGAGGCGGAAAGCTATGAGTTTTCCCTGGGCCTCAATGGTCTGGGCGCCTGCGCCACTCAGTATTCCTCCGAATACATGGACGTGGAGGTGCGCCGGGACGGGTATAAATACACCCTGCATTTCGAGCGGGGCGAGAACGTGGGCGGCCTGCAAAAGGAGCCGTACGCCAAGCGGGACACCGGCACCGTCATCCGCTGGAAGCCAGATTTGCAGGTGTTCACCGATATCGCGGTGCCGGTCGAGTATTTCCGGGATACTCTGCGCCGGCAGGCTATCGTCAACCAGGGCCTGGTGTTCGTTCTCCGGTCGCAGAACGGCCGCGGCTTCGACACCGAGGAGTTCGTCTATGAAAACGGCATCGCCGACTATGTGCGGGAACTGACGGGCGAGGAGACCCTCACCGACGTGCAGGTCTGGTCGGCGGAGCGCCGTGGCCGCGACCGGGCGGACAAGCCGGAGTACAAGGTCAAGCTGAACGTGGCCCTCTGCTTCTCCAACAAGCACAACCTACTGGAATACTACCACAATTCCAGCTGGCTCGAGCATGGCGGCGCACCTGAAAAGGCGGTGCGTTCCGCCTTCGTTTCCCAGGTGGACGCCTATCTCAAGCAGAATGGCCGGTACCTGAAGAACGAGAGCAAAATCAGCTTTCAGGACATCCAGGACTGCTTGGTGCTGGTTTCCTCCTCCTTCTCGACCCAGACCTCCTATGAGAACCAGACCAAGAAGGCCATCACCAACAAGTTCATCCAGGAGGCCATGGCCGATTTCCTGCGGCACAACCTGGAGGTGTATTTCCTGGAAAATAAGGCCGAGGCGGACAAGCTGGCCGAGCAGGTGCTCATCAACAAGCGCAGCCGGGAGAAGGCGGAAACCACCCGCCTGAACCTGAAGAAAACCCTGCAGAGCGGTAACGACCTGACCTCCCGGGTGCAGAGCTTCGTGGACTGCCGCAGCCGGAATGTGGAGGAGCGGGAGCTGTTCATCGTGGAGGGGAAGTCCGCCATGGGCTCCTGCGTCCAGGCCCGTAACCCTGATTTCCAGGCCATCATCCCCGTGAGGGGCAAAACGCTCAACTGCCTGAAAGCGGAGTACGATAAGATTTTCAAGAACGAGATCATCACCGACCTGCTCAAGGTCATGGGCTGCGGCGTGGAGGTCAAGAGCAAGGCCAACAAGGATCTGGCCACCTTCGATTTGAGCCTTCTGCGGTTCAACAAGGTCATCATCTGCACCGATGCCGACGTGGACGGCTTCCAGATCCGCACCCTTATCCTCACCATGCTCTACCGCCTGACCCCCACCCTCATTGAGAAGGGCCGGGTCTTCATCGCCGAAACCCCCTTGTATGAAATCACCTGCAAGGACGATACCTACTTCGCTTACGACGACCGGGAGAAGACGGAGGTCCTCGCCGGACTGGAAGGGAAGAAGTACACCATCCAGCGCTCCAAGGGCCTGGGCGAGAACGATCCCGATATGATGTCCCTGACCACCATGAATCCCGCCACCCGCCGCCTGGTGCAGGTCACTCCCGCCGACGCGGAGGATACGGCGCGCATGTTCGACATTCTGCTGGGGGACAACCTCAGCGGCCGGAAGGACTTCATCGCCGAGCGTGGCAGTCTCTATCTCGAGATGGTGGATGTCAGCTGACAACTGAAATGCATAGCGTTTCAGTTGTCGCTGCTCGCTTCAGCATTCCCGAAGAATTCCCGATGCCGGGAATTCTTCCCGAGAGAAAACGCATAGCGTTTCAGTTGCCTTGGAAAAAGCCCTTGCGGGCCAAAGCGGAGCGAATGTTAGCTGCATAGAAGAAGGAAGGATCACATGGCGAAAAAAATCCGAAAAACGCCGGTCATCGACAAGCTGCCGGATAACGCCCATATCGTGGGAGCGGGTCTGGTGGAGAACCAGAAGATCACCGATACGCTGGAGACCAACTACATGCCCTACGCCATGAGCGTGATCATGTCCCGCGCTATCCCGGAAATCGACGGGTTTAAGCCCTCCCATCGCAAGCTGCTGTACACCATGTATAAGATGGGGCTGCTGGGCTCCGGCCGCACCAAGTCGGCCAATATCGTCGGCTCCACCATGAAGCTCAATCCCCACGGCGACGCCGCTATTTACGAGACCATGGTGCGCCTGTCCGCCGGATATCAGGCCCTGCTGCATCCCTTTGTGGATTCCAAGGGCAACTTCGGCCGGTTCTATTCCTCCGACATGGAATACGCCGCCTCCCGGTACACCGAGGCCAAGCTAGCCCCCATCGCGGCCGAGCTGTTCCGCGACATCGACAAGGACACCGTGGACTTCGTGGACAACTACGACGCCACCATGAAGGAGCCCACCCTTCTGCCCGTCGGCTTTCCCACCGTGCTGGTCAACAACAACATGGGCATCGCCGTGGGCATGGCCAGCAACATCTGCTCCTTCAACTTAAGCGAGGTGTGCGAGACCACCATCGCCCTGATGAAGGATCCGCAGCACGACCTCACCGCCACCCTGAAAGCCCCGGATTTCCCCGGCGGCGGCCTGGTGGTCTACCGGCGGGAGGAACTGGAGAAAATCTACGAAACCGGTCGGGGCAGCGTGAAAATCCGCAGCGTCTATACCTACGACAAGGCCGCCAACTGCATTGACGTCACCGAAATTCCCTTTACCACCACCGTGGAGGCCATCATCGCCAAGCTGGCGGATCTGGTCAAAAGCGGCCGGGTGCGGGAAATCGCTGACGTGCGCAACGAAATCGGCCTGGACGGCCTGAAAATCACCATTGACCTCAAGCGGGGCGTCGACCCGGACAAGCTGATGAACCGGCTGTTCGCCATGTCCCCGCTGGAGGATTCCTTCTCCTGCAATTTCAACCTGCTCATCGCCGGCGTGCCCCAGGTGCTGGGCGTGCGCCGGATCCTGGAGGAGTGGATCGCCTTCCGCACCGAATGCGTGCGCCGGCGGGTGTATTTCGACCTGCAAAAAGCCAAGGACAAGCTCCACCTGCTCCGGGGGCTGGAGAAAATCCTGCTGGACATCGACAAGGCTATCCGCATCGTCCGGGAAACCGACGAGGAGGCCGAGGTGGTGCCCAACCTGATGATCGGCTTCGGCATCGATGAAATTCAGGCCGAATACGTGGCCGAAATCAAGCTGCGTCACCTTAACCGGGAATATATTCTCAAGCGCACCGAAGAGATCGACAAGCTGCGCCAGGCCATCGAGGAGATGGAGGCCGTCCTCGGCAGCGCCGCCAAGGTGCGGGCCATCATCGTCAGTGAGCTGCGGGAGATCAGCAAAAAGTACGGCCAGCCCCGCAAGACCCGCCTGCTCTACGCCGCAGATATCGAGGAGGCCGCCGCCGACGTGGAGGAGGAGATCCCCGATTATCCCTGCACCCTCTTCTTCACCGCCGAGGGCTACTTCAAGAAAATCACCCCCGCCTCCCTGCGTATGAGCGGGGAGCATAAGCTCAAGGAGGGGGACGTCATCACCCAGACGGTGGAGACCACCAACAACCGGGATCTGCTCTTTTTCACCGACAAGGGCACGGTCTACAAGGCCAAGGCCGCCGACTTCTCCGACACCAAGGCCAGTGTTCTGGGCGATTACGTCGCCGCTAAGTTGGGCTTCGACGAGGGGGAGAGCGCCCGCTACATGGCCGTCACCGGGGACTATAGCGGCTATATGCTCTTCTTCTTCGAAAACGGCAAGGTCGCCAAGGTAGAGCTGTCCTCCTACGCCACCAAGACCAACCGCCGCAAGCTGGTGGGCGCCTATTCCGACAAGTCGCCCGTCGTGGCCATCGTCCAGGCGCCGGAGGATGGGGAGTTCATGCTCACCGCCACCTCCGGGCGGATGCTGCTGGTGCATACCGGCGCCATCGCGGCCAAGGCCACCCGCAACACCATCGGCGTGCAGGTCATGACCCTCAAGGGCCGCCACCTGCTGCAAAAGGTAGAGCCCTTTACAGAGGGGATGGTCACCAAATCCAACCGCTACCGCACCAAAACCATCCCCGCCGCCGGCGCCCTGCCTCTGGCCGAGGATATCGGAGAGCAGTTGACGCTCGATTAAAGGCCGATGGCTTTACACGTGCGAAAGAAAACTTTTTCATATTTCGCACGGAAAAATGCATAGGATTCCGTTTTGCCGGGCATTCTACTGGTGGCGACGGATACAACCATTTTGCGTTTGCAGTAACCGCTGCCGGGAAAGTCCGCTATCGTTCGGTTCACTCCGTCCGGCAGCGGTCTTTTTCTTTACATATTACATAGCGGGGCAAAACCGGGACGGCGCTAATTTCCGTTTGCCGCTTGATTTTTGCCGGGATGTGTGCTAGTATACTAAGGACTGGAATTGATATACTATTTGGAGGGACAAGTAACATGAGCGTTTGGGAGATCATCATCGGCAGTGTGCTGATCGTGTTTTCGCTGCTGATTATTGCGGTGGTGCTGCTGCAGGAGGGCCGTCAGGCGAACCTGGGAGCCATTGCCGGCGCTGCCGACTCCTTTATGGAAAAAGGGAAGGCCCGCACCATGGACGCGCTGCTGGCCAAGTGGACGAAGGTCATCGCCATTACGTTTTTCGTTCTGGTGTTCGCCGGTATGCTGGTGACCAAGTTCTTATCCTAGGTAAGCGATTACGCCCTGCCCGGTTACGGTGCAGGGCGCTTTTTTTCACGCATCCCGCCCGGACGGCTGAAAGGATTGATAGAACTATGACGGCAAAGGATATGAGAGACAGGGTGATCCGCCATTTTCGGCGGGCGAAAAAGCCCCTGAGCGCGGAGATGCTCGCTTCCCTGATGCGGCTGAAAAAATCGGAGCGTCCCCGCCTGCTGCTGACCTTGCAGCAGATGGAACGGGACGGGGAGCTGACCCAGAGCAAAAAGGGCCGGTACACCCTGGCCGACACGGCGGGCAGCGTACGGGGCCGGATACTGTCCCTCAACAAAGGCTTCGGCTTCGCCCGCCTGGAGGAAACGGGGGAGGACTGCTTCATCGCCGGACGCTACCTGGGTGACGCCCTGCCTGGAGACACAGTGGCTATCCGGATCGGCGCGCCCGATTCCCGCGGTACCCAGGGCGCGGTCGTCAAGGTGCTGGAGCCCGGCCCTCGCCTGTTCGCCGGCCGCCTGACGAGCGAGCGCGCGGATCGCTTCGCCGTGGAGCCGGACGGCGGCTTCCGCTACCCGCTGCCGGTGCGCCGATCCACCGTCGGCGGCGCCGTGCCGGGGGATAAGGTGCGCTTTGCCGTCAAGCGGAACAAGCAGGGGGACTGGACCGCCGGCATCCTGACCGTCTACGGTGCGGCGGACAGCGCCAAAAGCAGCGCCGACGCCATCATCGACAGCCGGGGCATCCCCTATGTCTTCCCGGAGGAGGTCTTCGCCCAGGCGGAGGCCCTCCGAAAAGCCGGCCTCTCCGCCAAAGAACTGGAGGGGCGGGAGGATCTGCGGGCCCTGCCGCTGTTCACCATCGACGGCCGGGACGCCAAGGATCTGGACGACGCCGTCTCTCTGGAGCGGACGGCGGATGGCTGGGTGCTGGGGGTACACATCGCGGACGTGTCCCACTACGTGCAGGCGGACACCCCCCTGGACGTGGAGGCGCGCCAGCGCGGCACGTCGGTCTATTTTGCCGATCGGGTCATCCCCATGCTGCCCGAGGCGCTGAGCAACGGCGCCTGCTCCCTGAACGCCGGGGAGGACAAGCTGGCCTTCTCCGCCCTCATGACCCTGGACGCCGCCGGCAGCTGCCAAAGCCTCCGCCTGGTCAAATCGGTCATCGTCTCCAAGGTGCGGGGCGTGTACGACGAGGTGAACGCCCTGTTCGCCGGCACGGCGGACGAGGCGGTGCGGGCCAAATACGCGCCCGTCTGGCCTCAGCTCCAGGAGATGCGCCATCTGGCCGCCCTGCTGAAAAGGGCTGCCGAAAAGCGGGGCACCATGGATCTCATCAGCGTGGAAACCCGGTTCGTCCTGGACGAGGAAGGCAAGCCCGCCGCCCTGCTGCCCCGCCAAAGCGGGGAGGCCGAGGGGATGATCGAGCAGTTCATGATCGCCGCCAACGTGGCCGTGGCCGCCCTGGCCCGCCGCAAAAAGCTGCCCTTCATCTACCGGGTGCATGAACAGCCCAATCCCGAAAAGCTGGCCCTGCTTATGGAAACCACTCGGGCCCTGGGGCTGAAAACCCCGCTGCAAAGCGACGATTTACCCCAGATGGCCCTGAGGGAGCTGATGGAGGAGGCCCGGGACACCCCTTACGCCCGGCTGGTCAGCGAGCAGCTGCTGCGCTCCATGGCCAAGGCGCAGTACAGCGACAACCCGCTGGGTCACTACGGCCTGGCCCTCCAGGATTACTGCCATTTCACCTCACCCATCCGGCGGTATCCGGATCTGGCCATCCACCGGATTCTGAGCGATCATCTGGCCCATACCCCCAAGGCGGCCCTGTACGACCGGTACGGCGCTTTTGTTCGGGCGGCGGCTGCGTCCTCCTCCGAGTGCGAGGTGCGGGCCATGACCGCTGAGCGGGACTGCGAGGCCTGCTACAAGGCGGAATATATGCTGGGCTTCCTCGGGCAGACCTTCCCCGGCGTCATCGTCTCCGCCTCCGACTTCGGCCTGTATGTGGAGCTGGAGAACACCGTCACCGGCCTGCTGCGCCTGGAGCACCTGCCGGAGGAGGAGCTGCGCTTCAACGGCGTGGCCTCCCTGACCGATCCCCTGGGCCGTCCCCGCTACACCGTGGGGCAGTCCATCGAGATCCGGGTGGCGGCCTGCGACGTGTCCATGGGCCGGGTGAGCTTCACCCTCCCGCCGTCCGCCGATTAATTTATCGCCGCGCTCCCGCCGATGATTAACGCGTCATATCCTGCCCATACTCTGCATAAGAATAGAAACGAAGGGCAGGATATTGGCGATGGAGAGTGTTCTGAAGCGGGCGATTTTGCGCGGCGAACAACAGCAGGAGTGCGATGTGCTGCAGGCCATCCGCGAGGTGTGCAGCCAGCTGGACAGCGTACAGGCGCGTTTTGAGATGGAGAGCGACAGCGATTTGATCGACGCCTGCATCTACGAGATGGAAGCCCTGCGCGCCCGGTACCGGTTTTTGCTTCGGCAGGCCAAGCAGGAGGGGCTCACCGCCTGCGCCAACACACCGCTGTGGGATAACAAAGCCTAAACGGCCTCGCGTCCCCTGACCTTCTGATTTTATGGGCCCGAAACGGACAGGTTTCCGCCGGGCGGGAAAGGCTGAGAAGGTCATGAGTCTGGGCATGTGGATCGCTGTGGGGATTGTGGGGAGCGCCGTCGCGCTGGCGGTAATCATCGCGCTGTTCCGATCGGGGAAGCCGATACGGGGCCTGGTGGGCACGGGCGCCCAGGGGATATGCGCCTTGGCGGCCGTCAACGTGGCGGGCGCGTTCACCGGCGTGTCCCTGGGGCTGAATCTCCTGTCGGGGCTGAGCTGCGTGGTGCTGGGCATCCCCGGCGTGGTGACGCTGCTGTTTTTAAAGCTGATATTCAACGGATAACCAAAAAGCGGAGGAGCCGAATCGGCTCCTCCGCTTTTTTCTTATGCCCGGGCCGTTCCGGCCTATTTCAGCCGGATGGCGATTTCCGTGTCCGCCCGCCGCATCCCCGCGTCCCCGGTCAGAATGGCCAGCAGGCTGCGGTAGAGCAGGGTGGGATCGTCCAGAAAATTCTCCCGGATAAGCCCCGCCTGCATGTCGTCCGCCACCCGCAGGGAAACGGACATGAGGGGAGAGGCGCTGTCCTGGATGGTGCAGGTCACCCGGTAGCCGTGATCCAGCTTTTCCAGCTCCACCGTGTTCTCCTGCTCCCGCCGGATGCGGGTCAGCAGCTGCAGCGCCGCCTTGACCGACCGCTCCCGCAGGGTGTAGGGGATCATCCCCGCCAGGGTGTCGCCCACCTGCCGCCCCGTTTCGGTCAGGGAGATGCGGCCCTCCTCCTCGGTCAGGTGCCCCTGCCGGGCCAGCTCGTCCACGGCGGCGGCGGTCTCGAAGAAATTGGCCATGCCGTTGCCCGCAATCAGCTCGGTCACCATCTGGCGATCCATGGGCTCGCCCACCCCGAGCAGCATATAGCAGATCAGTATTTTGATTTCCTGCGACGTATATAAGCCGCCGGGCTCCACCCCGGCGGAAAAAGCATCCTGAATCGGCATCGTTGATGACTCCTATTATATAAAAACTCAGTATTACTGTATCACAATCCCGCCCGAAAGGGAAGTGGAATTTTACACAAGAAACAGCCGGCGGCTTCTCCGGATCTTTTTCTCGGGAAAAATGGCGGTTTTTCTTGACAATCCGGCGGAAAACGAGTAGATTTTTAATGATATGTGCGAAATTTTGCCACCCACGTTCTCGCGGCAGAGAACGGCGGGAGGGGCTTTCGCGCGCAATGAAGGAGGGAACCCAACCATGAACGTTTTTTCCAGGGTGAACCAGGCGCTGTTTCCCGGCGCCAAGGAGTACCCCAAGGTCGGCGCGGGCAAAATGGCGCTGCTCGGCCTGCAGCACGCCTTTGCCATGTCCTGCGCCACCATCCTGGTGCCGCTGCTGACCGGGCTGGACGTGGGCGTGGCCTTGTTCGCCGCCGGTGTCGGCACCTTGATTTTCCACCTGTGCACCCGCGGCAAGATGCCCACCTTCCTGGGCAGCTCCTTCGCCTTCATCGCCGCCCTGCAGGCGGTTATCGGCGGCGACAAGGCCAACATTCCCAAGGCCATGGGCGGCATCATCGTGGCCGGCCTGTTCTATGTGGTGCTGGCCCTGCTCATCCGGCTCTTCGGAAGCAAATTTATGGACAAGCTCTTCCCCCCGGTGGTGCGGGGCGTGGGCATCGCCATCATCGGCCTGAACCTCGCGAGCGCCGCCATCAATAACATCCAAGGCAACGGCGTTACGCTGTTCACCCCCGCGTATTATTGGAGCTGGGGCATCGCCATCGCGGTCTGCCTGACCGCCATCATCCTGTCCAGCTACGGCAAGGGCATGGTCAAGATGTCCTCCATCGTCATCGCCCTGGCTGCCGGCTATGTCCTGACCCTGATTCTGACCAAGACCGGCCTGGCCCCGGCCGCGCTGATGGATATGGGGAAAATCGCCAATCACGGCTGGGTCGAAATCCCCAACTTCGTTCTGCCCCAGTTTGACCTGAAGGCCATCGGCATGATCGCCCCCATCGCCATCGTCACCTGCGTGGAGCACGTGGGCGACGTGTACGCCAACGGCTCGGTGGTGGGCAAGGACTTCACCAAGGATCCCGGTCTGCACCGCACCATGCTGGGCGACGGCCTGGCCACCATGGCCGCCGGCCTGTTCGGCGGCCCGGCCAACACCACCTATTCGGAGAACACCGCCGTCCTCGCCGCCACCGGCAACTACAACCCCGCTTCCCTGCGGCTGGCGGCCCTCATCGCCATCGTCATCAGCTTCTTCGGCAAGGCCATCGGCGTGGTGGAAACCGTGCCCGCCTGCGTGCTCGGCGGCGCCTGCATTGTGCTGTATGGCATGATCTCCTCCGTGGGCCTGCGCACCCTGGTGGAGAATCACGTGGACTTCACCAAAAACCGCAATCTCTGCATCGCGGCGGTGATGCTGGTGCTGGCCATCGGCGGCGCCGTCATCGGCGGCCCGGCCTTCAGCGTCTCGGGCATCGGCCTGGGCATCCTGGCGGGCATCCTGCTCAACCTGGTGCTGCCCGAAGCCAAGAAGGAGGACGCCGGCCTGGTGTCCCACTATCTCAAGGAAGACGAAATCGACGAGGAGCGCGACTAAACCCCCGACGCTTCCGCCATACCGCCCGGTGCCGCCTTCGCGCGGCGCCGGGCCGCTTTATACACACGTGAAAGGATGTGGCTTCTCATGGCCATCGAAAAAGTCAAGGAATACCTCAAGGCCTTTGGCCGGGACGGGGACGTGCAGGAGTTTGACGTGTCCAGCGCCACCGTGGAACTGGCCGCCGCGGCCCTGCGCACCGACCCGGCCCGCATCGCCAAAACCATCTCCCTGTATGGCGACGACGGCTGCCTGCTGATCCTCGCTGCCGGGGACGTGAAAATCGACAACGCCAAATTCAAGGCCCAGTTCGGCAGAAAGGCCAAAATGCTGGCCCCCGAGGATGTGGAGCCCCTGACCGGCCACGCCCCCGGCGGGGTCTGCCCCTTCGCCAATCCCGCGGGCGCCCGGGTATACCTGGATATCTCTCTGCGGCGCTTCGACGCGGTCTATCCGGCCTGCGGCAGCGCCAACTCCGCCATCCGCCTGACCTGCGAGGAGCTGGAAAAGCTGTCGAATTCCCAGGGCTGGATCGACGTCTGCAAGCCGAAAGAGCCGGTGAGTGCCGGTTGAAACAGCGGCTGCTTGGTTTTGTAAAACAGGAGCCGGTGCTCCTGGCCTCGGTGCTCCTCGCGCTGGTTTCCGCGTGCTTTGCGCCCCCTTCGGCGGCGTATCTTCAGTATATCGATTTTCGCACCCTTGGCATCCTGTTCTGCCTGATGGCGGCGGTGGCCGGCCTGTCGGGGGCGGGGGTGTTCGTGGTGGTCGCCCGCCGGCTTTCCGCCCGGGCCCGCCACGTCAAGTCCCTGTCTCTGTTTCTGACCCTGCTCTGCTTTTTGTCCGCCATGCTGATCACCAACGACGTGGCCCTCATCACCTTCGTGCCCCTGACCCTGCTGCTGTTGGAGGGGCTGGAGCAGCGGCACCGGATCTTTGTGGTGGTCATGGAAACGGTGGCCGCCAATCTCGGCAGCATGCTTACCCCGGTGGGCAACCCGCAGAACCTGTATCTCTACGCCCGCTATGGGATCGGTGCCGGCGAGTTTTTCGCCGTGACCGCCCCGGTGTGGGCCGCGGGCCTTCTGCTGACGGTGCTGGCCGTGGGCCTGTCCCGTCTGCCGCGCACCCCGGTGCCTTATCTGCCTGCGTCCGGCCCTATCTCCCGGCGCACCGCCCTGTTTTACGGCGCGGTGTTTCTGCTCAGCCTCTTGGCCGTGTTCCGCCTGCTTCCCTGGTGGCTGGTGCTGGGGGCGACCGTCGCCGCCGTGGCCGTCGCGGATCGCCGCCTGTTCCGCTCGATCGATTACAGCCTGTTCGCCACCTTCGTTTTCTTTTTCATCCTGGTGGGCAACCTTGGCTCCCTGCCCGTCGTCCGGGACATCCTGTCCCGCCTGCTGGTGGGCCGGGAACTGCCGGTTTCCATCCTGGCCAGCCAGGCAGTCAGCAACGTCCCCGCCGCTCTGCTGCTCTCCGGCTTCACCGAAAATTGGAAGCCCCTGCTCGTCGGGGTCAATATCGGCGGCCTGGGCACCCTGGTGGCCTCCATGGCCAGCCTCATTTCCCTGCGCCTGTACGCCCGCGCCCCGGGCGCGCGCGGCGGACGCTATTTTCTGGTGTTCACCGCCGTTAACGCGGTCTTTCTCCTGGTGCTGGGCGGCGGGGCTCTTCTGCTGCTGTAGCGTTTCCAGCAAGGCGGGCTTGTCCTGCCCGCGGCCGTATGGTACAATAGAAGCAAGCTCTTGCTTGGCCTACATGGAATTTCAAGGAACGGAAGGTTGAACCTATGACGAATATCCGGTGTCTGCGCCTGCACATGGCGGCGCTGTGCCTTTTGCTCGCGAGCCTGCTGGCCGCCGCGCTGGCTGGCTGCCATCAGCCCGCCGCTACCTCGAGCGACGGGGGAGAGAGCCTGGGCCTCATCAGCGTGCCTCCGCTGCTTTCGGTGGATATGGCCACGCTGCTGACGGCGCAGCAGGTTTCCGACGCCCTGGCGACGGAAGTAACCGGCCCCCAGATTTACGAGGAGGTCACGGCCCATTTCGAGTCGGAAGACGCTCTGACCACCGCCGACATCACCCTTAACGAGGTGACCCGGGAGGTCTTCGACGTCCAATTGGCCGTCATCCGGGAAACCTATACCGACCTGGAAGAAGCGCCCAACCTGGCGGACGCCGCCTTCTGGAGCCAGGAGAACAAGGAACTGATCCTTTACGGGAAGGGGTATATGGCGAGCATTGTGGTGGATATCCACGGCGTAAGCGAGGACAACGCCAACCTCCTGGGGGCCCGGCAGCTGGCCTCCCTCGTGCTGGATAAGCTATAAGAAAAAACGGGCCGTTTCGGCCCGTTTTTTTCAGGCTGTCAAAGAAGTACCCGGAGGGAAGGGGAGGTGTGGAGGGGGAACCTGTGCTAAAAAGAAAGTGACTATAATAGCCGGAAATCGGGATAAACAAATAACAGCTATCACATTACAGGAAGCGCCGTCCGAGTAAAACTACGGACGGCGTTTTCCGTTGTGAAGCGGAAGGGAGGAAGTTTCCCATCGGAGCCAAGCCGAAAGGTTTGGCTCTTTTTTTATGTCAACACGAAGGAGGAACAACGTATGGCAGATGAACCGAAGAAAACAACACCGGAGGAAAAAGAAAAGAATGCCCCGCCCATTCCCGGCAAATCAGTAGAGCCGCCTGCGCCGGAGCCGAAGGCTGTAGCCCCGGTGTCGGAGCCCGTAAAAAAGGCTCCCGAGAAAGGCGCTCCCCCCGTCACAGATGAAAAGGCCAAGCCAGTAGTCAAGGATGAAAAATCCCGTCCCGGCAATGTAATTGAAATTACCGGGGCCATGATTGACAAGCTCGCAGCGGAAAAGGTGGCGAAGGGAGCTGCAAAGCAGCCGGGGCAGGCTCGACCAACCATGTTGACCCCGGAGCCGAAAAAGCCAGTGGCGAAGCCGGACACTTCCAAAAAAGCCCCTGAAAAGGTGCTCCCAGCAGCCTCCGATGTCAGCCTGGCAGAAAAGAAGAAAAAGCTGGAACAGGAGCTGCGTGAAAAATACGGTATTCCCAAATCGGATAAGCCGGTGAAGCCGTGGGTGGCCCCGGAGGTTGAGCAGGTGGTGCGCATCCCTCATGAGAAACTGCACCCGTTTAAGGATCACCCCTTCAACGTAGATAAAACCACGGCAAAATTCAAGGCTTTTGTCGCCAGTATCCGGGCGCATGGAGTGACGCAGCCTGTCATCGTCCGTCCCAACGGCAAGGACGGTTATGAAATCGTATCCGGCCATCGCCGTGATGCAGGCGGTATCGAGGCTGAAATCCCCTATACGCCGTGTATCATCCGTGAGCTGAATGACGATCAGGCCATTCAGCAGATGGTTGAGGATAACGTCAATAACCGGGAAATTACGGTTATGGAGCTGGCTCGGGCGTTAAAAAAGCAGCTGGATTCTATTAAACACCAAGGGGCACGTCAGGCATTGGACGGTAAGGATTTCACCGCCGACATTGACAAACGCTCGAATGAAATTGTCGCAGAACGTAACGGCATGAGCGTCAAGCAGGTGCAGCGTCACATTGCCCTGACATCGCTCATCAAGCCCATACAGGAGCTGGTGGACGGAAAAATGACAGACGACGGTAAAGCCCTCAAGATTTCCTTTACCCCCGCTGTGGAGCTTTCCTACATCCGCCCTAAAAATCAGGAATATATCGCCGTTGCCATCGAGGGTCAACAGTCAACGCCGTCGTTGGCACAGGCCCAGCGGATGCGGGAACTGGACAAAAAGGGACTTTTGAACGGCGATATGATCGACGGCATCATGCTGGAAGAAAAAAAGGAGGTTGACAGGGTGATTATTTCAGGTGCGGAGCTGGACAAATATTTTGGAAAAGACAAGACCCCGAAGGAAATGAAGGAGCAGATCATCAAGCTGCTGGATGACTGGAAGGGACAGCAGAAGGAGCAGACCCGACCGGAAAAGGCAGCTGCCAAGGAAAAGTAAGGCTTCGGACCAAGTTGGCCCGAAGTGAAAGCCTGCGGGGCTCTGCCCCGTACCCCGAAGCTCAAAGGATATTCCCCGTCGCCGGATTTCCTATAGCGCAGCAGGAGAAGGCCGTCAAGGGCTTGCCGCCGCAGGCGGTGGAAGCCATAGGCTCCACCCTTTGACCGCCTTCCCCGGCTGTGCTTCAAGGCGGCGAGCGACGGGGATATTCCCTTGAGCCGTTTCCCCGCCCAAGTCCGGGCGGGGACGGAAGGGGTGGGCTGTCGTACCCTTAAAAAATACAGATGTGAAAGGAGCACACATATTATGAAACGACCATTGGCCTACATCACCGCCGCATGGAGCGGCGACAAGGAGGCTGATCGAAAACGGGCTGCCGGATATTGCCGGACAGTCTATGAAGCCGGTTTCTCACCGATTTGCCCCCTGTTGTATCTTCCGCTGTATATCAATGACGCCATTCCGCAGGAGCATAAGGACGGGATTGATATGCGCCGGGATTTACTCCGGCGATCCCATGTGCTGGTGGTATGCGGCGGGGCTGCGGATGAAGATGTGAAAAACGACATTGCCGTAGCCCAGCGTTTGGGGATTACCGCCACCACATTGACCGGCATCGTCACCGTTAAGCAGCAGGGCCGGGAATCCCATGCTTAAAGCGTATATAACAAATCTCGGCAAATACAACGAGGGCGAGCTGGTAGGTGAATATTTGGCGTTTCCCGCTACCACGGAGGAGGTGCAGGCTTTACTGGCCCGGATCGGTGTGGATGGAAAGCGGTATGAAGAACTCTTTATTACCGACTATGAATCCGACATTGCCGGTCTTACCGAAAATTTAGGCGAGTATGAAAGCATCGACGAACTCAATTATCTGGCTGCCCTGCTGGAAGAACTGGATGACCGGGGCGAGCTGTCCAAGTTTGAAGCGGCGTTGGAGCTGGGCGATTACTGCGGAAGTGTGCAGGAGCTTATCAATCTGACGCAAAATCTCGACGATTATGACTTCTATCCCGATATTGCGGACGAGGAGGATTTAGGCCGGTACTATGTGGACGATTTGGATGCCTTGCAAATTCCTGAAAGCATCGAGTATGAAGCCTACGGGAGAGATATTGTTCTGAACAGCAGCTGCACCTTTGCCAGCAGCGGCTTCATTACAAACGATGGTGGGCGCTTCATTGAGTATTACGCCGGAATCGATGAAATTCCAGACGAATACCGTGTGTTTGCGTATCCCGAAAGGAAGGAGGAACGCTCCATACTGAAAGCTCTGAAACAATACCGGGAGGCTCCAGCCGCTGAACAAGGAGACAGAGATATAGCGATGGACTCCCACACCGAGCGATAGACCATAGCCTCGGGCCAACTTGGCCCGAAGTGAAAGGGTGAACTTTTACTATGCAGGATGAAGTAAACGAGCGCACTGTGGCCTTGTCAATCAAAACCGCTAAGCTCACTGGCCGGGTACTGGCCGATACCTTTTCCAAGTGCCTGGCGATGTGGAAGAAGCAGCGGCAGGCGGCGCTGGCCCCGCACGGCAGACAGACCGTCCGGCAGCTTATGGGGCATGGCGGCTCCACCAACAGTATCCCGTTGAAGGGAGATGCCGGGCAGTTCGACCGGATCGCCCGGAAATGGGGCGTGGATTACGCCTTTCATAAGGTCGGTACAAAGGACTATCTGTTATTTTTCAAAGCGGGACAGGCCGACGCCATCACGGCAGCCTTTTCCGAATACACCAGGCGGGTAATGGCAAAAGAGCAGGACAAGCCCTCTCTCCTTCGCCAGCTGCGGAAATTCAGAGAGTTCGTCCAGAACCGGAGCCCGGAGCGCAAGCGGACAAGAGAGGCGGTGAAGGAAGAACGATAAACGGCCATAGCAAAAAACTGCTGTCCCTCCTCCCGTACCTGTTTGTCTTTTGGGGCTTTGCGCAGCTGGGTGAAGCCTACCGCCTTGCGTCAGGGACGGATTTTGCCCATAAGCTCATAGGAATACCGGCAGCTGTCGGCCCGGCATTTGGAACCATCCTGCCGACAGCCCTTTTCGATTGGCTGGTGGGACTGGCCGGGGCGGCGGCGATCCGGCTGACCGTGTATATCAAGGGAAAGAACGCCAAAAAGTTCCGGCGGGATGAGGAATACGGATCGGCCCGGTGGGGTACACCCGCCGACATCAAACCCTTCATTGATCCGAAGTTCGAGAATAACATCATTCTCACCGCCACCGAAT
Source organism: uncultured Oscillospiraceae bacterium (assembly GCA_900546265.1). Taxonomy (GTDB): domain Bacteria; phylum Bacillota; class Clostridia; order Oscillospirales; family Acutalibacteraceae; genus UMGS856. The sequence continues at coordinate 9,310 of URCA01000039.1, read as the reverse complement.
TTCTCACCACCAACACCCGGCCAAGCAATCCCGCCAACGCCCGGACGCTCAACTGCTGTGTGATCGGCTCGTCAGGCTCCGGGAAAACCCGGTTCTGGCTGATCCCGCAGTTGCTCCAAGCCCATTCCTCTTATGTATGTGTTGATCCCAAGGGTGGGGTACTGTCGCAGGTGGGGCATTTTCTTCAGCGGCGGGAATACAAAATCAAGGTGTTCAACACCATTGATTTTTCCCGCAGTATGCACTATAACCCGCTGGCATATGCGCGACACGAGGTCGCGTAATTAAACTGTTCGGCGCTGACCGAACCTGTTATTCCATTAGCAGTAGCCTATCGTCACCGAAGCGGCTGGCAACGGTCGTGAGGCAGCATGACGAGAAAAGGTAGCCCTCCCGAAAGGGTCAAGCCGAAACCGCGAGGCAGAGGCAAAAAGCTGGAAGCAACGTCCGGCTGGGGAGCTTGGCTTGTGTAGTATGGTGAATGTAAGTAAATCGCTGTTAAACGTCGTTAGTGGGAACCAGGCTAAAGTTGCTGATAAGCCTGAACCAAAAGGTATGCAGTCGGATGTTCTCCTGTAAGCTGGGAACACATGGACAAACAAGACTGCCGGCGGATAGGTGGCACCTAACCTACACGGTTGATTACGTGAAACGTGTTAAGCCCGCGCTCTCTCCGTATATTCGGAAAGCTGACCGCAAGGAAAGCCGATAGAAACGCGGGTAAGGAACGCTGGAAAAAGCGAATGCCGACCTTGTAATGAGGACGGATAGGGATTGAAACAGTATCCTACGCGAAAGCGGGCTGACTTCCAGCAGGTCTATCTTTACGAGAGAATTTACAGAACTTTTGAAAGGAGGAATCGCAAATGAACAGGAAACTGTGTGCGCCTGCTAACAGGGCACAAAGCTGGGAATCCATAGATTGGAAGAAAGCGGAGGCCTATGTTAAAAAGCTGCAAATGCGTATCGTAAAGGCTCAAAAAGACGGTCATTACAACAAGGTGAAAACCCTGCAATGGCTGTTGACGCACTCTTTCTATGCCAAGGCATTGGCCGTAAAGCGTGTGACAAGTAATAAAGGTAAAAATACTGCTGGTGTGGACCATGAATTATGGAAAACGCCAAAGGGCAAATTCGAGGCGATTGAGAAACTCAAACGCCGGGGCTATAAGCCCCAACCTCTCAGACGGGTGTACATCCCGAAGAAAAACGAAAAATTACGCCCGCTGAGTATTCCAACGATGACAGACCGCGCCATGCAGACACTATATAAGTTTGCACTGGAACCATTGGCAGAAACTCTGGCAGACCCGAACTCTTACGGTTTTAGAATTGGAAGAAGCACACACGACGCTATCGGGCAATGCTTTAACGATCTGTGCAGAGCCGGTTCCCCTCAATGGATTTTGGAGGGAGATATAAAAGGGTGCTTTGACCATATCAGCCATAGCTGGTTAATGGAAAATATCCCAATGGACAAGGAAATGCTCGAAAAGTGGCTGAAATGTGGCTTTGTGGAGACCAAAAGGCTCTTTCCAACAGAGGAAGGAACCCCACAGGGCGGCACAATATCGCCAGTCTTGATGAACATGACCTTAGACGGTCTGGAGCGGATTCTAAAAGAAAGATTCCCTATGAGACGGACAGTGGCAGGTAAAACTGTTTACGACCAGATTAACTTCGTGCGATATGCCGACGACTTTATCGTTACCGGGAAAAGCCCGGAAACCTTGCGCAACGAAGTCATGCCGCTCATCAAGGACTTTCTGGCGGAGCGCGGTCTGCAACTCTCAGAGGAAAAAACGGTAATCACGCATATCAGCGATGGTTTTGATTTTCTTGGGCAGAACATTCGAAAATACAATGGGAAACTGCTCATTAAGCCGTCAAAGAATGCGATAAAATCCTTCCTCAAAAAAGTGCGAACTATCGTTAGGGAGAATAAAACAGCCACACAGGACTTGCTCATTCGCAAATTAAATCCTGTCATTCGTGGTTGGGTCAACTACCACCGCTACGTTGTTTCTGCGGACATTTTTGGATTGGTTGACCACAGGATTTTCGAATGCCTATGGAGGTGGGCTTGCCGCAGACACAAGCGCAAAGGTAGGAAATGGATTGCCAATAAATACTGGCACCATATTGATAACCGGACGTGGACGTTTGCAACAGAGCCTGCTTTCCGCGGTAAAGATTTCGATGAAAAATACCTCAAGCTGGAATACGCGGCAAACACCAAAATCATCCGATTCAGGAAAATCGCCGCTGAAGCCAACCCATTTGATGAAAAATGGGCGGGATATTATGAGGAACGTGACGGAGAAAGAATGCTGAACAGTACTAAAGGGCGGGAAAAACTCGTTAAAATCTGGAACAACCAGGAACGGTGCTGCCCTGTATGCGGAGAAAGAATTACATCCGAAACAGGGTTCAAGACGCATTTTATCACCGAAGACAACAGGAAATGGCCCGCTATTATGGTACATCCCTGGTGTCATCGAAATCTGCATGAGCCAAACTACTTGATTTGAGCCGGGTTTCGTTTTACACGAGACCTTACGATAGGCTTGAGCCGTATGACGGGAAACTGTCACGTACGGTTCTTAGGGGAGGGGCTGGCAGCAATGCCAGTCTCTTACCCGACATCCATAGCGAAAAGGACATCTTGAAGCTGGTAACAACGCTGATCGCCAATACCAAAGGCGAAGGCAAGGCCGGAGACGATTTCTGGGTAAAAGCAGAAACCTTGTTGTACTGCGCGCTTATTGGCTATATCCATTATGAGGCTCCGGTGGAGGAACAAAACTTCTCCACCCTCATTGAGTTCATCAACGCCATGGAAGTCCGTGAGGATGACGAGGAGTTCAAAAACCCCGTAGACCTGATGTTTGATGCACTGGAAGCCGAGAAGCCAAACCACTTTGCGGTGCGCCAGTATAAGAAATATAAGCTGGCCGCCGGAAAAACAGCCAAGTCGATTTTGATTTCCTGCGGCGCTCGCCTTGCCGTGTTCGACATTGCAGAGTTGCGTGAGGTCACGGCTTATGATGAGCTGGAGCTGGATACTCTGGGAGACAGGAAAACTGCCCTGTTCCTCATCATGAGTGACACTGATGACAGCTTTAATTTCCTTATATCCATGTGTTATACCCAGCTGTTTAACCTGCTCTGCGAAAAGGCCGACGATGTGTACGACGGCAGACTGCCGGTTCATGTGCGCTGTCTGATCGACGAGTGCGCCAACATTGGCCAGATACCCAAGTTGGAAAAGCTGGTGGCCACCATCCGAAGCCGTGAGATCTCCGCCTGTCTGGTGTTGCAGGCGCAGAGTCAGCTCAAGGCGATTTATAAGGATAACGCAGATACCATTATCGGAAACATGGATACTTCCATCTTTCTGGGCGGTAAGGAGCCGACCACTCTCAAGGAGCTGGCCGCCGTGCTGGGTAAGGAAACCATCGACACCTACAACACCGGAGAGAGCCGTGGGAGGGAAACATCCCATTCACTCAACTATCAAAAATTGGGGAAAGAGCTGATGAGCCAGGATGAGCTTGCTGTTATGGATGGCGGCAAGTGTATCCTCCAGCTGCGCGGTGTGCGTCCTTTCCTTTCGGATAAGTACGACATCACCAAGCACCCCAATTTCAAGTACACTGCCGACGCGGATGACAAGAACGCTTTTGACATTGAAGCATTCTTGTCTGCAAGGCTGAAACTCAAGCCCAATGAGGTCTGCGATGTATATGAAGTAGACACAAAGGGCGCTTAATTTCGTTCCGCTTTAGAAGGGAGTGATCTTATCTATTCGCCGCACCTGCCCTCTATGGGCCATTGGCGTACAAAGCGGACAATCGCGAGAAAAAATAATGAAAAAGGAGGACAGCCGGAATCATGCCCCCGGAAACCGGGCGGCAGATTGTTCCGGCTTTTGTATGCCTATGAAACATGACAAACCTATTTTTTAATCAGATTCCGGCTAACAAACTATATGGCATTTTTTGAACAGGCAATCACCGTTCTTCAGACCCTCGTTATCGCGCTCGGTGCCGGTCTCGGTATCTGGGGCGTTATCAACCTGCTGGAAGGTTACGGCAACGACAACCCCGGCGCCAAGAGCCAGGGCATGAAGCAGCTCATGGCCGGTGCTGGTGTAGCCGTGGTAGGCATGGTCCTTGTACCTCTGCTCTCCGGGCTTTTCTCTGTCTAAGCGTCTCCGTATGAAATCCTTGCCGCTCCCGCAGTTTTGCGGGGGCGGCGGAAAGGAGGTTGACACCGTATGGATTTCTTACTTGAAGCCCTGACAAATTGGCTGAAAGAAATGCTGGTGGGCGGCATTATGAGCAACCTTTCGGGGATGTTTGACAGTGTAAACCAGCAGGTCGCGGATATATCCGTACAGGTAGGCCAGACCCCACAGGGATGGAATGGCAGTATTTTCAGCATGATTGAGAATCTGTCCAACTCCATCATGGTGCCGATTGCAGGCGTGATCCTGGCTATCGTGATGACCGTAGACCTGATCCAGATGATCGCAGACAAGAACAACCTGCATGATGTGGACACCTGGATGATTTTCAAGTGGGTGTTCAAATCAGCCGCTGCCATCCTCATTGTCACAAATACATGGAATATCGTGATGGGCGTCTTTGATATGGCGCAGAGCGTAGTGGCGCAGGCGGCAGGGGTTATCAATTCGGATGCGTCCATTGACATTTCCTCAGTTATGACCGATCTGGAACCGAGACTGATGGAAATGGATTTGGGACCGCTGTTCGGACTGTGGTTCCAATCCCTCTTTATTGGCATTACCATGTGGGCGTTGTATATCTGTATCTTTATCGTTATTTATGGCCGTATGATCGAGATCTACCTTGTAACTTCGGTGGCTCCCGTTCCAATGGCTGCAATGATGGGCAAAGAATGGGGCGGTATGGGACAGAATTACCTCCGATCCCTGCTGGCACTGGGCTTTCAGGCGTTTCTCATTATCGTCTGCGTGGCAATTTATGCTGTGCTGGTGCAGAACATCGCTCTGGAAGATGACATCATCATGGCAATCTGGAGCTGCGTGGGCTACACCGTACTGCTGTGCTTTACGCTGTTCAAAACCGGCAGTCTCGCAAAATCAGTCTTTCAGGCGCACTAAAGGAGGGTTCTGTATGAAAAAATATCAAATCATTTACGCAGACCCGCCATGGAACTACAAAGTATATTCCAAGAAAGGATTGGGACGCAGTGCAGAAAGTCACTATCCGACCATGAGTATCGAGGATATTTGTGCGCTGCCAGTAGGCAACTTGGCGGATAAAGACTGTGCCTTGTTTTTATGGGTCACGATTCCATGTTTACTGGAAGGTCTCTCAGTTCTGAAGGCATGGGGATTTACCTATAAAACCGTCGGCTTTGTTTGGGTAAAGCAAAATCGAAAGGCAGATAGCTTGTTCTGGGGAATGGGATATTGGACGCGCTCCAATGTGGAACTTTGTATCCTCGCAACGAAAGGACATCCCAAGCGTATAAACGCAGCTGTTCATCAGGTCATTGTCTCTCACATTGAAGAACATTCAAAAAAACCGCAGGAAGCCAGAGAACGCATTGTCTCATTGATGGGTGATCTCCCGCGCATAGAACTGTTTGCTCGTCAATCCACACCCGGTTGGGATGTGTGGGGAAATGAAGTGGACAGCTCTATTTCATTCCCATAAAGGAGGTGGATAATATGGCTTATGTACCCGTACCCAAAGATTTAACCAAAGTCAAAACCAAGGTCATGTTCAATCTGACACGAAGGCAGCTGGTCTGCTTTACCGCCGGGGCGCTTGTAGGTGTACCGCTGTTCTTGTGGCTCCGTGAGCCTGCGGGAAACAGCATGGCTGCCATGTGTATGATGCTGGTCATGATGCCCTTCTTCCTGCTGGCAATGTATGAAAAGCATGGACAGCCCCTGGAAAAGATCGTCGGCAACATCCTCAAAGTAGCTGTGATCCGTCCCAAGCAGCGTCCCTACCAGACCAATAACTTTTATGCCGTATTAAAGCGGCAGGAAATGCTCGATAAGGAGGTGTATGACATTGTTCACCGCAATAAAAAAATGGCTGCATCGGATGTTCGGAAAAACCGAGGAAAAAACTGTGCAGCCGGTAAAGACAAAGAAAAAGCTGTCCCGCGCCGATAAGAAGCAGATCGAAGCGGCCATTGCCCGCGCCAACCGCACGGACAAAAAAGGAAAATCGGCACAGGACAGTATCCCCTATGAACGAATGTGGCCGGACGGGATCTGCCGCGTATCGGACAGCCACTACACAAAGACCATTCAGTTTCAGGACATCAACTATCAGCTCTCCCAAAATGAAGATAAGACCGCGATCTTTGAGGGCTGGTGTGATTTCCTCAATTATTTCGACAGCTCGATTCACTTCCAGCTGTCTTTTTTGAACCTTGCTGCATCGGAGGAGACCTTTGCCAACTCCATTTCCATTCCGCCCCAGGGGGATGCCTTTGACAGTATCCGTGAGGAATATACCACGATGCTGCAAAATCAGCTGGTCAGAGGCAACAACGGTCTCATCAAGACCAAATACCTGACCTTTGGTATCAACGCTGACAGCATCAAAGCCGCCAAGCCCCGTCTGGAGCGTATTGAGACCGATATACTCAATAACTTCAAGCGTCTTGGTGTAGCCGCCAGAACATTGGACGGTAAGGAAAGGCTTTCCCAGCTTCATGCGGTATTCCACATGGATGAACAGCTCCCGTTTCAGTTTGAATGGGACTGGCTGGCTCCTTCCGGCCTGTCCACGAAAGATTTTATTGCACCAAGCTCCTTTGAGTTCCGCACCGGCAAGCAGTTCCGTATGGGCAAGAAATACGGGGCTGTTTCTTTTTTGCAGATTCTCGCACCGGAGCTGAATGACCGTCTGCTGGCTGATTTTCTGGATATGGAAAGCTCGCTCATTGTGAGTATGCACATTCAGTCGGTGGATCAGGTGAAAGCCATCAAAACGGTAAAGCGGAAGATTACCGACCTGGACCGCAGCAAGATCGAGGAACAGAAAAAAGCAGTCCGTGCCGGATACGACATGGACATCATTCCATCTGACCTTGCTACCTACGGCAGTGAAGCGAAAAAACTCTTGCAGGATTTGCAGAGCCGCAACGAGAGAATGTTCCTTTTGACCTTTCTGGTGCTGAACACAGCGGACAATCCCCGTCAGCTTGGCAACAACATCTTTCAGGCAGGCTCTATTGCCCAGAAGTATAACTGCCAGCTGACCAGACTGGACTTCCAGCAGGAAGAAGGGCTGATGAGCTGTCTGCCCCTGGGACTCAATCAGATCGAGATTCAGCGAGGGCTGACCACCAGTTCTACGGCTATCTTTGTACCATTCACCACACAGGAATTATTCCAGAACGGCAAGGAAGCCCTGTACTACGGCATCAATGCCCTGTCCAACAACCTCATCATGGTGGATAGAAAGCTGCTGAAAAACCCCAACGGCTTGATTTTGGGTACGCCGGGTTCCGGTAAGTCTTTCAGCGCCAAGCGTGAGATTGCCAACTGCTTTTTGCTTACCAATGATGATGTCATCATCTGTGACCCGGAAGCGGAGTACGCACCTCTGGTGGATCGTCTGCATGGGCAGGTCATCAAGATCTCGCCTACCTCAACCAACTACATCAATCCGATGGATCTGAACCTGGACTATTCGGATGATGAAAGCCCGCTGTCCCTCAAGTCTGACTTTATCCTCAGCTTGTGTGAGCTGATCGTGGGCGGTAAGGACGGATTGCAGCCGGTGCAGAAAACCATCATCGACCGTTGTGTGCGTCTGGTCTATCAGACCTACCTCAATGACCCGCGCCCGGAGAATATGCCCATACTGGAGGACCTATATAACCTGCTCCGTTCACAGGAGGAAAAGGAAGCCCAGTATATCGCCACGGCCCTTGAAATCTATGTAACCGGCTCCCTCAATGTGTTCAATCACCAGAGCAATGTGGACATCAATAACCGCATTGTCTGCTATGACATTAAGGAGCTGGGCAAGCAACTCAAGAAAATCGGTATGTTGGTGGTCCAGGATCAGGTGTGGAACCGCGTTACCATTAACCGCGCTGCCCACAAGTCCACCCGTTATTACATCGACGAGATGCACCTGCTTTTGAAGGAGGAGCAGACCGCCGCTTATACGGTGGAAATCTGGAAGCGATTCCGCAAATGGGGCGGTATTCCGACAGGTATCACCCAGAATGTCAAAGACCTTTTGAGCAGCCGCGAGGTGGAGAACATCTTTGAAAACTCCGACTTCGTGTATATGCTCAACCAGGCAGGCGGAGACCGTCAGATTCTCGCCAAGCAGCTGGGCATTTCCACGCACCAGCTTAGCTATGTGACCCACTCCGGTGAGGGCGAGGGCCTGCTGTTCTATGGCTCCACGATCCTGCCGTTTGTAGATCACTTCCCGAAGAACACCGAACTTTACCGCATTATGACTACCAAACCCCAGGAACTGAAAAAGAAGGAGGATGAATGATGATGAACCCCAACATTTTGAATAAAAATCCGCTGATGTTTTTTGACAGGGCGGTAAATGCCCAGCGCAGCCAGCTGCTTACGGTCATGGCCGATGCGGTAAGTGAGTGCCGCACGGCGGCAGATCAGGCAGCCAAACTGAATGAGACCGGTCAGGTGGGGCTGCTCCGTCTGGCAGAGGTCTGGAGTGCCATCCGTGCTAAGGAAGGTATGGGTGGTCTGGTTCTGGAAGGAACCGAAGCGAAGATCCTGTCCGATGTGGTGGCACAGTTTTATGCCTACCTGTCCGGCTGTATGTTCAACGATCCGGTGGGAATGGCCATTTATGCAGAGCTGCACTACATGATGTCCTCCCTCATGCTGGGAGAATGGTTTGAATAAGGAACCGCGCCTGCGCTTTACTGATGAGGAACGGTCTGACCCTGCACTGGAAAAGCCGATCCGTAAAGCGGAGAAAGCTGCGGCCAGAGCAGATAAGGCGCAGGCCAATATCCCAAAGAAAAAGGTCAGGCAGACGGTCATTGACCCGGATACCGGAAAAAAGACCTCGAAGCTGACCTTTGAGGACAAGAAAAAGCCACCTTCCAAAGTTTCTCAAGGAGTCAGGGAAGCTCCCGTCCATCTGGTCGCAGGCAAGCTCCACAAAGAGATCCGGGAAACAGAGCAGGACAATGTGGGCGTGGAAAGCGCCCACAAGTCCGAGGAAGCGGTGGAGACCGGCGCTTATCTGGTGCGGGAGGGCTATCGCAGCCACAAGCTGAAGCCGTACCGCAA
>URCA01000038.1 GCA_900546265.1 uncultured Oscillospiraceae bacterium | reverse complement strand
GTTCTCAGGGTATATCCAGATCCCCCCGCCGCATTTTGCGGCGGGGGGTTTCTCGTATACCTTAGCCTGGATGGCGGGGGTAGAGGGCTAAAGAAAGCGCTGTGTCAGCATTATCCGCGGATAAGGGGACGGGCCGGCGTTGACAAATGACCGGGATCCTGTCATACTGAGATTGTATAGGCAATAAGAGGGGGAAACGGGTTGAGCAAGGGCGGCGGACACAAGACCAGATGGACATTGACCGTGCTGGTCATAGCGGCCTTCGCCGCGCTGATCCTGGCGGTTCAATTTCTCAATACCGATTTGACCGTTCTGGCCGACACTTACCGGGACACTTGGGAAGTGATCCCCATCCTGTTGGGGGCCTATCTTCTCAAGGCCTGCACCGTGGTGATCGTGCCCCAGCCGCTTGTCTATCTGCTGACCGGGCTGATGTTTTCCCCGCTTATCGCCTTCCTGCTAACCATCGTGTTTCTTTCGCTGGAGTTCACGGCCGACTATGCGGTGGGCAAACGGTTCGGAAAACGCCTTATAGATAAATTATTTCGCTGGATTAAGGGCAAGAATAAATTTTTGGACAAGGTTTTGGATGATCGCTATCTCGATCGGTTCAGTTCCATCGCCCTGCTGCGGCTGATGCCCGGCATATCCACCGATTCCGTCAGTCTGCTAGCCGGGGCGAAGGGGCTGCATTTCGGCCGCTTCTTTTTAGGCTCCATGGTGGGCTGTATGCCCCAGGCGGTCACGGTGACCCTCATGGGCAGCGCGGCCACCGACCCGCTGTCTCCCGGCTTTTTGATTCCTTTGGCTGCCCTTGTGATCATTCTGGTGGCAACGCTGCTGATGAAAAAGCTGGTCGCCGCCAAGAGAAAGGACCCGTCCGCCGATGAGTAAAAAAAAGGAAAAGCAAAACACCACCCACGATCGCAACAGCGCGCTGACCACCTACATCCGCATCGGCATCATCGCCCTGGCCATTTTGCTGCAGCTGGGCATCATGATGTTTACCACCTATTTCCTGCGGGCCAACGCGGCGCCCCTCTATGTGGCGCTCGATATTTTGGCCATGGTGACGGTGTTCAGCCTGATTAACCGACACGACAGCTCCGCCTACCGGCTGGCCTGGATCGTGGTGGTGCTGATGACGCCGATCGTCGGCATGGCGCTTTACTGGCTGTGGGGCCGGGTGGACTTTAATAAAAAGGAAAAGGGCGCGCTGAACACGGCGTTTGAGAACGGCTTCATGAAGCTGCCGGCCAATAAGCCGCAGCTCAATCAGTTTACCGCCCGGTATCCCAACGACGCCCCCTATGTCCATTCTCTCGCCAAAGCCCAGTATCCGCTGTATACCGACACAGCCGCGCAGTATTTCCCCATCGGTGAGGAGTATTTCGAACGGCTCATCGGAGACATGGAACGGGCGGAACGGTTTATATTTATCGAATATTTCATCGTCGCTACCGGTCAATTGTGGAACCGGGTGCACGAGCTTCTGCTGCGGAAAATCCGACAGGGGGTAGAGGTGCGCCTTCTCTATGACGATGTGGGCTGCTTTTTCAAAATTCCGGACAAGTTCGATAAGAAGCTGGAGGCCGAGGGCTTCAAAGTGGCGGTGTTCAGCCCTGCCCACCGCTTTGTTTCCAGCTTTTATCTGAACTATCGCAACCATGAAAAAATCGTGGTGATCGACGGACAGGTGGGGTATGCCGGCGGCGTCAATCTGGCGGACGAATATGTCAATATCGACTCCAAGCTGGGGCACTGGAAGGATGTGGGTATCCGCCTGGAGGGCAGCGCGGTGCGCAGCCTGTCGGTGATTTTTTTCCAAATGTGGAATATTGCCACACGAAATCAAGAGGGCGATTACAGCGATTATCTTATTGAAAAACCGGTAGAGGCCAAGGGATATTTTCAGCCTTATGCCGACGGCCCGTATAACAATCCGAAAAATCCCGCGTTGGATCTCATCCGGCAGGCGGCGGGAGGTGCGCGGCAGTATCTGTGGCTGACCACCCCGTATTTGGTTATCGATCAGGAGCTCAGCTCCACCCTCTGCCTGGCGGCCCGGGGCGGCGTGGATGTGCGCATCTGCACCCCCGCCATCTGCGATCACTGGTATGTCGGGTTGGTCAATCGGCACAATTATCGGCATTTGGTGAAAAACGGGGTGCAGATTTACGAATATACCCCCGGTTTCATTCACGGCAAGCTGATGCTGTGGGACGATCGCTGCGCGACGGTCGGTTCGGTCAACCTGGATTTCCGCAGCCTGTTTCTCCACTATGAAAACGGGGTGCTCATCTGCGACGCGCCGGTGGTGGCCGACATCCGCCGGGATATCGAAAAGACGATGGAGGTTTCCCACCGGATCACGATGGACGATATTCAGAGCCGTCCCTGGTGGCAGAAGGTGCTGGCGCCCGTCTTCAATCTGTTCTCCCCCCTGATGTAAGGGAAAGCGTCCTCCTGATTGGGAGGACGCTTTTTTATAGCCGATCCGGGAGGTTGCGTATCGCCAGGCCTTGCCGGCGGGCGTAGCTCACCGTGTAGGCGGTGCCGCCGGCTTGCCGGGTCAGCCAGCTGACGCACCAGGAGCTTTCATCGACCAGACGGCGGTTGCGCTCCTGCATACAGCCGGGGCGGTAGCGGTCCGCGACGTAAGAAACCGCGTCGGCCTGGGCGAGAATATCCACATAAACCGCCGCGTCCTTCGACGGCCAGCCCCGCGTTTGATCGCGGCAGGGCAGAAACAGGAGAAGCCGCAGAAAGGGACAGGCCGCGCGGGCCCGCAGAACGGACTGCGCGGCGAGCGTGTCAAAGCCCCGCGCGCCGCCGCAGGCGAAATCGACAATACCGCGGCCGATCAGCTCGGCAACGGTGTCGTCGAGCAAGGAAGGGATAGCCGGCAGATGTTCCGCCGGCAGGTTCCGGTGGCCGGTAAAACAGCAGGTTTCACGACGCATACAATCATCCTTTCGTGTTGGATATATCGTACATTATATCACAAACTTTATTTTATGGGATATATTCAACACGATATATCGTATAAATGCGTACCCTTATGATTAGAATCTTCTATAATAAGGGGAATTAAGATGAACACTAGGGATGTTGTTGCTGCACGTATTACCGAACTGTGCGAGCAAAAAGGAATGACGCTCAATGAACTGGCAAATCAGGCAGGAATTCCTCCCACTACCGTTTACAGTATTTTCAATTTAAAAAGTAAAAACCCCGGAATCGTCACGTTAAAGAAGATTTGCGATGCATTGGAAATAACCCTGGGCGCGTTTTTCAGCACAAAAGAATTTGACGATTTGGAGCAGGAAATCCGATAAGCGGCCGCCCGGGCCGCCGCACATAATCCCTGATGGCTCATGACGCATTTGCACCCACGCCATTTGCGATTACTGGTATGTCGGGCCGGTCAGCCGGCGCAATTATCGGGATTTATAATTTAGATATTTTTAGTATACTTCAATTTTTTGCATTACGCAATTGCGTATACGCTTCGGCGTATAAACCTCTACAATTTTGTAGAGGTGATCGGACATGCCTATAAAGGAAGCAGTAGTGCTGCGGTTTCAACAAATTTGTCGAGATAGAGGAATGGCTTACAACGAGCTGGCCACTAACGCAGGTGTGACGCCTTCCACGGTATACAGCATGATGGATAATAGTCGCAAGGACTTATCAATTCTAACGATTAAGAAGCTATGCGACGGATTGGACATGAAACTGCCGGAATTCTTTGATGCGGAAATCTTCTGGAACTTGGAGCAGGAAATCCGATAAGCGGCCGCCCGGGCCGCCGCACATAATCCCTGAGGCAGGCACATAAGGTAATATAGGCCAAACTGCTGTCTGTCGGAGGGAGAAACGCCTTATGTGGCTGGATACGGGAATTGTCATTGCGTATATATTGCTGTTGGTGATCATGGGGCTGCGGGGAGGCCGCAACGTCAAAAACGCCGGGGATTTCACCGCTTCCGGCGGCCGGTACGGCACGCTGGTGATTTTCGCCACCCTGTCCGCCTCCTACGTGGGCGGGGGATACTCCTCCGGCAACGCCGCCCAGGCGTATACCAGCGGCATCGGCACCACCCTGACCCTGTTCGGGTTCAGCCTGTCCATGATCCTCATCGGGAAATATCTGGTGCCGGGCGTGGGCCGCTTTACCGGCGTTTCCACCGTCGGCGGCATCATTGGGGTAAGCTACGGCCGGTCGGCCCGGATTCTGGCGGGCCTGTTCTCCTTCATCTGCTGCGCCGGGGTGGTGGGCGCCCAGATGGAGTCCATGGGCATGGTGTTCCACGTACTGCTGGGGGTGCCCGAATGGGCCGGTATTCTTATCGGCTGCGGGATTGTGCTGATTTACACCACCTTCGGGGGTATGCAGTCGGTGATTGTAGCCGACATCATTCAGTTCATCCTGCTGGCCGGCGGCATGCCCCTGCTGCTGATCATGGGGCTTCACCGGGCGGGCGGCGCCCAGGCGGTGCTGGACACCCTGCCTCGGGAATATTTCAACCCCTTCAACGGCACCACCTTTGCTGGGTTTCTCTCCATGTTTTTCACCATGATGTTCGGCGAGGCGCTGGCCCCGCCCTATACCCAGCGGCTGCTGATCGGCCGCAACCCCAAGGGCACCGCCCGGGGCACCGTCCTGAGCGGTCTGTTTTCCATCCCTTTTTTCATCGTCACCGGCATGATCGGATTCACCGCGTATGCCCTCGGAGTGGCCAAGGACGCCTCGTCGGCCATGCCCGATTTGGTACAGGCGGTGCTGCCCCTGGGGATCCGTGGGGTGGTGATGGCCGCCATGGTGTCCATCATCATGTCGGCGGCCGACGGCTTTCTCAACGGGGCGGCGGTGGGGCTGGTCAACGACATGATTCTGCCGCTGCGGCCCCATATGTCGGATAAAAGCCAGCTGCGCTGGCTGCGGGGGGTGAACTTCGCCACGGGGGCGGCGGCGGTTTTGGCCGCATTTGTCCTGCCCGATGTGTTCTCCATCCTGGTGTTGGCGTATTCCTTCTGGTGCCCCCTAATCCTGGTACCCCTGGCCGCCGCTTTCCTAGGGGTCAAGTCCAACGGCCGGGCGTTCCGCTATGCGCTGCTGGCGGGGCTGACGTCCACCCTCCTGTGGAACTATGTCCTGGGCAAGCCCTGGGGCGTGGACGGCACCATGGTGGGCATGCTCTGCAATTTCCTGGTCTTTACCGCATGCACCAAGGCCTATCAGCGCTATGACGTGCAAAAAATCCGCGTGTGGAAATAATGCCTTGAGTTTCCCCGCCAAACTTGGTATACTAACCGTAACCAGAGAAAGGGGCGGTGACAAGGGTGAAGGGTCTGAAAGGGGTTATATCCTGGCTATCGGCGTTCCTGTTCGCGGTGGCCGTCATCGCGGTGTACAAGACCTTTGATAACTTCGACAGCATCTGGGCCTTTGTCGGCACTATTCTCGACATTCTCAGCCCCTTTGTCACCGGGTTCGGTCTGGCCTTTCTGCTGTTCGCCCCCAGCCGCTTTCTCGAAAACAAGCTCGCGGGCGCGCGCAACCGTTTCCTCCGCAAGGGCGCCCGGCCCATCGCCATCGCGGTGGTGTATCTGGCCCTGCTGCTGATCGTCGCGGTGATTTTGATTTTTGCTCTGCCCGCCCTGGCCCGCGCCCTTATCGGCTTTTTGAAAACCCTGCCCGACTATTACAAAACCGCGATGGACTGGGTGGAACAATACACCCGCCCTGGCGGCGTTTTGGAAAATTTCGACGTGCCCGGCAAGCTGCAGGAGCTGTACGATAATGTGCTGTCCAAAATCAACATGGACACCATCACCGCCTCTCTTCAAGGGGTCGCCAACCTCACTTCCTCGCTGCTCAACGTGTTTATGGCCTTCATCATCTCGGTTTATATGCTGGCCAGCCGGGAGGCGCTGTTCCGCGCCCTGCGCGCCGTGTGCGGCCTGTTCATGAAGGACAAGTGGATGGACAACATCAGCCGGTATGGTCATAAGGCGGGGGAAATCTTTTATAAATATCTGTACAGCATTTTGATCGACTGCTGCGTCATGGGGGTCATCGTGTCCATCGGCCTGCTGATTTTCGGGGTGCCCAACGCCATACTGCTGGGCATGATTGTGGGCTTCCTCAACATGATCCCCTATTTCGGCGCCCTAGCGGGCGGCGTGGGCTGTGTCGTCATTGCCCTGCTGTCGGGTAACATCTATACCGCCATTGGGGTGGGAGTGTATATCCTGGCCATGCAGCAGATTGACGGCAATGTGATCCAGCCCCGGATCGTGGGCGGGGGCGTCGGCATCAAGCCCATCTATGTGCTGCTGGCCATCACCATCGGCGGCGGGTTGTTCGGCTTCTGGGGCATCGTCCTGGGCGTCCCCTTCATGGCGGTGGCACTGATGCTCCTGCAGGACTTTATCGCCTACCGCAACAGCCTGAAGGTGGAACCGTCCGCCGCGAAAGCGACATCGGCCCCTGGGGACACAGGCGAGGAACCGTCCGCGGACGACAGCCGCAAAGAGAAATAAAACCGGGGCGGCGAATGCCGCCCCGGTTTTTAAAGAGGAGAGTGCGCGTATGCAGGTGCGTCCCTTTCTCCGGGGGATCCGGCTGGACAGGGAGTGGGTGCCGGATTTCGAAGAGTATCCTTTCTGCATCCCCGCTGTTCGCGCCCTCGAGGAATTGGCCTTTCATGAAGCGGTCACCTTTTTCGTAGGGGAAAACGGCACGGGGAAATCCACTTTGCTGGAGGCGATCGCCGTGGCCTGCGGGTTCTGCCCCGAGGGCGGCGGCCGCAATTTTCAGGTGGAAACCCGGGCCACTCACTCACCTTTGTGGCGGTATCTGCTCCCTCTGCGGGGGCCCTTATCCCCGCGGGACGGGTACTTCCTGCGGGCGGAGAGCTTTTACAACGTGGCCACCGCCATCGACGAGCTGGATCGCGTCCCGGCCCCCGCGCCGTTTATTCGGGACGCCTATGGCGGAAGCCCGCACGCCTGCTCTCATGGGGAGAGCTTTTTCGCCCTGCTGCACAACCGGCTGGGCGGAAATGGGCTGTATCTGTTCGACGAGCCGGAGGCCGCCCTGTCGCCTGCCCGGCAGCTGGCCATGCTGGCGGAAATGCGCCGGCTGGTTGAGGCCGGCAGCCAGCTCATCCTGTCCACCCATTCCCCCATCCTGCTGGCGTATCCGGACAGCCGCATTTACCAGCTGGACGGGACAGGGATCCGGCCGATCGCGTACGAGGAGGCCGAGGCCGTCCGGATCACCCGCGCGTTTCTGAGCCGGCCGGAGCAGACGGTGCGGCAGCTTCTGCAAGCAGAAGAAAATCGGCCACTGTCCGGTGAATGATGCCGTCCGCCTTTTCCCAGTCCATGGCCCGGACGTTGAAGGCCTCCATCCGATCGTGGACATGCTTGGCGTCGCCGGCGATGGAGACCGCTTCGGCCAGCAGCTCCCGGGCCGCCCGCCGGTTGAAGGACAGAATCTGCCGCTTCTGGCGCAGCCGTTCGGCGTCGGTAAAGCGAGCGGCGTGGATCCGGCGGTAGACGGGGAAGTCCACCTTGTGGCACCCGCCGGAGGTGGTGAACCCGAGCCCCAAAGAGGGAATAAGCAGGTGCTCCAGCTTATCGTAGGGGGACAGGGGACAGGCGCAGGTGATGATCTCCAGGCCGGCGGCCAGCGCCCGTCCGCGCAGCTCGGCCAGCAGCAGGCGGGAGGCCGCGCCATACTCGTCCTCGATGGCGTAAATGCGGGAGCACAGGGTCTGCAGGGTTTGGTGGAAAATCACCGGCCCCTCCGGTGTGATGGCGGACAGGAACCGGCGCTTTTCCTTCCCGCGCCCGGGATGGAGTCCCGCGAATTCCCGATCCGCGATTCGCTCCGCCGTCCGGATGACCTTGGGCACGTCGGTGCAGTCCTGGGCGATACGGGTGCTGTCCCCCAGCAGGGACGCGGCCGCGCTCATGAATTTGCGGCAGCGGGCGTGCAGGGCGGAACAGGCGTCGGTCGCCTCGATGATGTCTGCCGCTTGCCGGTGAAGCCGCTCGGCGTCCATGCAACAGCTTAAGTCGACGATCCGTTCCACCGCGCCCCAATATTTAGGTTCGATTACATGGGCCGCGGAACCATAAACACAGAAAGAGGGGATACGCCCATGGCCTGTCCGGATTGGGAGGAAAGCGTGCGCCGTCACGGGTTCGACGCCTATGGCGTCTGCGATTTCGCCGCCGTCAGCGAGCGGCTGCTGCCCTGCCGCGCGGCGGCCCGCCTGCCCGCCGGGGCCCGCCGGGTGCTGGCGCTGCTGTTTCCCTACCGCTTTCCCGACGACGATCCCAGCCGCAATCTTTCCCGCTACGCCTGTGTGGAGGATTACCATCAGGCGGGCGGGCGGGTGCTGCGCGCGCTGGCGGAGGATTTGGCCATTCTCTCGCCAGGCCGGGCGTTCGAGCCTTTTCTGGACAATTCCCCTTTGCCGGAGGTGTACGCCGCCGCCCTGTGCGGCCTGGGCGTCGTGGGGGACAACGGTCTGCTCATCCATCCCCGCTATGGCTCCTACGTGTTCATCGGCGCCATTGTCACCGACGCGCCCCTGCCGCCGACCGGCGGCGCCGTGGCCGCCTGCCCCCACTGCGGGGCCTGCGCCGCCGCCTGTCCCGGCGGGTGTCTGCCGGGCGGAGAGCGGGACAGCTGCCTGTCGGCGCTAAGCCAGAAGAAGGGCGCGCTGACGCCGGAGGAGGAGGAGACGCTCCGACGGGGCGGGCTGGTCTGGGGCTGCGACGCCTGCCAGGAGGCTTGTCCGCTCAACCGGGCTGCCGTAATCGCGCCCCATCCCTGCTTTACCTGGTATCGGCCGCGGATGACCGAGGAGGACGCGGAGGATTTGACGGGGAAAGCTTACGGGTGGCGGGGCAAGGCGGTGCCCCTGCGCAACCTGCGGCTGCTGCATATCGATAGGAACCGGGAGGGTGCGGATTCTTAAGGCCGCCCCTCCTGTTTTTATCAAATCGAAAGGAAAACCGTCGATACTGCTTAATACTTTCTGAAGATAGCGGAAATCGTGTTTTCAAACCTGGGGGAGTGTGGTATGCTTTTCCAAAACAGCCGGAAATGCCGGCGGAAAAGGAGAGGGAGCGGTGAAGAAGAAATCCTTTTGGCAGCGAACCAACCGGGGCTTCTGGGTCTCGATGGTGCTGCTGCTGGCGGTTGTTCTGTATATTGCGGCGACGCAGCTGATGCTGATTCCCCAGCGCAAGGAGATTCAGGAACTGAGCGACGCCGTCAATAAAATTTGGGAAGAAACCACGCTGATGACCGACGAACAGGCGGCTGCCTTGAACACCTCGAAGGAGAAACAGGATGCGGTGAAGGCGCGTATCCGCCAGGGGCTGTCCCCGCTGTTTGTGGAGGGCTCCAGTTACCTGGACAGCGCCTGCGATTCCCTGATGGCCCTGGTGCAGCAGGAATACAGCGGCCAGCAGCGCACCAAGACCCGCGTGTACCTGGATGTGGATCCAGACAAATGCAACATCATCGAGGACACGGCCCAGGCCACCTATTATTACGCCAACCGGGTCAGCGGACGGTATTATGACTACTACAACGGCGAGGGCGACCTGAAGGATATGGAGAATATCCGGCAGACGCTGAGCCTGTCCCTGATTTGCCAGAAGGTCAAGGGCGAATGGAAGATCTACCGCATCAGCGGTATCAGCAGCAACACGGATACGAGAGGAGATGGGTTCCGATGAGCACAGGCGATATCCTGGTGCTGGAGCACGTGTGCAAGAGCTTCGGCGCCCGTCCGGTGGTGCAGGACGTGTCCTTTTCCGTTAAGGAGGGGGAAATCTTTGGGTTCCTCGGCCCCAACGGCGCGGGGAAAACCACCACCATCAAAATGATTCTCGGCTTGCTGTCCATCGACAGCGGCTCCATTCTGGTGGACGGCCACAATGTCGAAACGGATTTCGAACAGGCCATGCGGCATATCAGCGGCATTGTGGAAAATCCGGATATGTACGGTTACCTTTCCGGCTACGACAATCTGCTGATTCACGCCCGGGCCTGCGGCGTGGCGGAAAGCCGGGTGCAGGAGGTGGCGGAGCTGGTAGGGATGCAGATGCGCATCCGGGAAAAGTTCAAAAGCTACTCTCTGGGCATGAAGCAGCGGCTCGGCGTGGCGCAGGCGCTGCTGCACAACCCCAAGGTGATGATTCTCGACGAGCCCACCAACGGCCTCGATCCGGCGGGCATTAAGGAGTTCCGCGATCTGCTGCGGGGTCTGGCCCATTCACAGGGACTCGCGGTGCTGGTGTCCAGCCATATCCTGCAGGAGATGCAGCTGATGTGCGATCGGGTGGGGATTATCAGCAAGGGCTGCCTCAAGCAGGTGGCCACCATGGAGGAGCTGACCCACGCCGGCCAGGGCGGCGTTTACCGCTATACCGCCCGGCCCATGGAGACCTTCCGGCAGCTGCTGGAGGCGAACGCGGCGGATCGGATTGTGGCCGCGGCGGCGGATCACATGGATATCCGCATTGCCGAAGACGAAATCCCCGGGTTCAACCGCCGCCTGATGGAAAACCAGGTGGATATTTACGGGCTGAGCCCGGTGGGCACCACCCTGGAGGAGACCTTCATCGAAATCACGGGGGGAGGGAACATCATTGGCTAAGCTGCTGCAGAATGAGCGGACGAAGCTCTATAAAAAGCCGTCTACCTGGGTGCTGTCCGGCGTGGTGATCCTGCTGATGCTCAGCACCGTGGTGCTCCTGAAAGTGATCAACATCATTTCAGCCAATAATAACTACTACTACAGCCAGGCGGATGCCTGGAAGGATGTCTATCAAAGCAACCTGCAGAGCAATGAATGGCAGTTGGAAAACGAGCCGGATAATATCCAGGTGCAGATGGAAATCGCCAAGTACAAGTATCTGCTGGATAATGAGATTCCGCCCAGCGACTGGCGCACCGATGCGGTGGCCGCCTATTACGAAGCGCTGGGCAACCTGAAAAGCGAGACCGCCATGATGGAAAGCGGCGAGCCGTCCTATCCCGAGGATCAGATGAAAGAGCACATTGCCGCCTACACCGCCCAGGTGGAAGGCTATAAAAAGGTGCTCGATAATGGCAACTGGAAGGATTTCCTCCGCCTGCGCATCGAGTTTATCAAAAGCGGATACACGGATTCCAGCATCATGGATGTCCCTCAAACGCCCCAGGAGCAAGAAGTGTTTATCCGCGTCCTGCAAATGCAGATCGATATGGACATCGAACCGGTGCCCACGACGTACAGCTGGCTGACGAAAACCTCTCCCAACCAGTGGAAGGTCAACAAGCTGAGCACCCTGCAGAAAAACGAGCTGTCCCTTCTGCGGGGCGAGGTGATCAACGATATGGTCGGGGAGCCGCAGCCCCTGACCTCCTCGGCCAAAGCCAAGCTGGAAAAAGAGAACAAAATCATCCTCAAGGAGCTGCAGACCAACACGCCGCCTGTCGACGAGGATGGCTTCCTGGGAATGCTGGATTCCACCACCGGCAATCTGAACCTGATCGGCGTGCTGCTGGTGGTGCTGGCCGGCGGCATCATCGCCGGGGAATTCGGTTCCGGCACAGTCAAGCTGCTGCTGATTACGCCCCACAAGCGGCAGAAAATTTTCTGGGCCAAGGCCGTGCTTCTGCTGGAAATCACCGGCCTGATTCTGGCGGGCATGTTCGTACTGTCCTTCCTGACCTCCGCCGCCTTTAACGGCTTCGGCGGCATCGGGGATATGGTGGTCGTCAGCGTTTTCGGCAACGTCGTGCGGCTGCCCTTCCTGCTGATCATCGTGCTGAAATATCTGCTGTATATGCTGCCGGTGCTGGCATACGGCGGCCTGGCGCTGATGCTCTCGGCAGTGACCCGCAAAAGCGCCGTGTCCATCGCCGTGTCTCTGCTGCTGATGTTCGGCAGCAAGGCGGGTATGCTGATGGTGGTTCTCGGTTCGGTGGCGATGCTGGGCGCGCCGCTGCCCGGGCTGAAATTCCTGCTCTTCGCCAACGAGGATCTGTCGGTCTATTTCCCCGGCGTTTCCTCCCTGATGGAGAAGATGTTCGGCATGAACACCAGCCTGGCCACCTTTGAGCCGACCATGAGCCTGGGCTTCACCGTGTCGGTGCTGCTGGTCTATCTGATCTGCTTCTTGTGGATCGGCCGGGACAGCTTCTGCCGCCGGGATATTCAATAAGAAAAGCACCCGGAATTCGCCTTCAAGGCGGATTCCGGGTGCTTTTTACATGGCGATATACAGCAGGGCGAGGACGATTTCCATCTGCGCGCCGTTTTTGATCAGCAGCACGGCCAGCATCAGCAGGAACAGCTGCTCCTGATCCTGAAACAGGCCGCCCAGTCCCCCGGCCTTTTCCTTCTTCTCCAGACAGCTTTCCGGTTCCCTGGGGGGCGGTTCGGGCGGAGGGCCGGGTGGTGGCTGCGTATGGATGGGGAAGGTACGGGGCCGCGGCCGCCCGGCGGCCATGGTTTCCGCCGTGCGCCCCCCCTCCGGCAGCCCGCCGCTGACCAGCAGGCGGGAACGTTCCCGCATCTGCTGAACCCGCTGCTCGGCCTCCTGCTGCATTCGGATAACATCGTTTACCATTTTCCACTCCCTCTCTGCCGGGAATTCCCGTGCGCCATGACGCGGCGGGTTATTTGCCGCCGAGCAGGCCCTAGGTAAGCAATGAATAAATCACGCCTGACAGCTCAGCGGCGGCTTGGTGAGGGATTTCCCCCACCAAGGCGTCAAAAATCCTCGGAATACGACCGTATTCCTGCGGTTTTTTCCTTGTTGTGGGGGAAATTCCCTTCACCAATCCATCCACTGGATTTACTCATCGCTTACCTTGCCTTGCAGCAGCGGCAGCAGCTTCATCATTTTCATCATTTGGATGGCGTCGTCCAGCCGCTTTTCCCGATCCCCGTGCAGATAGGGCCGCAGTGCCTTGAGCAAGGCGGTGTTTTCATCCTCCTTGTTTAGGCCGGCCATCAGGGGCGCCATTTTGGCGATGGCGGACAGGTCGGGCAGGCCGCCGCTGTCGGCATGGGCGGGCTTTTCCTTCCCGCCCCCCGATAGGCCGGCCAGCAGGGACTGGATGGTGTCGGCCATGCCTTCGTCCGGGCTGGCGCCGCCGTCGTCTCCTCCGCCATCCCCATCCAGACCCATGGCCGCCATGGCCGACTGGATCTTTTCCATGCTGTCCGGGGAACTGAGCAGGTCGTTAAGCTTTTGTGCCAAGTCGTCCATGACAACCTCCTGTCTGCCGGTGACCGGCGGATTATTTCTTGCCGAGGATCTGCTCGATGAGTCTCTGGGCCTCGGGCGTCTGCAGAAGCGCCTGCGCCTTGGCCTTGTCGTGAAGGACTTCGTCGATTTTTCCGGCTTCCTTGGCCGGCAGGTCGGGGGACAGTTTGCTCAGGCCGTCCAGCCCGCCGCTCTGCACCGTCTCGGCCAGTTTTTCCGGCGTGGTGCCCAGCTTTTTGCTTGCGAATTTCAACAGGGCCTGCATCTGATCCGGGGTGATGTTTTTGTCGCTCATGGCTGTGGATTCCACCTTTCTGCGGGGGCTTCCAACCCCGCCGCGTCTATGCTATACTTATGATACTTGCCTAAGGGATATGAGAAAGAGATAAGTCGTCGGAGGAAATTTGAGCGAGGGAGGCGTCCGGCTGTGCGGATACTGGTGGTTTCGGATACCCATGGGGACGAGGGGGCGCTGCAGCGCGCCGTGCAGGCGCAGCCCTCCGCCCGGACGGTGATACATCTGGGGGACGGGGCGCGGGAGGCGGAGGCTGTGGCGGCCCGCTTTCCCGATCGGATGTTCTGGCAGGTACGGGGCAACGGCGATTTCGCTCTGGGTTCCGCCGGCCTGCTCTATGCCCGGGAGGAAACCCTGGGCGGTAAACGGCTGTTTTTCACCCACGGCCATCTCTATGGGGTCAAGACGGGGCTTTACCGGGTATGCTGCGCAGCCCGTGAGCGGCAGGCGGACATTCTTCTGTTCGGTCATACCCACCAGCCCCTGACCGATTACGACGACGGCCTGTATATCCTCAACCCCGGCAGTCTGCGCGGCCGGGGCACCTACGGCCTTCTGGACGTCACGCCCACCGGCGTGCTCCTGAACGTCGTGGAGAATCGAAGATGAGCGGGGCGGGGCTTCCCGGGCTGACCACCCGGGTGCTGGGCCGGACGGTCATTTCGCTGGACGAGGTGGATTCCACCAACCGCTATCTGAAGGAGCGGGCCGGGGAGCTGCCGCACGGCACGGCCTGCCTGACCGGCTGCCAGCGGGCGGGCCGGGGGCGGCTTGGCCGCTCTTGGGACGTGCCGGACGGGCAGACGCTGGCCCTGTCAGTGCTGTTCCGCACCGGCGGGGACGTCGAGCGGCTCCCGCTTCTCTGCGGTCTGGCGGTATCCGGGGCGCTGGAGGCTTTGACGGGGGCGGCCTTTCGTATAAAGTGGCCCAATGACATTGTATGCAGCAGCCGCAAGGTGTGTGGCATTTTATGTGAGAGTCGGCCGGACGGGCAGGGCGGGCTGGCCGTGGTGGCGGGCATGGGGGTCAATCTGCGGCAGACCGCCGCTTGGTTCGCCCAGGCCGGTCTGCCCCACGCGGGCTCGGTTTTGGAGCTCACCGGCCGGACGCTTTCGCTGGAGGAGACCGCCGCCGCCATCCTCAACCAGCTGGAGCCGCTTTGGGATTTGTGCGGGCAGGAAGGCTTTGCCGTTCTGCGGGAGAGGTACGCCCGCCGCTGTATCAATCTTGGCCGATCCGTGCGGGTGCTGTCGCCGGACGGCGCCGTTCGTCTGGAGGGGACGGCCGTCGGCGTCGGCGAGGACGGCGGCCTGCTCGTGGAGAGCGGGGGAGAGGTCATACCGGTCACGGCGGGGGAAGCCACCGTGCGGGGGGCCGACGGTTACGTGTAAACGCAATAACCCCCCCTGCCGTAGGCATGTAACTACGGCAGGGGGTAGTTTATATACAGGATATCTATGTTAGAATGCCATATAATGCCCTCTTATCAGATATATTTTAAAATTATATTATTAACATAGTTGATAAATTATGTAAAATAAGTATAATATAGTTAAGAAGAAAGAGGTGGTTCCAATGAAATAAGGGAATAAGAAATTTAATTAAAGGATGTGCAGGATTGAGGATTCTAAATACTTGAGGGGATGTGTAAAAATTGAAAAAATATGCAAGACATTTTTGATGCGATGCATGTGTGTTTTAATTATGATTGCTCTCCCCACCCAGTTTCTTTGCCATGCGGCTTCCGGAATTTCAACGACTACATCCATAGTAAGCGGAGCTATTTATTATATCCGCAATGCCAATAGCGGACATTATTTGGATGCGGAAAACTCAGGGAATTTTAATGTTATTCAGTATGCGTATCACGGCGGGCTTAATCAGGCGTGGAAGATAACGAAAAATGCAGATGGATATTATACCCTTGAGAATCAAAGCCCGTATTATAAAAATCAGGGTAGAAAAATGTTGAGTGTATCGGAAACGACCACAAATGCGGATTTATATTATACGAATTCCAGTTTAACAACGCAGAAGTGGCGTATAACCGCCAACAGTGACGGAACCGTTTATTTTACGAATGGTTGGATTAATCAGGTGTTGGAAACACAGAACGCCTCAATGGCTTCGCCATATAATGTGGGCAGATACGCAAACAACGGGAGTCGTTGTCAAAAGTGGTATCTTGAACGTGTCCCTACGGTAAAAACATCCTTAGCGACGGTACAATCCCAATTGCCAACAAATAAGTTCTGGAATCATAGCCCTAGTTCAGCCAACAATGCAGCATCTGTAACTACTGCGGGATGTACCCATCATAATTCAGGGTGCAATTACTATGGAACTTGTGGGTGCAACAGTTATAATTCGGCCATACAATGTATGGGTTACGCAATGTATGTAGCTAATAAGTTCTATCAGTCAAACGTAAGAAACTGGATATCAGTCCAGCCAACTTCCAATAATCAAGCCGTAAATATATTGAGCTTGGTTAAGCCGGGAGATTATATTCGATATAATACGCATTCTATTCTTGTAACCGGTATTAGTTCCGATTTAGGAACGATTTATTTTACCGATGTGAATAGCGATAATAAGTGTATAATTAAGTGGAATCGTTCAATAGCCAAAAGTTCACTCGCAAGTTCTTTAGTTGCGGTATATAAAGCGCCTTATCTTTTATTAACCTAGGATATAGTAAGACACATCCGTTTTATCCGATGAATTCTATTAAAGGAGTGAATGCAATGAAAGCCAAAACAGCTATAGCTGTCGTATTCGCATTTGTTTTCCTGCTCTCCTGCGGCTGTTCCACAGAAACTGTCGAGTCTCCTTCGTTTGTCGATAAATCTAAAACACTTCGACTTGGCTATTTTCCCTGCTACGACAGTGCTGAGGCGCTTCAAAACCCGGATGATCCGAATAGCTTGATGGGGATTGCCCAGGCGGACGGTTCCGTCCTTATCCCTCCCCAATACCATTCTGTGCTGCCGGCCGCGAAAAACCGCTTTGTGGCGGAAAAAACACAGGACGGCAATATTGTGACGGGTCTCGTCAATGAAAAGAACGAGGCCGTGCTTTCTTTCCGAGAAGGAGAGATAATTCCCGTTGCCGCCTCAGCGGATAACAGCGATTGCAAAACCCTGATTGTGAACGAGCCGGATTCAGGCGCGTTTCTGGTGAACATCGATGGCCACCGCCTTTCGGATACGACGTACGACAGCATCACGTTTTTAAATGAAAATCGTCTGCTGGCCGTTCGAGGCTCCGTCGCCGACGTACTAGATTATGCCGGAGGTTTACAGAGAACCTATACGGACAAAGAGGAACAAGAGGATAGCTTTTATCATGGCGCTCTTGTGAGAACGGCGGCGTTCCGAGGCGGATGGATGAAGTATGGCATGACGGATCGTTCGGGCAAGACGTTGATCGCCTGCGAATACGACGAGGTTTTTCCGCTTAGCGAGAACCGCATTGTGTCCCGCCGTGGCGCGCCCCAGGGGGCTATGCCCGACGATACCCTGCAAATTGTCGATGCAACTGGCCAGGTTATTTGTCCCGTCGGGGAATGGCATATGGTGAGTTTCCGTAAAGATGGCGATATCTGCGCGCAAACGGGTATCGGCACGCGGTGCGGTGCGGATAATGAAAGCGGAGTGTCCTGCTGGGTGATCGATCAGGATGGAAAGAAGCTGTCGGAGGAATTCGACAGCATTTCCGCCCTAGAAGAGGGAACGTTTTCGGCCGTGAAGGGCGGGGAGACTGTCCTGTTGGACGCGAAGGGGAAGCCAGTCAACGGATAAAACAGTGGGATGTATGCACTAGATGTAGAAAAAAATAATGCTCCCCCCACCCTATATGGAATTTGTATCAAAAACCGGATAATTGCGGCTGTTTTTTGAAAAACGCCGGTTTTCTCCGATCCCCGGAACCCCGCATGGCGGCTGGGTTTTCCGGGGATTTTTTTATTGAAAAAAGTTTCACTTTTTTTGAAAAAACACTTGCATTCCCGAGACAGATGGTGTAATATAATCAGGCGTGACTGCGACAGACGGGTGATTTGCGCGTTTTTACGGGTGGATTTTTCCGGAAATCGTGGTTCGAGACTGCACGATATGCGATGACGCGGGAGGTTGCGGCCAGTTCCGGCCGGTTTTTCCGCTGAGTATGTCCGATTTCAAACCGGGCGAAAAGGAACCCTGTGTGCAGTGGCCGGCAATGCCGCGTCCAGCCCTTTGGGGCGGGAAGCGGTTTTGAGTTGCGGCGGTCCTTCGGGAGCGCTTTGCCGGTCGCGGCCAGCAGGATGCAGAACCTGACCCGGACGCTTGTACCAGGCAAGTTTCCGGTTTTTTTAACGGCCGGGAAAGGAACACCCGGCGGTGTGTATGGTTTTGCACAGCCCGCCAACTCAATTTATTAAGGAGGCGTTTTTCAGTGGCAGTCAAAGAAAAAATCCGCATCAGAATCAAAGGGTATGATCATCAGCTCGTCGACCAGTCGGCCGAGAAGATCGTCGAAACCGCCCGCCGCACCGGCGCCCGCGTTTCCGGTCCCGTGCCGCTGCCCACCGAGAAGGAGATCGTCACCATCCTGCGCGCCGTGCACAAGTACAAGGATTCCCGCGAGCAGTTCGAAACCCGCACCCACAAGCGCCTGATTGACATCCTCAGGCCGTCGAACAAGACCGTTGAGGCCCTGATGGGCCTTGAGCTCCCCGCCGGCGTGGAAATCGAAATCAAGCTGTAAACTCCGCAAGGAAGCAACGGCTTGTCAGATTTCCCGGCGAGGTCAAGTTGGCCTCCTATCGGGCGGCCAACCAATAACCAAGGAGGTATAGACATGCAAAAAGCTATCATCGGCAAGAAGGTCGGCATGACGCAGATCTTCGACGAGAAGGGCAACGTCGTCCCGGTCACCGTCATCGAAGCGGGGCCCTGCGTGGTTGTCCAGAAGAAGACCGTGGAGAACGACGGCTACGCCGCGGTTCAAATCGGCTTCGGCGACATCTCCATCAAAAACGTGACCAAGCCCCTGAAGGGCCACTTTGAGAAATCCGACGTGGCTCCCAAGCGTACGCTGCGCGAATTTCGTCTGGACGACTGCAGCGCCCTGAACGTCGGCGACATCATCAAGGCCGACACCTTCGCCAGCGGCGACCGCGTGGACGTGGTCGGCACCAGCAAAGGTAAGGGCTATGCCGGCGCTATCAAGCGCTGGAACTTCCAGCGGCTTAAGGAATCCCACGGTACCGGCCCTGTGGCCCGCCACGCCGGTTCTCTGGGCGCCTGCTCCTCTCCCTCCCGTGTCTACAAGGGCATGAAGGGCGCCGGGCATCTGGGCGCGGAGCGCGTGACCGTGCAGAATCTGACCGTTGTGAAGATTGACGCGGAGAACAATCTCATCGCTGTGAAGGGCGCCGTTCCCGGCCCCCGCGGCGGCGTGGTGATGCTCTCGGATTCCGTCAAGAAGGCCTAAGGGAAGGAGGAAATCTAAATGCCTACAGTATCGACTTTTGACATGACCGGCAAACAGAGCGGCACCATGGAGCTGAGCGCCGAGGTGTTCGGCATCGAGCCCAACGCCGCCGTCCTGCACAGCGCGGTTGTGAATTATCTGGCGAATCAACGCCAGGGCACCCAGTCCACCCTCACTCGTTCCGAGGTTCGCGGCGGCGGTAAAAAGCCGTGGAAGCAGAAGGGCACCGGCCACGCCCGCCAGGGCTCGACCCGCGCGCCCCAGTGGACCCACGGCGGCATCGCCCTCGGCCCGAAGCCCCGCAGCTACCGGTTCGTTCTGAACAAGAAGGTACGCCGCCTGGCCATGAAGTCCGCGTTCTCCTCCAAGGTGGCTTCCGGCGATATGCTGGTGCTCGATTCCCTGTCCATGGAGGAAATCAAGACCAAGACCGTGGCGACCCTGCTCAAGGCTCTGGAAGCCGACCGCAAGGTGCTGCTGGTTCTGCCGGAAAAGGACGAGACGGTCATCAAGTCCGCCCGCAACATCCCCGGCGTCAAGACCGCTCTGGTCAACACCCTGAACGCCTACGACATCCTGAACGCCGACAAATTCATCGTTGTGAAGGATGCGGTTGCCAAACTCGAGGAGGTGTACAAATAATGGAAGCTCGCGACATCATTATCGCGCCGGTCATCACGGAAAAGTCCGTCGTCGCCCTGCCCGAGAAAAAGTACACCTTCCGCGTCGCCAAGGGCGCCAATAAGATTGAAATTGCCAAAGCGGTGGAAGAGATTTTCAAGGTGAAGGTGCAGAAGGTCAACACCATCAGCATGAAGGGCCGCCTGCGCCGCATGGGCCGCAACGAAGGCTATACCCCCTCCTGGAAAAAGGCCGTTGTGACCCTGACCGCGGATTCCAAGACCATCGAGTTCTTCGACGGCATGTTCTAAAAGCGGGCCGTACCCGCCTGGTAACGTATGGGGCTCCTTATGCGGGAATCCGGCTCGCCCGGCTCCCAGCGACAAAAGCCCCGCAAAGCCAATGATTAGGAGAGTGAATCGGAATGGCAATGAAACTGTATAAACCGACTACTCCCGGCCGTCGCGGTATGTCCGTCATCGACTACAGCGTACTGTCTAAAGTAGAACCGGAAAAGAGCCTGCTGGCTCCTCTGAACAAAAAGGCCGGCCGCAACAGCTACGGCCGTATCACCGTCCGTCATCGCGGCGGCGGAAACCGCCGGAAGTACCGCATCATCGACTTCAAGCGCAACAAGTTCGATGTGCCCGGCACGGTGGTTTCCATCGAGTACGATCCCAACCGCAGCGCGCACATCGCCCTGCTGCAGTATGAAGACGGCGAAAAGCGCTACATCGTGGCGCCCCAGGGCCTGTCCGTGGGCGACGTCGTCACCTCCGGCGCTTCCGCCGATATTAAGCCCGGCAACGCCCTGCCCCTGGCCAACATTCCCACCGGTACCTTCATCCACAACGTGGAGCTGTATC
Organism: uncultured Oscillospiraceae bacterium; assembly: GCA_900546265.1. Classification (GTDB taxonomy): domain Bacteria; phylum Bacillota; class Clostridia; order Oscillospirales; family Acutalibacteraceae; genus UMGS856. The sequence goes on along the minus strand of URCA01000038.1, from coordinate 13,702 downwards.
CCGGCAAGGGCGCCCAGCTCGCGCGCAGCGCTGGCACCATGGCGCAGCTGATGGGCAAGGAAAACAACCTGGCGATGATCCGTCTGCCCTCCGGCGAAATGCGGTACGTGCCGCTGTCCTGCATGGCCACCATCGGTCAGGTGGGCAACGTGGAGCACGAGAACGTGAAGATCGGCAAGGCCGGCCGGAAACGCCACATGGGCTGGCGCCCGACGGTGCGCGGCTCGGTCATGAACCCCTGCGATCACCCCCATGGCGGTGGTGAAGGCAAGTCCCCCATCGGCCGTTCCGGCCCTGTCACCCCGTGGGGCAAGCCTGCTCTGGGTTACAAGACCCGCAAGACGCACAACCGCTCGGATAAGTTCATCGTCAAGCGCCGCAACGGCAAGTAAGCGAAAGGAGATTCAGATTTATGGGTAGAAGCGTAAAGAAGGGTCCTTTCGTACAGCCCGTGCTGCTCAAAAGGATTCAGGAAATGAATAAAGCCGGCGAGAAACGCATCCTCAAGACCTGGAGCCGCGCCTCCACGATCTTCCCGGATTTCGTCGGACACACCATCGCCGTCCACGACGGCCGCAAGCATGTGCCGGTGTATATCACCGAGGACATGGTTGGGCACAAGCTGGGCGAATTCGCCCCCACCCGCACCTTCCGGGGCCACACCGGTTCCAAAAGCACGAAGTAAGCGGTTGAAAGGAGAGAAATGCCATGGAAGCAAGGGCGCAAGTTACACACGTCCGTATGTCCCCTCGCAAAGTCAAAGTAGTTCTCGACCTCATCCGCAACAAGCCGGTTGATGTCGCCCTGGCGATTACGCAGCACACCCCCAAGGCCGCCTGCGAGCCTGTTGAGAAGCTCATCAAGTCCGCGGCCGCCAATGCGGAGAACAACCACAACATGGACAGGAACAACCTGTATGTCGCCGAGTGCTTCGTATGTCCCGGCCCCATTCTCAAGCGTGTCCGTCCGAGAGCCCAGGGTCGTGCATTCCGCATCGAAAAGAGAACGTCACACATCACCTTGGTGCTCAAGGAAAAGGAATAAGCGAGGAGGAGGTTAATTTATGGGCCAGAAAGTCAATCCCCACGGCCTTCGGGTCGGCGTTATCAAAGATTGGGACTCCCGCTGGTTCGTCAAGGACAGCGAGTTTGGCGATACCATCGTGTCCGATTACAATCTGCGTAAATTTCTGAAGAAGACCCTGTACGCCGCCGGCGTGCCGAAAATCGAAATCGAACGGGACGCCTCCCGCGTGCGCGTGCATATTCACTGCGCGAAGCCCGGCCTGGTTATCGGCAAGGGCGGCACGGAGATCGAGAAGCTGCGCATCAAATGTGAGAAAATGCTGGGCAAGCCCACGTCCCTGAACATTGTCGAGGTGCGCAGCCCCGACGTCAACGCGCAGCTGGTGGCCGAGAACATCGCCCAGCAGCTTGAGAAGCGTATTTCCTTCCGCCGCGCCATGAAGCAGGCCATCGGCCGCGCCATGAAGCTGGGCGCGAAGGGCATCAAAACGCAGGTCTCCGGCCGTCTGGGCGGCGCGGAAATCGCGCGTACCGAACAGTATCATGAAGGGACGATTCCGCTGCAGACCCTGCGCGCGGACATCGATTATGGCTTCGCTGAGGCGAACACCACCTACGGCCGGATCGGCGTGAAGGTCTGGATCTACCGTGGTGAGGTTCTCGCCGGCGCTGCCAAGCCCCGCCGGGAAGGAGGCCGCAAGTAATGCTGTTGCCCAAGAGAGTGAAATACCGCCGCGTTCACCGTGGCCGCTTGACCGGTAAGGCCATGCGCGGCAACAAGGTGACCTACGGTGATTTCGGTCTGCAGGCTCTGGAGCCCGCCTGGATCACCTCCCGCCAGATTGAGGCGGCCCGTATCGCCATGACCCGTTACATCAAGCGTGGCGGTCAGGTGTGGATCAAGATTTTCCCCGACAAGCCCGTGACCGAGAAGCCGGCCGAGACCCGCATGGGCTCCGGTAAAGGCTCGCCCGAGTACTGGGTGGCCGTGGTGAAGCCCGGCCGCGTCATGTTTGAAATTGCCGGCGTGTCCGAAGACATCGCCCGGGAAGCTATGCGGCTTGCAGCGAACAAGCTGCCCATCAAATGCAAATTTGTCAGCAAAGCGGCCATGGATGCCGCTGCGCCGGAAGAAACGGATGGTGAGCAGTAATGAAGGCCAGTGAGATTGCAAAAATCCGCGACATGAACGACGCCGAGTTGCAGAAACGGCTGAAGGAACTGAAAGAAGAGCTGTTCAACCTCCGCTTTCAGCATGCGATCAATCAGCTCGACAATCCGATGCGTCTGAAGGCCGTCAAGAAGGAAATCGCCATTGTCAAAACGATTATGCGCGAGAATGAAATCAAAAACGGCGCCGAGGCGTAACGGAAGGAGGAGTTATTGTGAGCGATAGAAATCTGAGAAAGACGCGGACCGGCCTGGTCGTCAGCGACAAGATGGATAAAACCATTGTCGTGGCCATCGAAGACAACGTCCGCCATCCGCTGTACAAGAAGATCATCAAACGCACCGTGAAGCTGAAGGCGCACGACGAGAAGAACGAGTGCCGCGTGGGCGATCGCGTGTCCATTATGGAAACCCGCCCGCTGTCCAAAGACAAGCACTGGCGTCTGGTCGAAATCATCGAGAAAGCAAAATAATGTTGGTCGTCAGGCGCTGCGTATCTTGTAGCGCGGCGCTCGAAAGGAGGAACAACCTGTGGTACAACAGCAGACTTACCTCAAAGTGGCCGACAACACCGGCGCAAAGGAGCTTATGTGCATCCGCGTCCTCGGTGGTTCCGGCAGGAGGTATGCCAATATTGGCGACGTCGTGGTGGCTTCTGTCAAAAAAGCAGCACCCGGCGGCGTTGTGAAAAAAGGTGACGTGGTCAAAGCGGTCGTCGTCCGTTCGGTCAAGGGGCTGCGCCGTGAGGACGGCACCTACATCCGGTTCGACGAAAACGCGGCTGTCATCATCCGCGACGACAAGAACCCGAGGGGAACCCGTATTTTTGGACCGGTGGCCCGTGAGCTCAGAGAAAAGGATTATCTGAAAATCCTGAGCTTGGCCCCCGAAGTGCTGTAAGTGGAGGTGTCGAAATTGAGTAGCAAACTGCATGTGAAAAAGGACGATACCGTCCTCATCATCAGCGGCGACGAGCGCGGCAACACCGGCAAGGTCATCGAGGTCAGCCCCAAGGAGGGCAAGGTGATTGTCGAAGGCCGCAACAAGGTCAAGAAGCATGTGAAACCCCGCAAGATGGGCGATCCCGGCGGCATCATTGAGGCCGAGGGCGCCATGTACGTGTCCAAAGTCCAGGTCATTTGCCCCGCTTGCAAAAAGCCGACCCGCGTCGGCCACAAAAAACTCGCCGACGGTTCCAAACAGCGTATCTGCAAACGCTGCGGCGAAACGCTGTAAGGAGGGAAAATAGTTCATGGCCAGAATGAAGGACTTCTATAAAGACGACGTCGCTCCGGCTCTGATGAAAAAGTTCGGCTACAAGAGCGTGATGCAAATCCCCAAGCTGGACAAGATTGTCATCAATGTCGGCTGCGGTGAAGCCCGTGACAACGCGAAGGTTATCGACGCGATTCTCATCGACCTGGCGGCCATCACCGGCCAGCGCCCGATCGTCTGCAAGGCCCGTAAATCCGTCGCCAACTTCAAGCTGCGCGAAGGCATGAATATCGGCGCGAAGGTTACCCTGCGGGGCGACCGGATGTACGAGTTCTTGGATCGCCTGTTCAACGTGGCGCTGCCCCGCGTCCGCGATTTCCGCGGAATCAACCCCAACTCGTTTGACGGCCGCGGCAATTACAACATGGGCCTCAAGGAGCAGCTGATTTTCCCGGAAATCGACTACGACAAGATTGACAAGGTGCGCGGCATGGACCTGTGCTTTGTCACCACCGCCAAAACCGACGAAGAAGCGCGCGAGCTGCTCAGCCTGATGGGCGCTCCGTTCGCGAAGTAAGGAGGAGAAACCTGTGGCGAAAACATCGATGAAGCTCAAGCAGCAGAGAACGCCGAAGTTCTCCACGCGGGGCTACAACCGCTGCAAAATCTGCGGCCGTCCCCACGCGTACCTGCGTCGGTATGGCATCTGCCGTATTTGCTTCCGGGAGCTTGCCTATAAAGGTGAGATTCCCGGCGTAAAGAAGGCCAGTTGGTAAGCAATAGCTAAAGGAGGTTGACGGAATGCAAATCACCGATACCATTGCCGACATGCTGACGAGAATCCGGAACGCAAACTCGGCCAAGCACGATACGGTGGATATCCCCGCTTCCAACATGAAGAAGGCTATTGCCCAGATTCTTGTTGACGAGGGATACGTAAAGAATTATCAAGTCATCGAAGATGGCAAACAGGGCGTCATCCGCATCACCCTGAAATACCAGGGCCCGTCCAAGACCCCGGTTCTTCTGGGGCTGCGCCGGGTGTCCAAGCCCGGTCTGCGCATCTATTCCAGCAGCGAGGATATGCCGAAGGTTCTCAAGGGCATCGGCACCGCCATTGTTTCCACGTCTCAGGGCGTCATGACTGACAAGAAAGCCCGTAAAGAGCACGTGGGCGGCGAAGTCCTGGCCTTTGTTTGGTAAGGGGGAGAGAAGAGTATGTCGAGAATTGGACGTAAACCGATTTCTATCCCTGCCGGCGTGGAGTTCAAAGTGGAGGACAGCGTCGTGACGGTGAAGGGCCCGAAGGGTACCCTGACCCAGAAGGTGCACCCCAACATGAGCTTTTCCCTGGAAGACGGCGTTTTGACCGTAATCCGCCCGGACGACGCGAAGGAAAACCGTGCGCTGCACGGCCTGACCCGTTCGCTGGTGAGCAACATGGTCATCGGCGTGACCGAAGGCTTCAAAAAGGAGCTGGACGTCAACGGCGTGGGCTACCGTGTGCTCAAGCAGGGCAAGGACCTGGTGATGAACCTGGGCTACAGCCATCAGGTTGTCGTCAGTGAAATCCCCGGCATCACCATCGAGGTGCCGTCTCCGAATAAAATCGTCATCACCGGCCCCGACAAGCAGCTGGTCGGCCAGTTTGCCGCCGAAGTCCGCGAGAAGCGGCCTCCGGAACCCTATAAGGGCAAGGGCATCAAATATGTCGACGAGGTCGTCCGCCGCAAGGAAGGCAAGGCCGGCGGCAAGGGCAAGAAGTAAGGAGGAGTGAAGACCCATGGTGAGCAAAAAAGACAGCAACCAGGCGCGTCTGCGCCGCCACACCCGTGTGCGCGGCAAGATCACTGGCACCGTCCAGCGTCCCCGTCTCAACGTGTATCGCTCCCTGAACCACATCTATGCCCAAATCATTGATGATGTTAAGGGAGTTACCCTTGTGGCCGCTTCGAGTGTCGAAAAGGATTTCGGCATGGCCGGCGGGAACAAGGAAGCCGCTAAGAAGGTTGGCGAGCTGATCGCCAAACGCGCCGCCGAAAAGGGCATTACCGAGGTCGTGTTCGACCGCGGCGGCTACGTCTATCACGGCCGCGTCAAAGAGCTGGCCGAAGGCGCCCGCGAGGGCGGCCTCAAGTTCTAAGGAAAGGGAGGAAATACTTTGGCCAGATTTGACGCAAAAGAGAAAGACACCGAATTCAAAGAGCGCATCGTGGCGATTAACCGCGTGAGCAAGACCGTAAAAGGCGGACGTATCTTCAAGTTCGCCGCCCTGGTGGTTGTCGGCGACGGCAACGGCACAGTGGGCTTCGGCCTGGGCAAAGCGGGCGAGGTGCCGGACGCTATCCGCAAAGGCATCGAGGACGCCAAGAAGAACCTGATTAAGATCTCCCTCAAAGGGAGCACCATCCCCCACGAAGTGGTGGGAGCGTTTGGCGCGGGCCGTGTCCTGCTCAAACCCGCTGCCCCCGGTACCGGCGTTATCGCCGGCGGCGCTGTGCGCGCCGTGGTGGAAGCGGCCGGCATTAAGGACATCCGGACCAAGGCTCTCCGCTCCAACAACCCCTGCAACGTGGTCAGCGCCACCATGGAAGGGCTGGCCCGTCTGCGCACGGCGGAACAAGCGGCGGCTACCCGCGGCAAAACCGCCAAGGAAATCTTAGGTTAAGGGGAGCGGCACGAAACAGGGTTTCGTGCGGAAATTTGTTCTTTCCGGCCAGACACCGTGGCCGGAATTTCGGCAAAGCCGAAACCGACCAAATTTCAGTGTCTGAGAAAGGATGACAGTATACCATGGCGAAGAAAGCAAAAGCCGGCACCTTGCAGGTGAAACTGGTCCGCAGCCTCATCGGGAGCAAGAAGGATCAGATCGCCACCGCCAATTCCCTGGGGCTCCGCAAAATCGGCGATTGCACGACGCAGCCCGACAACGCGGCCACGCAGGGTAAGGTGGCCAAGATTATCCACCTCATCGAGGTAACCGAAGCGTAAGCAATTCGAGCAAGGAGGTGCGAAACAACATGAAGCTTCATGAGCTTTCCCCGGCTCCCGGTTCCGTCCGGGAGGTCAAGCGGATCGGCCGCGGACATGGTTCCGGCCAGGGCAAAACCGCCGGCAAGGGCCATAAAGGCCAGAAAGCGCGCGCGGGCCGCGGCATGCGTCCCGGGTTCGAAGGCGGCCAGATGCCCCTGCAGCGGCGTGTTCCCAAAAGAGGATTCAATAACATTTTTGCCACCCGGTACGCCATTGTCAACCTGGCGGCTCTCAACAAGTTTGAGAACGGCGCGGTGGTGGACACCGAGGCGCTGAAAGCGGCCGGTCTGGTGAAAAATTCTTACGACGGCGTGAAAATCCTGGGCAACGGAGCCCTGGAGAAGAATCTGACCGTCAAAGCGGCGGCTTTTTCCGAGTCGGCCAAATCGAAGATCGAGGCGGCGGGTGGAAAGGCAGAGGTGGTCTGATGTTTCAGGTTCTGAGAAACGCTTGGAAGATCACCGATCTTCGTAAGAAGATTCTCTATACCCTGTTTATCATCCTGATTTTCCGCATCGGCTCCGCCATCACCATTCCGTTCATCGACGCGGCGGCCATCGCCAATGCGGTGAACAGCAGCAACACCGGTTTTGAGTTCCTGACCCTGATGTCCGGCGGCGGTTTCTCCAACGGCAGTATTTTTGCCCTGTCCATCACCCCCTACATCAACGCCAGCATCATCATTCAGCTGCTGACGGTGGCTATTCCTCCCCTGGAGCGGATGGCCAAGGACGGTGAGGCGGGCCGCAAAAAGCTGGGTCAGATCACCCGGTACACCACCGTTATTCTCGGCTTGATGCTGGGCGTCGCGTACTACTTCATGGTGAAGAATAAGTACAACGCCCTGTCCGCCGACGCGAAAAGCGGCTTCGGCCTCTGGTTCGGCGCTATCGTCATCGTCCTGTGCTTCACCGCCGGTTCGGCGCTGATGATGTGGCTGGGCGAGCAGATTAACGAAAAAGGCATCGGCAACGGCATCTCCATCCTGCTGTTCGCGGGCATTATCTCCCGCATCCCCACCGGCGCGAAAGCGCTGTGGACCTGGTTCTATGACGGCGGTATCAAGATGCTGAACACCTCTGGCAGCGCGGCTGTCAAAAACGTCATCCTGGTGCCCATCGTGCTGGTGCTGTTCTTGGGTATGATCGCCTTCATCGTTTTCATGAACGATGCCGAGCGCCGTATCCCGGTTCAGTACGCCAAGCGGGTGGTGGGCCGCAAGATGTACGGCGGGCAGAACACCTTTATCCCGATTAAAGTCAATATGTCCGGCGTCATGCCGATCATCCTGGCTTCGTCGATCGTGTCCCTGCCCTCCATCATCGCCAGCTTCTTCACTGCCCCCACCAAGGGCTTCTGGTTCCACTTCCTCAACTGCTTCAAGCAGGACAGCTGGGTGTACATCATCCTCTACTTTGTCCTGATCATCGGGTTCGCCTTCTTCTATGTGACCATTCAGTATAATCCGCTGGAGATGTCCAATAATCTCCGTAAGAATTCGGGCGCCATCCCCGGCTACCGGCCGGGCAAGCCCACCACGGATTACATCAAGAGGGTTCTGTCCAAGGTGACTCTGATCGGCGCCTTGTTCCTGGGTGTCATCGCGCTGTTCCCGGCCCTGTTCGGTAAGTTCAGCGGCTTCTACGGCCTGACCCTGGGCGGCACGTCCATCATGATCGTGGTGGGCGTCGCGCTGGAAACCACGCAGCAGATTGAAAGCCAGATGATGATGCGGCATTACAAGGGCTTCTTGGAATAAACCGATCGGATGCGGGACGCGCCGATAGGGTAAGGGCCGGCGGTATCCGGTTTGGCCGGATTCCCCGCCCCCTGCCCGGCGTCTGCTGCGGCCGATTTTCACAGAGCAACTGCCAAAAGGAGGCGTATTCTAATGAAGCTGATTCTATTAGGCGCGCCGGGTGCCGGCAAGGGCACCCAGGCGGAAGTCATCAGCCAGCATCTGGGCATTCCCACGATTTCCACGGGTAACATTATCCGTGAAGCGCTGAAAAGCGGCTCGGAGATGGGGCGGAAAGCCAAAAGCTTTATGGATTCCGGCAAGCTGGTTCCCGACGATGTCGTCATCGGCATCATCCAGGAGCGGCTGGCGCAGCCCGACTGCGCCAAGGGGTTCATTCTGGACGGGTTCCCCCGCACCATTCCCCAGGCCGAGGCACTTGACCGCATGGGCATCGACATCGACCGCGTCGTCGACATTGAAGTCGCGGACGAGACCATCGCCCGGCGTGTATCGGGTCGCCGTGTCTGCCCCGGCTGCGGGGCCACCTACCATGTCGACTATAAAAAGCCGGCGGTGGAAGGGGTCTGCGACCGCTGCTCGGACACCCTTGTTCAGCGCAAGGATGATCAGCCGGACACCGTGCAGGAGCGTTTGAATGTCTACCATGAGCAGACCGAACCCCTCAAGAACTACTATGCCGCCTGCGGCAAGCTGGTGATTGTGGAAGGCCAGGAGGAAGTCGCGGATACCACCCGCCTGACCCTCGCGGCTATTGAGGCCTGAGCATGATAGCGATAAAAAGCGGCCGGGATTTGAAAGCCATGCGGGAAGCGTGCGTCATCTCGGCCAGAGCGTTGAAACTGGCCGGTGAGGCGGTGGAGCCCGGTGTCACCACCGGGGAAATCGACCGCCGTATCCGCAAGTACATCGAGTCGACGGGGGCGAAGCCCTCTTTCCTCGGGTATGGCGGCTTTCCGGCCAGCGCCTGTATTTCTGTCAATAACGAGGTCATCCACGGCATACCGGGCAAACGCGTGATACACGCCGGCGACGTCGTCAGCGTGGACGTGGGCGCGTTTTTTAACGGTTACCACGGCGATAACGCCGCCACCTTCCCCTGCGGGGATATTTCTCCCGAGGCGAAGGCGCTGCTTGACGCCACCAGGGAAAGCCTGTACGAGGGCATTCGGGCGGCGATGGCCGGCAATCGGATCGGCGATATCGGCGCGGCGGTACAGCGGTATGTCGAGGTGCGTGGTTACTCGGTGGTACGGCAGTTCGTCGGCCACGGAGTAGGCACGAACCTGCACGAGGATCCCAGCGTACCTAATTTCGGTACGCCCGGCCGCGGCCCCCGGCTGCTTCCGGGCATGACCTTAGCCATTGAGCCTATGATCAACGCCGGCGCCTATGAGGTGAAAATCCTGGGCGACGGCTGGACCACGGTGACGAAAGACGGCAGTCTTTCGGCCCATTTTGAGCATACCATCGCCATCACCCCCGACGGACCCGTCATCCTGACGAATCCTTGAAGGCGGTGACCGACATGGTTGAGAGGGGCTGCGTGGTGGTTTCGCTTTCCGGCCGGGACAAGGGACGGCTGATGGCGGTTCTCCGCATCGGGCCGGACGGCCTGTGGCTGGCCGACGGACGTCGGCGGCGGGTGGAGGCCCCCAAGCGAAAAAATCCGCGCCATGCCGCGCTTGCCGGCTGTACGGTGAGCGAAGCCGCAATGGCGACCAATCGTGAGCTGCGCCGCGCTCTCGCCGCTTTAGAGCCATTGTAATCCATACGATCAGGCGTTCAGCAGACAGTGAAACGCAGGGCGGCGTTATCGTCCTTGACGGGCGCCAGCCCGTCGGCGTCCTCTGCCTTGCCCTGCCTTCCCCTGTCTTGCTTCCTTGCCTGTTCGTATGTATCACAACCGCTCTGACGGCGGACCCCGGCGCACGCGCCATCACTTGAGGGAGGTTAATCGATGTCCAAATCGGATGTTATCGAACTGGAAGGTACCGTGATCGAAGCTCTGCCCAACGCGACGTTTCAGGTAGAGCTGGCCAACGGCCACAAAATACTGGCCCACATCTCCGGCAAGCTGCGGATGAACTTTATCCGCATCCTGCCCGGCGACAAGGTGACGGTGGAGATGTCTCCCTACGACCTGACCAAGGGCCGGATCACCTGGAGAACCAAGTGATTTTCCGGGCAAATACGCAACCACTGACTACTCGATAGGAGGGTACGCTATGAAAGTCAGACCTTCTGTAAAGAAAATCTGCGAGAAATGCAAGATTATCAAGCGCAAGGGCCGCATCATGGTCATTTGCGAGAACCCGAAGCACAAGCAGCGGCAGGGCTGAGCACCGGCTGCGACTCTGACAGTCTTTGCGCCTCTCCGGGGGCGCAACCGAAAGGAAGGAAACATTTATGGCGCGTATTGCTGGTGTAGACCTGCCCAGAGATAAACGCATTGAGATCGGCCTGACCTACATTTTCGGTCTGGGCCGCAAGTCGGCGACAGACATCCTGGCCGCCACCGGGGTCAATCCCGACACCCGTGTCCGTGACCTGAGCGAGGACGACGTGTCCAAGCTGCGGGATTATATCGATAAGAACTATACCGTGGAGGGTGACCTCCGCCGCGACGTGGCTTTTGATATCAAGCGTCTGATTGAAATCGGCAGCTATCGCGGTCTTCGCCATCGCAAGGGGCTCCCTGTGCGCGGCCAGCGGTCCAAGACCAACGCCCGCACCCGCAAGGGCCCGAAGAAGACCATCGCCAACAAGAAAAAGTAAGCAGGAGGGATAAGAATGGCTGCTGCAAAAACCACAGCGCGCAAGGGTGCAACCACCCGCCGCCGCAAAGAACGCAAGAATATCGAGCGTGGCGCCGCCCATATCCAGTCCACGTTCAACAATACCATCGTGACCATCACCGATACTCAGGGCAACGCCCTTTCCTGGGCCAGCGCTGGTGAGCTGGGCTTCCGCGGTTCGCGGAAATCCACCCCCTTCGCCGCCCAGACGGCTGCCGAGACCGCCGCGAAAGCCGCGATGGAGCACGGCCTGAAAACCGTCGAAGTGTTCGTCAAGGGACCGGGCGCCGGCCGTGAAGCCGCTATCCGCGCCCTGCAGGCCGCCGGACTTGAGGTCAACATGATCAAAGACGTGACCCCGGTTCCCCACAACGGATGCCGTCCTCCCAAAAGAAGACGCGTCTGATCATCCAATTCAGGAGGTGCAACCAATATGGCTAGATATACCGGTGCGGTGTGCAGACTCTGCCGCCGTGAAGGACAGAAACTCTTTTTGAAAGGCGAGCGGTGCTATACGGCTAAATGCTCCGTGGCCCGCCGCGCTTACGCCCCTGGCCAGCATGGCCAGGCCCGCAACAAGAAGGCGTCCGAATATGGCCGCCAGCTGCGCACCAAGCAGTATGCCAAGCGCTACTACGGCGTTCTGGAAGGCCAGTTCCGCCACTATTTCGAAATGGCTGAGAAAATGCAGGGCGTGACCGGCGAAAACCTGCTGCGTCTGCTCGAATCCCGCCTGGACAACGTGGTGTACCGTCTGGGTATGGCCAGCTCCCGCGCCGAGGCGCGCCAGCTGGTGGATCACGGCCACTTCACCGTCAACGGCCGCAAGGTCAATATCCCTTCCTTCCTGACCCGTCCCGGCCAGGTTGTCGCCATGAAGGACGGCAGCCGTTCCCTGGATAAGATGAAGGCGATTGTCGAGGCCAACGCGGGCCGGCCCATCCCGAAGTGGCTGGAGCTCAACCGTGAGACTCTGGAAGCGAAAATCGTCGCGGTGCCCAACCGCGAGGACATCGATCTCCCCATCGAAGAAACCCTCATCGTCGAGTTGTACTCGAAGTAAGAACCACCGGCCGGCGGCGGGTTTCCGCCGTCCCGGCGGGCCGGTTCTGACCGACATCCAACCGCGGACGTGGGGGAGAAGCCTTGTGTCCGTTCCCCCAATCCGTTTTTTATAAGGAGGGTTTTGAATGATTGAGATTGAGAAGCCCAGAATTGAAGCCGTGGACCTTGCGCCCAACGGCACGTACGGGAAGTTTGTCGTGGAACCCCTTGAGCGGGGCTATGGCACCACTTTGGGAAACAGCCTGCGCCGCGTGCTGCTGTCCTCCCTGCCCGGCGTGGCGGTGACCTCCGTGAAAATCGACGGCATCCTCCACGAATTTTCCACCATCGAGGGTGTGAAAGAGGACGTTACCGAAATTATATTGAACATCAAGGGTCTGATCGTCAAGATCAACGGCGACGGCCCCAAGGTTGTATATATTGAAGCGGAAGGCCCCGGCGAAGTCACGGCCGGCTCCATCAAATGCGACAGCGAGGTGGAGATTCTCGAGCCCGACATGCACATCGCCACGTTGGGCGAGGGTGCCAAGCTGTATATGGAAATCACCCTGGATAAGGGCCGCGGCTATGTCCCGGCCGAGCGGAACAAGCAGCAGATGGCTCCGGTCATCGGCGTTATCCCGGTGGATTCCATCTACACCCCGGTTCTCAAGGTCAACTACACGGTGGAGAACACCCGTGTCGGTCAGATCACCGACTACGATAAGCTGACCATGGAAGTGTGGACCAACGGCACCATCAGCGCCAAGGAGGCCGTGTCTCTGGGCGCTAAGGTGCTCACCGAGCACCTGAACCTGTTTGTGGATTTGTCGGGAGAGACCTATTCCGGCGACTCCATCATGGTCGAAAAGGACGACAAGGGCAAGGAAAAGGTTCTGGAGATGACCATCGAGGAACTGGATTTGTCCGTCCGATCCTTCAATTGCCTCAAGCGTGCGGGCATCAACACCGTGGAAGACCTCATCAACAAGAGCGAAGACGATATGATGAAGGTCCGCAACCTCGGCCGCAAATCGCTGGAGGAAGTTATCAATAAATTGGCGTCGTTGGGCTTCGGCCTGTACGACGAGGAAGAATAAACCCGCCGGGAACCCTAGGGATCCCCGGAATGTCTTCCAAGAATTCGGAAAAGGAGTGAATCCCAATGCCTGGAACCAGAAAGCTCGGCAGACCCACGGCTTCCCGTATGGCGATGCTGCGCGCGATGGTCACCTTCCTGCTTGAGAAGGGCCGGATTGAAACCACCGTGACCCGTGCCAAAGAGGTGCGGAGCATGACGGAAAAAATGATCACCATTGCCAAGAACCCCACCCTGGCGAACAAGCGCCTGGTTTACGCCTTCGTGACCAAGGAGAGCGTTTCCAAGAAGCTGTTTGATGAAATTGCGCCCAAATATATGGAGCGCAATGGCGGCTATACCCGCATCATCAAGACCTGCGCCCGCCGCGGCGACGCCGCCGAAATGGCGATTATCGAGCTGGTCAAATAAGCTCCCTACAAAAGACGCGCGCAGCCGAAACCGGCTGCGCGCATTTTTTACTCTGTTATGGTATAATAACCTCACGCCGTAAACGGAAATCCGAGATTTCCGACGGCTGGGAGAACATTGAACCACTCCGGAACGGGCAGAGCCGTTC
>URCA01000037.1 GCA_900546265.1 uncultured Oscillospiraceae bacterium | reverse complement strand
GCGGCTATACTGTTATTCCGACCGCACTGCATGTAATCGCTTCTGACGGCACCGATGTCAGCATTGCACAGATTTGGGGCAGACGGCAGGGCAGTAAGTTCAACGGCGTTTCCTATCCGGTACAGTGTGCAGCAGCAGCTGTTTTCACGGAAGAAGGACAGAAACAGATTCGCAAGAACATTGCATACTATCAGGAAAATGCTGCAATTATTGCAAAGACTATGGAAGAACTGGGAATTGAATATACCGGCGGGAAGAATTCTCCGTATATTTGGTTGAAGTGCCCTAAGGGTATGAATAGCTGGGAATTTTTCGATTACCTGCTCCACGAAGCAGCGGTTGTCGGCACACCAGGCGAAGGCTTCGGCAAGAACGGCGAGGGCTGGTTCCGTCTGACCGCATTTGGCGACAGAGAAAAAACCAAGGAAGCAATGGAACGCATGAAGAAGCTGCTTTCTTGAAAAAATTGGCTGCCTGAAATAATATAAAAAAGTCAAAGCCGTTTTCGGCTATGATAGAAATGACAACGGAGGATTATTTATTATGCGTGCTGTAATCACAGTAATTGGTAAGGACAATGTAGGTATTCTGCATCAGGTAAGCGGCGTTTGTGCAAAGTATCAGGCGAATGTGCTGGAAGTGACTCAGAGCGTTTTGCAGGATATGTTCGCCATGATCATGATGGTGGACATTTCGAAAAGCGACATCCCCTTCACCCAGTTCGCGGACGAGCTGACCGCTATCGGCAAGGAAATGGGCCTTTCCGTCCATGCCATGCATGAAGATATTTTCAACGCCATGCACACCATCTAACGGCGAAACCCACTGGAATTTTGGGGCGGGGACACCCCCGCCAGGAAAGGCACGGGAACACTATGCTCAACGCCCACGATATACTGGAAACCATCACCATGATTCAGGAGGAAAACCTGGACGTACGCACCATCACCATGGGCATCTCCCTGCTGGACTGCTGCGACAGCAGTCTCGAGAAGGCCTGCGGGAAAATTTACGACAAAATCACCCGGTACGCCAAGGACCTGGTGAAAACCGGCGAGCAGATTGAAAAGGAGCTGGGGATCCCGATTATCAACAAGCGGATCTCCGTCACCCCCATCGCCATGATCTTGGCCGCCTGCGAGGACAAGGATCCGGTGAAGATGGCCGTCACCCTGGAGAAAGCGGCCCAAACCTGCGGGGTGAACTTCATCGGCGGCTTCTCCGCCCTGGTGCAGAAGGGCTTTTCTCCCGGGGACAAGGAGCTCATCGCCAGCATCCCCGAGGCGCTGGCCGTCACCGATCACGTCTGTTCTTCGATAAACATCGGCTCCACCAAGGCTGGCATCAACATGGACGCGGTGGCTATGATGGGCCAGGTGGTCCGCGAGACGGCGGAACGCACCGCCGACCGGGACTGCATCGGCTGCGCCAAGCTGGTGGTATTCTGCAACGCGCCGGAGGACAACCCGTTTATGGCGGGGGCGTTCCACGGCGCGGGCGAGCCCGACTGCGTCATCAACGTGGGAGTTTCCGGCCCCGGCGTGGTGCGGGCGGCCCTGGCTAAGGCCGGGGACTGCGACCTGACGGCGGTGGCGGATCTCATCAAGAAGACCGCTTTCAAAATCACCCGCATGGGCCAGCTGGTGGCCCGGGAGGCGTCCAAACGGCTGGGCGTACCCTTCGGCATCGTGGACTTGTCTCTGGCGCCCACCCCGGCGGTGGGCGACTCGGTGGCCCACATCCTGGAGGAAATGGGGCTGGAATGCTGCGGCGCCCACGGCACCACCGCGGCCCTGGCCCTGCTCAACGACGCGGTGAAAAAGGGCGGGGTCATGGCGTCCTCCCATGTGGGCGGCCTGTCCGGCGCCTTCATCCCGGTCACCGAGGACGCGGGGATGATAAACGCCGCCCGCTGCGGCTGCCTGCGGCTGGAGAAGCTGGAGGCCATGACCGCGGTCTGCTCGGTGGGGCTGGACATGATCAACGTCCCCGGCGACACGCCGGCGGAGGTGATTTCCGCCATCATCGCGGACGAAGCCGCCATCGGCATGGTCAACTCCAAGACCACGGCGGTGCGCCTGATACCCGCCATCGGCAAGACGGTAGGGGAGGAACTGAGCTTCGGCGGCCTGCTGGGCGGCGGCCCGGTGATGCCGCTGAACACCTACTCGCCCGCCCGGTTTATCGGCCGGGGCGGCCGGATTCCAGCCCCCATGCAGAGCCTGAAAAATTGACGAAACCACACACGAAATTCCGTGACATTTCGCCAATTTGAACATTGTAATTTTATTTTTACAGGTATATACTGAAATCCAAGGCCATCCTATTTGTATGAAACAGCATACGTTCGGGGGAGAATGACAAAAGGTCATTCTCCCCCGAAATTACGTCGGCATATCCGGAAAATTTTCCCGGCGCCGATAGACAGAAAGGCGTGAGGCGTTCATGGAAGAAATGATCAAGCGCATCATCGATATGGATCGCAAGGCGCAGGAAATCACCGAGGCCGCCCGGCGGGAAAAGCTGGAATCGGAGAAGGAGCTCGTCAAGCGGGCCGAGGCGCTCAAAGAGGAATACCTGGATCGCGCCCGCCGCCGCATCCAAATCAACGCCGAGACCGAACAGACGCTGCTCGAGCAGAAATGGCGCAAGCGCGAGGAATACTATGCCGAACAGACGGCCCGCCTCGAGCGGCTGTATGCGCAAAAGCATACGCAGTGGGTGGCCGATATTGTCAAAAAGGTGAAGGAATCCTGACGGTAAGGTATCCACGAAAGGGGGCATGGCCATGCGCGCATCGGCACCATCCGCCAACGTTATTCTGGCGAAGGCCCGCGCCATGTACGGCAACAGCCTGAAATCGCAGAATTATCTCGAGCTGCTGAACTGTCACAGCGTCAGTGAGGTGGCCTCTTATCTGAAAAACCGTACCTCCTATGCGGTGATGCTCACCGAAATCAACGAGACTACCATCCATCGGGGGCATCTGGAGATGCTGCTCCGGCGCAAGCTGTTCAACGACTATTCCTCTCTGAGCCGGTACGACGCCACCGTGGGGATGCACATGTCCGCCTACATCATCCGGCGGGGGGAAATCGACCAGATCATCCAGTGCCTGCGGTTGATGAACGCGGGGCGCAGCGACGAATTTTTCTTCTCTATGCCGTTGTTTTTCACCAGCCAGACGCGCCTGGATTTCATGAAGATGGGCAAGGCGAAAAACCAGGCGGAGCTGGTCGCCGCCTTGGGGGGGACGCCCTACGCGAAAATGATCAGCCAGTTCCCGCCGGAGAACGGGCATATCCGCATTACGGAAATAGAAAACGCGCTGCATACCTATCTGACCAACACCCTGCTGACCATCATCGACGACACGTCAGGCGATTTGCACGAGCAGCTCGAGAACCTGTGCGGCACCCAGATCGACGTGCAGAACGTCTCCCGCATCGTGCGGATGAAGCGGTATTTCGGCATGGCGCCCGACCTAATCCGCGCCAACCTTCTGCCGTCCGGGCGCTGCATTCCCGAAAAGACCATGGACAAGATGATCGACGCCCCCACGGCGGACGAGGTGCTCCGGATTTTTTACACCACCCGGGTGGGCAAGTCCCTGCCGGAGGCCCAGCGGCGGTTTATCCACGATCTGCATCACCGGGTGCCGTATTTCAATGCCCGGCGGCATATCCATTACTCCATCCATCCGATGGTGGTGCTCGTCTCCTATATCATCCTGATGGATGTGGAGCTGGACGACATCATCAACATCATTGAGGGCATCCGGTACGGAATGCCCCCGGAGGAAATCAAGCCCATGCTTGTCCTCCTCGACCAATAAGGGGGTGTGAATTTCATTGGCAGTTGCAAAAATGAGGCTCGTCAGCGTGATCGGACAGATGGCCAGCCTGGACAAGGTAGTCTATGCCTGCGGAAAAAGCGGCGTGTTCCAGCCTGACGACGCCATGACCTTCTTTTCCGACACCTCCGATTTCATGACCATCAAGGAGGAGAACCCCTATAGCGTCCCCTTGAGTACCCTGGAATCGGCCATCGCCCGGGTGCAGGGCGATTTGTCCGGCCGCGTGGCTCCCTCCACCATGGAGATGGACGACATGGCCGCCTATGTGGAGGAATTCACGGCGAAGGCCGCCGAGATGTCCAAGAGGCGCAGCGAGCTGACCACCAAGGCGGAGGCCCAGAACCGGGATATCGAGCAGTTCGAGCATTTCCGGGGGCTGAATATCGACCTGGACAGCATCATCCACTGCGAAACCATCAAGGTGCGCTTCGGCCGCCTGCCCAAGGACAGCTTTGAGAAGTTGAACGCCTACAGCCAGAACCCGTATGTGCTGTTTTTCCCGGGAGCGAGCGACGCAGAGTATTACTGGGGCGTGTATTTCGCCCCGCTGGAGATGGCCTCCGACATCGATCGGATCTTCTCGAGCCTGTACTTCGAGCGCCTGCGCATTCCCTCCGCCGTGGGCACCCCGGAGGAAATCGTCGGCAAGCTGCGCACCGAGCTGAACGCCACCAACGCCGCGCTCGACCAGGTGAAAAAGGAAATCGCGGACTACTGGGCCAAAGAAAAGAATCTGTGCCTGCAGGTGCATGCCCGGTACAAGCAGCTGGCCACCCTGTTCGGCGTGCGGCAGTACGCGGCCCGGTACAACGACAAGTTTATCTTGGCCGGCTGGATCCCCGCCCGGGAGGAGAAAAAGTTCCAGACCGCGCTGGACGCCATCGACGCCATCGAGTATTCCATTGAGTCGGCGGAGGGGGACACCCACCACACGCCCCCTGTCACCCTGCGCAACGCCCGGACTTTCCGGCCCTTCGAATACTTCGTGGACATGTACGGCCTGCCCCGGTATAACGAGATCGACCCCACCGCCTTTGTGGCCATCACCTTCACCCTCCTGTTCGGGATCATGTTCGGCGATTTAGGCCAGGGGATCCTGGTGGCCGTCATCGGCTGGGCCATGTGGCATTTCAAGCAGATGCCCATCGGGCGCATCCTGCTGCCCTGCGGCATTTCCTCCGCCGTCTTCGGCCTGGTGTACGGGTCGGTGTTCGGTTTCGAGCATGTGCTGGATCCCATGTACAAGGCGCTGTTCGGCCTGGAGGAAAAGCCCATCGAGGTCATGAACTCCGCCATGGCCACCAACATCATCCTGTTCGCGGTGGTCATCGGCTTGACCCTCATCATGCTGGCCATGATGCTCAACATCTATTCCGGCTTCAAGCAGCGCAATTATGAAAGCGCCGTCTTTGGTCCGAACGGCATCGCGGGGCTGGTGTTCTACGGCTCGCTGGTGCTGGGTTTCGGCTGTCAGCTGCTGTTCGACGTCCATGTGCTGAATCTGCCCTATGTGCTGCTGCTTATCGTGCTGCCCCTGGTGGTGATTTTCTTCCGAGAGCCGCTGGGCAAGCTTATGGCAGGGGAAAAGGACTGGAAGCCAGAAAAATGGGGCGAGTTCATCATCCAGAACTTTTTCGAGGAATTCGAAATCCTGCTGTCCTATGTATCCAATACCATGTCCTTCCTGCGGGTGGCCGCGTTCGTGCTGGTTCACGCCGGCATGATGATGGCGGTGTTTGCCATCGCTGAGCTGTTCGGCCCGCTGGGCTTCACCATCGCGGTGATTATCGGCAACGCCCTGGTCATGGGGATGGAGGCCCTGCTGGTGTCCATCCAGGTCATGCGTCTCGAGTTCTATGAAATGTTCAGCCGGTATTACGTCGGCGACGGCCGCGCTTTCCAGCCCCTCTCCGTATCGGCTGATAAATAAATTGGGGGAGATTTTCCCGCACATCGATTATATTTAGGAGGTACTTGTTATGAACATGGCGTATTTGATGATTCCGGTGGCCCTGCTGGCTGTTTCCCTGCTGATTTCCTTTATCCTGGTGAAGAAGGGCAAGCCCGCCAAGAAGGTCATGCGCGTGCACTTCCTGACCCTGATTCTCATTGTGGCAGCCACCTGCGCCGTGCCCTTCATGGCCTCCGCCGCCGCGAACGATCCCGCCGCCGCCGAAGAAGTTGCCACCGCTGTCACCAGCGTGGGCGACGGCATGAAATACCTGGCGGCCGCCCTGGCTGTGGGCCTGGCCGGCATCGGCGGCGGTATCGCCGTTGCCTCCGGCGCCCCCGCCGCCATCGGCGCCACGGCGGAGGATCCCAAGGCTTTCGGTAAATCCATCATCTTCGTCGCCCTGGGCGAAGGCTTCGGCCTGTACGGCCTGCTGATCGCCATTATGATTCTCATCCTGAAATAGCCGGCCGCGCGGAAGGGAGTGAGTACCCGTGCGCTTTTATGTCATCAGTGACAACAACGACACCTGCGTAGGCATGCGTCTGGCCGGCATCGAGGGCACGGTGGTACACGAGCCCGACGAGGTGCACCAGGCCCTGGCCGCCGCCATGAACATGGACGATGTGGCGGTCATCCTGATGACCGAGCATCTCGTGAAGATGTGCGGCGACCTCGTGGACGATCTGAAGCTCAATCGGTCCCGGCCGCTTATCGTGGAAATCCCCGACCGGCACGGCAACGGCCGCGCCAAGGATTCCATCACCCGGTATGTCCGCGAGGCCATCGGAATCAAAATCTAGGTAAGCGATGAGTAAATCCCCGCCGAAAAGATGCTGTGGCCGATTTATTCAGCGCTTACCTAAACCCTGCGGGAGCGGGCTTTTCCGGCGAAAGGCCCGCGGCATACGGCCGCTCTGCGGCGCAGACAACTCGCCGGAGATGGGAGCTGCGTATGGCGAACAGCGATGAGAAAGTCAGTAAATTCGTACAGGCGATAACCGATTACGCGGAGGAACAGCGCCAGAAAATCCACCAAGAGGTGGAAGACTATAAAATCGAGCGGCTGACACAAGCCGAGCAGGAAGTGCTCGCGGACGCTTATGATCTAATCCAGCGGGAGCGTATGGAGCTGAAGAACAACGCCAGCCGCGAAATGTCCCGCCGGGAGCTGGATGCCCGTAAAAAGCTGCTGGGCAAGCGCCGGGACATGACCGAAACCATATTTGCCGAGGTGAAGGAACAGCTGGCCGCCTATACCGCCACGCCGGAATACCGCCAGTCCCTCAAGGACTCGCTGACCGCCATGGCGGCCCGGATGCCCGCCGAGGGCACCGTGTACGAGGTGGCGCCCCGGGACGAGGCGCTGATCCCCGACCTGACGGCCCTCTGCCCGGCGGGCAGCCGGGTGGAGACCTCCGCGGACATCCACCTGGGCGGCCTGCGCGGCCTGAACGCCGCCACCGGCATGCTGGCGGACGATTCCCTGGACACTAAGCTGGACATCCAACGGGAATGGTTCGCCAAGACCTCCGGCTTGACCGTAGAATAAGGGGGCTTTTGGTATGAATACAGTCTTTGGCATCAACGGCCCCGTCGTCACAGTGCTGGGCAATACCGGCCTGTCCATGATGGAAATGGTGCTGGTGGGCGAGGAAAAGCTGGTGGGCGAGGTCATCGGCATCACCGCCAAGGCGACCACCATCCAGGTATATGAAAACACCACCGGCCTGAAGGTCGGGGAACCGGTGTACGCCACGGGCGGCCCGCTGTGCGCCACGCTGGGTCCCGGCATTCTCGACAACATCTTCGACGGTATCGAGCGGCCCCTGAAGGCCATCGAGAAGCTGTCCGGCGATTTTATCAACCGGGGCGTGTCGGTGCCCTCCATCGACGCCGACAAGCTGTGGGAGGTCACGGTGCTGGTGAAGGCGGGGGACACCCTGCATCCCGGCGACGTGTACGCCACCTGCCCCGAAACCCCCATCATCACCCATAAATGCATGGTGCCTCCCCAACTGTACGGCACCGTCAAGGCCGTGAAGCCCAGCGGGGCCTACAAGGTGAACGACACGGTGGTCACCATCACCGACGAGGACGGCCTGGATCACGATCTGACCCTCTGCCAGCAGTGGCCCATCCGCACCCCCCGCCCCGTGGCCAGCCGGAAGTACGCCGACGCCCCTCTGATCACCGGGCAGCGGGTCATCGACACCCTGTTCCCCTTGGCGAAGGGCGGCACGGCGGCCATCCCCGGCGGCTTCGGCACCGGCAAGACCATGACCCAGCATCAGCTGGCCAAATGGTGCGACGCCGACATCATCGTTTACATCGGCTGCGGCGAACGTGGCAACGAAATGTCCCAGGTGCTCGAGGAGTTCTCCGAGCTGGTTGACCCGAAATCGGGCCGGCCCATGACCGATCGCACCTGCCTCATCGCCAACACCTCCAACATGCCGGTGGCCGCCCGCGAGGCGTCCATCTACACCGGCATCACCCTGGCCGAGTATTACCGCGACATGGGGTATCACGTGGCCATCATGGCCGACTCCACCTCCCGGTGGGCCGAGGCCCTGCGCGAAATTTCCGGCCGCCTGGAGGAAATGCCCGCTGAAGAAGGGTTTCCGGCTTACCTGCCCTCCCGCCTGTCCGAGTTCTATGAGCGCGCGGGCATGGTGGAGCCTTTGGGCGGCGGTTCCGGCAGCGTGACCATCATCGGCGCCGTGTCCCCCCAGGGCAGCGACTTCTCCGAACCCGTCACCCAGAACACCAAGCGGTTTACCCGCTGCTTCTGGGCGCTGGACAAATCCCTGGCCTACGCCCGGCACTATCCCGCCATCAACTGGACCTCCAGCTACAGCGAGTATCTGGGCGATTTGACCGCTTGGTACAAGAAGAACGTGGGGGAGGATTTCCTCGCCTGCCGCACCCAGATCGCCCAGCTGCTTCAGGAGGAGAACCAGCTGATGGAAATCGTCAAGCTCATCGGCTCCGACGTGCTGCCCGACGATCAAAAGCTGGTCATCGAGACCGCCCGGGTCATCCGGGTCGGCTTCCTGCAGCAGAACGCGTATCATCAGGACGACACCTATGTCCCGCTGGAAAAGCAGCTGAAAATGATGCGGGTCATCCTGTACCTGCACAAGGCGGCGCAGGCCATCGTGGCGGCATCGGTGCCCCTGTCGCAGATACTCGCGCTCGGCTTATTCGACAAGGTCAGCCGCATCAAATACGACGTCCCCAACGACCATTTGGAGCTGCTGGACGGCTATTACAAGGAAATCGACGACACGCTGGCCGCGCTCAAACGATAGGAGGGGGACTGACCATATGATCATCGAATACATCGGCGTCAAGGAAATCAACGGTTCCCTCATCGCCCTAGACGGCGTCAAGGACGCCACCTTCGAGGAAACGGTTTCCATCCGCCTGGACAATGGCACCGAACGGGCCGGGCGTATCGTCCAGATGGAGGGGGAACGGGTGGTTATCCAGGTGTTCGAAGGCACCAATGGCATCGCCCTGGACAACACCCGCACCCGTCTGCTGGGCCACCCGGTGGAAATGCCCCTGTCGCCCGAGCTTCTGGGCCGTATCTTCGACGGCTCCGGTCGCCCCATCGACGGCCTGGGCGATATTTTTCCGGTGGAGCAACGGGACATCAACGGCACCGCCATCAACCCCGTGTCCCGGGTGTATCCCCGGAACTTCATCGAGACCGGCATCTCCTCCATCGACTGCATGATGACCCTGATCCGGGGCCAGAAGCTGCCTATTTTCTCCGGCTCCGGCATGCGGCATAACGAGTTGGCGGCCCAAATCGTCCGGCAGGCGAAAATCGCCGACGAATCGGGTTCCGATTTCGCCATCGTTTTCGCGGCCATGGGCGTCAAGAACGACGTGGCCGAATACTTCAAGCGTTCCTTCGAAGAAAGCGGTGTGCTCGGACGGGTTGCCATGTTCTTAAACTTGTCCAACGACCCCATCATCGAACGGATCCTCACCCCCCGCTGCGCGCTGACCGCCGCGGAATACCTGGCCTTCGATTTGGGGATGCACATTCTGGTCATCATGACCGACATGACCTCCTACGCCGAGGCGCTGCGGGAATTCTCGGCCTCCAAGGGTGAAATCCCCGGGCGGAAGGGCTTCCCCGGTTACCTGTATTCCGACCTCGCGTCGTTGTACGAGCGGGCCGGCATGATCAAGGGAAGCAAGGGGTCGGTGACGCAAATCCCGATTCTCACCATGCCCAACGACGACATCACCCATCCGGTTCCCGATTTGACCGGTTATATCACCGAAGGCCAGATCGTGCTGGATCGCAGCCTGGACAACAGCGGGATTTACCCGCCGGTGTCGGTGCTGCCCTCCCTGTCCCGTCTGATGAAGGACGGCATCGGCGAGGGGTTCACCCGGGAGGATCACGCGGCGGTGTCCAATCAACTGTTCGCCTGCTATGCCCGGGTGCAGGAAGCCCGCTCTCTGGCCTCGGTCATCGGCGAGGAGGAGCTGTCGCCGGGCGACAAGAAGCTGCTGGAGTTCGGCCGGATGTTCGATCAGCAGTACATCAACCAGGGCTTTGATGAAAACCGCTCCATTGACCAGACCCTGGATCTGGGATGGCGGCTGCTCTCCACCCTGCCCAGGGAAGAGCTGGATCGGGTAGACGACAAGACCTTGGATGCCCACTACCATCCCGAAGCCGCCGTGACGGCCCAGCCCTTGAAGGTGCACTGACGCGGCGCCGCCCGTCGGCCGTCCTCACTCCTGTATGAAAGCGGTGATTTCACTTGGCTGATCAAGTTTTTCCGACCAAGGGCAACCTCATCAACACCAAAAAATCCCTGGATTTAGCCAAGGTGGGCTTTGAACTGCTGGATCGCAAGCGGAACATCATTGTCCGGGAAATGATGCAGCTCATTGACCGGGCCGCGGTGATCCAGTCCCAGATCGACTCCTGCTACGCGGAGGCGTATCAGGCGCTGCAGCGGGCCAACGTGGCCCACGGCGTCTGCGACGACATCGCCGCGTCGGTGCCGGTGGAAAACGGCCTCGAGCTGACGGTGCGCAGCGTCATGGGGGTGGAAATCCCCATGGTCAAGCTGGACGCCGAGCCGGTTTCCCTTCGCTATGGTTTCATGTCCACCAGCTCCCTGGTGGACGAGGCGTACATCAAGTTCGACCGTGTGAAGAAGCTGACCGCCGAACTGGCGGAGGTGGAAAACAGCGTGTACCGCCTGGCCACCGCCGTCAACAAGACCCAGAAACGGGCCAACGCCCTGAAGAATATCATCATCCCCCGCCTGACCAGCACCGTGAAGTTCATCACCGATTCCCTGGAAGAGAAGGAACGGGAGGATTTTTCCCGGCTTAAGGTCATTAAGGCGCAGAAAAACGCCAAGCAGCAGGCGGAAGACTGATTCCGTCCGCGCCAAAGCCGCCGCATGGGAATGCATTCCCATGCGGCGGCTTTTCTTTTGCGGGAAAGCGGGTTGGATTTAACCGTTTTATCGTGTTTTGAATAATTTTATATCAGAATTCTAAAAATATAGAATTTTATAGGATATTATATTGACTTTATTTGCAGAATACGTATACTATGAAATTAAACCGGTTTATAAAATGCGTAGTTTGGTGGTGATAGTCTGTATCCATTTCTTACGCAGGGAGTGGGAGTGGCCGCGGCGGCCCTGGTGGTGCTGTCCTTTCAGTGCAAAAAGAATCGGCAGTTATTTTTTATGCAAATGCTGGGGACGGCGCTGTTTACTCTTCATTTTGGCTTGCTGGGGCAGATGCCGGGCGTGCTGCTCAATGCCGTTTGCGTGCTACGCGCTCTTGTTGTGTATTTACGGGAGGAACGCGGGTGGGCGCGAAGCCCGGTATGGCTGGCGGCTTTGCTGGCGGCCTACACGGCGGTCAGCGTTTTGACTTGGGAAGGCATCGTCAGCCTATGGCTGCTGGCGGTGCTGCTGCTCATGACGGTCGCCATGTGGATGAATCATCCGCGCAGTATCCGCTGGGTGCAGCTGCTCGGCGTCTCGCCGGCGTGGCTGGTGTACAACTGCATGGCGTTTTCCATCGGCGGCATGGCCAATGAAATCTTTAATATTCTCTCGGTTCTGCTATTCTTCTTTCGCACAGGTCTTGGGAAAAAGAAATCACCCGTTGAGGCGGACAAACGCTCCGTCGGATAGGAGGGACCATGACTTTCCATCGGTACTATTGTGATCTGAAAAGCCGCGTCGCGCCCTTTCGCACCGCCGAGGACTTTGAAACCATCAAAACCGTGGCCTCGATCGACGCGCTGGCCGACCGGGCGGATGTTATCCATCGCGGCAACGTACCGGGCTGGCGCTTTGACCGCCCGGAGGGGCTGGACGAGGAGAATCTGATGCGCCGCGCGTTTCTCCATCTGGAAGCCTTGGAACGCGGGGAATTCCCCCTTCGCGGGAAATTCACCGAGCCCGGTATCAGCCTGGCCGACCATACCTTTGTGGTGGAAGTCGACAGGGTGCATCTGTTCTACAACCGGGGCCGCATAGGCTACGACTGGCCGGAACGCATGGCGGATACGCTGGGGCACGCGGTCAGCACGGATTTGATTCACTGGGAGATACGGCGGCCCTGTTTGTCGGTTCAAAAGGGCGGCCCGGACAGCTACTCGGTATGGTCGCCCTCTCTGCTGCTCGATAAGGGGCGTTATTTTATGTATTACACGGGCGTTAACTTTGAAATCGCCCAGACCATCTGTATGGCAACCTCAACGGATCTGCAAAGCTGGGAGCGCTGGCCGGACAATCCGGTGTTTGTGCCCGGCACATGGTTTGACTGGCGGGAGGATCGATGGTCGGATTGCCGGGACCCCATGGTGTTTTTGGATGACGACGGCCAATATTACCTCTATGTCTGCACCCGATGGAAAGACGAAGCCGGACAGCTGCACGCGGCGATAGGCGTTGCTTCCTCCCGCGATCGGATCCACTGGGAGGAGGCGGGAATCATCCGGCTGCCCGGCTGCACGGAATGCGCGGAATCCCCGTTTGTGATGAAGCGACAGGGGCGCTATTATTTGTTCTATACCAACTGCGGCAAGGGTTCCGCCTACGCGGTTTCAGACAATCCCATAAGCGGCTGGCGGGAGAAGGGTTTACTGCTGGGCGCGGAAGACCATTCCGGCGACAACGCGCATGTTCCCTCCTGCAGCGAGGTATTTGCTTTCCGGGGAAAGTGGTATTTTTCGTTCTGCGAGCGGCTGCCCGGCAACGAGCAGTACCTGGAGCTCAAGGAATTGTTTTGGGAGGAGGACGGGTCTGTCCGCCTGGGGACTGCCGTGGACTGAGGAAAACCGGGAGGCTTAACCTGGCCCCATGGCGTCAAAGCACGCAATATCGCCAAGCAAAAGACCGCCCGGTCTTTTGCTGCCTCTCGATAAAGAACATGGCTCTGCGGTTGATTCCGCAGAGCCATGTTATCGTTTAGACGCGTTTCTTGAAGATTTTGTCGCGGAAGACAATCAGGAGCACCACGCCGGCGACGATGATGACGCCGCCGATGATGGCGAAGATAGCCCACAGGGGGAAGCCGGAGGAGGACTCGCCCTCTGGACTGATGGTATAGGTCAAAGCTACCTTGCCGTCCTTATACAGACGCACCAGTGTATCCTTGGTCAGCTCGGCGGACGAGGAGGTGATGGGATTGCTGGCGTTGTCGAACAGCTTGATTTCGTAGCCGGCCGCGATGGTCAGAGCCTTGGCCAGGTCGCCGACCGTGGATCCGGCGGGAACGGTGATGGTTTTCCAGCTTTCGTCGATTTTGAACGCCGCGTTGGAGGAGGTGATGACCACCGGAGCGGCGGTGGTGGCGGCGGTGGTGCGCACGGGGTTGCCGAATTCGTCGGTGGCGCCGGTATAAGCGGTGGTGGTCTCATCCGAGGGGGCGGCGGTTTCGGAGGGCGCGGTGGTGGCGTCCACGGGCTTGGCCTCGGTGGTGCCGTCCGGCTTGACGGTGGTGCTGTTCGGCTTGGTGGTGGCTTCGGTGGGCTTGGTGGTGGGCGCCGGCTTCCCAGCGTCGGGATCGGCGCCGTTGGCCTTGACGTTCAGGCTCACCAAGGCGGCTTGCCACTGCTCATAGTACGAGTCGCCAGTGCCGGCCCCCTTGAACCACAGGCGCAGGTACTTGGCGGCAGAGGGGATCTTGTTGGAATAGAAGTACGCCAGGCCGGCGGAGTCCTGGTCGGGCCGATCCAGGGTCATTTCGCCCACGGCGAGATCGGTGCTCTTCCCCTTGTTGGGGCCGACAACCAGCTGCTTAAAGTCCCGGTAGGTGCCGCCCAGGGTATCCGACCACTGGATTTTGAACAGGCCGCTTTTGCCGTAGATACCGGCCCAGCCGCCCCCGCCGTAGCCGATGTATTCAAAAGAGGTGAAGCCCTCTTTGAATTCGTAGGTGATGGAGCTTTCCACCTCGGTCATGCATTTCATCATCACCTGTTCGCGGTCGTCGGGCATGGATTCCACCATGGGGGCGTTGGTTGTAAAGCCATAGCACTTGTCCGTGGCGCCGCCGCCCTGGACGAAGACGCTGACCGCTTTGGGAAATTTGTTATCTCCGAATTTGTCAGTGAACACGTAGCTGCCCGCGGCGCTTGCCAGAAAGCCGACGGACATGCAGGAGGCCAGCAGGGCCGTCGCCAGGACCGCCGAGGCCAGCTTCTTCAAAGGATGTTTCATAGCGTGGAATCTCCCTTTCCCTATGTAGTGTTGGGTTCCTCTGCCTTAAGCCTACAATAGATAAGGGGAAATGTATATCGTCCATTTTCCGGCATCGTCAAATTTGCCGCGGAGGGCGGGTTTGTGGGAAAATCGGCCGGATTTTTGAGGATTTTGGAAAATGGACGATATACACGCTTTCCCCATCCTAGTATCATGAAATTGCGGCGGAAAGCCCCGCCGCGGGTTTAGATGATCGTAGGAGGGGTTCCCATTGAAAAGGATCACCGGTTTGAAGCGGGCGGCTGTTTTGGGCCTCGCGGCGGCGCTGCTGCTGACGGGGACACCGGGGGTTTCGCTGCCGGCGAAGGCTGCGGCCGCTTCCTCCTCCGAAGGCGGGAGAGGCGCGGCGCAGAGCCGGGACGCGGACACCGCCGACATGACCTACCGCCAATATATCGCGCAATACGCGTCGGTGCCTCGGCGCACGGACGCCGCCGAGATTCCGGCAGCCGCCTTCTCTTCAAAGGAAGGGGATGGGCTGACGGTGCTGCCCACCTTCGAGGGGCGGGACAACGTCCTCCAGTGGAAGGAGGGCGAGACGGACGGCAGCGTGACCTGGACTTTCCAGCTGCCGGACATCAGCCTGTACGCGGTGGAGCTTGTCTATTACGCGCTGGAAAGCAAGAACAACGCCATCGAGCTGTCGATGGAGATAAACGGGCAGACCCCCTCCCGCAGCGCGGGCAGTCTGTCCCTGAGCAAGCTGTGGCGCAACCAGACCACAGAGAAAAAGTACGACAAAGCGGGCAACGAAATCCGGCCGGGTCAGACCCAGGTGCTGGAATGGCAAAGCGCCTTTTTCCAGGATGCGGAGGGTGTGCTCAACGAGCCGTATGTCTTCTGCTTTAAAAAAGGCGAGAACACGCTGAAGCTCACCGGCATCCGCACGGATTTCGTGCTGGAGAAAATCGTGCTGCGCAACCTCAAAACGGCGGAGCCCTACGCGGTGGCGGTATCGGACAGCCGCAACGGGATGGAGCTGAAAAACGAGGTCATCGAGCTGCAGGGCGAGGATGCGACACTGAAATCCTCCTCGGCGCTGGCCCCCATGTACGACCGCTCCAACGCCAACACCTATCCCTCCGACCCAGTGCTGATGCGGTACAACACTATCGGATCCTACAACTGGTCCACGCCGGGACAGTGGATCGAATGGTCCTTCAACGTGACGCAGGCGGGGTATTACAACATCGCGGTGAGGGCGCGGCAGAATTATCAGCGGGCCTATCCTTCCAACCGACGGATCACCATCGACGGCAAGGTGCCGTTCGCGGAGATGATGCAGGTGCCCTTCGGGTTCTCGCCCGACTGGTACATAAAGACGCTCGGGGATGAAAAACCCTACCGCTTCTATCTGGGAGTGGGCACCCACACCATCCGCATGGAGGTGGTGCCCGGCGATTCGGCGGCCATCACGGCGGAGCTGCAGGAATGCGTGCTCGAGCTCAACACCCTGTACCGCCGGATCCTCATGGTCACCGGCACCCAGCCCGATCTGTTCCGCGACTACGCCCTGGAAAAGGAAATCCCGGGGCTGCGGGAGGAGATGACGGCGGTGCGCGACCGGCTCCAGGCCGCTTATGAGAACATACAGGCCTCCTCCGGCATCCGGGACGGGGATACGGCCAACATCGACCGGCTGGTGGTGCAGCTGGACGGATTCCTAAAGGATGTGGACACCATCCCCCAGCGGCTGTCCAATTTCAGCAGCAACATCTCCAGCCTGTCGGCTTGGATGCTCAACCTGAAAAATCAGCCGCTGGAAATCGACTATCTGCGCATCCAGTCGGAAGACGTGGCCGTGCCGAAGGCCAACGCCGGGTTCTTCCAGACCCTGTCCTACATGGCGAAGCAGTTCGCCGGCTCCTTTGTCATGGATTACAACTCCATCGGAGATACTACCGCCGCGGCCGAGGCCCTCGATGTGTGGATTGGCCTCGGGCGGGATCAGGTGCAGATCATCAAGGAGCTGGTGGATGAGAATTTCACGGCCAAGACCGGGATTCCGGTGAACATCAAGCTGGCCAAAGATTCCATGATTCAGGCCACCTTCGCCGGGCGGGGGCCGGATATCGCCCTGTTCATCGCCCAGGATCAGCCGGTCAATCTGGCGGTGCGCAATGCGGTGGTCAATCTCAGCCAGTTCCCGGATTTTGAGGAGGCGGCGGCCGAGTTCTCGCCGGAGAGCTTCGTGCCCTACTCCTATGAGAACGGGGTCTACGGTATGCCGCTGACCGGCAGCTTCCAGATGCTGTTCTGCCGCACCGACATCCTGGAGGAGCTGGGGCTGAAGGCCCCGGAAACTTGGCGGGATTTGTATGAGATGATTCCGGTTATCCAGCAGAAGAACATGAACGTGGGGCTTCCCAAAGTAGTCATCGACGCCACCGGCGCAGGCTCGGGCACCAGCGCCATGTTCGACACCCTGCTGCTGCAGAAGGGGCTCAACTATTTCGACGACAGCCGGTCGTCCACCAATTTCGACAAGCCCGAGGCCTTGGAGGCCTTCCGGGAGTGGACCGATTTTTACACCAAGTACGGCCTGCCCCAGGATTTCGATTTTTACAACCGGTTCCGCACCGGCGAGATGCCGATCGGCATCGCGGGATACACCCTGTACAACCAGCTGTGCGTCGGTGCGCCGGAGCTTAGCGGCCTGTGGGAGATGCGGCAGCTGCCGGGCACGCCCAGAGAGGACGGCAGCCTGAACCGGGCGGCCGGGCTGACCGGCACCAGCGCGGTCATCTTCAACAAGTGCGACAAGGAGAACGGCTGGGCGTTCGTCAAGTGGTTTGCCAGTTCGCAGACCCAGGCGGCCTACGGACGCACCATTGAGGCGCTGCTGGGCGCTTCCGCCCGGTACGACACGGCCAACCTGGAGGCGCTCAAGCTGCTGCCCTGGACCAAGGCCCAGCAGAAAACCCTGCTGGGCCAGTGGGAGAACGTCAAGGGGATCCCCCAGGTGCCGGCCAGCTATTACATTTCCCGGAACCTGTACAACGCGTTCCGCAACGTGACCATTTACTATTCCAACGCCCGGGAAATCCTTTATAAGTACAACAAGGAAATGAACGCCGAGATCCAGCGCAAGCGGGTGGAGTTCGGCCTGGACTAGGTAAGCGATGATGAAATCCAGTGGTTGGCCTGGTATAGGGGATTTCCCCCGTCAAGCCGCCGCTGAGCCGCTAGGCCTGATGCATTCAGCGCTTGCCTAGAGTTGTGGTTTATCCCGCGCTTTGAAAGGACGGAGACGGACAATGGAGAAAGAGGCCCGCAAAAAGAAGAGCTTGCGCTGGTACGGGCGGGAAATCCGGAAGAACCGGGACAATTACCTGATGGTCGCGCCCTACGCCGTGATTTTCACCGTGTTCACGGTGATCCCGGTGGTGCTGGCCATTGTGATGAGCTTCACCTATTTCAACCTGCTGGAGCCGCCCCAGTTCCGGGGGCTGTTCAACTACATGCGGCTGTTCCTGGACGACGATGTGTTCTGGCTGTCCATGAAGAACACCTTGATATTCGCCCTGCTGACCGGGCCGCTGAGCTACTTCCTCTGCCTGGTGTTCGCCTGGCTGATAAACGAGCTGCCGGTGCGGGCGCGCAACCTGTTCACCCTGGTGTTTTACGCGCCCTCCATCTCGGGGGCCCTGTACGTTATCTGGAGCTTCATCTTCAGCGGCGACGCTTACGGCATGGCCAACGGCCTGCTGATGCAGCTGGGCGTCATCAACGAGCCGATACTGTGGCTGACCGATCCCCGCTACGATTTGGGGATTGTCATCGTGGTGCAGCTGTGGCTCTCCCTGGGCACCAGCTTCCTGGCCTTCATCGCCGGACTGCAGGGGGTGGACCGCAGCCTGTACGAGGCGGGGGCCATCGACGGCATCCGCAACCGGTTCCAGGAGTTCGTCAAGATCACCATCCCGGCCATCGGGCCGTCGCTGCTCTTTTCCGCGGTCATGCAGATAAGCTCCTCCTTCTCGGTGGGCCGGATCTGCATGGCGCTGACCGGCTTTCCCAGCACCGACTATTCCACGAGCACCATCGTCACGCACATCCTGGATTACGGCACCCTGCGGTATGAGATGGGGTACGCCTGCGCCATTGCAACGGTGCTGTTCCTGATGATGCTGCTGACCAACCAGGTCATCCGCCGGCTGCTGCGGGGTTACACCAACTGATGATAAGGGAATGAGCTTATGGCACGGATAGCTTCCAAAAAACTCAACCGGAAGATAGGCGGCGACGTCTTCATCCTGGTGATCCTCATCCTGGTGGGCGGGTTTATGCTGCTGCCGTTCATCTACGCGATTTTGCAGTCCTTCAAGCCGATGGAGGAGATCTTCCTCTTTCCGCCCCGGTTTTTTGTCAACCGGCCCACCACCGAAAACTTCTATCAGCTGACCCAGCTGGTGGCCAACTCCTGGGTGCCCTTCACCCGGTACATATTCAACTCCCTGCTGGTGTCGATTATCGCCACGGCGGCCCATGTCATCATCGCCTCCATGGCGGCCTATCCGCTGGCCAAGGCGACCTTCCCGGGGAGCCGGACGTTCTTCCAGGTGGTGGTGCTTTCCCTGCTGTTCACCACCGAGGTGACGGCGCTGCCGCTGTACCTCGTCATGTCCACCCTGCACATGATCGACACCTATTTCGCCCTGATTCTGCCGGCCATCGGCTCGTCCCTCGGGCTGTTCTTGATGAAGCAGTTCATCTCGGTGCTGCCAGACAGCATGATCGAGGCGGTGAAGGTGGACGGCGCGGGCACCTTCCGCACCTACTGGAGCATCGTCATGCCCAACGTCAAGCCCGCCTGGATGACCTGCATCATCTTCGCCTTCCAGAGCATCTGGAACTACGAGGGCACCCAGTTCATCTACGACGAGTCCCTAAAGGTGCTGCCCACCATGTTCCGACAGATCAGCGAGGGCGGTATCTCCCGGGTGGGCGTGGGGGCCGCGGCGGCGGTGCTGCTGATGATCCCGCCCATCCTGATTTTCACCTTCTCCCAGAGCCAGGTCATCGAAACCATGGCCCAATCCGGATTAAAGGAGTAATGGACCTATGCACATGTGGCGACACAAATGGCTGCCACGGCTGGCGGCGGGGCTGTGCGCGGTTCTGCTTCTGCCCGGCCTGCCGGCCTCGGCCAGCGTCCCCTACAACAGCTATGTTTACGACCGATACAGCCGCCCGACCCCGGCGCCGGACGCGTATGTCCCGGTGGGGACGATAGACGGGCAGATGCTGGGGGTGGGGGCCTTCAACGCGCCCCAGGACATCTTCAAGGACGCGGCGGGGCGGCTCTACGTGGCGGATACCGGCAACAACCGGATCGTGGCTCTGGCGGCCGATCGGAAGAGCGCCAAGGCGCTGTCCACCTTCCGCAACGGGGACAAAACCGAGACGCTGAACGCCCCCCGCAACGTCTTTGTGACGGCGGACGGGATTTACTACATCGCCGACACCGGCAACAAGCGGGTGCTGGTGGCGGACGGGGACGGGAACGTCCTGCGGATTCTGGGAAAGCCGGACAGCGACCTGTTCGGGGCGAACACGGAATTCAAGCCCCGGGACCTGGTGGTCACCTCGGCGGGTACGGTGTACGTGCTGGTCGAGGGGGTATACCAGGGGGCGGTGATTTTCAGCCCGGACGGGGAATTCGCCGGCTTCTACGGCAGCAATAAGGTGGAGGTCAGCCTGTCTCTGCTGGCCGATTTCTTCTGGAAGAACTTCATGACCAGCGCGCAGAAAAGCCGGATGCGGCGGTATGTGCCGGTGCAGTATTCCTCCATCCAAATCGACAGCGAGGATTTTGTCTATCTGACCACCGAGGCGGCCTCCAGTCCCAGCGAGCGGGTGCGCAAGCTTAACCCCCTGGGGCAGAACATCCTGCGCTCCAGCTCCAACGACAAGCTGTTTTTCGGGGATACTGGCACCTTCCAGCTCCAGGGCGAGACCTATGAGACGGCGCTGACGGCCATCGACGTTATCGACGGCAAGTACATCACCGTCCTCGACCGGAGCCGCAGCCGGATTTTCCAGTACAACCAGGAATGCGACCTGCTGACCGTCTTTGGATGCAGCGGCTCCCTGGAGGGGGCGTTCACCGAGCCGGTGGGCCTCTGCGGTGTGGGAAACAACGTGTTCGTGCTGGACGCCCAGCGCAATGCCATTACCGTATTTGAGCTGACCCCCTACGGCGAGACGCTGCACACGGCTATCGACATCTACACCGACGGGCGGTATCAGGATTCCCTGCCCTACTGGTACGAGATCCTCAAGTACAACAGCCTGTCCGTCCTGGCCAACCGGGGCATCGGCAAGGCCCTGTACCAGGTGGGGGAGAGCGAGAAGGCCGTCGAGTATTTCGAAAAGTGCAACGACACCGACGGGTATTCCAGCGCCTACGGGGATATCCGCAAGGCGGGAATCCGGGCCAACTTCTACGCTATCGCGCTGGGACTCGCGCTGCTGATAGTCGCGGGTTGGCTGTGTAAAAAGTTCCGGGTATTCCCGCGGCTGCTTCGCCGGATCCGAGAGAGGAGGAAGGGCGCATGAATTACGCGCAGATGTCCAAGGCCCGGTATCTCTTCTATCTGCTCGTCCATCCGGTGACCGCCTTCGAGGAAATGAAGTTCAACAAAAAGGGTTCGGTGAAATACGCCACCCTTCTGCTGGCGCTGTTCTACGTCTGTTCGGTCGTCAGCCAGGTGGGCACCGGGTACCTGTTCAAGGACAAGAACCTGGAGGACGTCAACATCTTCGGTATCCTGGCGGGCACGGTGGGGCTGGTCATCGTCTGGTGCGTGGCCAACTGGATGCTCTGCACCCTGCTCGACGGCAAGGGGCGGTTTTCCGAAATCTGGGTGGCCACCTGCTATTCCCTGCTGCCCTATGTGCTGTTTTCCATCCCCATGACGGTGTTAAGCCACTTCCTGACCAACAACGAGGCCATGTTCTATCAGGCGGCCATGACGCTCATCACCGTGTGGGTGGCGGTGCTGCTGTTCATCGGGATGATGACCATGCACCAGTTCAGCCTGTCCAAGAACGTGCTGACCATGGCGTTCACCGTGGTGGGCATCGCGCTGATTTTGTTCTTGCTGGTGCTGATGTTCACCCTGGGGCAAAACGTGGTGTCCTTCATTCTGACCATATTTAACGAACTGAACTTCCGGTTCCGCTGAGAGGGGGCTTGCACAAATGAAACGAATCGGTTTGCTGGTGCTGGCCCTGCTGACGGTCTGCGGCCTGACGCTCAGCGGCGTGCCGGCCCTGCCGGCCGCGGCCCAGCCCGCTCCCCCCTCCGCGCAGGCGGTGGAGGAGCTGGCCACCAAGGGACTGACACCGGTGGCGGAGAACGCGGCGCTCATCCTCTACGCCGACTCGGCGACGGGGAACGCGGCGCTGTATCACAAGGCGAAAGGGGTTTTCTGGTACACCAACCCGCCGGAATATTTGGGGGAGAAGCCCACGGGGCAGGAAAAGGTGCTGGCCTCCGCCCAGATGAAAATCACCTTCTATGACAAGCAGTTCGTGCAAAACGAGCTTATCAGCACCGTCGGTTCGCTCAACAAGGGCGGGATGACCTGCCAGAAAACGGCCGACGGGGTGCAGTTTACCTACCGCTTCCCCCAGCAGGGGATCACCGTGCCTCTGCGGTACACGCTGCGGGCGGATTACCTGGAGGTATCCGTGCCGATGGACGGGGTGAAAGAGGAAGGGGAGTACACCCTCTCGACCATTGCGGTGCTGCCCTTCTTCGGCAGCGGCGCGGCGGGGGACGAGGGCTATCTCCTGGTGCCGGACGGCTCCGGCGCCCTCATCGACTTCGCGGACGCGGCCCGGGCGCCCAGCGCCTATGCCCAGCCGATTTACGGCCGGGATCGGGTGACCACCAAAATCCGGGACACCTACGCCTCCGAGACGGCGCGGCTGCCGGTGCTCGGCATCCATCGGCAGGAGGGCGGCCTGCTGGTGGTGGCGGACAAGGGGGCCGGGCTGGCCACCGCCAACGCCCAGCTGTCCAATCTCAAGGAAAAGCGGAACATGGGGTATTTCTCCTTCCTGTACCGCCCGGCGGATCGGATGACCCTGAACAGCAGCGACCGCAACGCCCGGGAGGTGCTGGCCTACGCCAGCCGCCCAGCCGAGACCGACGCGCTGTCCCTGCGGTATTATCCGCTGGAGGGGGCGGGCACCTATTTCGACATGGCCTCCCGCTACCAGCGGCTGCTTGCCGAGGAGCAGGGAATGACCCGCAGCGAGTTCGGGGACGACCTGCCCTTCTACATCACCAGCTACGGCGCGCTGGAGAGACGGGGGAGCGTGTTCTGGATCCCCGCCGACATCGTCGTGCCGCTGACCACCTATTCCCAGATGACCGCCATGCTCGGAGAGCTGCGGCAGGCGGGGCTGAAGGGGCTGACGGTGGATTACCGCGGCTGGCAGGACGGGGGCTACATGGGCAAGCTGCCGACGGGCGGCCGGCTGGAAAGCAAGCTGGGTTCCAAGAAAGAGTTCGCCGCCCTGTTCGACACGGCGCAGGCTAACGGGGACCGGGTGTTCGCCGGGGTGAACCTGGTGGATTTCTACAAGACCGGCAACGGGTTCTCCAAGTCCTCGAGCGTGGCCCGCACCGTCACCGCGGCCCCAGCGCTGCAGTATTCCTACAGCTTTATCAGCGGCTTCTATAACGAGCGGCTGGCCCCCTGGTACCTGCTCTCTCCCCTGAAATACGGGGAGGTGCTGGACAAGGTGCTGAAAAAGACCGACTATGCCTACGCGGGGCTGGGGCTGGGCACGGCGGGCAGCGAGCTGTATTCCGACTTCCGCAAGGGCGGGCACGACCGGCTGGGCATCCAGGCCTCGTATGTCGAGGCGTTCCGGAAGGCCGCGCAGGCGGGGCCGGTGATGGCTGACGACGTCAACGCCTTCCTGCTCCCTTACGTGGATTACGTGGCAGGGGCGCCGGCGGAGCACAGCCGGTTCGACATCGAGAGCCGGCGGGTGCCCTTCTACCAGCTGGTGCTGCACGGGTATAAGAGCTATTCGGTGCCGGCGGTCAACCTGAGCGCCGACGCGCACACCCAGTTTCTCTACGCGGCGGAGACGGGGGCGTCGCTGCAGTACGTGTTCAACAGCCAGAACTTCGACCGGGTGGAGGACACCTACCTGCAGGGCATTTACAACTCCAACTACCGCGACTGGCAGGAGGAGGCGGCCGGGTACTACGCCCGGCTGAGCGGCCTGTACGCTCAGGTAAAGGGCCGCGCCATCGTCAACCACACCCAGCCCGCCGACGGCGTGGCGCGGGTGGACTACGCGGACGGCGTCACGGTGGTGGTCAACTACGGCAAGGAGGCCTACGCCGGGGAGCTGGGCACCGTGGGGCCGGAGGACTTCGCCGTGTTTCAGAGAGGGGAGGGAGCGGCATGAGAAAGCTGTCCACGCTGGAAAAGCGGAACGAACGCACGGGCTACCTGTTCATTCTGCCGTGGATCATCGGGTTCCTGATCTTCTTCCTGTCGCCCATCGTCAACTCCCTGCTCTACGCCTTCCAGAACGTATCGGTGCGGGCTGGCGGCTTGGATCGGCCCTTCGTGGGCGTGCAGTTTTTCAAGCAGGCCCTGCTGGAGGACGACGCATTTCTGCCCAAGCTGTCCGCCGCGTTCGGCGATCTGGTGTATCAGGTGCCCATCATTCTGGTGTTCAGCCTGTTCGTGGCCGTGATTCTCAACCAGAAGTTCAAAGGGCGGGGGGCGGCCCGCACCCTGTTCTTCCTGCCGCTGATGCTCTCCTCCACGGTGCTGCTGTCGGTGATCAAGGGGGACGGCGCGGTGCACAGCATATCGGACACCACCTCGGTATACATGGTGTCCTCGGTGGACATATCCAGCGTCCTGTTTCAAATCGGGGTGCCGGAGGAGCTGCTGTCCTTCATGACCTCGGTCATCGACCGGATTTTCGACATGACGTGGATGTCGGGCATCCAGATTCTCCTGTTCCTGTCGGGGCTTCAGTCCATCCCGGGCAGCCTGTATGAGGCGGCCAGCGTGGAGGGGGCCACGGCGTGGGAATCCTTCTGGAAAATCACGGTGCCCATGATCAGCCCCATTATCCTGGTCAACGTCATCTTCACCATCATCGACAGCTTCACCAGCTATTCCAACGGGCTGATGCAGTATATTCTCAGCGAGACCAGCCAGCTGCACTATTCCTACGCGGCGGCCATGACCTGGATTTATTTCGCGGCCATTATGGCCGTGCTGGGGGCCATCCTCGGGCTGGTGTCCAAGAAGATTTTCTACAGTGTGGAGTAAAGGAGGAAATCCCATGCAACTGACGGATCGGCTAACCGCGAAGGTTTCCTCCGACATCCTGACCAAGGCCCGGCTGAACAAGGGAAAAACATGGCTGTGGGCGATTTTTCGGCTGTTTTTGTTCATCGGCATCGGCTATGTCATCCTCTATCCCATCCTGTATATGCTCAGCACCACCTTCCGCAGCGACGCGGACATCCTCGATCCCTCCATCGTGTGGATCCCCAAGCATTTCTCCCTGAACAACATCAAGCAGGCCTTCGACGTGATGGAGTATCCCAAGGCGCTGGCCAACACGGCGGGGATCAACATGGTGGCGGCCCTGCTCCAGGTGGCGGTCACCTCGGTGGTGGGCTACGGCTTCGCCCGGTACAAATTCCGGGGGCGCAGCCTGCTGTTCGGCCTGGTGCTGTTCACCATCATCGTGCCGCCCCAGACCACCATGATCCCCATGTTCTTAAAGTTCTCCAACTTCGACGTGCTGGGCATCGCGGAACTGACGCGTACCATCTTCGGCATGGAGGGGCAGGTAAAGCTTATCAACACCCCCTTCGTCATGTATCTGCCCGCCCTGTTCGGCATGGGGATCCGCTCGGGGCTGTTCATCTACATCTTCCGCCAGTCCTTCCGGGGCATGCCCAAGGAGCTGGAGGAAGCGGCGCTCATCGACGGCTGCGGGCCGCTGAAAACCTTCCTGCGGGTCATGGTACCCAACGCGGCCGCCATCTATCTGACCGGCATCCTGCTGTCCATGGTCTGGTACTGGAACGACTATTACATCTCCTCCATGCTGATGGATCAGACCAAGACGGTCACGGTGGCCCTGTCCCATCTGCGGGAGGGCATGTGGAAGTTCGTTTCCGGCAAGGATCTGGAGCTGACCATGCTGCGCATGCAGGCCGGGTGCCTGCTGGCTATCCTGCCGCCCATGGTGGTGTACTTTTTCGCCCAGAAGAAGTTCACGGAAAGCGTGGAGCGCAGCGGCATCGTGGGGTGATTGGAAAATCTTCCAGCACCACCGCGGCTGTCAAACCCGGCGCTTTATGCTATAATGGTGGAAATCGCGGCGAAAATCCGGGAGCGTAGCGGAATCCTCTCGGATTTGGTCGAAAGCGGCAGCCGGCGGCCACAGGCGCCGGGGCGAAAACGACGAGGGGCGGTGTGCGGAGGACTATGAGAAAGCGGCGCGTGAAAATACGCCGGAATGTCCGTGTATTCCGGAAGCTGCTGCTCCTGCTGGCGGGCTGCCTGCTGGTGTTCCTGCTGTGCGTGCGCCTGGGCACCAGGCGGATGGAGGCGGAAATCCGGCAGCGGGACGACAGGCAGGCTTGGGACGCCCTCCAGCAGGTGGAGCACGCGGGCGAGATGCTTATCGACGAGCTGCTCGGGCTGTCGGAGGACATTGTCAGCCAGAAAAACCTGGTGGCTTTCAGTACCGGCGAAAAGGGCAAGGAGAGCCTGGTCGTCGAACTCCTCCGGGAGAAGATGGAATCCAGCACGCTTATCAACAACGTGTATCTCCTGTCCCCCGACCAGAACATCTGTGTGACGGCGAATGGACGGGAAAACCTGGCGGGCATCACCTCCATGCTGACGGAGGAGGGGCAGACGGTGCTGCTCAACCCGGCGGATTTCACCGGGCGGTTCCGGTTCCTCAGCCTGGCGCCGGGGAAGAATCCGGACAATTCCACCCTGACCTTTGTGCGGCCGGTGATGGATGAGAGCGCGACACGGGTGGGGATGGTGCTGTTCCTGCTGGACAGGAACACGGTGAATATCCGCAACGGCGCTTTCATGCTGCCGTCCCGGTACGATCTGTACTGGCTGGACGGCACCGGGGTGCTGTACAACACCAACGAGGTGGCGGCGGCCGGCGCTCTGCGGTTCAGCGGCTTAAGGGAAAGCACGGCCCAGCTGGTGGAGGGGGAAGCTGGACGCGGGAAACTGCGGTGCTATTCCATGAAAAGCCCCCGCACGGAGTTGGCCTACGCCATTCTGACGCCGGACGAATCCTATGTGGGGATGGCGGCGCGCGTCTGGCTGCCGGTGACGGTAGGGGCGCTGCTGATTCTGGCGGCGGGGGGCTGGTTCTTCTTCCGGTATGTCCGCGGGCAGTCCCGCACCATCAGCAACGCTTTCCAGGTGCTTTCCGAAAAGGGGATCGTCAATATGGACGACGCCGAAACGGAAGGGCTGGATAAACTGGTCGTCAAGCTGGTGGCGGAGAGAGAAATTCTATCTGACCGGCTGGACCATTTTCGATCCATAGATTTTGACAACAAGCTGGCGCTGGTGCTGGCGGGCGGGGAGGAGCCGGACGAGAGCTTCCGCTTCCTCCACGGGCTGTTCGCGGTCTGCGTCATCAGCATCGACAACCAGAGCGTGTTCCGCAAGGATAAATCCATCAACGCCTCGGAGGAAAAGGCACTCATCAAGCTGGTGGTGGACAATGTGCTCAGCGAGCACTACGTCTGCTATTCCCGGTTCGCCGGCAAGAAAATCGCCTGCCTCATCAATTTCCGGGAACGGGGAGACAAGACGGGGCTGCAGACCATCCTCGAGGAGCTGGAGGTGCTGCGCGGGGTATGTGAGGAGGAGCTGGAGCTCATCTTCGTGGCCGGCGTTTCCGGCGTGTCGGAAAACCGGGGAGACATCGGCGCCCTGTACGAGGAGGCCATCCGGGCCCAGGAATACGCCCGGGTGCGCTCCCTGCCGCTGGTGGCCTACGACGAGGTGGAGAAGAAGATCCGCAATCCGGAGGCGGCGGGCAACTATTACAAGCGGCTCATTGAGAAGGAGCAGCTGATCATTGAGAACTGCCAGCCTTGGAACTACCGCAACGTGGCGGCGGCGGTGGCCGATTTCGAGAAGCTGCTGCTGAGCAATCCGGTCAACACCTTCGACGAGGTGCAGGACAAGTGCAAAGAGGCGTTCCTGGCCATGGTGAACACGCTGCGGCAGAACCGCCAGGCCGAGGTGTACGACGCGCAGAGCGAGCGGCGGGACATGGAGGAGCTGCGCCTGTGCAACACCAGCGAACAGCTCCACGTGTTTTTCACCCTGTTCCTCAAAAAGCTGGACGAC
This sequence comes from uncultured Oscillospiraceae bacterium, assembly GCA_900546265.1. Classification (GTDB taxonomy): domain Bacteria; phylum Bacillota; class Clostridia; order Oscillospirales; family Acutalibacteraceae; genus UMGS856. The sequence goes on along the minus strand of URCA01000037.1, from coordinate 8,731 downwards.
TGCGTGACCAGCAGCCGGGTGGAGGAGCAGGACTATTTCATCGCCAAGGTGGAAAGCATCTTAGAAAAGAACTATGCCGACATGTCCTTGAGCGTGGGGATGATCGCGGAGGAACTGAACATGCCCATGCGGCTGGTTTCCAGCCAGTATAAGCAGAAAACCGGCTACGGCCTGCTGGATCGAATCCACAGCTTCCGGGTGGAAAAGGCCAAGGCCATGCTGCTGGACACCCAGGACAGCGTTTATGAAATCGCGGAACGGTGCGGCTATGAAAATGTCAACACCTTCATCCGCGTCTTCCGGAAATACACGGGCAAGACGCCTGGGCGGTTCCGGGGGAACTGACAAGGGGCAAACCTATTAAGATACAGGAGGAATCGACTATGCAGGGAAAAAGATGGCTCATGGGCGCCGCGGCGGCGGCGCTGCTGCTGACGATGACGGCGGGCTGCGGGGACAAGGGCGGCCAGTCGGGCGGCGGCAGCGGCAAGCTTCCCATCAACAGCGTCAGCTTGCCGGAAAAGCTGGATGGGGACGTCATCAAGATTCTGGGCTACGCCGGCTGGGAAGCGGAGCATGAGGAAATCCGGAAAATCCTCAAGGACGCGTACGGCGTGACGGTGGAATACACGGTGCTCTCCAACTGGAAGGACAACGATAACAAAATTGCCACCGAGCTGGCCAGCGGCAACTCCTACGATCTGGTGATCTCCGGCAAGAGCTTGGTGGACAAGAAGCTAGTGCAGCCGATCGACCAGTATTTCGACCTGGAGGATCCGATTTTCCAGAACACGAAGAAGCAAATCGAGACCCGCCGGTTCGGCGGCAAGCTGTACGGCATCACCTCCACCACCTATCCCCAGGTCATCCTGTATAACAAGACGGCCATCGAGAACAACGGGCTGGAGGATCCGCTGGAGACCTATAAAAAGGGCAATTGGAACTTCGACACCTTCATGACCCTGTGCAAGGCCATGTCCTCCGACGGGGACAACGGCAAGCGGAACTACGCCTTCTCCTCCTGGGATCCGGCCAATTTCCTGACGGCCAACGGCACCTATTACGTCAAGACGGGCGAGGACGGCAAGACCGTGCTCAACCTGGACGACCCGAAAATGTCCGAGGCGCTGACCTATTTCCGGGATCTGTCCTATACGGCCAAGGCCTTCACCTCCTGGCAGGGCTGGTCCTTCAGCGATTTCCAGGCGGGCAATCTGCCCATGATGATGGAGCGCTTCGGCAACAAGACCGCCAACGCGGAATTCAACTTTGACTGGGATATCGTGCCCTTTCCGGTGGGCCCCTCGGGCGACAAGGATTCCACCCCCGGCACCGTGGGCTTCTACGGCATCGGGGAGGGGGCCAAGAACCCCACCGGCGGCGCGGCCTACATCTACCTGTTCTGCCGGCAGGACTACCTCAAGCGGGGCGAATACCTGCGCAGCTATTTCACCGAGGAGCAGGCGAAGCTGTATGAAGAGCTGCAGGGTAAGGTGGAGGCCGTCCCGGATTTGGACGGCATCACCGACCCGGACAATCTGATGTACGACATCATGGGCGGCGCCGACGTGGCGGCCAAGGTACAGGAATATAAGCCGGTCTGGCAGGCCAAGCTGGACGACTATGCGAAAGCGCTTAAGTAACAAGGCCCGCGTGTGGGGCGGCCTGGGGGCGCTTGCCGTGTGTCTCGCGGCGGTGGGGGCGGGGCTGTTCCTCGCCGCCCGCCCCGGTGTTCAGACGGCGGCGCGGATAAACGGCCTGGACGTGGATGTGCGGGAATACCTGCTGGTGGCCGGCCAGGAACGGGGCGGCGTGCTGGCCGATTTTACCGCCCGGTACGGCGCGCAGGCGGACGAGGGCTTCTGGCAGCGCGAATGGGACGGTGAAACCCCGGCCCAAGCGCTGGAGAAGCGCACCCTCGATCGCTTGACCGTCGTCAAGGTGCAGCAGCAGATGATGCTGGAGGCCGGGGTGCTGGAGGACGCAGGGTATGAGGCGTTCCTCGAGGACTGGCGGCGGGAGAACCAGAGGCGGCGGCAGGCCCTGGAGCGGGGAGAAGCGCTTTATGGGCCCGAAAGCTACACGGAGGAGCAGTATTACACCCTCCGCCTGGACAAGGGGCTGCTGGCCCTGGCGGACAAACTGGCCGCGGGCGAGCTGAAGGTGACCGACGAGGAACGGCAGGCCGCGTACCAGGGGACGGATGCCTTTTTGTTCGAGGAAGACGGGACGCGCAAGCCCCTGGAAGAGGTGCGGGCCGTCCTCGATAAGCGGCTTGTGGAAGAGAAGTTCGAGAAAAAGACAGCGGCGCTGGCGGCGAAGGCCGCGGTGACCGTCCACCGGGACACGCTGGATAAGGTGCGATACAACTGACGGCGGCCGGATGGAATGCCTGAGCAGGAAAGGATGAACGCATATGTACACGACGCGGGGCCGGTACTGGATAAGCCTGTTGACGGCTGGCGCCTTACTCATGACCCTGGCCCTGGCGGGCTGTCAGCGCAAGGATCCGGATGCCTCCGGGGACGATATCAACTGGAATGTGGGAAGCAGCGCCTCCGTACCCGGCGACGTCTCCGGTGACACGGCTTCCGGTGGAGAGCCCTCCGGCGACGCCTCGGGAGACACGACCTCCGGCGATGCCACCCAGAACGGCGGGCGGCCGGTGAATTCCAGCGGTTCTGGCGGCGGAACCACCAACGGACAGACGCCGAACGGGGATTCGAGCAAAACGCCGACGCCCGGCGGGGACAAAACTGAGCCGGCGGGCAAGCCTGTGACCTATTATGTGGATTCGGTGGCGGGCAAGGACACCAACAACGGCCTGTCCGCCAACGCCCCCTTCAAGAGCTTGGGCCGGGTGCCGCACGGCGATTTGACGCCGGGCTCCAAGGTGCTGCTCAAGGCGGGCAGCTATTTTAAAGAGCAGTTGGGACTGACGGCCTCGGGCAAGGAAGGCGCGCCCATCGTGTACGACATGTACGGCACGGGCGCCAAGCCGATCATCGACGGCGGCGGAAAATTCGAGGTCATCAACGTGCGCAACGTCCAGTATTTGGAGATGCGCAACCTGGAAATCACCAGCAAGGGCGCGAGCGGCAATATAGTCCGCGGCATTACGTTCACCAGCGGCGGCAAGAAGCACGCGGGCGGCGCGCTCAATCACATTTACCTGACCAACCTGACCATCCACGGGATGAAAGCCGTGGTGGGCCGGGGCTCGGCGGGCATCTATATCGAAAACGGGGAATCGCTTAACCCCTGCTGGTACAACGATTTCCGCATCGAAGGGTGCGAGATTTACGACACCGGCGCCTGTGGAATCATCATCAATTCCAACTACGGCAAACGGGCGGAAATCACCAAATGGGATTTGCAGAAGCTGCCCTTTACCCCTGCCACCAATGTGGTCATCAAGAACAACATCATCCGGGATCTGCCGGGAGACGGGATGTGGATCAGCACCACCAAGGGGGCGGTGCTGGAATACAACACCGTCTACAACACCTCCTACGGGGAACTAACCCAATACGCGGGCATGTGGCCCCACAACTCGGACGGCTGCGTGATGCAGTATAACGAGGTGTACGGCAACCGGCTGGGCGGCGGTGACGGCCAGGGACTGGACGTGGACATCAACTGCAACGACACGGTGGTGCAGTACAACTACAGCCACGACAACGAGGGCGGGTTCGTTCTCGTCTGCACCGACGGCGACAACAACGACTACAACCGGAACACGGTGGTACGGTACAACATCAGTCAGAACGATCTTCACGGCCTGGTGACCATCAAGGGCCGGGAGGTGACCGGTCTGAAGGTGTACAACAACACCTTTTACACCGACAAGGGATACTCCAACGGCACCATCGACACGCTGCTGTGGGGGAAAAACGACGCGGTGTTCACCAACAACATCTTTGTCAACAACTTCGCGGGCGGCAGCGGCTCCTACGGCCGGTTTGTGGACAACAAGGACGGCAACGGGGCCAGCACGTCCAACGCCAAGCTGACCATGACGTTCGAGAACAACGTATTCTTTGGCCGTTCCCCCGCCAAGGCGCCCACGGCGGAGGGGAACATCCGTGTGGCCGCCAGCAACAAGATCGGCGTGGATCCCGGCCTGACCAATCCCGGCAGCGGGAAGATTGGCCGGAGCACGGCGGGCGGCTATAAGCTGAAGAGCGGCTCGGCCTGCCTGGGCGCGGGCAAGGCGATCGCGAACAACGGCGGCAAGGATTTCTTCGGCGGCAAGGTCGCGGGCACGCCGTCCATCGGCGCGCACCAGGGATAACACGAACCATAGAGAGGGGGGCCGCCATTGGCTTGGCGGCCCCCTGCTTCACGAGGAAATCTGTGAAAGGGTGGCGATTTTTATGACCGTGTATATCGATCCCCTGACCGGAGACAACAGCCGCCGGGGGGAGTCTCCCGAGACAGCGCTGCGGGATCTGGAGCCGCTGACGCGGGGGATTCTGCCGCCGGGCACCGTCGTCCGGCTGCGGGCGGGAGCCTGCCACCAGGGCGGGTTTACCCTGACCGCCGCCGGAGAGGCGGTCAGGCCGGTGCAAATCGGCGCCTATGGCGAGGGGGAGAAGCCGGTAATCGACGGCCGGGGCGCGCCCGCCGCGCTTCGGCTGCGCAACTGCGCGTATATCGAGCTGGCGGATTTGGAGCTGCGCAACACGGCCCACGCGCCCGGCGATTGTTCCGGGCTGGCGGTGACCGCCGGGGGCGAAGGGTGCCGCACGGAGGTTCTCCGGCACACGGTGCTGCGGCGGCTGACGGTGCGGCAGGTGAACGGCCGGCTGAGCAGGGGAACGGCGGGGCTGATTATCACGGTGGAGCCGGCCGCCGCGCCTTGCCGGTTCGACGGGCTGACGGTGGAGGACTGTGACATTTCCGACACCGGCTCCTGCGGGATTATCCTTAACTCCGTCTACGGCAAACGGCCGGAGATAGCCTCCTGGGACATCCAGCCGCTGCCCTTCACCCCCTGCACCGGGGTGGTTATTCGCCGCTGCCGCGTCCACGATCTGCCGGGGGATGGGATGTGGATCAGCACCACCAAGGGGGCGGTGCTGGAATACAACACCGTCTACAACACCTCCTACGGGGAACTAACCCAATACGCGGGCATGTGGCCCCACAACTCGGACGGCTGCGTCATGCAGTTCAACGAGCTGTATGAGAACCGGCTGGGGGCCGGGGACGGCCAGGGGCTGGACGTGGACATCAACTGCAACGACACGCTGATCCAGTACAACTACAGCCACGATAACGAGGGGGGCTTCCTGCTGGTCTGCACCGACGGCGAGACGGGGCACTACAACCGGGGGACGGTGGTGCGCTATAACATCAGCCGCAACGACCGGAACAGCCTGCTGACCATCAAGGGCATCGAGGTGACGGGGCTGCAGGTGTACAACAACACCTTTATCACCGATTTCGGCTACCCGGCGGGGACGATTTCCACCCTGCTGTGGAGCCGCAACGACGCGGTGTTTGCCAACAACCTGTTCGTGGACAGGGCGCCGGCGGCCTCCCGGTTCGTGGACGCCAAGGACGGGGAGGGGAACCCTCGGGATAACCGGGGGCTGGTCATGACTTTCGAGAGCAACTTTTTCGCCGGCCAGGCGCCGGAGGAGGAGGAAACCATCCGGGTGCTCCCCTCCAACCGGACGGGTGAGGATCCGGGGCTGGCCGCGCCGGAAGACCCGGGGCCGCAGGGGTGCCGGCTGAGGCCGGACGCGCCCTGCGCGTATGCCGGAAAACGGTTGATGGACCGGGGCGAGCGGGATTTCTTCGGAAAACGGGCGATGGACGCTCCCCCGTCCATGGGGGCGCACGAACCGGAAAAAGCCTGATTTCAGGCGGGTCGCCGGATTTGTCGATCCAGGAAAACGGTCGATATACACAAAGGAAAATTAACGATTTACTTTTTTATGGGAAATGGGTACGATGGAGACAGAACCGAAGGAACGCTATTGCCCATGCGTATGAAATATGGAGTGGAGGAAACAGAATGAAAGCATTGCGCAGCAGAATCCTATCCATCGCTCTGGCGGCGTCGCTGCTGCTGTCCAGCGGCATGATTGCGGCCCCCCTGTCGGCCGGGGCGACGGGGGAAGGCAGCGACACCCCTATCTACACCGATGACAGTAAGTTTACCGTTTGGGGGAATCCGGCAAATTGGGGCTATACCATCGAGCAGGATCCCTGGAAGCTGACCTGCTTTGATTACGGTTATCCGCAGCTGCGGTACGACGATCCCAAAACTATCAATCTCAATGAGACCCCCTGTATTTCCTATAATGTGGAATCCAACGCGGCCTTCAGGCTGGAGCTTTTTTGCTCGGCCAACAACCCCCAAGAGGTTGTCAACGTGATTGTAGACAGCCAGGACATGACCGGCAACAAAGGAACCGGCCTGGTGGATCTGCGGACGGTTCCCGAGGTCATACAGGCGGCGGATGAGGACGGCAATGTCACGATCAACACCTTCTATGTGGAATTTGCCCAGAAGGATCAGTTCGTTCAGTTCAATACGTATGAATTTGTTCCCGCCCCCAAATCGGAAATCAAAACCCCTGCGTTTACCAATGCGGACAAATTCAACGTGTGGGGTAATCCAGCGGCGTGGGGCTACACCATCACGCAGGATCCCTGGAAAATGGTCTGTTTTGATTACACATATCCGGAGCTGCGGTACGACGATCCCAAGGAAATCAATCTGAACGAAACCCCCTATTTGGCCTATGATATGGAATCCAACGCCGGCTTCCAGCTTAAACTGTGGTGTGGCGGCAAGGACGCGGTAGTTATTTTGGACAGCAAGGATCTGACTGGCAACAAAGGCAGCGGGCTTATCGATTTGCGTGAAGTAAGCGAAGTGATGAGCCACGCCGGCCAGGACGGCAAGGTGACCATCAAGACCCTTTATCTGGAATTTGCGCAGAAGGATCAGTACATCCAGGTCAATTCCCTCGGCTATGCCCCCGCTCCCCAGTCAGAGCTGGACAAGGAGGCGGCCCAGGCGTTCGATGCGCTGGTCGCGTCTCTTCCTGCTGTGGATGAACTCCAGCTGACCGACAAAGAGGCTGTGGCGGCGGTGCGGGCGGCCTATGAGGAGCTGACTGGCGCGCAGAAGCTGCTGGTGACCAAGCTGGCCGAGCTGGAAGCGGCGGAAAAACGGATCGAGGATTTGATCTACAACAGCCAGACCGAGGTTGACAAACGGGCGGCCAAGGCGGTGGACGACAAGATCGCCTCCATCGGCTATGTCATGCTGCATAAGGAAGCCCTCATCACCGAGTGCCGCGACGCTTATAATGCCCTGACCGAGACGCAGAAGGCGCTGGTGACCAAGCTGGACGTGCTGAAAGCGGCGGAGGAGAAGCTGGCCGAGCTGAAGGCCAATCCGCCCGCGGAAAACACCGCCAAGACCGAAACCTTCCTCGACAAGTTCGACGACGGCTCCTTCCCCAAGGCGGTCAAAACCATCACCCCCCGCGAGGACATCGATATCAACCAGGTGTTCAGCCTGCAGCGGGAGGTCAACGCCAATATCTATAAGTACAAGTTCGGCGCGGAATTTGACAAATCCAGCGGCATTCTCTTCAAGCAGATGACCGAGGTGGACGCCGCGGTGGTCTACGAGTTCGAAAACGGCCTCAAGTCTCTGGAGTTCGTGGCCTCCTATATCCACGCCAGCATTTTCAAATCGGCAGTTCCCGGCGTGTTCGAGATTTCCTGGTCGGAGACCCTGGACGGCGAATACACGCCCTTCACCGCCAGCGACATCAAGTATACCCGGGAGAAAATCGGCGACGATTATGTGCCCGGCGATCCGGAAAACGAAGCCATCGGCAACCAGTATCTCGCTTACTACAACATTGAGAACATTCCGGCCCAGGCCCGGTATATCAAGCTGTTCTTCAAGGGAAGCGATCCGGAGGCCGAGTACCCCTTTAATTACGCCAACTGGCAGGCGCCGCTGGGCTATTTGAAGGTGGAGGCCTACAAGAAAACCGTGGATATCGAAGAGAACAAGACCCTGACCGACGCCGCCACCGGCATCCGGGTGACCGGCGATCTGCCCAAGGGCGCGGAGCTGGTCGTCATCGATAAGTCGGAGAGCGGCGTCAAGAACGCGCTGGCCGCGTATCTGCAGAACCCCGCCGTTAAGGATTATCAGAATGCGCTGAGCATGGTGGAAATCCGCATCATGGTGGGCGGCGAGGTCTACACCGATTTCGAGAAACCGCTGACCGTGGCCTTCCCGGTCAAAGAACAGGTGGCCGGCGCGGCGTATTACGCCATGACGTACGATATGGACATCGACAAGTTCACGCCGATTGCCGGCGAGGCTGTCGACGGTTACTATCAGATGGAAACCACCTGGACGGGCGATTTCGTCCTGCTGGGCAACGACAAGGCGGCCGAAGGCTTCGGTCCCGTGGATCCCGGCAGCAAAGAGGAATCCTCCGACAATGGCGGCGCGCCCGATACGGGCCGTGCGTTCCCCGCGGCGGCGCTGCTGGTGCTGGCCGGAGCGGCCGGAGCCGTGCTGGCGCTGCGCAAAAGAAAATCCTGATAGCCGGATCCTCTAAAAGAGCGCCGTCCGATGATGGACGGCGCTCTCAGCTTGTCGAAAAAGGGAATCTGCCATTCGGAAAACGAAAAAAGCGGAGGCGGGTTACCGATCGGTGTTTGCGAGGACATGTGCCTC
>URCA01000036.1 GCA_900546265.1 uncultured Oscillospiraceae bacterium | reverse complement strand
CCCTACACGACGCTCTTCCGATCTTGGGGTAAAAGTCCTGCACCTGCTCCGGGTTGTAGCCCATGTCCCGGATGTACTCGGCCAGCTCCACGGCCTCCTTGAGTGTCGAGCCGGGGTGACTGGACATGAGGTAGGGGACAAGGTACTGATTCATGCCGTACTGCCGGTTCAGGGCAAAATATTTTTCCACAAACCGGTTATATACCGCGTTCCGGGGCTTGCCCATCCGGGCGAGAACGGCGTCGGATACGTGCTCCGGGGCGACCTTCAGCTGGCCGGAAATGTGATACTGTACCAGCTCCCGGAAAAAGGTGTCCTTTTTGTCCGCCAGCAGATAGTCGAAGCGGATGCCCGAACGGATGAAGATCTTCTTGATGCCGGGGATGGCCCGGAGCTTGCGGAGCAGCTGTAAATAATCCGCGTGGTCGGCGTCCAGGTTGGGACAGGGCGTGGGGGCCAGGCAGTCCCGGTGTTTGCACAGCCCGTGCTTGAGCTGCTTTTGGCAGGAAGGGCGGCGGAAATTGGCCGTGGGGCCGCCCACGTCGTGGATGTAGCCCTTGAAGCCGGGGTGTTTCGTCAGGGCGGTGACTTCACGGATGACGCTCTCGTGGCTGCGGGAGGTGATCATCCGGCCCTGGTGAAAGGCCAGGGAGCAGAATTTACAGGCCCCGAAGCAGCCCCGGTTGTGGGTGACGGAGAAGCGCACCTCTTCGATGGCGGGCACGCCGCCCATGCTGTCGTAGACCGGGTGCGGCTCCCGCATGTAGGGCAGCTCGGCCACGTGGTCCAGCTCCGCCGTGGTCAGGGGCATGGCGGGGGGATTGGCGATGAGATAGCGGTCCCCGTGGGGCTGGATGACGGCCCTGCCCCGGATGGGGTCGTGCTCGTCGTACTCCACCAGATTGGCCTCGGCGTAGGCTTTTTTGCTTTGGCAGACGGCCTCATAGGAGGCGACGGTGAGAGAGGGGTAGTGGCAGGCTGCGGGGTCCTTGGCCAGGAAGCAGGTGCCTTTCACGTCGGTGATCTCGCGCACCGGCGTTCCGGCGGCCAGGGCCTTGGCGATGTCGGCCACGGCCCGCTCGCCCATGCCGTAGATGAGCAGGTCGGCCTGGGCGTCCAGCAGGATCGAGCGGCGGACCTTATCCTCCCAATAATCATAATGGGCGAAGCGGCGGAGGGAGGCCTCTAAGCCGCCGATGATGAGGGGGATGTCCCCCCAGACCTCCCGAATTTTGTTGCCGTAGACGATGGTGGCGCGGTCGGGGCGCAGGCCGGCCTTGCGGCCGGGGGAGTAGGCGTCGTCATGGCGGCGCTTCCGGGCGGCGGTGTAGTGGGCCACCATGGAGTCGATGTTGCCCCCGCTGATGAAGAAGCCCAGGGTGGGCCGCCCGAAGCGGGTGAAATCCGCCGCGCTTCGCGGCTGCGGCAGGATGCACACCCGCCAGCCGCAGGCCTCCAGCACCCGGGACAGGATGGCGATGCCGAAGGAGGGGTGGTCGACATAAGCGTCCCCCGTGACCAGCACCACGTCCGCGCAGTCCCAGCCCCTGTCCAGCATCTCCTCTTTGGTGATAGGCAAAAACGGCATAGCGTCCGTCCTTTCTGTTACCGTGTAACCGGATGTTCCCAACAATATTTATCTGGCTACTTCCCCTGTACTGTACGATACCTATACTATCTTTATATAAACTCGGTTACACCAGTAACAAAGCGGAAAAACCCCAGCATTCATGCGGGTTACCGGGGTGTTACTCGATTGTTACCGGATGGCAGCCGGTTACACTTCTTTCGTGAATCCGCACAAGTTAGCGGCCGTATATCTCCTATATTTTGTCAGTGACTATTTGCAAGCTACCCACAAAAAGCGGAACCCGGACGGGTCCCGCTGTATCATCATAGTAAGTTTTTGATAATTTGTCAACCTAGCGGCCCATATTTACATCTATGCCATTTTATGTTATATATAATCTGAAGAGTTGTAATCCGTTTGGAGGGGCCGCCATGCGCCAAGAACATATCCTACGTTTATTGCATCACGTTGCGAAACACGACACAGATGCTTTTCTTGAATTGTATACGGAGTTCTCCCCTCTCGTTTTCAGCATCGCCCTATCAATTTTGAAAAATACGCACGATGCGAACGATACTGTGCAGGACGTGTTTATTAAAATTTTCGGAGTGTCGGCGGAAAATATTCCTACATCGAATCCTATTGGATGGATATACTCGATCGCCAAAAACAAGGCGTTGGAGAATTATAAAAAAATAAAGAGAGAATATCATACGAATATTGACGATATAGATTTCATTTCTTATAATCAGGCTATAGAGGAACCAGCCGACATAATATCTATTTTATCATGTCTATCTCCAGAAGAGGCCCAAATCGTTATTTTAAAGGTGGTATACAGATTTACCCATAAAGAAATATCCCAGTTGCTCCATTTACCGCAGGGTACTGTTCAATGGAAATATAAAACTGCTTTAAATAAAATAAAAAAATCCATGCCAAATGAGGGATAGCAAACAGATGAAACATGTCAAAAGAGTGATACGCGGTTCTATTAAGCTGCCAGAAAGAAACCTATTGGAAATGGAACGCAAACTGGGGCTCCCTTTGCTTCAAAGCCGGAAAAAAACGCTTGTTAAAAGACTCGTCTGTATAATAGGCGTACTGACGGCCTTCTGCGCCACAAGTCTGATTACGATATGTCTCGTATGCGATCATATGAGAAAAGACGTGGAACTGTGCAGTCAAAGTTCTTTTTCCCCCTTTATTATCGTTCTATGCGGCTTGCTTTCCATCGGTTTGATGTGTATCGCCATTTTTTGTTTCAGGAAATATTTCCGGACTAAAAAAATGAAATAAGGATACTGCCAACAAAACGCGTTCGATGATCCGTCTGCTGATGTAGAAGAGAAGGAGTTAGAATCGAACGCGTTTATTATATTTGGGGGCGATTATAAAAAGATTATTCTATTCGAATTGGGTAAAGCTTCTGTGTGAGACATGAGAAAGGGGAGACAAAATGAAAAAGAGAGTCGCCATACTTGCTTGTATCCTTTTCATCATCAATTGTTGTCTTTTTTCAGTGGGCGCTGATAGTACCGTTTCCGTTAATGAATATGGCCAGGTGGAAATATTCCGCAATATTCTAGATAATTTTCAAGTCAAAGGCGCCAACATGAAACTGCAAGATGTCTCTTACAAAGAAGGACAAGCCGTTCCTGAAGTTTTGTATCCCAAGGAGTTCGGAGGCCATTATTACGATGAACAAGGAAAACTGCATGTCAATGTGACCGTATCGTCCAAAAATATGCTGGCCTCAAAGGACTCGGCCGCAACCGCCATGGCGGAAATCATTCGCAAAAACGATATCGATACAAACCTTGTCAAATACGCCTACAGCGATCTTTTGGAGATGCAGGATACGATCAACGCGGACAACTCGATTTGGAATCTCGGTGTCGCTAGTTTTGTTATCGATGTTGTTAAAAACAAAATCATTATAAATATTAAATCAGAATGCGCCGATTATCAGGATTCTATTATCGCTTTGCTGCAGCGTTTGGATATCGATTTAAAAGCTGTCGATTTTGCCCTCACCGACGACCTGCCAGAACTTCTGGAATCGGCTCAAAGCAAGGATTCTCCCAACGGGACAACCTCCGTTCCTGCACCACGCGCCTCCTCACCAGTCATTTCTTTGCCTGGCGGAGAGGTTTACTATAAATTCGGATTGTTTTATTTGAATAAATCTTACGGCAGCATTGGTTTCAATGCGGTTCGAAACGATAATGGTCAATATGGATTTGTAACCAATTACCATGTTATTCAAACAGACAGAGTGATGTATAACGGCGGCGATCAGGAAATAGGTAAGTATCAAAAAGGGAGTCGAGGGAATAATCACGACGAAGCGTTTGTACAATTCGGTTATGCCGTCCCTACACAAATCACCGGTATATGCTGTATGTCCACCCCCTCTTGCTTGGATTCTAAGTATAGCAATGCAGAAATAACTGCCGGATTATCCGTATTTCGACAGGCACGTACAACTCAGGTTACAACAGGGACTGTTTTGAACGCGAATTTTAATTTTTCTTTGGATGGGTATTCTTACACCGCGATTGAAATCAGCAACAATACACAAGGCGGGGATAGCGGTTCCTTTATCGGCACCCGATTTGCCAATTCGGACGCTTCTGGAGTTCCTGGATATAAAAAAGTGCGCCTGATGGGAATTACATTTGCCAAAATAAACAGCAACAGCCACGGTCTTTGCCTAAAAATCGATGGAGTTTTGAATGCCCTTAATGTGTCTGTCGTCTATGGAGGGAATCGGACGGTAACGAACTACGGTTCTTGGTCATAACAAGATGCTTTTTACAAACATATGAAGAGGGAACGGCGCGACAGCTTATCTTCGCGCCGTTCCCTCTTTCGTTATTCTAGGATTCCTCGTCGCCGTCCTCGCGGCTGAGGCTCATTTCCTGCCATTGCTGACGGGTGATCAGCACCTGGCGGGGCTTGCTGCCCTCATGCGGCCCGATGATGTGCCGCTCCTCGAGCTGGTCCATAATCCGGCCAGCCCGGGCATAGCCCAGGCGCAGCCGCCGCTGGAGCATGGAGGTGGAGGCCATGCCCGCCTCCACCACCGCCTCGATGGCCTGGGGCAGCATGTCGTCCTCGTCCCCGTCGCCCAGGTCGTCCCCGCCGCCCTTGCCGGAGGTTTTGCCGCTGGCCGCGGCCTGGCGCTCGATTTCGTCGATGATCTGCTGGTCGTATTCCTGCTTTTCGGTGTTCTTGAGGAAATCCACCACCGATTCCACTTCCCGGTTGGTCACGAAGCAGCCCTGCACCCGCAGAGGCTTGGGCTGGCCCACCGGCATGAACAGCATATCGCCGTAGCCCAGCAGCTTCTCCGCCCCGCCGGCGTCCAGGATGGTGCGGGAGTCCACCGCCGACGCCACGGTCAGCGCCAGGCGGGAGGGAATGTTGGCCTTGATGAGGCCGGTGATGACATCCACTGAGGGGCGCTGGGTGGCGATGACCATATGCATCCCCGCCGCCCGGGCCATCTGAGCCAGGCGTATGATGGAATCCTCCACCTCGCTGGCCGCGGCCATCATCAGGTCGGCCAGCTCGTCAATGACGATGAGAATAAGCGGCAGCTCTTTGAGGGTGTCGCTCTTGCGGGCCAGGGCGTTGTAGGACTGGAGATCCCGCACGTTGTTCTCGGCAAAGGTCTTGTACCGGCCCAGCATCTCGTTGACGGCCCAGCCCAGGGCCCCCGCCGCCTTGCGCGGGTCGGTGACCACCGGCACCAGCAGGTGGGGGATGCCGTTGTAAATCCCAAATTCCACCTGCTTGGGGTCGATGAGCATGATCTTGACTTCCTTGGGCGACGCCCGGTAGAGCACCGACTGGATCATCGAGTTGGTGCACACCGATTTGCCCGATCCGGTGGTGCCGGCGATGAGCAGATGGGGCATTTTGGCGAGGTCCGCCAGGATGATTTTGCCTTCGATATCCTTGCCCAGGGCCACCGTCAGCTTGCCCTTGGCGCAGGAAAACTCGGTGGTATCCAGCAGTTCCCTGAGGCAGACCACCTTGCGGCTCTTGTTGGGCACCTCGATGCCCACGGCCGCCTTGTTGGGAATGGGGGCCTCGATGCGCACCCCGGTGGTGGCGAGCCTGAGGGCGATGTCGTCCGCCAGGCCGGTGATCCGGCTGATCTTCACCCCGGCGCTGGGCTCCAGCTCGAACCGGGTGACCGAGGGGCCGCGGGTGACGTCAATGACCCTGGTGCTCACGCCGAAGTCCTTGAGGGTGCCCACCAGCAGCTTGGACAGCCCCTGCACATCCAGCTCGCCGGCCGCGTCGTTGGCCGCCTTGGGCTCGTCCAGCAGGGACATGGGCGGATAGCGGTAGCCGTCCTCCTCCTCGGGAAACAGGGAGGTCTGGGTGGGCGGGGCGAACCCGGTCTTGGCCGCCTTATCCGGCTTGTCCTCCCCCGGCTTCTCCTTGGCCTTCAGGATGTCGTCCAGCTTGGGGGGCGGGGCTTCTTCCTGCGCCTGAATGTCCCGGGCCGCCTTTTCCAGCGCCGCCAGCTTGTCCGACTTGACAGGCGGCTGTTCGGGCGAAAGCTCCTGTGCCGTCTCGGGCAGGGGGGCGGGGGGCGCGGCCTTGCGGCGGCCGGGCTTCGCCGGCTCCTCCTCATACCCGTCGCCCAGGTCGATGTCGATGGGCGCGGCCCTGCGCTGCCGCCGCTCGGCGGACACGGACATGGCCGTCTCGATGGATTCCCTGGTCTTTTTCACCGGCTTATAGGCGGTGCGGAACAGGGACAGGATGGTGGTGCCGGTCACCAGCATCAGGAACATGCCGATGAGCAGAAAAATGATGATTTTCGCCCCCAGGTCGGTGAAGGCGTATTCCAGCGGGTAGCCCAGCAGCACCCCGAGCACCCCGCCGCTGTGCAGGGCGATGCCGTCCATATAGCCCTGGCCGATGGCCTTGAAGTAATTGATCCCCTCCGGCGAGGTGGTGCATATGTAGATGGCGCTGCCCAGCATCACCAGCAGCAGCACGCACTGCCACAGCTTGGAGCTGATGCTGCCGATGGGCTTTTCCATGGCGGCGATGACCGCGATATACCCCATCAGCACCGGCAGCACGAACGCGCAGATGCCGAACAGCCCCAGCAGCAGCTTGTGCAGCTGCCCCCACAGGCTGGCCCCGGGAATAAGCACGAGAGCCAGCAGCAGCAGGGCGCCGAAAAACAGCAGGATGGCCGCGACCTGATGCCGGGCGCTGGCCTGCTCGGCCGTCGGCTTCCCCTTTTTGCGGCTGTTGGCCTCCGCTTTGGCGGAGGAGGGCCGCGATTTGGTTGTGGTTTTTCTCTGCGCCATGGACAAACCCCTCGATTATGTAATGTGCCCGCTTCCGCGGGCCGGAATTCCGGCGTCAGTCGGCCGGGTGGGCGGCGGGTTCCTCCGTCTGCTTCGCCCGGTTCTCGTCGATCATGGTATTGAGCGCGCCGATGGCGTCCGACAGGCTTCCCAGCCCGTCGATGAGGCCCTCCTTCACCGCGTCCTCCCCGTCCAGCACGCTGCCCACGTCGGTGGCCAGCTCGTCGGTGTTCATGCACAGCTCGGTGAACCGTTTGGGGGACATATGGGAGTTGGACGTGACGAAGGTGGTAATCCGCTCCTGCATCCGCTGAAAATACGTGAAGGCCTGGGGCACGCCCAGCACCAGGCCGTTGATGCGCACGGGATGGATGGTCATGGTGGCCGTGGAAGCGATGAACGACTTCTTGGCCGCCACCGCCAGGGGCACCCCGATGGAATGCCCGCCGCCCAGCACCAGGGACACCGTGGGCTTGGTCATTCCGGCGATCAGTTCCGCCAGGGCCAGCCCCGCCTCGATGTCGCCGCCCACGGTGTTGAGCAGGATAAGCAGGCCCTCGATCTCCTGGCTTTCCTCGATGGCCACCAGCTGCGGGATGACGTGCTCGTATTTGGTGGTCTTGTTTTCCTGGGGCAGGGCGTAATGCCCCTCGATTTGCCCAATAATGGTCAGGCAGTGGATGGTATGCCGGCCGTCATTGGTGGTCACCGCCCCGTTTTCCACCACGTCCTTCAGCTGCCCCTGCAGGGAGGCGGCCTCCTCCGGCGTCTCGCCGTTGGTATTTGTGTTCGTCTGGCTCATCGCGATCACCTCTCCGGTAGTGTTACCCGCAGAGGCGTCAATTATGAAAGCCGCCGTTTATTTTATCGCGGCGGGCGCTTGTTCCGTGTCGGATTCCGCCGGGCGGGCGATCACCTTGGCCCGGCCGGCCTTGATTTTCGCGTTGGCCAGCATCAGCTTGATGCGGTTCTCCTGGTTGATGCGGGTGGCGCCGGGATCGTAGTCGATGCACACGATGTTGGCGTCGGCGTGGTTGTTTTTGATTTTGCGCACCATGCCCTTGCCCGCCACATGGTTGGGCAGGCAGCCGAAGGGCTGGGTGCACACGATGTTGCACACGCCCGAGTCGATGAGCTCCAGCATCTCCCCCGTGAGGAGCCAGCCCTCGCCCATCTTGTTGCCGTAGCCGAGGTAGCCCTTGACCAGCTCCTTGAGATGGTCAAAGGTGCAGGGCTTGCGGAACTCGGGATGCCGCCCGATGGCCGCGATCATGTCGTCCTGCAGACGGCGGACGTATTTTTTCAAAAAGCCCGCGCCGATGTAGGTGGCCGTTTTGCCGCCGTAAAGCTTATGATCCTCCACCCGGTTGTCGCATTTGAACAGGATGAAATCGGTCAGCCCGGGCACCACCGGCTCGCAGTCCTCCGACCGCAGGAAATCCTCCAGGTTGTTGTTGCCCAGGGGGGCGAATTTGACGTAGATTTCCCCCACGACCCCCACCCGCACCTTGGGCACCCGATGGACCGGGATGGAGGCGAAATCGTCCGAAATCGCATTGAAGTTCTCCCGCACGTGGCCCTTGCTGAACGCGCCCTTGCGGGTGAAATCCTCCACCAGCCGCTCCACCCAGGCGGCGATGCGGCGGTCGGTCTCCCCCTCCACGATTTCATAGGGGCGGCACTGGTTGGCCATGTGCACGATTAAGTCCCCGTAAATCATGGAATAGGCCATGCGCAGGATCATGCCCAGCCCCAGGGAAAAGCCCGGGTTTTTCTCCAGCCCCGACAGGTTGACCGACACCACCGGGATGTAGTCGTAGCCCGCGCGGTGCAGGGCCTTGCGCAGCAGATGGATGTAGTTGGACGCGCGGCACCCGCCGCCCGTCTGGGTAATGAGCAGCCCCAGCTTATGGGGATCGTACTTGCCGCTTTTCACGGCGTCCAGCAGCTGGCCGATGACCAGCAGCGCGGGATAGCAGGTGTCGTTGTGGACGTATTTGAGCCCCTCGTCCACGATGCCGCGGTGGTTGGTGGTCAGCATATCCACCTGGTAGCCTTCCATCTCAAAGACCTTTTTGAGCATGGTGAAATGCACCGGCAGCATCTGGGGCATGAGAAGGGTGTACTCCTTCTTCATCTCTTCGGTGAAGAGCAGCCGCCCTTCCTCGTTATACAGCAGTTCGGCCATA
Source organism: uncultured Oscillospiraceae bacterium (assembly GCA_900546265.1). Lineage (GTDB taxonomy): Bacteria > Bacillota > Clostridia > Oscillospirales > Acutalibacteraceae > UMGS856. The sequence continues at coordinate 28,875 of URCA01000036.1, read as the reverse complement.
CGTTGTTTCCTTTCCATGGGATCGTTGTCTCAAAATGCGGGACCTCGTTCCGGCCCCTCAGCCCGCGTCGGCCGGCGCGTCCTCGCGCGCGTCCATGGCGGCCAGCAGGCTGCGGATACGGATTTTCACCGCGCCCAGGTTGTTGATTTCGTCGATCTTCAGCTGGGTGTAGAGCTTGCCGCCCCGCTCCAGGATGGCGCGCACCTCGTCGGTGGTGATGGCGTCAATGCCGCACCCGAAGGACACCAGCTGCACCAGCTGCATATCCGGCTGGGTGGTGACGTATTCGGCGGCGGCGTACAGCCGGCTGTGGTACGTCCACTGGTTGAGCACCTGCACCGGCTTCTTCTGGCCCAGGTGGGCCACCGCGTCCTCGGTCACCACCACCAGGCCGAAGGAGGCGATCAGGCCGTCGATGCCGTGATTGATTTCCGGGTCGATGTGGTAAGGCCGGCCGGACAGCACAATGATCCGCTTGCCGTTCTGTCTGGCGTAGGCGACCATTTCCTCGCCCTTCTGGCGGATGGCCTGCATGTACGCGTCATGGGCGGCGTAGGCCGCCTTGGCCGCTTTTTTGATTTCCGCGGCCGGGAGATGCAGCTCCTGCCCAAAGTATTCCGCCGCCTTTTTGGCGAAGTCCTTCGGCCGGTGAATGCCGAAATACGGGGTCATATACCGGATTTCGGACAGCTGCGCCACGTTGGCCGCCAGCAGCTCGGGATAATAGGCCACCACCGGACAGTTATAATGGTTGTCGCCCCGCTCCTCGTCGAAATTGTAGGGCAGGCAGGGGTAGAAGATGGCGTCCACCCCCATTTCCAGCAGCTTTTCCACATGCCCGTGCATCAGCTTGGCCGGATAGCACACCGTGTCCGACGGGATGGTGTGCTGCCCGCAGGCGTACAGCTCCCGGTTGGACTCGGGAGACAGCACCACCTCATAGCCCAGAGTGGTGAAAAACGCGTGCCAGAAAGGCAGGTTTTCATACAGGTTGAGCCCCAGGGGGATGCCGATGCGCCCCCGCCGGTTCTCCCCGCCCTGCAGGGAGCGGATGTAATCGTATTTCCATTTATACAGGTTGGGAACGTCCTTCTGCTTGCCTTTGCCCAGCGGGCGCTCGCACCGGTTGCCCGAAATGAACCGCCGGTTGCCGCCGAAGGAGTTGATGGTCAGCTGGCAGTGGTTGCCGCACAGGCCGCACTGGCTGGATTTCGCCGTATGGACAAAATCCTTCAGCTCCTCCGGCGTGAGGACGCCGGAACGCTCCCCTTCCAGCCGGCCGGCCGCCGCCGCGTCCCGGGCGGCCAGGGCCGCGCCGTACGCGCCCATGATGCCCGCGATGGTGGGCCGCACGACCTCGGCGCCCAGCTCCAGCTCGAAGCTGCGCAGCACCGCGTCGTTGAGGAAGGTGCCGCCCTGCACCACGATGTGCTGCCCCAGCTCGGCCGGGTCGGCGGCGCGGATGACCTTGTAAATCGCGTTTTTGACGATGCTGATGGACAGGCCGGCGGAGATGTCGTCCACCCCCGCGCCCTCCTTCTGGGCCTGCTTGACCGAGGAGTTCATGAACACCGTGCAGCGAGAGCCGAGATCCACCGGCTTTTCCGCCCGCAGCCCCAGCTTCGAGAAGGTCGCGATGTCATAGCCCAGCGCCTTGGCAAAGGTCTCAATGAAGGAGCCGCATCCAGAGGAGCAGGCCTCGTTGAGCAGGATGCTGTCGATGGCGCCGCCCCGCACCTTGAAGCATTTCATGTCCTGCCCGCCGATGTCGATGATGAAATCCACCTGCGGGCTGAAATGCCGGGCCGCCCGGTAATGGGCCACCGTCTCCACCAGCCCCAGGTCGATGTGAAACGCGTTTTTCACCAGCTCCTCGCCGTAGCCGGTGGCCGCGCTGCCCCGGATGACCACCCGGTCGCCGAAGCGGCGGTAGATTTCCTTCAGCTGCTCCAGCACCACTTGGACGGGATTGCCCTGGTTGGAGGCGTAATAGGTGTACAGCAGCCCGCCGTCCGGAGAGACCAGCGCCACCTTGGTGGTGGTGGATCCGGCGTCCACGCCGAGATAGGCGTCCCCCGTGTAGCCGTCCGCGTCCATGGGGGGCGGGCAAGCCGCCGCGTGCCGGGCGGCAAAGGCCTCGTACTCCTCGTCGGAGGCGAAGAGGGGAGGCATGGTGTTGGTGGTGTTCTTCTGGGCCGAGGCGTCCTGGATGCGGGCCATCAACTCCTCGAAGCGCACCGGCTCGGTGTTCTCCGCGTAGCAGGCCGCCCCCACCGCCACGAACACGTCGGCGTTGTCGGGGAACACGGCGTGCTCCTCGTCCAGCTTCAGGGTGTCCACAAACCGCTCCCGCAGGCCCTTCAGGAAGAAGAGCGGACCGCCCAGGAACAGCACCTTGCCCTTGATTTCCCGCCCCTGCGCCAGGCCGGCCACCGTCTGGTTGACCACCGCCTGGAAAATGCTGGCCGCGATGTCGGCCTTCTGCGCGCCCTGGTTGAGCAGGGGCTGTATATCCGATTTGGCAAACACGCCGCAGCGGGACGCGATGGCGTACAGCTTCTCATGCTGGAGGCTGAGCGCGTCCAGCTCGTCGGCGGTGATGTTCAGCAGGGTGGCCATCTGGTCGATGAAGGCCCCGGTGCCCCCGGCGCAGGAGCCGTTCATCCGCTCCTCCAGCCCGCCGGTCAGGAAAATGATTTTGGCGTCCTCGCCGCCCAGCTCCACCACCACGTCGGTGTCGGGGATGAAGCGCTCCACCGCCCCCGCGGTGGCAAAAACCTCCTGAACGAATTCGATGCCGGAGGCATTTGCCACCCCCAGGCCGGCGGAGCCGGTGATCGCCACCTGCACCTCCTGCCCGCCCAGGGTATCGGTCAGCCGCTCCAGCATCTCGGCGGTCTTCTCCCGCACCTTGGACATGTGGCGTTCGTAGGTTTTGAATATGGTCCGGTCGCTGTCGTCCAGCACCACCACCTTGACGGTGGTGGAGCCGATGTCGATTCCTATACGCAAAACATGTGCCTCCTGTTATGAAAGGCCGGCAGCCCGGCCAAAAAATCGAGAATCCCCCTCCGCCGAACCCCAGGCCCGGCGGACGATTCCCTTTATTATAGCATTTCGGGCGAAAAAGAGCAAGGGAAAGACTTGGGGAAGCGCCTCCAATTACCCGCCCGCGTTATCGTCTTTCCACTTTTTATAACAGACCAGCGCCAGCAGGAGATAGTCTTCTTTTTCCAGGGCTTTCCTCGCCATGTCTTTTACGGCTCGATCCGTCAGCTTTTCCCCCCGTGCGAATTGGTCGGCCATGCTTTTGTTTTCAAGCACCCAGCAGACGGCCCGCTGTGCTTTTTCAGGCAGTCTGCTGAATTCCTGTTCCAGGTAGCCGCATTCCGGCCCGTTCTCGTTCATAAAGCTCATCTTCCTTTCTTTTTCTTGTGCACCTCCTTGGTTTTACCACAGATCATGAATTGCCATTGGAATGTATACATTCCAATGGCAATAATTAAGAAAAAATTAAAAATTAACTATACTCTTTTGGATCGCAGCAGCGCTTTAAGGCTTGCCGCCCCTTGACAAAACCCGCGTGTTATACTATCATACAAATAGATGGTGGCACTACCAAAAGGCGGTTGTCCCCTCGTGCGACTAGAAGTAAGCCGAAGCGTTGGGGAACGGGCGGCTTACTTCTTTTTTATGGCGGAAATAATCACGCCGATAATGCCGATTACCACAAGGCAGAACTGAAACAGCTCTGGATATGTAACCATCAGCATCCCCTCCTTTCACAGGAGGGAAAAAGAAGCGTTCTCCCTCCCAGAGAATGGGAGGAGACAACCGCCTTGAAACCGCGCGCGGCCTCTCTGCCGCCGGTAGTGCCACCGGGAAAAGTATACCACTCTCTGTTGGATTGTCAATAGAGGACGTCGTTGCCTAAAGGCGGTTGTTCCCCTCGTGGCGCAGCCAAAGCGTCCCTATCTTATATCCTAAATATTATGGGGCCCAGTTCACCATGGCCTTGAGCGTGTTTCTCCCTTGGTAACCGCCGCCTCCGGCTTTTTGCCGGAGGTTTTTTCATTTTCGTCGATCCCCGGAAAATGGGCGATTTACTTTCCGGCCCGCGCGTGGTTGAATAAGCTGGGAGACTGTGTCTCTCGACTGGTATCACCACATGCTGAAAGGACTGTAGCCTCATGCGGCAACCCATCCGGCGCTATTTTTCCGCTCTGATCGCCCTGCTGCTTGTACCCGCGCTGTCTGCCTGCTCCCGTCCGGCCGCGCCCGGCGAAAGCGGCGCCGCCTCGTCCGCCCCTCAGACATCGCCTCTCGCCGCCCGTCCGGCCTATACCACCGCCGTGCCTGAGAACGCGGAAATCTTCCGGCCCGAGGATTACGGCGCGAAGGGCGACGGATCCACCGACGACGGCCCCGCCGTTTCCCGGGCCGTGGAGGCCGCTATGGCCAGCGCGAAGCCCGAAAAGGTTCTCCTGTTCCGGAAGGACGCCACCTACCGGCTGGCCTCCGCCCCGGAGGAAAACAGCCTAAAGCGGGTGTTCAGCCTCATCGGCGGCGAGAACCTCCGCATCCTGGGGGATCACACCCGTCTGCTGATGAAAGCCCCCTACCGCGTCGCCTACTTCAAGCAGTGCCGGAACGTGGAGTTTTCTGGCTTTATCATCGACTATTCCCCGAAGCCCTTCGTCCTGGGCACCGTCGCCGCCATCGACCCGGATAAACGATATATCGATTTCACCACCCGGGACGATTTGAACTTCACCGGCAAGGTGGAACCGCCTCAGCCCTATTACGCCTTCCGCAACCGGACGGACGAGCGGCTGCACTACTTCATCTCCTCCATGGAGCAGCTGGGAACCGGCTCCTACCGCCTGTATATGACGGACGCGTCCCGGGTGGCCGCGGCGCAGGTGGGGGAGGAATTCATCCTCCCCGTCTATCAGAACTCCCACAGCATCGGCAGCCTTTTCTCCATCAGCGAAACCGAAAATTTCGAGATGAGCAACGTCTATATCGAAGCCGTGCCCGAATTCGCCTTCGATATCCGCTCCAACCGGGGCTACACCCGCTTCACCAACGTACGCCTGGAGCCGCCGGAGGGATCCGGCATCCATCTCGTCTCCTGGCGGGACGGCTTCCACGTCAAGGACAACGTCTCCAAGCCCACCTGGGACAGCTGCTACATCGGCCCGCTCGGGGACGACGCCTTCAATCTGTCCACCGTCATCTGCAACGTGACCTCCTATGACGCGGACACCGGCCGAGTGGTCATGACCCCCACCGAGGCCGAGCCGTATCGCAACGGCCTAAATCCTGGGGACGAGCTGGCCATCTACAACATGGCCACCGGCCAGGATTACGGCACGGCAACCATCGCGGAGGTGTATCCCTCCGACACCTCCGTGCAGATCCGCTTGAACCGCGCGGTTCCCGGCCTCGCCCCCGGCTGTCAAATCGCCTTCTACTCCCTCAACAAGGACTACGTGGTGAAAAATTCCTATATCGAGGGCACCGTGCGCGTCCGCTCCTCCGGCACCTTTGAGAACTGCCGGTTCAACGTTTTCTGGGTACGGGTGGAAAACGAAACCTATGTGGAGGGCCCTATCCCCAAGGATATCCTGTTTAAAAACTGCACCTTCACCACCCCCTACGCCGCCGACGCCGAGATTTTCCACGTGGGCACCCAGGTGAAAAAGGATTCCTCCGCCCGGCCGCAGTACACCTGCAAGAACATCGTGCTGGAGGGCTGCCGGTTCCTCAAAGGCAAATGCCAGGCCGACCCGGGAAACGACATCCAAATCCGCTGAAAATCCAAAAAATCCTCCATTTCCCGGAATTGTCGATCGCCGGAAAATGGAGGATTTACTTTTCCGCCGTTTGCCCTAATAATGGAAATAAAGGGAGCGGGAACGCTTTTCCCGCGCTCCTAAAACAGAGAGGTGAATGCAGACGATGAAGCTGAAAAAATGGCGGCATTGGCTCTCGCGGCGGCGGTCCCCCTGACCGGGCTGTCCCTGGGGATCGCGCCGGCCGGCGCTCTGGCGGAAGGTACCGCCCCTGCCCCAGCGGTCTATCTGAACTTCGACGGCGACACCAAGGATTCCACGGGCAACGGCCTTGACTTTGCCGCGCAGGGGAGCGGCTCCCTGGAGTATATCACCGGGGTGAGCGGCAAGGCCCTGAAATTCACCGGAAAATCCTACCTCAAAGCTTCCAAGGCTCTGTCCTTCGGCACCGGCGATTATTCCTTCTCCTTCTGGATCCAGGATTTCGGCACCCCGCAGTTCACCTATGTCATGGGGAACCAGGACTACGGCGTCGGCGAGAAATACCGGGGCACCGGCCTGATGTACGCCAGCGCGGATCACCTGTATCTGGCCATGGGCGACGGCTCCTCCGCCTACGCCAAGACCAACCAATCCCCGACGGAGAAGAACGCGTGGGTTCACGTGGCCTACGTGGTCGACCGGGACGGCGGCATCCAGCTGTATAAAAACGGCGAGCTGCTGGAAACCGCCGCTATACCGGAAAACAAGCGCGGGGAAACCGTGGACAGCGACCAAATCTTCCAGATCGGCGCGGGCGGCACGTCGTGGATGGAAAACAACCACTTCGCCCTCGACGAAGTGGTCCTGTATGCCTCCGCCCTGTCCGCCGCCGACGTGAAGGCGGCGTACGAGAAAACCGCCTATCTGGCCCAGGACTATGCCTGCCGCCTGGATTTTGAATCGAACACCGCCGACAGCTCGGACAACGGCTTCGATTTCACCGGCAAGGGCACCGCCCTGACCTATGAAAAGGGCGTCAACGGCGGGACGGCCGCCCGGTTCACCGGCGGATCCTACCTGCAGGCCTCCAAGACCCTGGCCCTGGGTACGGGGGACTACTCCTTCTCCTTCTGGATCGATGTATTCTGGCCTCGACCACATGTACATGGCCCTGGGCGACGGCTCCAGCCCCTACGCCAAAACCAACCAATCCCCCGTGGACGCCGGTAAATGGACGCATATCGTCTACGCGGTGGATAAGGACGGCGGCATCAAACTGTACAAAAACGGCGAACTGCTGGAAACCGCCGCCATCCCCGCCGACAAACAGAGCGCCTCGGCGGACAGCGGCCTGCCCTTCCTGATTGGCGGCGGCAACAACTGGCATGTGGGCGCCAACAACTTCGCCCTCGACGACGTGCGGATTTATCGGCGCGCCCTGGGCGACAAGGAGGCACAAGCCTTGGCTTACCGGGAAAAGGCGGAAAACGCCGGACAAATCTCCTTCGCCGCCTCCGCGCAGACCATCGACGAGCTGCGCGGCTTCGTGGCCGAGCTGCAGTCGGATCTGGACGAGCCGAACTTTGCCGGCGTCACCTGGACGTCCAGCAAGCCGGACATCGCCATGGTGCAGACCTATGAGGCCTATCCGCAGGCCGCCGCCATCCACGGTTTGAAAGCCGGAACCGCCGTCGTCACCGCCACCGATTCCAAGACGGGCAACAAGGCGGAAATCACCGTGACGGTCAAGCCCGTGACGGTCGACGAGAGCAAGCTGCAGGTCTTCTTCGGCGACCTGCACGCCCACACCGGCGTCTCGGACGGGGCGGGCGATCCGGACAACGACGCCTGGTACGAGAGCCGCGGCTTCGACACCTATTGGACGGAGAACCGCCGCTCCACCCCGGCGGACGCCTTCAAGCACGCGGCGGAGAAAGGCAACGCCGATTTTCTGATGATTACCGATCACCATTACGGCCCTCACGGCGGCGGCAAGCTGAGCACCCAGGATTACCTGGACGGCATGGCCGCGGCGGAGAAGTACACCTCCGACGATTTTCTGGCCATGATCGGCTTTGAAGCCAGCGGCTATTTCGGGCATATGAACGTCTTCGGCGGCACCTATGACCAGATGTTCACCTATCCCGCCGGCTCCGCCGACAGCCTGGATAACGTGGTGTTCACCAAAGAGGATCACGGCAACGCCGCCAAGGAAAAGGCCCTGTGGGACGGCATGCAGCAGTTCTACGACGTGCTGGCCGCCAGCCCCACCCTCCTGGCCCAGTGGAACCACCCGAAGGATCTGTGGAACAACGTGTGGGATTTCGACGACTTCGGCCATTACTCCGAGGCGGTCGACAAGGTGCTCAACACCTACGAAATTATCAACTTCCTGTCCATTCAGGACACCAAGGTGGGCCACTTTGAGGAGGGGTACATCAAAGCCCTGGACGCCGGCTGGCACGTATCCCCCACCGGCAACTCCGACATCCATCAGGGCTGCTGGATCACCGGCTATGAAACCCGCACCGCCGTCCTTACCGACGAGCTGACCGAGACGAAAATCTACGACGCCATCCGCAAGCACCGCACCTACGCCACCGACGACAGCAACCTGCTCATCGACTACAAGGTCAACGGCCAGGTGCTGGGCAGCGAGCTGGACGGCGGCACCAACACCTTCCATTTCCAGATTGCCGTCAGCGATCCCGACACCACTGTGGCCAAGGATAAGCTGAAGACCATCGAGATCGTCTCCGACGGAGGCAAAGTGGTGAAAGCCTTCGACGTAAACGGCTACAGCGCAAACATCGACGTCACCCTCACCTCCGCCACCGCCACCTACTTCTATGTGCGGGTCAAGGATTCCGAGGAAAAAATCAAGAACGCCGACTATGTGGCCTACACCGCTCCCATCTGGACGGGCCTGACCCCCAGCGAGGATGCCGCCGACGACGAGGCGAAGGCCGCGGCCGTCAGCGAGAAAATCGACGCCATCGGCACCGTGACACTGGACAGCCGGAACCGCATCGCGCAAGCCCGCGCCGCCTATGACGCGCTGACCGACGCGCAGAAGAAGCTGGTCGGCAACTACGCCGTGCTGACCGCCGCCGAGGCCGCCTATCAGGCGCTGGTGGACGCTTCCGATCCTCAGCCGGATCCCCGGCCCGTCCCCCGATTCCTCCGACGCCTCCGAGCCCTCCGGGGCCGGCGGCGACACGCCGGTTATCCCGCCCACCGGCGTGACCCTGGCGGCGGGGGCCGTCGTCCTGCTGGCCTCTTCGGCGGCGGCTGCGGTGGCCGTGCGCAAGCGGAAGAAATAACCCCCTGTAAATCCCTGATAAAAAACGCGTCCCCGGGCATCCTTCACGGATGCCCGGGGATGTTTTTATGCTCCGCCGCTTTCTCCCGCGGTCCTTCTGTGCTATACTGTCCGAAAGGGAGGGAACCGCATGCTGTACACCGCGCTGACCAAAAAAGCCCTGCGCATCGCCTACAACGCCCATCGCGGGCAGGAGGACGAGGCCGGGCTGCCCTATATCCATCACCCGCTCCACCTGGCAGAGCAGATGCCCGACGAGGCGTCCATCACCGTGGCCCTGCTGCACGACGTGGTGGAGAAAACCATGATGACCTTTGCCGATCTGGAACGGGCGGGCTTTCCCGCCGCCATTCTCGAGGCTCTCCGCCTCCTGACGCGGGAGCCCGCCGTCCCTTACCAGAAGTATATCGCCGCCCTGAAGGGCCACCCCATCGCCCGTCTGGTCAAAACCGCCGACCTGCTGCACGACAGCGATCCCGCCCGGTACCCGGTGCTGACCGACCGGATCGTGAATCGTCTGAACACCAACACCCTGGCGCTGCAGCTGCTCGAAGACGACAGCGATAATCCCCCAGCATAAACGAAGAGCGCCGTCCATCATCGGACGGCGCTCTCAGCGCGTCGACAAAGTCGACACGCTGCTGGACGGGGATGCCGGATCGCGGCGGCTCGTTATACTCGCCTTGCTCCCTCTATCCCCGCCAGTACCACCCCTGCTCTTGAAAAATAGCGGAAACACATGTGTTTCCGCTATTTTTCGCCTATAAGGTGTGTTTGCGAGTCACATGTCCTCGCAAACACCGATCGGTAACCCGCCTCCGCTTTTTTCGTCTTCCGAATGGCGGATTCCCCTTCTTTGACAGACTGAGGCGCCGCGGACGTATCCGCGGCGCCTTTCTGGCCTTCAGCTGTAAAACAGGGCGTAGGTTTCCATCGCGTCCATCACGGCGCGGGCGTTCTCCAGCGGCACGCCGGGATACCAGCCGTAAGTCATCATCAGTCCCCCGCGTTTCCCGCCGATTTTGGAAACCTCTTCCCGGATAAGTGCATCGATCTGCTCAGGCGTGCCCTTGGCGGTCACCAGCTGCCGATCAATGTCCAAATCCACACAAATCCGGCCGGCGAAGCGGGAGGCGATCCAGTCGATCCCGTTGACCAGATCCTGCAGGTTAATCACCTGAACGCCACCCTCGATCAGGTCGTCCGCCAGCAAGCGGATATCCCCGTCGGAATGCATATGGACAATGACGCCGCGTTCCTTCGCGGGGCGCATCAGCCGCTGGTAAACCGGCTTGATGTACGTGCGGAAATGGGCGGGCGAGAGCATGGGGCCGACCTGCATGCCCAAATCCTCGGCATAGCCCATCCTATCCACGCCCATGTCCAGGTACCGCCGGACAATTTCCATATTAAAGGCTTCCACCAGCTCAATCAGCTGAAAAATGCGGGGATCCTCGTCCTGAAAATCGTACATCAGGTTTTCATAGCCCCGCAGATCGCACAGCTGCAGGAACGTGTGGCCGTGACGCAGGGCGCCGGCGGACAAGCCCCCGGCAGCCTTTTCGGCCTCCACCCGCGCCCTCTCGACCTCCCAATCCACCGGGCCGATGCCCATGCAGACCGCCGGATCCGGCCCCCGGTAAGAGGCAAACGCCTCCCAATCCTCCAGCGGGTGCCGCACCACCGTGCCGGTGATGCCGTCGACGGTGGTTCGCCAGACGCAGCCGAAGTCGTCGGTAAAATCCGCACCCTTGCGGGCCACCAGCGGGTATTCCGGCACGTAACGGCCCGCCGGCCGCCGGAAACCCGGAAACAGCAGCGGATGGGATTCCATCAGCTCGAAAATCGCATCCTGCGGATAGGCCTCCCAGCAGGAGGGGTTGATCACAAAATTCATGGGGATATAGTCGGGGGTTTCGAAACAGATGGCTCTGCGCATGTTGTCCATGACCGGCATCTCCTCTTCCCATAGGATTTCGGGCCGCGGCCCTTTTTATCATAACGCGGGAAGTTGGGAAGAGATAGCCGTTTTTTTGCGGATTGGTACGGAAAATTTGCGATGTTCAGTATTGCTCATCCCGGCGCTGGCGGCGCAGGGCGCGGCGGCGCTGGCCGCCCTCCCATTCCGCCTTTTCCTCAGGTACAATGGTAAACAGGCCGGGGACGGGAACCGGGTTTTCCTCCTGATCGATGGCCACCAGCACCAGATAGGCCTGATTGATCAACGCTTTATCCCCGCCCAGATTTTCCACATACACATCCACCCGCACCTCCATGGAGGTGTTGCCCGTCCAGGTCATCCGCCCCACGAGCAGAACGGTGTCCCCGATATGGGCGGCGGCCTTGAACTGCAGATTGTCCACGGCGGCGGTGGTGACGTTCACGCCGCTGTGCCGGCGGGCGACCACGGCGGCCACCACGTCGATCCATTCCATCAAACGGCCGCCGAACAGACGGCCGTCTCCGTTGCTGTGCCCGGGCAGCACGATCTGCACCTGCTCGGTGCGGGATTCCCCCACGGTTTTCATCGGACGCTTATCCATCGGCAGCCGCCTTCTTCCCTTTCATTTCCATTAGTATAGCACATTTTCCGGGCGCCAGTCACTCCGCGTGGTTTCCATTCCCGGCATTTTCGGCTCCTCCGCCATTTTCGGACCGTTCCGACTTGAAATTTTCATTGAAAAGACGGAAGAAACATGCTATACTGGTGCAGTTAATGCTTCCCGCGCGCGCCGACGGAAAAATCACACGATAAACACACAACTTTTATAGACTGTTTACAACTGCCGCCGCCGGTTCCGATACAATGAAAACAGCGTGCGGACATGGGTAAACAGCCGCAAAACAGCGCGTTGGACAGGAGAGCTCCGCGGGGCTTGCCTGCGCGGATACTAACAGGAGGGATGGCAAAACCATGATCGAGGTACAAAACCTGACGAAGCGATATGGCGGGCACTGCGCCGTGAACCATATCAGCTTCACAGTGGAAGAGGGCGAAATCCTCGGGTTCCTGGGGCCGAACGGCGCGGGAAAATCCACTACCATGAACATTCTCACCGGCTATCTGTCGGCGTCGGAGGGCATTGTGAAAATCAACGGCCACGACGTGCTGGAGGAGCCTAATGAGGCCAAGGCCAACATCGGCTACCTGCCGGAGCAGCCGCCGCTGTATCTGGACATGACGGTGCGCGAATATCTGGACTTCATGTACGATCTTAAGAAATGCGCCCTGCCCCGCGCCCAACATATCGCGGAGATCTGCCGGCTGATGAAAATCACCGACGTGTACGGACGGCTTATCAAGAACCTGTCCAAGGGCTACCGGCAGCGGGTCGGCTTCGCACAGGCCCTCATCGGCAATCCGCCGGTGCTGATTCTGGACGAGCCGACGGTGGGGCTCGACCCCAACCAGATCATCGAAATCCGCTCGCTCATCAAGAGCCTGGGCAAGCACCACACGGTGATCCTGTCCTCCCATATTCTGCCCGAAATCGAGGCGGTATGCGATCGGATCGTGGTCATCAACAAAGGCACCATCGTCGCCAACGACACGGCGGAAAACCTGTCCAAGCAGTATTCCAGCGATCGGCGTCTCCTGATGCGGGTGGCTGGGCCGGAAGCGGACGTTTCCGCGCTGATATCCCGCATCGACGGGGTGGACAATGTCGCCTCCATGGGCGAGCGGGAGCCGGGCGTCTGCGAATTCGCCGTCGAGGTGCGCGAGGGCGCGGACATCCGCCGCGACCTGTTCGACCGGCTGGCGAGCCGCAAATGGCCGCTCATGGGCCTGAAGAGCATGGAAATGACGCTGGAGGATATCTTTATCGCCCTGACCCGGGAGCGGGTGCCTCAGGGCATTCGAGGAGGGAAAAAGAAATGAGTGCCATTTTCAAGCGGGAGTTCAAAACCTTCTTCACCTCCCCCATCGGCTACTTTGTGCTGGCGGTGCTGTTCGGGTTTTCGGGCTTCTATTTCTTCGCAACCAACATGTACGCGGGCAGCGCGGATTTAAGCGGTGTGTTCGGCGGCCTGTTCACCATCGTGCTGCTGTTGGTGCTGCCGGTGCTGACCATGCGCCTGCTCAGCGACGACAAGCGGCAGCGCACCGACCAAGCCCTGCTCACCGCGCCGGTGAGCCTGACGGGCATCGCGCTGGGCAAATTTCTGGCGGCGCTGCTGCTGTTCGCCATCGGCATTTCCATCACCCTGGTGTTCGCCGTCATCATCGCCTTTCAGGTGACCCCCGACTGGCTGGTGATCGTGGGCAACTACGTGGGGCTGCTGCTGCTGGGCGGCATGGTCATCGCCATCGGCCTGTTCATCTCCAGCCTGACGGAAAGCCAGTTCATCGCGGCGCTGGGCACCTTTGTGGTCTCCTTCGCCATGATCATGGTGGACAGCCTGGGGTCGGTGTTCTCCTCCGTCAAATGGATTACCTCGGTGGTAAATTTCATCTCGGTGTCCAGCCGGTACAGCGATTTCACCTCGGGGGTCATCAACTACGACAATGTGGTCTTTTTCTTGAGTTTACAAGCGCTGTTTGTGTTCCTGACCGTTCGGGTTCTGGATCGCAAGAGATGGAGCTGAGGGGAGGAATACCGACATGATAAAGGATAACGGATTTGAGAATACGTCCGGCAACGGCGAGCTGGAAGACGAACTGCTGGAGGCACTGAACAAAAAGGGCCTGCTGCCCACCGACGAGGAGGCCGCGGCCGACGGCGAGACGGCCGGCCAGGGCGAAGCCGCCGAGGAAGCCGGCCCGGGAGAGGACGCGGAGGATTCCGCGCAGCCAGAAGAGGATTCCCTGGAGGCTTTTCTGGACGAGGACGCCGCCGAAGAGGAAGCGCCCGAGCAGGACGGCAAGGCCAAAGGCAAAAAGCCGAAAAAATCCAAAATGGACAGCCGTCGCTTCCGCTATGGCAGCATGGCGACGGCAATCACCGCCGTGGTGGCGGTGCTGGTGGTGGTGCTCAACGTGGTGGTCAGCCTGCTGGCCGACCGGTTCCCCATCAATATCGATTTGACGCAGAACAAGCTGTTCTCCCTGTCGGACAACAGCGTGGAAATTGCCAAAAGCATCAACAAGGACGTGCAGGTTATCGTCTTCGGATCGGAGGACCTGTACAAGAACCCCAACATGGGCTCCGATTATTACCAGGTGGAGGCGCTGTACAAGGAAATCTACAAGGCGCTCCAGCAGTATACGTCCTATTCCGGCGGCAAGGTGACGGTCAAATACGAGGATCTCAACCTGAACCCGCAGCTGGCTACCCAGTACAATAAGTACGAGGTTACCTCCGGCGATATCCTCCTGCTGTGCGGGGATCGCTATCAGAAGGCGTCCTTCAACGACATGTACGAAATCAGCGGCGACGGCTATACCCAGGCGCAGACCGTGTCCTCCAAGGTGGAGGTGACCCTGGCCTCCCGTATCAAGAACGTGATGCGGGACACGGTGCAGGTGGTCACTGCTTTCGTGGGGCACGAAGAGGATGAGGATACCGTCAGCGCCCTGAAATCCATTTATGAAGCCAACGGCTATGAGTTTAAAGAGCTGAATCTGGCCTCCTCGGAGGAGATTGACGCGAACACAGTGGCCGGCCTTATCGTGGGGCCCACCAAGGACTTCACCGCCGAGGAAATCGAGCGGCTGCAGAAATGGCTGGACAACGACGGCAAACTCGACCGTAACCTGATGGTGTTTGCCGACTTCCAGGCGGAGTGCAAGAATCTGTACGAGTTCCTCAATGTGGAGTACGGCCTGGAGGTCACCGACAATCTTGTCATGGAGACCAGCCTGACCCGCACCTATCGCTACAGCGGCTTTTATCCTTACGCGGACACGGCGGACACCGATTTCACCAAGGATTTGTCCGGCTCGGCCAATGTGCTGACCCCCCTGACCCGTCAGATTGTCACCCATAAGGAGAACAACTCTGAAAACTCCCTGTACAACGTGCCCATCATCACCTTCCCGGAAAGCGCCAAACTGATGAAAATCAAGGACGCCACGGACGAAAATGCCAGCAGCGAAGACGACAAGTCTTTCGCGGCGGACGCCTATCCCGTCAACGGCATGGCGGCGTCCGTCAAATGGACCTATGTGGACAACGAGCAGGTGAAGACCAACGTGATCCTCAGCGGCTCCACCCAAATGATTCTGGCGGCCAGTCAGGCCAACGTCAAGAATGAAAACGTGCTGATGAGCGCGCTGGGCGCCATGACCGGCGTGGTGGACGACATCAACGTATCCACCAAGTCCCTGGAGCGGGATACCATCACCTTCTCCGATTCCACCACCCTGATTGTGGGTCTGGGTGTCTTCACCGTGGGCATTCCGGTGATTATCCTGATTATCTGCCTGGTGGTCTTCCTTAAAAGGAGGCATCTATGAGTAAGGGCAAGTCCATGAGCAAACGGACCCGCACGCTGATTCTGGCGTGCGTGGCCGTGGTGGCTCTGGGCGGGATCCTGACGGCTCTGTTGCTCATCCCGCCCAAGGAAAGCGCGTCCTCCTCCGAGGTATCCAGCGACCCCTCCATTTCGCTGCTGGATAAATCCAAGGGGGCGGACGACAAGACGGTGGACGATCCGGTCAAGACCATGACCGTCAAGCTGCAGGGGGAGGAATTCACCCTGGTGAAAAACAGCGACGGCGACATGGTGGTGGAGGCCTATAAGGATCTGCCCATCGGCACGAGCAACATCGACTATCTAATCAGCGCGGTCACCACCATCTCGGCCAGCAAAAAGCTGGGCGCGGTGGAAAATCCGGCGGATTTTGGCTTTGACAAGCCGCTGGCGACGGTGAATGTGACCTACCATGACGATTCCACCTACGCCTTTGAAATCGGCGCCAAGACACCACTGGAGGACGGATATTATTATCGCGTCAAGGACAGCGGCGAGGTATACATCGTGGAAACCAGTCTGGGCGACGAGGTCTCCCAGGCATCCACCGCCTATATCGGAACCACCCTGATGACCGCGCCCACTAAAAACGACGACGACGAAAACGGCCAGGCGGTGCTGCGGGATATGGAGCTGAGCGGCACGGCCCGCAAGCAGACCTTCGCGTTCCGGCAAGTCACCTCCTCCGACACAAAAATGTCGCTGTATTCCTACATGCTGACCAAGCCATATCTGCGGGGCGTCAATTCCAACCTGGCCCAGACGCTGTCCACTTTCACCAGCCTGACGGCCAGCAGCGCTTTCAAGGCGTATCCCACCAAGGAGGATCTGACCAAGTACGGCTTTGACAAGCCCTACACGGTGGCCAAGCTGAACACGGCGATCTCTTCCACCAAGGACGATCCCAACGCCAGCTCCACCGCTTCCTCCGGCACCTCGAGCGGCTCGAGCGAAACGCCGCAAATCACCTACTATTATAACGTGGCCGCCCATACCATCACGGTGGGGAACAAGGACGAGGACGGCAATTATTATGTGATGGCGGACGATATCCCGGTGATTTACCTGGTGTCCTCCTCCTCCATCTCCTCTTGGGTATCCCTCCAATACGACGACGTGGCGGATACCATGCTGTTCATGGAGAACATCGTCAATGTCAAGAGCATTTCCCTCACGGTGGACGGCAAGGAGACCCTGTTCGAGCTGAGCCATTACCCCGACAAAGAAGAATCGGACGATCAGCTGGTGGTGAAGGTGGGCGACAAGACCTATTCCACTCCCACCTTCCGGAGCCTGTACCAGATTCTGATGGGCGTGGCCCGCAATGGCTCGGCATCTGAAAAGCCCACCGGCACGCCGAGCGTGATCTTCAAGATGACCCTTAACGGAGAGGACGCCCCCTCCACGGTGGTCAATATGTACCAGACCTCGGCGAGCCTGTACACGGTGGTACAAAGCACCGGAGAAACCTATACCGTCAAGGCCAGCGCTGTCAACACGCTCAAGCAGCGTTTGACCGACTATCTGAACGGCAAGGATTTCGAAGCGTATTAAGCCAAAGAAGCCGGCGCCCCAAAAGGGACGCCGGCTTCTTTGTATGGTTTTCCGTCGTTTATCGTTTGAGACGATAGGCCTTGGGAGTACAGCCGCAGACGGCGCGGAACTGGCGACCGAAGCTGGAAGCCGAGTGGTAACCCACCTCCAGGCCGATATCCAGCACCGGCCTGGAGGTGCCCAGCAGCAGAGAACAGGCGGCGGAAATCCGCACCCGGTGGAGGTACTGCTGGGGAGACAGCCCCATCGCTTTCTGGAACCATTCCCGCAGGGTGGCGGGATGCAGGTAAAAGCGGCGGGCCAGACCTTCCACGGTCAGGTCGTCCCGGTATTCCCGGCTGATGGCCTGGATAACCGGGGCGAGGCGCTGCAGATAGGGACGGCGGGCGGACACGGAGGCTGCCTCCCCCGTCTGCCGGCAAAGCCGCGCGTGACGCAGAAGCAGGGCGGCCAGCAGGCCGCGGGCGCAGTCCTCCCCCTCCTCCCTTCTCCCCTCCAGCTCGGCGGCGGCCTCCCGCGCCAGATCGACCAGCCCATGATCCGCCGACAGGCAGGCGCGGGCCGGCGGGCCGTTCCAAGGCAGGCGGGCCAGAGCGCCCGTGTCCCCGCCGAACAGCCCCTGCGCGCGAAAGGTGATGAACAGCCAGCGACTGGCTGGCTCTCCTATACTGCAGGCCTTATGGAGCTGGCCGGGATAAATCACGGTGGCGCAGGGAGCGGAAAAGGGAATCACCTCCCCGTCAATGATGAAAATGCCCGCGCCCTCCCGGCAATAGCCCACCTCCAGCGCGTCGTGGTGGTGCAAATCCTGAATGGCGTCGGGCAGGGGCTGATTGACCGCCCAGTGGATAAGCCGCGGCTGGTCTCGGAACAGATCCTCAAAGGGAGCGTATTCGATGCGATACGCATCGGAAATGGCGCGATTCTGCATAGGATAACCCCGTTTCTGCGAAGAAATCATCGGAATAGCGGCGTATGCTAACAGTATACCGTATCATTCGGATTTGTAAAGGAGGAAACAGGTGTGCATTATGTGGATTTTGGCCCTCTGCGGGAGAGGCTGAACCGGACGGCGGATTTCGCCGCGCTGGCGGCGGAGTCCGGCAGAAGCAGAGAGGCGGAGGCAGCGGCGGACAGGCTGGAGGAGGCGCTGCGGCAGGCGGAGGCAGCTATTCGCGGACTGGATCCCGCCCCGCTTCTGCGGGAACAGGAGCCGGATGCGTACGCCGCCATTCTCGCCCTGTGCGATGGGGGCAACGCGCCGAAGCGGCCGGAACGGCTCGAGGATCGGATGGCCGGGGCGGTGCTGGGCCGGTTCGCCGGCTGCACGCTGGGGGTGCCGGTGGAAAATTGGCCGGTGGAACGCATGGAGGCGCTGGCCGCGGCCAGCGGCATGGCTTTCCCGCCGGAGGAGTACTGGCGGCAGGTGGATCGTCCCTGGGATGTGCAGTACGGGGTAGACGCGAGACAGCAATACACCCGGGACGGCATAGACGGGGTGCCGGTGGATGACGACATCACCTATACCCTGCTGGGTCTGCTGATTTTGGAGGCCCACGGCTTCGATTTCACCACGGCGGATGTGGGGCGGATGTGGATCGAACGGCTTCCCTGCGCCTGCACGGCGGAGGATGTGGCGCTGCGCAACCTGAAGGCGGGCATTCCGGCGGCGGAGGCGGCGGACCGGGACAATCCCTTCTGCCAATGGATCGGCGCGGATATCCGGGCCGACGGGTTCGCCTACGCGGCGGCGGGCGATCCCCGGCTGGCGGCGGCGATTGCCTATCGGGATGCGTATCTCAGCCATCGGCGCAACGGCATTTATGGGGAGATGTTCTTTGCGGCGGCGATTGCCGCGGCTTTTGTGACGGACGACCCGCTGGAGGCCGTCCGGGCGGGGCTGCGGGAAATTCCCCGGGACTGCGCCCTGCACCGAGATGTGGAATGGGCGCTGGAGACAGGCTGGAAGATAACCGATTACCGCCAGGCACGGCGGCTGATCGACGAGCGGTTCGCGGGGATGCATCCGGTCCATACCAACAACAACGCCTGCCTGACCATCTTCGGCCTGTACCTTGGCCGGGGAGACTTCACCGCCACCATCGGCAATACGGTAGCCATGGGGCTGGACAACGACTGCACCGCCGCCACGGCGGGGAGCCTGCTGGGGGCGGTGGTAGGCCGGGCGGGCATCGATCCCCGCTGGACGGCCGGGTTCCACGATCAGGTGCGCACCTACATGAGGGGGGCGCGGGTTTTCTCCATCCAGGACGTGGTCGCCCGGTTTGTCCGGCTGGCGGAGAGCCGTTTTTGAAACCCATGATGCCAAGGGCGGACGCCCGGAAAGGACCGCTATGAAAATTCTGAACGTGGGCTCACTGAACATTGACTATGTATATCAGGTGGCGCATTTTGTGCAGCCCGGCGAGACCATCGCCTCTTTGGAATTGAACAAGGGCTGCGGGGGCAAAGGGCTCAATCAGTCGGTGGCTCTGGCCCGGGCCGGCGCGCGCACGGCCCACGCCGGTTGCGTCGGCAGGGACGGGCTGTTTCTGCTTCAGCAGCTGGAGGCAGAGGGGGTCGACATATCGGACGTCCGGGTGACGGACGCGGTGTCCGGCCACGCCGTCATCCAGGTGGATGCCGCCGGGCAGAACGCCATCCTGCTGTATCCGGGCACCAACCACGCCCTGACCCGGGAAGATATCGCGGCGGCCTTGGCGGGCCGCGCGGCCGGCGACTGGCTGCTGATGCAGAACGAGACCAACGGCTTGGAGAGCCTCCTGCGGGGGGCGGCGGAACGAGGTGTGCGTATCGCTCTCAACCCCTCCCCCATCACCCCGGAGCTGGCCGGGCTGCCGCTGGATTTGGTGGACTGCTTCCTGCTCAACGAAATCGAGGGGGCGGCTTTGTCCGGCGCACAGGGGCCCCAGGAAGTGCTGGACGGGCTGCGGGCCCGGTATCCCCGGGCGCAAATTGTCCTGACTCTGGGCGAAAACGGGGTGCGCTATTGGGACGGGGAGACCGTCTTCGCTCACCCCATCTTCCAGGTGCCGGTGGTGGACACCACGGCGGCGGGGGATACCTTCACGGGGTATTTTCTCGCCGGGCTGACCAAAGGCCTGCCCGCCCAAGACATTCTCCGGCTGGCCAGCGGTGCCGCCGCGTTGGCCGTTTCCCGCAAAGGGGCCGCCGCTTCCATCCCCACGCGGGAGGAAACGGAAAGCTTTTTAAGACGACAGGGATAAACCAAGCGTCCCGCCGTTTAGGTGCGCACCTTTTTAGAAGAAATGGCTTAGCGGAACGGGTTCCGCTAAGCCATTTCTTGCAAAGCGGCGGAACCCGGCTTGGATTCTCCGCTGATGGCGCGCCGCTTTCCGGCGGGACGCTTGGTTTTGCATTTTTTGCGGCAGGTTTTCCTCCGGCAAAAAAAGGGCGGGAAAATCCCGCCCTTTTTTTATTCGCTCTTGTCCTTATCCTTGTCTTTCCTGGGCTTTTCCCCATCCTCCTCGCTTTCCACGGGAGGGGGCGGAGTCAGCTCCACATGCACCATTTCGATGCGCCGGTCGTCCATTTCCATGACGGTGAACGCCGCGTTTTCATAGGTCACGACAGGGTGTTCGTCCTCATCGGGGATGCGGCCCAGCTGATCCATCAGGAAGCCGGCGACGGTGTCGTAGTCCCCCTCGGGGAACCGGATATGCAGCAGCTCTCCGAGCTCCTCCATATCCAGGGAACCGTCGATTTCGAAGGAATTCTCGGAAATCCGGGTGACCTCCTCCTCCTCGTGGTCGAATTCGTCCTGAATATTGCCCACGATGGACTCGAGCAGATCCTCCATGGTGACGATGCCGGCGACGCCGCCGTATTCATCCACCACCACGGCCATCTGGATATGTTTCTCGGTCATTTCGGAGAACAGCTCACCGCAGCGCTTGGTGCCGGGGACAAAATAAGTGTCCCGCACCAGATGGCGGATGGACACGTCCGCGGGAATTGCCTGGCCCACATAGGGGAGCAAATCCTTGATATACAGCACGCCGATGATGTGGTCGATGTCTTCCTCATAAACCGGCAGGCGGGAATATCCCTCGTCCACCCCAATACGCAGGGCCTCGTCAAGGCCGTCCTCCACCTCGAGAGCGGCGACGTCGGTGCGGGGGGTCATAATTTCCTCCGCCGTGATATCGTCAAACTCGAAGATGTTGTTGATCATGTCCTTCTGGCTGCCTTCGATGACGCCCTTCTCCTCGCCGACGTCCACCATCATGCGGATCTCTTCCTCGGTGACGTTTTCCTCGTCGGCGTGGGGATCCAGGCCGAACAGGCGGACCACCACGTTGGTGGAAACGCTCAGCAGCTTGACAAAAGGACGGCAGACCACCGCCACCACCCGCAAAATGCCGATGACGCGGAACGAGAGGGCCTCCGCCTTCTGCATGGCGATGCGCTTGGGGACCAGCTCGCCGAGCACCAGGGAAAAGTACGAGGTGATCAGTGTAATGAGCACCATGCTGACGCCCGATACGATCGATACGTAGGGCAGCAGCGTCGGGAATTTCTCCACGATCCACTGGGCCAGAGGCTCGGACATGGAGGAGGCGGCCGACGCCGCGGTCAGAAAGCCGGCCAGGGTGACGCCGATCTGGATGGTGGCCAAAAAGTTGGACGAGTCCTCGGTCAGCTTGAGAACCTGCCGGGCTTTTTTGTGCCCTTCCTCCGCCATTTTCTTCAGCTTGGTGTCGTTGAGCGAAATAATGGCGATTTCCGACGCGGCAAAAAAGGCGTTGAAAAAGATGAGGACGATCATCAGCAGGATTTGCCAGAGCAGATTACCCGTAGGAGCAGGGTCAGGCATGGGCGGTTATTTCCCCTTTCAGACGCGGCATGGCCGGCGTGGTAAAAATGTGGATTTCCGCGGCCGGCGGGGATGCGGACACCCCCGCCGAAGGACGGATTTTTTATATTACTAATACTACCGGCTTTTTGAGGGGTTGTCAACGGTTCGGCGAGGGACTTTCGGGGGGTGCGCGAGTAAAAAAGCCTGATACAGAGCGATTTTCCCCTCCATCGGGTCCGGAGACGAAATATCCCCGGTTTTTGCCGATTTGCGCGGGTTTTTAGAATGTTAATAAAATAACAGGAAAGAATTCACACAAAAACCGGCATTTTTTCTACGGGAAAAACTTTACACTCCAAACTAAAAGTGGTATCCTATAAGATAGTGTCCGCCGCAGGACCTCCGTCCTTTGCGGACAGGTTTTTTCATGTGAAAAATCCATTTCGCCCCAATTCACTATCCTGAAGGAGGACTTAACAAAATGGCAAGAAAGTTCAAAACCATGGATGGTAACAACGCCGCAGCCCATGTATCCTACGCCTTCACCGACGTTGCCGCCATCTACCCCATTACCCCCTCGTCGGTAATGGCCGAGGTCACCGACGTCTGGTCGGCCGCCGGGCAGAAAAACCTGTTCGGCCGTCCCGTGCAGGTCACCGAAATGCAGTCCGAGGCCGGCGCCGCCGGCGCCGTGCACGGCTCTCTGGAAGCGGGCGCGCTGACCACCACCTACACCGCCTCTCAGGGCCTGCTGCTCATGATCCCGAACATGTATAAAATCGCGGGCGAACTGCTGCCCAACGTGATCCATGTGTCGGCCCGCGCCCTCGCTTCTCACGCGCTGTCCATCTTTGGCGATCACTCCGATGTGTACGCCTGCCGCCAGACCGGCTATGCCATGCTGTGCTCCTCCAGCGTGCAGGAAGTCATGGATTTGGGCGCCGTCGCCCACCTGTCCACCCTGAAGGGCCGGGTGCCCTTCCTGCATTTCTTCGACGGCTTCCGCACCTCTCACGAGATTCAGAAAATTCAGGTGTGGGATCCGGAGGATCTCCGCGACCTGGTGGACTTCGAAGCGGTGGAGCGGTTCCGCGCGAGTGCGCTGAACCCGGAGCATCCCGTGCAGCGGGGCACCGCCCAGAACCCCGACATCTTCTTCCAGGCCCGCGAAGCCTGCAACACCTATTATGAAGCCATCCCCGGCGTGGTGGAAGAGTATATGAACGCGATCAACAAGAAGATCGGGTCCAACTACAAGCTGTTCAACTACCACGGCGCCCGGGACGCCAAGCACGTCATCATCGCCATGGGCTCGGTCAACGAGACCATCGAAGAGACGGTGGATCATCTCAACGCGGCCGGCGAAAAGGTCGGTCTCATCAAAGTGCGGCTGTATCGTCCCTTCTCCGTCAAGCACCTGCTGGCGGCCATCCCCTCCAGCGTGGAAGCCATCACCGTTCTCGATCGCACCAAGGAGCCCGGCTCCATCGGCGAGCCCCTGTTCCTGGACGTGTGCGCCGCCCTCAAGGGTACCAAGTACGAGACTGTTCCGGTGTACACCGGCCGCTACGGCCTGGGCTCCAAGGACACCACCCCCGGCCAGATCGTCGCCGTGTACCGCAACATGGAAGCCGCCCGCGGCAAGAAGCGGTTCACCATCGGCATCGAAGACGATGTGACCAAGCTGTCCCTGAAGGTCAAGGAGGATCTGGACACCACCCCGAAGGGCACCCGTTCCTGCAAGTTCTGGGGCCTGGGTTCCGACGGCACCGTGGGCGCCAACAAGAACTCCATCAAGATCATCGGCGACCACACCGATATGTATGCCCAGGGCTATTTCGCCTACGATTCCAAGAAGTCGGGCGGCGTGACCATTTCCCACCTGCGCTTCGGCAAAAAGCCGATCAAGTCCACCTACTTTGTCAACAAGGCGGATTTCGTGGCCTGCCACAATCCCTCCTATGTGGCTAAGTACGACATGGTTTCCGACGTCAAGCCGGGCGGCATCTTCCTGCTCAACTGCTCCTGGGACGGCGCGGAGCTGGACGCCCATCTGCCGGCGGCCATGAAGCGCTATATCGCCAAAAACGACATCAAGTTCTACACCATCGATGCCACCCATCTGGCCAAGGGCCTGGGCCTGGGCAACCGCACCAACACCATCCTGCAGGCCGCTTTCTTCAAGCTGGCCAAGGTCATCCCGGTGGAGGACGCGGTGCAGTTCATGAAAGACGCGGCCACTAAGTCCTATATGAAGAAGGGCGAGGCCATCGTCAAGATGAACCACGACGCCATCGAAACCGGCGTCAAGGAAGTCAAGAAGGTCAAGGTTCCCAAGGAATGGGCCAAGGCCGTGGACGCTGAGAAAGCCGTCGCCGCGGCGACCGGCCGTCCGGAAATCAAGGACTATATTGACAACATCCTGACCCCCATCAACGAGCAGCAGGGCGACAAGCTGCCGGTGTCCACCTTCCTGAAGGACGCGGACGGCACCGTGCCGCTGGGCAGCGCCGCCTATGAGAAGCGCGGCATCGCTGTGGATACCCCCTGCTGGCTGCCGGAAAACTGCATCCAGTGCAACTTCTGCTCCTATGTCTGCCCCCATGCGGTTATCCGTCCGGTCATTCTGAACGAGGAAGAAGTGGCCGCGGCTCCCGAAGGGATGAAGATGAAACCCGCCACCGGCCTGCCGGGCTACCAGTTCTCCATGACCGTGTCCGTGCTGGACTGCACCGGCTGCGGCAGCTGCGCCACTGTCTGCCCCGGCATGAAGGGCAACAAGGCCCTGGTCATGAAGCCGCTGGAGACCCAGCTGCCTGAGGAAGAGAAATTCCTGTACGGCTTCAACCTGCCGGCCAAGAAAGAAGTCGCCGAGAAGTTCAAGACCTCCACGGTCAAGGGCAGCCAGTTCCTGCAGCCCCTGCTCGAGTTCTCCGGCGCCTGCGCCGGCTGCGGCGAGACCCCTTACGCCAAGCTGGCCACCCAGCTGTTCGGCGACCGGATGTATATCGCCAACGCCACCGGCTGCTCCTCCATCTGGGGCGGCTCCTCTCCCTCCACCCCCTACACCGTCAACAAGGAAGGCCATGGTCCCGCCTGGGCCAACTCCCTGTTTGAGGACAACGCCGAGTACGGCTACGGCATGTACCTGGGCGTCAAGGCCCGCCGCGCCCGCGTCGAGGACGTGATGAAGACCTTCGCTGAGGCGGATCTGCCCGCTGAGTGGGGTCTGAAGGAAGCGGCCAAGGAATGGCTGGAAGGCAAGGACGACACTGCGGCTTCCAAAGCGGCAGCGGCCAAGCTGGTGCCCGCCCTGGAGAAGGCCAACGCGGCCTGCGGCAAATGCGGCTGCGAGTTCGACGCCCTGTATAAGGAAATGCTGGCCGCAAAGGACACCTTCGTCAAAAAATCCTTCTGGATGTTCGGCGGCGACGGCTGGGCCTATGACATCGGCTTCGGCGGCGTCGATCACGTGCTGGCCTCTGGCGAGGACGTGAACATTCTGGTGTTCGACACCGAGGTGTATTCCAACACCGGCGGCCAGGCCTCTAAGGCGACCCCCACCGGTTCCGTCGCGCAGTTCGCGGCCGCCGGCAAGGCTGTCAAGAAGAAGGACCTGGGCGCTATCGCCATGAGCTACGGCTACGTCTATGTGGCCCAGATCGCCATGGGTGCCGACATGAACCAGACCCTGAAGGCCTTCCAGGAGGCGGAAGCCTATCATGGCCCGTCCCTGATCATCGCCTACGCGCCCTGCATTAACCACGGCATCAAGGGCGGCATGGGCGTGTCCCAGGTCGAGGAGAAGCGCGCGGTGGAGGCCGGCTACTGGCATCTGTACCGCTACAATCCGGAGAAGGAAGAAGCCTTCACCCTGGACAGCAAGGCTCCCTCCGCCGGCTACCGCGACTTCATCATGAGCGAGGTGCGGTACAACGCCCTGGCCCGTTCCTTCCCGGAGCGTGCGGAGAAGCTGTTCGCCGAAGCGGAGAAAAACGCGGCCGACCGGTACGACCATCTGGTACGTCTCGGCGCGCTGTACAGCAAGAAATAAGGAGCCCTCTATAAAGGAAATCCCCCGCCGAAACGGCGGGGGATTTCCTTTTTGACAGAACAAAAGGGCGGGAAGTAAGCTTCCCGCCCTTTTGGCAGCTAAAAATCAGAACGTCATTTCTTTCGCCGCATAGCCCAGTTCGAAAGCCTTTTCGTTGATTGCTACCGTCTTAGGGGGCACCGTGGCGCGCAGGATGTCCATCCAAATGGCCTTGTCCAGCCCCAGATACCGGGCGGTCAGGCCCAGCAGCACAACGTTAGCCGCCTTGACGTTTCCCGCCTCGAGAGCCAGCGCCTTGGCGTCCACCGCCTTTATCTGCACCCCTTTGGCGGCAATGGCCGGCAGAATGTTCTCCGGGTAAACCGCCTTGCCCATGATGACGGGCATGGGGTCGATGCGCTGGGAATTGGTAATCAGCACCCCTCCTGGCTTGAGATAGGGCAACCACCGGGCGGCCTCCAGCTGTTCGAAGGAGAGAACGATGTCCGCCTCCCCCTTCTCGATGAGAGAGGAATACACCTTGTCGCCGTAGCGGACGTAGGTGACCACCGAGCCGCCCCGCTGAGACATACCGTGGACCTCGCTGACCTTCACGTCGTAACCCTGCTCCACAAAAGCGGCGCCCAACAGCTTGGAAGCGAGCAGCGTTCCCTGCCCGCCGACGCCCACAATCAAAATGTTTTTCACTGACATGATGTTTAACCCCCTTAAGCCTTGGAAATCGCGCCGAACCGGCAGGCCTGCGCGCAGACCTCGCAGCCCACGCATTGCGTGGGATCAATGACGGCGGCAGTCCGGCCGTTTTTCTCATTGGGCCGGTGGGACAGCGCCGGGCAGCCCACCTGGAGGCAGGCCTTGCAGCCGGTGCACTTGTCAGCAATGACCTTTAAGGCGGGCTTATGCTTGACGGTCTTCAACAGGGCGCAGGGGCGGCGGGAGATGACCAGGGACGGCTCCTCCACCTGCAGCTCCGCCTCGATGGCGGCGCGGGTGGCCTCCACGTCAAAGGGGTCGACCGTCACCACCCGGCGGATGCCGATGGCGTGTGCGAGGGCCTCCAGGTCGATGGCTACGGTGGGATCCCCGCTGATGGTCAGGCCGTTGGCCGGATTGTTCTGATGGCCCGTCATGCCGGTGATAGAGTTATCCAGCACAATGACGGTGGAAATGCCCTTGTTGTAGGCGATATCCACCAGCCCGGTGATGCCGGAATGGCAGAAGGTGGAATCGCCGATGACCGCCACCGACTTTTTGGCGCTCTCCTTGCCCCGGGCCGTGTTATAGCCGTGCAGGCCGCTGATGGAGGCTCCCATGCACACACACGCGTCGATGCAGGACAGGGGCGCCGACGCCCCCAGGGTATAGCAGCCGATATCGCCGCTGACATAGACCTTCAGTTTTTTCAAGGCGTAAAACAGGCCGCGGTGGGGACAGCCGGCGCAGAGCACGGGCGGCCGGGCCGGGATGTCGCCTTCAAAGGCGTCGTAGGGCCTGTTCTCCCCCAGCAGGGCCTCCCGGACGGTAGCCTGGCTGTATTCGCCGATGGCCGGGAACAGCAGGCGGCCGATGACCGGCACGCCATGCTTGCGGCAGTGGGTCTCGATGATGTCGTCCAGCTCCTCGATGACATAGACCTGGCCGACGTTGCGGGCGAACTCCACAATCAGGCTGACAGGCAGGGGGTTGACCATGCCCAGCTTGAGGAAGCTGGCCCGCTCGCCCAGGGCCTCCTTGGCGTATGTATAGGTGGTACCGGCACAAATGATGCCGATACGCTTGTCGTTGTACTCGACGGTGTTGATGGAGGCGGTTTCCGCCCACCGGCGCAGGGCCTCGGTGCGTTTTTCCACCTTAACGTGGGCGCCCCGGGCCATGGCGGGCATCATGACGTTTTTCATCACGTCCTTATGGTACTCCTTCAGAGGACGCTCCTCCCGGGGAGAAAGCTCCACCAGGGAACGGGAATGGGAAATCCGGGTGGACAGGCGTAAAAGCACCGGGGTGTCGAACTGCTCAGACAGCTCGTAGGCCAGCTTGGTAAAGGCCAGGCATTCGGCGGAATCAGAGGGCTCCAGCATCGGCACCTTGGCCGCGATGGCGTGATGGCGGGAATCCTGCTCGTTCTGGGAGGAATGCATGCCCGGGTCGTCCGCCACGCCGATGACCATGCCGGCGTTCACGCCGGTGTAGGAGGCGGTAAAGAGCGGATCGGCCGCGACGTTGAGGCCCACGTGCTTCATGGCGGTGAAGCTGCGCGCGCCGGCCAGCGACGCGCCCACGGCGCTTTCCAGCGCCACCTTCTCGTTGGAGGCCCACTCGGCGTAGACCTCGTCGTACCCGGCGGCGAACTCAGTGATCTCGGTCGAGGGCGTGCCGGGGTAGGAGGAAACGTAGCGGCAACCGGCCTCGTACAGCCCGCGCGCCACCGCCGCGTTCCCGATCATCAGTTCTTTCATAAGCGACCTCTCCTAACTTTGGTCTGAGGAAAACTAGCGCATATCACGCAGATCGACGATGCGCTTGGCCTTGCCGCCGGCAAAGCGCTCGATGGTCTTGGGGCCGACGAGCTTGACCTTGGCGTCGATGCCCAGCACCACGCGCAGCTTGGCGCGGATGGTGGCGGTGAGTTCTTCCAGCGCGGCGAAGCTGTTGAGGAGCGAGCCGTCCACCAGCTCCACCTGCACTTCCAGCGTGTCCGTGGAATGGACGCGATCGACCACCAGCAGGTAGTGCGGGGCCACGCCTTCGAGGCCGACAAGCACGCTCTCGATCTGCGTGGGGAAGACGTTGACGCCGCGCACGACGATCATGTCGTCCGTGCGGCCGGTGATCCTGCCCATGCGCACCAGCGTGCGGCCGCACTCGCAGGGCGTGTCGTCCAGGGTGCAGATGTCGTGCGTGCGGTAGCGCA
>URCA01000035.1 GCA_900546265.1 uncultured Oscillospiraceae bacterium | reverse complement strand
GAACGTCAGTGAGCCGCCGTGATCCGGCGTCCCCGTCCAGCAGCTTGTCGACTTTATCGACAAGCTGAGCCCCGGCGGAAAAATCCGCCGGGGCTTGAAGCTGCGTTACATATGGCCTTGTTGCTGTAAAAACTCCAGCACCTCGCCGTAGGAGGGGAGGGCTGAGATGGCGCCCTTCCGGGTGGTAGTCAGCGCCCCCACCGCATTGGCAAAGGTCAGCATATCTCGGATTTGATCGGCGGAGCGCTCCTCGATGGGGGTGCAGCCCTGTAGTAGGCCGTACAGGAAGCCGCCGGTGAAGGAGTCGCCGGCCGCCGTGGTGTCCACCGTCTCCACCGCAAAGCCCGGGACGTCGATCCGCTCCCCATTCACCAGAGCGAAGCAGCCCTTGGCCCCCAGGGTGGCCAGCAGCGCCTTCACGCCGTAAGCCGCTTTCAGCTGCCGGGCCGCCTTATCCAGATCCGGCTCACCCGTCAGGAACACCAGCTCCTCCTCAGACACCTTGACGATATCGGCCCATTGCATGGCCGAGAGAATGACCGACCGGGCCTCCTCCGGGCTGGCCCAGAGGTTCAGACGGAGATTGGGATCGTAGACCGTAGCGGCCCCCCGCTCCCGGGCATGAGATGCCAGCTGAAAGCTCGCCTGGCGGGAGGGGCCGCCGGTCATGAGCACCGAGCTGTAGAAAAAGCACCGGCAATCAGCCGCCAGGGCGAAATCCGCTTCCTCCGGGACGAGCATGGTATCCGCGCCCTGTCGCCGATAGAAGCTGAAGGACCGCTCCCCGCCCGCGTCCAGATGCACGAAGGCCAGGGTGGTCTGATAGTCAGCGGACAGCCTCAGGCGGCCGACATCCACCCGGCTGTCTGCGAGAATCCCCTTCAAAGCCCGCCCGAAGGCGTCATCCCCCACCTGCCCGATGAACGCGGTGTTCACGCCCAGGCGGGCCGCCGCGCAGGCCAGGTTGGCCGGGCCGCCGCCCGGGTTGCGTTCAAAAACCGGGTTGCCCGCCGCGGATTCCCCCACCGGGGTGAAATCCACCAGCAACTCGCCGAGAGAAACCAAATCACGCATCGCGTCTTTCCGCCTCCTTACGTCGTGCCCCGCTCCACCAGCGTCACGCCCAGCACCGTTTTGACCGCCGTACAGCCCTGTTCGAGCTGCTGCAGGATGGTGCGCACGGCGAAGGAGCACATCTGCTCCACCGGCTGGCGGATGGTGGTGATAGGCGGTGTGGTCAGGGCGGCGATATCCACATCGTCGAAACCGACCACCTTGATGTCCTCCGGCACCCGCCGGCCGCACCGAGCGCAGGCCTGCACGAGCTGGGCGGCGATGACGTCGCTGCTCGCAAAGACGCCGTCCAGCTCCGGGTTTTCCATCAGAATCCGATCCAAAAATGCTCCATAATCCATGGAAAGAAACTGGGCCTCCGCCGTGTCGAACACTTTGCCGGTCAGATTATATTCTCGGCAGACATCCAGAAACGCCGCGCACCGCTGATCCGCAGGCATATGCACCTCGCTGCTTCCGCTGATATGGGCGAGGCGGCGGCAGCCCTTCCCAATAAGGTGCCGGGTGGCCAGCGTCCCGCCCTGGTAATTATCGCAGGACACGGCGGACACATTGCCCTCCTCCGTGCGCTCGAAGGTGACCACCGGCAGGGACATGTCCAGATAGGCCCCGATGTCCGGCGTCCGGCTGCACAGGACGATGGCCGCCACCTTATTGGATTTGAGCATATCAATATATTCGATCTCCTTCTCACGCTGATGGAAGGAGTTGCAGAGCATGATTTTATACCCATGCCGGGCCGCCTCCTGCTCCAGAAAGCTGACCACCCGGCAAAAGTACGGATGGGCCACCGAGGGGACGATGACCCCGATGACGTTGGTGCGCCGTTTGGAGAGGGAACGGGCCAGCTCGTTGGGCCGGTAGTCCAGCCGCTTCATGGCTTCATAGACCGCCTGCCTCGTTTTATCGCTGATGTAGCCCCGGTTGTTGAGCACGCGGGAGACCGTGGTCACCGTAACGCCCGCCAGCTCCGCCACATCCTTGAGAGTCGCCATGCCGCTATCCGCTCCTTTCGGCCGCTTATACCGCCATTATAACAGGGCTTTCCAATGAACGCAATCGAATTATGCCTTGACCGCGCCCGAAATCACGCCGCTGATGATCTGCTTTTGCAGGAACAGGTACAGAATGATAACCGGCAGAACCGTCAGCATCAGGCCGGCCATCACCGCGCCGTAGTTGGTCAGATAGCTGCCGTAGAAGGAATAGGTGGACAGCGGCAGGGTGAACAGCTCCTTTTTGGTCAGCACCAGGGAAGGGAGCAGATAGTCGTTCCAGATGGCCAGAACATTGAGGACGATGATAGTGGCGGTGATGGGTTTGAGCAGCGGGAATACGATCCGGAAGAAGGTCTGCGTCCGGCTGCAGCCGTCCAGGGTGGCGGCTTCCTCCAGGGAGAGGGGAATGTTGCTCTTGATGAAGCCGTGATAGATGAACACCGCCATGCTGATAGAAAAGCCCACGTGCATGAACACCAGGGTCAGCCGGTGATCAAGAATCCCCAGGAAGCTGCCGTAGATGGAGATGAGCGGGGTCATGATGACCTGGAAGGGGACGATCATGGCCGCGACCATGAGGGCGAAAAACACCTTATTAATTTTCCAATCCGCCCGCACGAAGAAATAGGCGGTCATGGAGGTGATGATCACAATCAGCAGCACGCTGAGCACCGTGATGAACAGCGAATTGAAAAAGGCGCGCAGGAAATCCATTTTATCAAAGGCGTAAGAGAAGTTGGTGAAGATCGGGCCGCCCGGCTCCAGCAGCTTGAGCGGTTCCTTGAGGATGGTGCGGTTGGTTTTGAACGCGTTGATAATCACCATGAAAAACGGCACCATATAGACCAGAAGCAGCGCAAACAGGATCACCGTCTTGACGATCCCCCAGATCCGCGTACGGGTGCCGCCGATAACCTGCCGTTTCATCGTATCCCCCCATTCCGCCGCCCGCAGACGGCCATATATCGGATTCCATCCCGAGTGAGGCTCGTTTTCATGTTACGCCTCCACCTCTTTCCGCTTGCCCAAGGACACCTGGGTGATGCTGATAATGGCCACCACCAGGAAGAGGATGAGCGCCTCCGCCTGGCCCACGCCGTATTCCTTGGACACGAAGGTCTTCTGGTACACGTGCATGGCGGACAGGATGGTGGTGCCGTAGGGACCGCCGCCCGTCAGGGACAGGTTGACATCGTACACCATAAAGCACCGCTGGATGGACAAGAACAAGCAGATGACGAAGGAGGGCACCATCAGGGGCAGGGTGACATAGCGGGTGGTCTGAAAGGCCGTGCAGCCGTCGATACTGGCCGCCTCAAGCAGGTCGTGGGACACGCTGGTAAATCCGGCCACATAGA
Organism: uncultured Oscillospiraceae bacterium; assembly: GCA_900546265.1. GTDB lineage: Bacteria > Bacillota > Clostridia > Oscillospirales > Acutalibacteraceae > UMGS856. The sequence goes on along the minus strand of URCA01000035.1, from coordinate 35,009 downwards.
TGATCATCATATAGCCCGAATACTGCCAGACCGTCACCACCACCAGCGCCCAGAACGCCATGGTGGGATCGCTCAGCCAGGAGCTGGAGAGCAAATCGGAGCCGATGCCGCTGCCGAAGCTGGTCAGCGCGTTATTGAACACAAACTGCCAGATGAAGCCGAGGACGATACCGCCGATGAGGTTGGGGGTGAAAAAGGCGGATCGCAGAAAATTCTGCCCCTTGATGCCGCTGGTCAGCAGATAGGCCAGGAAAAAGGCCACCAGGTTGATGAGGATCACCGATGCGGCCACGTAGCCGAGGGTCAGCAGCAGGGAATGCCAGAACGCCGTGTCTTTAAAGGCGGTCACATAATTCTGAAACGCCACGAAGCCCGCCCCGTCGGAAATGCCGTTCCAGTTGGTAAAGGTCAACACCAGGCCGTACAGGAAGGGGATGACGACCACGCAGAGGAACAGAACCGCGGCCGGCCCGGCAAATATCAAAAACAATTTCAGGTTGCCCAGTTTTGTTTTTTCTCTCATGATAAGCCTTCTTTCTGCATGGCTGCCCGTGGGAATCCCGCCGGGTGGCCGCCGTATGTATCGGCCGCCGCTTCCCGGACGCGGCGTTCCGCGTCCGGGAAGCGGTGCCGTTTATGGGGACGGTTACGCTTTGCTCTTCCAGTACTCCAGCACCTTGGCAGCCAGCTGCTCACGGGTGGATTTGCCGGCCAGATATTGCTGCATGGCCGCGCCCACCTTGCTCCAGTGATCCGCCGGGACGATGCAGTCGGGGCTGGTCTTGCCCTCGTCCACATAGACCTTCAGGGCTTTTCCCAGAGGATCCGTGGGCTCCAGCTTGATGTTGGAGAACGCCGGCACCAGCTGCAGGGTTTCCACCATGCCCTTCTGGCCCGCTTCGTCATACACCAGCCAATTGAGGAAGTCCTTGGCAGCCTTCTGCTCTTCCTCAGAGGTTTTGGTCTTATCGATGATGATCTGCTTGGACGCGGTGCCCAGCATCTTGGTGTTGACAAAATCGCTGGCGTCGTTGCCCAGAGGCAGGATCATCAGGCCGAACTCGTTCTTGTTGTCGGCGGTGATGAATTCCTTCATGTTGGGCCACGCCCAGTTGCCGTTGAACCAGAACGCCGCTTCTCCATCCACCACGTAGGAGGGATCCACCTCATATTTGGCGTCCAGAGGCGCCTTGCCGTTGATGTTGTAGGAGCGGAGCAGATCGAAGGTGTCCAGCAGCTGATTGAAGCGCTTATCGTTCTTCAGATCGATTTCGCCCTTCTTCATCTTGTCAATATACGCCGCGCTGGCGCCCTCGTCGTCCGACTGGGTGATATACAGATAGCCGAAATAGTGGGAGCCCAGGGACCAGTCTTCCTTGGAAATCACGACCGGGGTGGCCATGCCCTTGCTCTTCAGCTCCTCCAGAAGGGCCTTGAGCTTATCCATGGTGTTGTATTCCTTGGGATCGAAAGTTTTGCCCAGGGTCTTCTCGATGGCCGTTTTGTTGTAAATCAGGCCGCGGCCCTCCACCCCCATGGGGAAGGAATACACTTTGTCGTTGATGCGGTAGGCCTGGTTGCCCGCGTCGGCCACCCACTTTTCACCGGTCAAGTCCACCGCCTTGTCCCAGCCAATGTCCACCACGTCGGTGGTGTCGAGCATGGACATGGTAGGCGGCGTGCCGGAGTTGTACAGCTGGGAGAACCGCTCGGAGGGAGAGGTGCCAGCCGGCGCCACCAGGATTTCGATATCCACGCCGGTCTTTTTCTTGTATTCCTTGGCCACGGCCTCCAGGCCGTCCTGGATTTCGCCCTTGGAGTTGAGGAAGGTGAGCTTCATCTTGCTTTCGGCGCCGGGTTCCTTGTCATTGCTGCAGCCGGTAAGGACGGCGCCGATCATGGCCGCCGAGAGGGTTACCGCCAGGATACGTTTCAGCATGGTCATTACCTCTTTCTTTATCAAATTTGTGTTGTTTCGCGGGGAGAATCCCCGCCCTATCAACGCGGGGCCAAGGCAGCTTGGCACGAGCGTCTTTAGCCTTATACCTCTTGGGAAAACAGGACTGCATCGCCTTCGGTTATCTGGAATGCGTGAGTGGCCAAATCGGCGGTCAGCATCAATTGGTTTTCCCCGTTGCACCGGGTAATCCGCAAGGTAGTTTCATCCAGCATCTCCGGCCGGCATTCTCCCTCCACGGCGAAGGCGGGATGGGCGTTGCGCAGCCGCATAAGTTCAAACAGCTTCTGCACCACCGGGCGGCGGACTTCCCGGTCCACCTCCTCCCGGGAATAATAGTGGCGGTTGATATCCCGGCCCTGCTTGGTTTTTTCCAGCAGCTCGATGTCGTTGCCGCCGGCCAGCAGCCCGACGTAATACACCTGCGGAATACCGGGGGCGAAAAACTGAATCGCCCTGGCCAGCAGATAGGCCGCGTCCTGGTCCCCCAGGGCGGAATAGTAGGTGCAGTTGATCTGGTAAATATCCAAATTGTTATAGGCCGCGGTGTTGTAAATCTTTTTGACGTTGGCGCCTTTGGTGAACAGCGCCTCCTTGGTGGCGTCGATTTCCTCCTGAGACATCAGATCGGCCACATCCACCACGCCGATGCCGTCGTGGGTATCCAGGGTGGTGAACTGCCGGCGGGGACAGATGTTCAGCCAGTGCACCAGTTCCTCCCCCTTGCCGGTGTATAGGGCGTGAAGCACCAGCATGGGCAGCGCGAAATCGTACACCCAGAAGCCCTTGTCCGCGATTTTCTGCTGAATGGTGTAATGCTCGTGGATTTCGGGCAGGATATCCACTCCGTAAGGCTTGACCACCTCTTCGATGTCCTCGAGCAGCTCCCACATCTCCGGCTCGATGAAAAAGCAGCTGGTGTCCGGTTTTTTGACCGCATAGGCGAAGGCGTCCAGCCGGATGACCGCGGCGCCTTTTTCGCACATGTCCCGCAGGGTGCTGCGGATAAACTTCCGGGCGACGGCACTGTTCATATTCAGGTCGATCTGTTCCTCGCAGAAGGTGCACCAGATGTCTTCCGTGGTTCCATCGGCGAAGGTGACCGTGATGGAAGGGGCCCGGGGCTTGCGCTTATAAATCCTATCCACCTGATCCTCGGTAGGCGCTCCGCCCGGCCAAAAGTCTTTATACCGGATGAACATATCCCGATAGGGAGAGGCGTCCTTGTTTTTCAAGAAATCTTCAAAATAGGGGGAGTGGGCGGAAATGTGATTGACCATAAAGTCAAACATCACAGCGTGGCGCTGCGCGATGGCCCGGATATCCTCGAAATCCCCAAAAGCCGGATCCACCATGTCGTACCGCATGGGGGCGAAGCCCCGGTCGGCGGAGGAAGGGAAAAAGGGAAGGATGTGCACGGCGCCGACCACCCCGTCCAGGTGATCCCGCAAAACCCCGCCCAGCTCCTTCAGGTTTTTCCCCAAGCTGTCCGCGTAGGTGATGAGCATAATGGTATTGTCCATAAAGGGTACCTCCCGCCTTCGGATCGCGGCGTTCAGCCGCTCTCTGTTCTCTACAATTGCAGTATAGCATCAACCGCTTGACATGTCAAGCGGTTATCTTGTTTTTTATTGCAATATTTTTTATAATGTAATTTTTATTTGTATACTTTTTCGTATTATTGCCTGTTGTATCGGATTATCCATAGAAAATTGTCCGGATATATAGAGGTATATAATCAACCGCTTGCCATAGTATTTCCGAAAAAAGAAAAAATATTCGTTTCAGCGGCGACTGTCCGTTTGGCCGGATTTTATGTTATACTAGGTAAGCGATGATGAAAAAGCCAGTGGTTAGATCGGTGCAGAAGAATTCCCCCAGGGGATTTCCCGCCAAGCCACCGCTGAGCAGTCAGGCATGATCTTTTTATCGCTTACCTAGTACCGTCATAAAATTTCAAGCGGAAATTCACACGGTTATCACACGGATATCGCATACTATATCCCGTTGGCTCCATAAAACCGGACGGCTGCCGGCTGTTGGTCCGACGGATCAGATGAAGGGGCGTTTGCTATGGAAAACACTGCGTCAAAAACCATTCTTATCGCGGACGATGAAATCCGCATGCGCCGCGTCATCGCTGATTATCTGCACATCAAGGGGTATGAAACCCTGGAGGCGGGGGACGGCGTGGAGGCGCTGAGTCTGTTTGAATCCGGGCGTCCGGACCTCGTCCTGCTGGACGTCATGATGCCCCGCATGGACGGCTGGGAGGTCTGCCGCCATATTCGTTCCAAGTCCCAGGTGCCCATTATCATGCTCACGGCCCGTTCCGAGGAGGACGACGAGCTGCAGGGCTTTTCCTTGGGGGTGGATGAATACATCGCCAAGCCCTTCAGCCTGAAAATTTTGCTGGCCCGCATCGAGGCGGTGTTCCGCCGGGGCGCGCCCGAGGAGCCGGCGGCCCGCCCCGTGGTGGACGGCCTGCTGGTGGATCCGGTGGGGCGCGAGGTCAAGGTGGACGGCCAGCCGGTGGAACTGACCTATACTGAGTTCGAGCTGCTGACCTACCTGATGACCAACAGCGGGGTCGCCCTCTCCCGGGACAAAATTCTGGACAGCGTCTGGCGGTACGATTATTACGGCGACGCCCGCACGGTGGACACCCATGTCAAAAAGCTGCGCAGCAAGCTGGGCCGTCACGGCGACTGCATCAAAACCATTCGGGGCATTGGGTACAAATTCGAGCCCGACGCCGGATAAAGGGACAGACCTATGGACAAGCTTGCGCACAACCGCCTATCGGAAAAGAGCCTGCAGGCCCTGCTGCCTCCCCGCCATTCCATCGTGTGGAAGCTGGCGGGCTGGTTCCTGCTGTGCATCACGCTGCTGCTAGGGGTCAACTGGCTGCTGAACAATTTCGCGCTGGAAAGCTATTACCGCCGGCAAAAATCCGACGCGGTGCAGATGGCCTTCACCGAGGTCAACAGCCTCTTTTCCCAGGACTATACCGCCAATTTGGAAATCATCGACCTGACGCTGGACAGCCTGGCCAACAACGACGGCATATCCAGCACCATCTGGGCGGGCAGCCGGCTGATCGCCCGCTACCGCGCGGAGGGCACCCAGGCAATCCCCGTCCGCCCCACCAAGACCTACCTGCCCGGCTCCTGCGAGGTGACGGTGGTGCAGGACACCAAGCTGAAAACCAGCTTTATCACCCTGACCGGCGCTTTGAGCAACGGGTTTCCCATCGAGATGCGCACCTCCGTGGAGGGTATCAAGGAAAGCGTGGGCATCACCAACCAGTTCCTGCTAATTTCGGGTGCCGTCACCCTGCTGGTCTCGTTGCTCCTGGTCTTTTTCTTTTCCCGCCGGTTCACCCGGCCCATCCGGGAGTTGTCCCGAGTGGCGGGCAGCGTGGCGCGCCTGGACTTCCAGGACCGGTACACCGGCGGCGGCCGGGATGAACTGGCCGATCTGGGGGCGAGCATCAACTCCATGTCCATCTCCCTGGAGCGCACCATTTCCGACCTGAAAACCGCCAATCGCCAGCTGATGAACGACATCGAGCAAAAGAACCAGCAGAACGAGGCCCGCCGCGCCTTCATCTCCAATGTCTCCCATGAGCTGAAAACGCCAATCGCCCTCATCAGCACCTATGCCGAGGGCCTGAAGGAGGACATCGCCGACGGGGCGGCCAACCGCGACTACTACTGCGAGGTCATCGAGGACGAGGCACAGAAGATGTCGGAGCTTATCAAGCGGATGACCATGCTCATGCAGCTGGAAGCCGGCGGAGAGCAGCTGGTGATCGAGCGGTTTGACATCACCGAGTTGCTCGACAACCTGATGAACAAAATGAGCATCCGCTTTTCCCAAAAAGGCATCGTTCCCATCCTGCCGGAGTCTGGGCCGGTATATGTCTGGGCCGACGACTACCTCATGGAAAACGTCCTGACCAATTTCCTGTCCAACGCCCTCAACCATGTCAACGAGGGGGGACGGGTGGAGGCCCGCATCATCCCCAAGGAGGACGGCCGGGTCCGTGTCACCGTGTTCAACACCGGCAGCCATATTCCCGAGGAGGATCTGCCCCGCGTCTGGGAGAGCTTTTACAAGGTGGATAAGGCCCGCACCCGCGCCTACGGAGGCACCGGCATCGGCTTGTCGGTGGTGGCGGCCATCATGAAAGCCCACGGCATGCCCTACGGCGCTTACAACTGCCGCAGCGCCCACGGCGACGGGGTGGAATTCTATATCGAGCTGGAATCGCGGTAAAACAACAACCACGCGCCGAAGGAATCTTCCTTCGGCGCGTGGTTGTTACTGGGCTTTATGAAAGAGGCCGCATAGCTTTTCCCATAGGAATTTACAGACGGAGGAGCTGACGAGGCGGTTTCCCAAGAAGCGGAAGACAGCCGCCAGGATCAGGGCGTATAGAAAGAGCAACGCCGCCGTCGGCAGAACCGATCGGATGAAATCCATGACCATCTCTCTCCGAATTCAATCCACCGTGTAAATCCGATGCGCCGTCATTGTCCCGTTTTCCCAGCGGATATCCACCGCCCGGCGGCCGGTAATCCGCAGCCCCCGGACATAGCCTTGCGGAAAAGCGGCGGGCAGGGCGGGCAGCAGCTTCACCTCGCCGCCCCGATCCTGCACGAGCATATTGGCGATCCCCGCTGTGCCGCCGAAATTTCCGTCGATTTGAAACGGCGGGTGGGCGTCCCAGAGATTGTCGTAGCTGGATCGGGTCAGCAGAGTACGTAAATAGGCGTAGGCCCCTTCCCCATCCTTCAGCACCGCCAGCAGATTGATAATCCAGGCGCAGCTCCAGCCGGTATGTCCCCCGCCGTGAGCCAGCCGCTCCCGCAGGGACACCCGGCACGCCTCGGTCAGCCGCGCATCCCCGGCGAACAGATCGGAGGGGAACAGGCCGTACAGATGGGACAGGTGCCGGTGCCCCGGTTCCCGTTCTTCAAACTCCCTGTGCCATTCCAGCAGCTGCCCCCGGCTGCCCACCTGAAAGGGGGCCAGTCGCCCGAGCCGCTCGTCTATCTCATCCAGCAGCCCGTCCTCAATGTGCAGCACCTCGCAGGCACGGCGGAAATCCCGGAACACCTCCCGGATAATGGCCAAATCCATGGCCGTGGACATGGCCAAGCAATGGGCGCTCCCATCCGGCCCGATAAACCGGTTTTCGGGGGACGTGGAGGGACAGGTCTCGTATCGGCCGTCCACCTCCACCAGCCAGTCGGCCAGGAACCGCGCCGCCTCATGCAGCAAGGGATACGCAGTTTCCCGCAAGAACGCCTCGTCCAGCGTATAGGCATAGTGTTTGTACAGCTCCGCCGCCATCCAGGCGCCGCCCATGGGCCACAGCGCCCATTCCGCGCTGCCTGGCTGCCCCGCCGCGCCGCCGTAGGGGATCCCCACCGGATTGGTGTTGGCCCAGACATCGGCGTTGTGGTGATGGACGAAGCCGCGGCAGCCGTAGTGCGCCGCCGCCGTCTTTTGCCCCTGCTCGCACAGCCGTTTCAGCAGCCCCACATAAGGGGACAGGCAATCCGACAGGCCGCAGCTTTGGGCAGGCCAATAGTTCATCTGCGCGTTGATATTGGTGGTCCAGTTGCTGCTCCAAGGGGGCCGCAGCTCCCAGCACCAGATCCCCTGCAGATTGGCGGGCAGGCCGCCGGGCCGGGAGGAGGCGATGAGCAGATACCGGCCGTACTGGAAATACAGCGCGTACAGCCCCGGATCCTCTCCGCCCTCCCGCAGGACGGCCAGCCGCCGATCGGTGGGCATAGCTTTCTGCGGCCCAAGCCACAGTTCCACCCTGTCGAACAGGGCCCGGTAATCCCGGATATGCGCTTCGCGCAGCGTTTCATACGAAGCGCCCGCGGGCAGTTCCGGCTCCCGCACCGCCGACACCGCCAGGACGAGACGAGACGCACCGTCCACGGACAGGCGGCCGTCCCGCGCGCGCACCGTCCCGTCGCCGGACAGCACCCGCACCCGTGCGGAGAAACGCCGGCCCCGCTCGCCCTGAATGACCGCCTCCGGCCTGTCGGGAATATAAGGGGGATCCACATGCTCGGGGCATTGCCCCTCGATGATCAGCCCGTCCTCATCCGCCCGCGTCCGGCAGGACAGCGGCGATTCGAACGAAAGGGTCAGGGCCATCCGGGGCTGCGAACAGGTCAGCCGGACAAGTATCGCCCGGGCCGGGAAGCTCGCCAGATACTCCCGCTCGTAGGTCGCGCCATCGGCCGTATAGGCCACCCGGGCCGTCGCCTGCTCCAAATCAAGCTCCCGCATATAATCCGTCGCCGGCCCGTGTTTGAACGCCAGATGCAGGCTGCCCAGCGGCAGATAGCTCTCGCCGTATTCCCCCAGCATATGGGCTTCGGCCACCGCTTCCGCCTCGCCGTACCGTTCCTCCCGGATCAGGCGGCGCACCTCCTCCAGATGCGCGCGGGCGCCGGGATTGTTCCGATCCCGCTGCCATCCGGACCACAGGCTTTCCTCGTTGAGGCCCAGCACCTCGCAGGGCGCGCCGCCCCAGATCATGGCCCCCAGGCTGCCGTTGCCGATAGGCAGAGTCTCCTCCCATCGGGAAGCTGCCCGTTCGTACCAGAGCCGCAGCCGATCCGTCCTGTTCATCGGCCGATCCCCCTTTTATCCGATGAGCTCCGCCGTTTTCACCGACTGCATCACGTTCTGAACGGCCTGCCGGTTATCGGCTTCCCGTTCGGCCGTCGTCCAGCCGACTACCCGGACGAAATCGTCGTCATTTTCCAGGAAATAAAGCCAGTATATCAGCTCCAAATCGTCGGTTTCCTCCCGCATTTCAGCAGATAAGCCTCGCATGCCGCCCACTGTCACCGGTACGCCCGCGGTATGGGTAACGTCTTGTGCATCCTCCTGCATGACCTCCAGGGACGCGTCCATATATTCCTCGATCCCTATGTCCAGCCCGATCTCTTCCTTGCTCTCCGCCAGCACGATGACTACCATGTCCCTGCGCGTATGGATTACTCGAAGGGCCTGCGGATTCTCCAACTGCTTGCTGTCCTCGGTCCAGCCGCCGGTCACAGTCACCTCATACCGCCCGTCGGGGGTCGCGACGGTCTGCGGAGTATTCCCTTCCTCCGTCTTGGCGGCCAGCTCCCGCGTCAGCAGAATGGTGTTGCAGCCGCCCAGCAGCGGCAAAGACATCAGGAAAGCCACCGCCAGCGCCGTGGCCCGTATGTTCATAGCACGCATCAATCCAACCTCCTCAAATCAGGCTCAGCCAAAACCGCAGGATCATCGCCGCGCATTCCACCAGGCTGACCACCAGGAACAGGATGCTCAGCACCAGACCGGCCACGGCCATGCCCTTGGCGGTGGATTTCATCCCCGTCCGGCTGTTCACTATTCCCAGGATGGAGAACACGATGCCCACCGGGAAGGCCACCGCCCCCAGGACGCTCAGCAGGCCGAACACCAAGGCCATGGTCGCCTTTCCGGTGGGGTTGTGCACCGCCACCGGAACCGGCCCGCCCGCGTAAGCGGGCGCCGCCGCATATGGAGCCGGCGCTCCCGGATACGCGCCCGGCATGGGGGGCGTGGCAGGGATCGGCGCTCCCGGCGCGGGCATAGGCTGGGGAACAGCCGCCTGCGGGGCTCCAGCCCCCGGCGCCGCTGCAGGCATCGGGCCGCCCGCAGGCGCGGCGGCCGGCATCGGCTGGCTGAGCAGCCGCAGCAGGGTGTTTACCTTGTCCATCAGCATGCTTTTGGGAATGGCCCCCACGAACCCGTTGTCCAGCGCCATTTCGCCCACGTATACACCCGGCAGGATGGTCCAGCGGATGAATGCCTCCACGTGCACAATCCCCTGCCCGTAGGCCAGCTTGATATACTGGGGAGCGGTCAGCACCCCGCGCCCCTTTTTCCACAGCATTTCTCCCTTATAGGGAACCAGCTTGAACCCTTCCTTCTGGAAATAATCCTCACTGACCAGCCGAATAAAATCATCCGGCTGCCCGATGGTGTATTCCGCCACATACCGCCCCATGAAACTCCTCCTCAAATCGACGCGGGGGCATCCCCCGCGGCCCTGTCCGAGCCTTATGCTCGAAGTATACCATGCGCGGCCTGTCCATGTCCAGAGCGGGAGGGGAGTTCCATGAAAAAAGCCCCGTGGAGCCGAGGCTCCACGGGGCTGGGGACAAACAAATTAGATCCGGGCCACGCCGGTTTTCCGGGCGGCCTCGGCCACCGCCTTGGCCACGGCGGCCGCCACGCTGCGATCCAGCGCGCTGGGGATGATGTACTCGGCGGTCAGCTTATCGTCGGTGACGAACGCGGCGATGGCTTTCGCCGCCGCGATCTTCATCTCGTCGTTGATGTCGCTGGCCCGCACGTCCAGAGCGCCCCGGAAGATGCCCGGGAAGGCTAGAACGTTGTTGATCTGGTTGGGGAAGTCGCTGCGGCCGGTGCCGACAACCGCGGCGCCGGCTTCCAGCGCCAGGGCGGGCATGATTTCCGGCACCGGGTTGGCCATGGGGAAGAGGATGGGGTTGGGGGCCATGCTCTTCACCATTTCCGGAGTCACGCAGCCGGGGGCGGACACGCCGATGAACACATCGGCGCCCTTGAGCACCTCGGCCAGAGTACCCTTACGGCATTCCTGGTTGGTGATTTCGGCCATTTCCGTCTTCTCGGCGTTGAGGCCCTCCCGGCCCTTATAAATCGCGCCCTGCCGGTCGCAGAGAACCACGTCCTTGAGGCCCATGGCGATGAGCAGGCGGATGATGGCGATGCCCGCCGCGCCCGCGCCGCTGGTCACCACGCGGATCTCTTCGATCTTCTTACCGGTAAGCTTGAGGGCGTTAAGCATAGCGGCCAGGGTCACCACTGCGGTGCCGTGCTGATCGTCATGGAAAATCGGGATATCGCAGCATTCCTTGAGCCGCCGCTCGATTTCAAAGCAGCGGGGGGCGGAGATGTCCTCCAGGTTGACGCCGCCGAAGCTGCCCGCCAGCAGGCGCACGGTGTTCACAATATCGTCCACACTCTTGGAACGCACGCACAGCGGAATCGCGTCCACGTCGCCAAAAGCCTTGAACAGGGCGCATTTACCCTCCATAACGGGCATGCCGGCCTCCGGGCCGATATCGCCCAGGCCCAGTACCGCGGTGCCGTCGGTGACCACGGCCACCAGGTTGGAGCGACGGGTCAGGTCATAGCTCAGATTCACGTCCTTTTGAATGGCGAGGCAGGGCTCGGCGACGCCGGGGGTATAGGCCAGGGACAGGTCGTCCCGGGTGTTCAGGGGGGCGCGGCAGACCACCTCGATTTTGCCTTTCCATTCCTTGTGCAGTTTCAGCGATTCGGCAGCGTAATCCATAATGTCATCCTATCCTTTCCATACTATCTCGTTAAATATTGAGCTGGGCGATAACTTCCTTGAGCGCGTCGGCGCTCTTATGCAGCATGGCCTTTTCCCCGTCGGTCAGCGGCGGGATGATGGCCCTCTTGAGGCCCGCCGCCCCCACCACGAAGGGCAGGCTGAGGCAGACGTCGTTGATACCGTACTGGTTGTGAATCATGGCGGACACTGTCATCACCGAGTCGGTATCCCGGATGATACACTCGCAGATACGGCGCACCGCCATGGCGATGGCGTAGTAGGTCGCGCCCTTCAACGCGATGACCTTGGCCCCCGCCGTGCGCACGTCGTCCTCGATTTCCCGCAGCTCTTCCTTGCCGCAGTGGTTGTGCTTGTCGCAGATTACCGAGCAGTAGGTGTCCATTTCCATGCCCGCGATGGTCGCCAGGGACCAGGGGATCATGGAGGTGTCGCCATGCTCGCCGAACACATAGGCGTGCACGTTCTTTGAGTTAAGCCCCACATGGGCGGCCAGTCGGGACCGCAGCCGGGCGGAATCCAGCATGGTGCCCGAGCCAACGACCTGGCTTTCGGACAGATGGGTCGTTTTCAGAATGGCGTAGGTGATGATGTCCACCGGGTTGCTGACCACCACATACACCGCGTCAGGAGCGAAACGAGTAATCTGCGGCATCACCGATTTGACGATGTCCACATTGGCCTGGGCTAAATCGATTCGGGTTTGTCCCGGCTTGCGGGCCATGCCCACGGTGACGATGACGATATCGGAATTCACCGCATCCTCATAACCGCCGGCGTGGATGTTCACCGGCGCGCTGAACGGGGTGCCCTGCAGGATGTCGGCCGCCTCGCCCTGGGCCTTTTTCTCGTTGATGTCGATGAGAACGATTTCGGACGCCATACCGTCCATGGTCAGGGTATACGCGATGGAGGCGCCCACATTACCGGCGCCCAAAATGGTGATTTTTTTCCCTTTTCGCATACGGTTGTCTCCCTTAACTCTATCGGCTTACCCGGATCGGGCTGGCTGCACAAGCCCCGCGGTACACCCTCTCCGGCCCCCCGGTAACCCGGCGGGTCGCTGTCGGAATTTGTCTGCCCCATGACAAAGCGCCAAACTCCCCCATGATGCATTGTTAAAACTATAACATATTCTCTAGGCCTTGTAAATAGGCAATTGTTAGGCAAAACCGCCGACAAACGCGAAATTTTCTACGAGATTATGCAGCGCTTTATATAAATTCACCCAAAAAGACAAAAAAATAGCCGCAACGGACAAACCGATGGCGGCTGAGAGACTACTCCAGGAGTTTTCTCGAAAGTTGGCCGTGGGAGCCCGCCGCTTGGAGGCGGCGTAAGAGAGACATAACGAAAAGGGATCGGCCAAAAGACCGATCCCTTTTCGTTATGTCGCCAGGGCGACGCCCTGTTCCTGCGATTGTGCGGTATACAGATTATAATATAGCCCGCGCCGGGCGATAAGTTCGTCGTGGCTGCCGCATTCCTGAATGTGCTTGTCGGCAATGTACATGATTTTATCACAAGTCTTGATGGTGGACAGCCGGTGGGCGATGATAAAGGAGGTCCGCCCCTTGAGCAGCGCCGCGATCCCCTCCTGGAGCAGCCGCTCCGTTTTGGTATCGATGGAGGAAGTGGCCTCGTCCAGAATCAGGATTTTCGGGTCGGACAGAAGCGTACGGGCGAAAGAGATCAGCTGCCGCTGCCCTTGGGAGAGGCGGCTGCCCCGTTCGTTAACCTCGGTGTAGTAGCCTCGATCCATTTCCATAATGAAATCGTGCGCCCGCACCGCCCGGGCCGCGGCCTGCACTTCCTCGTCGGTGGCGTCCAGCCGGCCATAGCGGATGTTGTCCATGATAGTGCCGCTGAAAATAAAGCTGTCCTGAAGCATGATGCCCATCTGGCTGCGCAGGGAGTGGAGAGTGACGCCGGCGATGTCATATTTGCCGTCCAGCACCACCTGACCGCCGGTGAGGTTATAGAACCGGCTGATAAGATTGACCACCGTGGTCTTGCCGGCCCCCGTCGGCCCCACCAGGGCCACGCTCTCACCCTCCCGCACGGAGAAGGAGAGGTTCTCCAGAATATTGACGCCCGGCTCGTAGGCGAAGGTCACGTCACGGAACTCCACCTCGCCCCGGATGGCGGGCAAAGGCTGCGCGCCGGGCAGATCGTCCACCACCACCGGTTCGTCCATGGTTTCAAAAATGCGTTCCAGGTACGCGATGTTATTGATGAACATGTTGTAGATGTTGGCCAGGTTGGTGATGGGCTGCCAGAAGCGGCTGACATACTGCCCCATGGCCAGCAGCACGCCGAAGGATACCATGGCGCCGCCAATCCAGTACACGCCAGCGATGTACATCACGGTGAAGACGATCTGGCTGATGATTTCGGAAGAGAGCCACACGGCGTTGCCCACATAGACAGCCTTCAGCCAAGCGGCGCGGCAGGCGGCGGCCAGCCGCTTCATGATGGAGATGTTCTCCTCCTCCCGGGCGAACAGCTGGCTGACGCGCACGCCGTCGATGCTCTCCGCGAGGTAGGCGTTATAGTTGGAGTTTTTGTTGGACTGGGCCTGCCAGTATTTCCGCTGGCGGGGCTTGATGTACCAGATGACCGCCGCGAAAAGCGGGAGACCGGCCACCACAATCGTAGCCAGCAGCGCGTTGGTGGAGTACATGAACACGATGATAAACGCCACGTTGACGATTTCCAGGATGCTGTTGATGATGCCGTTGGACAGCATGTCGGACACCGAGTTGACGTAGTTGATGACCCGCACCAGGATTTTCCCCGCCGGCCGGCTGTCGTAGTAGCTGAAGGGCAGGCGCTGCAGATGAGCGAAGAGATCCTCCCGAATATCGTAGACAATCTCCTGGCTGACATGAGCCATAATGCGGGCCCGGATGGTGGTGAAGACGATGCCGATAATCACGATGAGGGTGTAGAACAGGGCCAGGCGGCCCAGCAGGCCGAAATCGTTATGCGGCACGGCATCGTCCAGGGCCCACTGCATAATCTTCGGGCCGAACAGCGCCACCACGCTGGCGATGCAGGACAGCACCAGAGCGAGCACCATTTTAAAGGCATGCTTCTTAACGTACTTCATGGCACGCTTGAGGTGGGCGAAGCTGAACGGGGATTCCAGGTTTTCGTCCACGTCGAATTTGTTCCGAGCCATCAGCACACACCCCCTTGAGCGGTCACGGGGACGGATTCCTCATGAATATCGTTCTGCAGGGCATAGGTTTCCCAATAGTAACCGCGGTTTTTCAGCAGTTCCTCATGGGTGCCCCGCTCGGTTATCTGTCCGTTTTCCAGCACCAGGATGAGATCCGCGTCCTTGACGGAGGAAATCCGCTGGGCGATGAGAATTTTGGTGCAGGGATAGGGCAGCTCGCGCAACTGCCGCTGTATGTATTTTTCGGTTTCCATATCCACGGCGGAGGTGGTATCGTCCAGCACCAGGATGGCGGGCTCCACCGCCATGGCGCGGGCCAGGGCGATACGCTGCTTCTGGCCGCCGGAAAGGCCCACGCCTCTTTCCCCCACAATGGTGTCATAGCCCTCTGGCATTTTGACGACGAATTCGTCCGCCGCCGCCCGCCGGGCGAAATCCCGGGCCTCCACCTCGGACAAAGACTGGTTGCCGAAGGCGATGTTGCCCTCCACCGTGTCGGAGAAGAGGAACACGTCCTGGGTGGCGGTGCCGATGCCGCGGCGCAGCTCCTGCAGCTTCCACATATGGACGTTGCAGCCGTCCACCAGGATCTCGCCGCTGTCGGCGTCATAGAAGCGGGCCAGCAGGTTGATGAGGGTGGTTTTGCCCGAGCCGGTGGGGCCCATGATGGCCACCGTCTGGCCAGGCTCCACCTCAAAGCTGACATCCTTGAGCACCTGGACGCCGCCGAAGGAAAAACTCACATCCCGGAAGGCGATTCTCCCTTCCATGTGCGGATGGCTCTCGGCGTCGGGCCGGTCGACAATAAGGGGCCGGCCGTAATACACCTCGATGATTTTGGTCGCGGAGGCGCCGAACCGCTGCAAATCGTTTATCAGGGTACCCAGGTTGCGCATGGGATTGGCCAGCGCCCAGGACAGGGAGGTGAAGATGGTCAGGTCACCAGGGGAAAAGGCGCCGGGACCGGGGTGCAGCTGGCCCATGATGATGAGCGCGCCGCCGAAGAAGATGGTGATAAGGGTCATGGCGTTGGCCAGCACCTCGATCATGGGGAAAAAGGTAAGCCACAACTTATTGATGTCCAGGTTCGCGTCCCGGTACTCCTGGTTCCGCTCATGGAAACGCTCCCGCTCGTAATCCTCCCGGGCGAAAGCTTTGACCACCCGGTTACCGGCGATATTTTCCTGGGCGGCGGTGTTCAGATCGGACAGGCGATCCCGCATGCCGACGAAGAGGGGATGCACTTTTTTGGAATACAGCTTGGTGATGAGCATCAGCAGAGGGGTAACCGCCAGCAGGGCCAGGGTCAACTGCCAGCTGACGCAGAAAAACATGGTCAGGGTGGCGATGAACATCACCACGCTGTCCACCACCTGATAGGTGAGAAACGCGGTAAAATGGCGGCACCAATCCAGATCGGCGGACAGGCGGGTCATCAGGTCGCCGGTGCGGTTGCGATCGAAGAACCGCATCTCCTGATGCTGCAGGACGGTGAAGAGATGCACCCGCAGATTGAACATCAGATGCTGAGCCGAGCGCTCCAGCAGAATAACCATCACATACCGCATGCCCTGCCGCAGCACCTGCACCGCCAACATGGAGAACAGCAGCGGCAGCAGGGGATCCGGGTTCTGGGGGATAATGACATCGTCGATGAGCTTGGCGGACAGAAAGGGGTTGATCACCAGCATGACGCTGGTGCCGGCGGATAGAATGAGCGCGACAATCAGAGCGACGCGGTACTTGCGTTCAATGTTACGCCACAGCCATCGGATTTGAAACATATCATCACCCTGCCTTTCAAATTCCCCGGCGGCTTCGCGGGGAACTTGTTAACAAACTATTTACACGCCCTATTATACCGGCCTGTTCAAAAAAAGATACCCTTATTCAGCCGAAATCTCTTAGCAATTTCGCACGAGTTTTCGTCAATATCACGGGGAGGAAGCGACGCGCCCTCATATAAAAAGGAAATATAATATCGACCGAGGCGCAGCAAAAACCGGCAGGCAAACAAGAGCCTGCCGGGGCGGGTTCGCGTCCCCTCACTTTATTCACCAGCCGCTCAGGCCGGCCTTCTGCATGGCGCCCAGAATTTTGTCGTTCAGAGGGCCGTACGCGGCGGACAGATCGGCCAGCAGCTCCTTGGTTCTCTGCCGGTTGGTGCAGCCGTCCACCGGGCAGCGGGATTTGACCACCGGCAGCGCGGCCCGCTCGGCGCAGCGGGCAATATCCGCTTCCTGCGCGAATATCAGCGGGCGGATAAGGGTGAGATCCCGCCTGTCCAGATAGCTTTTCGGCGAAAAGCAGGCCAGGGTGCCTCCCGCCAACAGATTCATGAGAAAGGTCTCCGCCGCGTCGTTTTTGTGGTGCCCCAAGGCGACAAAACGGCAGCCTGCCTCCTTGGCGGCCGCGTGCAGGGCGCCGCGGCGCATCCGGGCGCACAGGCTGCAGGGATTGGCCTCCCGCCGCTCCTCGAACACCACCTCCCACAGCCGGGTACGACGGACTATATAAGGGACGCGCAGCTCCTCGCACAGGGAGGCCACGGGGGAATAGTCGGTCTGCCGCCCCTCAAAGACCGGATCCAGCGTGATGGCGGTGAGGGAGAAGGGGGTGGGGAAGAATTCCCGCAGACGAGCCAGGGCCACGAGCAGCACCAAGCTGTCCTTACCGCCCGATACCCCCACGGCCACCGACGCGCCGGCGGGCAGCATATCGTACCGCTCCACGGCGGCCCGTGTCAGGGACAGAATGGATGAAAACGGATCAGCCATAGCGAAATTCCTCCAAGCGCGCCCAACCGGGCGTTTTCCCCCATCATACCGGTTTTGCACCGCCGGCGCAAGGGGGGGAAGCCGGGGAATCCTCGAAAATCGCATCTGAAAGTACGGGAAACCTTGTATTTGTCTGAAGGATCGGGTATACTGAAAGAAAGTCCGGGAAAGGGTGTGCCAGGCGGCCGCCATGCCGGAACAGCCGGCGTCAAAACGGACGTTTGTCGGCTCCTCTTGACACGCCGGGCAATATGATGTAACATAGTATCCAAAACCAGATAAAACGGGAGGCTGCTGTATGAGCTACAGAATTACCACCGATTCCACCTGCGATATGCCCCGGGAATTTTATACGGAGCATTCTATCCCCTGCGTAGGTCTCGGCTTTCAGATAAACGGTAAGGAGTACCGGGAGGGCAGCGAGGACTGCATGCCCATTCATGATTTCTACGAAGCGCTGCGCGGCGGCGCCCAGTCCACCACCATGCAGGTCAATACCTACGATTTTATCGATTTTGTGGAGCCTTATCTGCAGGCGGGGGAGGACGTGCTGCATCTCTGCTTCTCCAGCGGGCTGAGCGGCACTTATGAATCGGTGGAGCGTGGCGCGGCGGAGCTGCGGGAAAAATACCCGGATCGCACCATTTTGGTGGTCGATTCCCTGGCCGCGTCCATGGGCGAGGGCTTGCTGCTCTATTACGCCCAGATGCATAAGGAAGCGGGCATGACCATCCAGGAAAACGCGAAGTGGCTGGAGGACAACAAACTGCATCTGTGCCATTGGTTCACGGTGGACGATCTGATGCACCTGCATCGGGGCGGCCGGGTTTCCAAGGCTTCCGCTATTTTCGGCTCCCTGCTGGGGATCAAGCCGGTGCTTCATGTGGACGACGAGGGGCATCTCATTCTCATGAGCAAGAGCCGCGGCCGTCAGGGCGCCATGGAGGCGCTGGCCGCCAAAATGAAGGAAACGGTGAATGACGACGTGTCCGATCAGATGATCCTGATCAGTCACGGCGACTGCCTGGAGGATGCCGAAAAGCTCAAGGCCATCGTGCAGCAGGTCACCGGCGCGCGGCATTTTATGCTGCACACCATCGGCACCGTGATCGGCAGCCATTCCGGCCCCGGAACACTGGCCCTCTTTTTCCTGGGAAAGCATCGATAAACGGCTACATGACAAAGCAAAGCGGAGGGCTTGTCCCCTCCGCTTTTTCTTATCTATCCGAAAAGCTCTGCCGCTGAAACCGCTGTTCCAGCGCAAACTGCATCACGGCGTTTCGCTGGATGCTGTCTAGCTGGCGGTAAATGTTGAGGAAGGCCAGTTCCTCCTGGGTGAGATCTACCAAAGAGCGAGAGGTCTCCGTGTTATCGCGGGGATAATGGTTGTCGTGAAGCGTCACCGAAGCGGAGGCATCCCGGTCGCGGCCCAAAAGAAAGTCCACACTAACATTGAAAATACGGGAAATACGCAGCAGCGTGTCATAATCCGGCTTGGTTTTATCAATTTCATAGTAAGCATATGTGGAACGGTCTATACTCAGGCTCTGAGCCACCTGCTTCTGTGTCAGATTGTTGGACTTGCGCAGCATGCGCAGACGTTCGGAAAAGACAGAACGAGCCCGTTTGTCATTGGACATACTGATGCCCCCTTCCCTCCAAGTATATCATGGCCGTTTTCCAAATGCAGTACATGTGAATTTTAACCACCAATATGTGAAATATATTCACTTATTTCCGGTAGTATTTCCAGAAGAGCCGCAATTATGCGGAAATTTTTTCCTACAATTAGGCTGAAATATGAAGGATTGTTGTGGAATCTGCATCGTAAGAAAGTTGCGGTAAAACCTTAGCCAGCTGTGAACTCATCCGAATTATCCGTTTATATTAGCCATTTTTTACCTTTTTATCCGGTGGGCGGATATTTTTCATTGAGGAAAAGCTGTGGCAAACAACAACATATAGAAAAAAAGGGACGGGATTGCAAATTTATGCAATCCCGTCCCTTTGCCTATACGACAATACGTTGTAGAATTTTCAAGCGACCAGACCGTCCTGCCGCGGTGCTTTTTCCTTCTTAAAGACCCAATGCTTTTGAATGGGGAAACTGATTAGGAACAACAGCATATCGATGGGAATTTTCACCACAGTACTGTTCCATCCGGTCAGGTGGGTGAAAAAGCTGACCCCCTGGGCGGACAGGAACAAAATGACCACCGCCAGTGCGTAATATTTAACCAGCGTAACCGCGCCGTTGGCCTTGCTCTGAAAAACCAGCTTTCGATTGAGCAGGTAGTTCCACAAGGAAGATATCACGCGGGCGGCTGCCGTGGCGATGAGGATGGCGTACGTGATTTTGATATGGGGCACATCGGTCGTCAGCAGCTCCGGCGCGGCCAGGCGCAGCACCCAGCTGAGCATGGTAAACATGATGATATCCACCAAAAAGCTGGACACGGAGGAAAAGAGAAATTTGCCGAAAACCGCATAGATCTTGATAGAATCCAGCACCGGATGAAAATGAGAGGACGCGTTCTCTTCGATATAAACGGTTTCGATCGGCACCTCCCGCAGCGGGATTTTGTCCTCGGCGCAATCGATGAGCATGTTCATCTCATATTCGAACCGCTCCCCCTTGGTGGTCAGGAAGCGCTTAACCAGCGGGGAAGACATGGCCCGCAGACCGGTCTGCGTGTCGGAAATCCGAACGCCGCACAGCAGCCGGAACACATTGCGGGTGATGACGTTGCCATAATGGCTCTTAAAGGGGACATCTTCTTTCGAAAAATCCCGGCTGCCCAGGATCAGGGCCTCGGGGTGGGCCAGCATGGCGTCGCAGCATGCCCGGATATCCGGCACCTTATGCTGGCCGTCTGCATCCACCGTGACAAGGCCCTTGCAGGCGGGATAGGCGTTCAGGAAATGATTAAAGGCGGTTTTCAGCGCCCGGCCTTTGCCGAAATTGATATGGTGACGCAGCACCTCGCAGCCGAATTCCTCCTCCGCCCGCTGAAAGTACGGCGCATAGTCCTCCGCGCTGCCGTCGTTGACGACCAGAACATGAGGAAAGCCCCCTGCTTTCAAATCCTCAAGCAGCTTCATCAGCTTGTCGTCTGGGTTCAGCGATGGAATAACCACCAAAATGTTGTCGTATATACCCTCCACGCGATCCTCTCCCTGTATCTCGAACGGACGCCGGCACCGCCGGGACCCCGCTGAAAAATTGCATAAATGATGAAACTTTTCTTTATTATAGCAGATATCCCTTTACAAATGTTCGAAAAGAGATAAAATAATTTATTAGGAAACCCTTAAGTTTATCTCAGCAGAAAGGAAGCCGGAAACCATGAAAATCCTTTGCAGCCGCTGCAACCAGCCCTTTGATGGGCCGATTTGTCCCCGCTGCGGACAGGCCGTGGCCACGTCGGGGGCCGGCTATACCAATATGGCCCCGCCGCCCGTCCGCCCCAAAAAGCGGGTCTGGGTGGGGCTGACCATTACGGGGCTGTTCGCTTTGTTAATGGTGGCCTGCAACCAATTGGGGCAGCTGTTTTAGGGCGGCGTCCCGACGCGGAAATTTGCGCCGGGACTCGCTTTTCCCCTTGACGGCGGCCGGTTTGTTTGCTATAATACCGGAGGAATCCACCATGTCCCGTACCGTTTCCCAGCTCGTCGGGCTCATAACCCGAGGGTCACTAGGCAGAATTTTCCACAAACAGAAAGCCGGTTCCGCTTTCTCATAGATGCTACTGTGGCTCAGCTGGTAGAGCAGCTCACTCGTAATGAGCAGGTCGTCCGTTCGAATCGGATCAGTAGCTCCAAAGGAAAAGACAGGCGACGGCCTGTCTTTTCCTTTGGAGCGAGATTCTTCCGCTCGACGCGCGGGAGAATCTCGTATAGGCTTCTCCTTTACATGGCCGTTCCCTTGCGCAGCCTTTTACCGTATCTTTTGTCATAACACAACACGCAAAAACTCCCTGAAGCCAGCCGGCTTTCAGGGAGTTTTTGCGATCAGACAGCCTTTGAGGCCGACGATACGCGGCGCAGGCGCCTGGATAGAGAAGCCCTGCCGCTAAACCTACTGTTTAGCGTCCTTTCCGCTGTTTTCTCAGTGTCAAAAGCATGGCAGCCGGCGCTACGGAACCTGTGCCGGGGGAGGACGGAGAAGGATCCTCCGACGTATCCGACTCATCCGGTATGCCCGGCTCTTCCGCTTCTTGATAATCCACCGCACGGCCGTCGGTCAGGAACTGGAAGCCATTCGGGACAATGTCGTGAAATAACCAAAAAGAGGCGCCGCGTTAGGTGCGCCTCTTTTTTGCCACCTAGAACCGCCGGGCGGTCACATAGTGATCGGTGAAATACTTCAGCGTCATGTCCTGCACAATAACCGGTTTTTCCTCGTTGCTGCAGGCGATGAACCGGCCGCCTCCGAGATAAATGCCGGTGTATTGGGCGATCTCCGGGGTGTCGTTGTAGAAGAACACCACATCGCCGGCTTGCAACTCGTCCTTGCCGACCGCCGTTCCCGCCTTGGCCAAATCGCCGGTCTTGCGGGGAGCCGTGATGCCGTTCTGTTTCAGGCAGTAATACACGAAGCCGGAATTGTCAAAATCGTCGGGTCCGGCCGCGCCGTACCGATAGGGCTTGCCCTCCAGGGTTTTGGCCAGGGTGGCGATGGCGTCTCCCTTGTCGTCCGAAGGCGTCTCGGGCGGAGTGGTTGGGGGCGTGGTGGGCGGCGTGGTGGGATCGCTGCTTTCCGGCGGCGTGGTGGGCGGTGCCTCGGTGGGTGCCGTGGTGCTCTCGTCGGCTTTACCGGAGGTCGTGGTGCCCGGGGCGGAGGACTGGGGCTTACCGCCGGCCGGCGTGCTGTCGCAGGCGGCCAGCAGCAGGGAGGTCAGGAACAGGGAGACCAGAAGCGCGGGGATACGGATCTTTTTCATACAAAACACCTCTCGCATATATTGAATTGGAGGAACTTTCCTTATCTTCAGTGTACGGCACGGACATGCTGAATGCAATGACAGCGCGGTTACAATCCGCTTACAGTTTCTTTACCTTCTCCGGGAGTTCTGGAAAAAAGTGTAACAAAATGTTCACACCGGATGACAGGTTTGTTTCCGGCCCCGCCACGGTTCCCCGCACCAATCGGGGCTTGCCACCATACTATGGGATGTAAGCGCCCGCGGCGCCGGCCGCCGCGAGCTTTACAGGAAATTACAGGGCGTGAGGTGATGGGTTTGGAAATTCTTCGGGTGGAGAACATAGAGGAGAAGTATCAAGCGCAAAACGGAGAAGTCACCGCCCTTGAGAACATATCGTTTTCCATGGACAAGGGCGAGTTCATGAGCATCGTGGGGCCCAGCGGCTGCGGCAAATCCACGCTGCTGTCCATTCTGGCCGGGCTACTGAAGCCCACGGCCGGCGCCGTGTATGTCAAGGGGGAAAAGGTCGAGGGCATCTCCGGCCACATCGGCTATATGCTGCAAAAGGACAGCCTGCTGGACTGGCGCACCATTTACAGCAACGTGCTGTTTGGACTGGAAGTCCGGCATATGCTCACCCAGGAGACCGTCGACCGGGCGGTGCAGCTGCTGAAAACCTACGGACTGTACGAATTCAAGGATAAATACCCAGCGCAGCTGTCCGGCGGCATGCGGCAGCGGGCGGCCCTAATTCGCACCCTGGCCATCAACCCGGATATCCTGCTGCTGGACGAGGCGTTTTCCGCCCTGGATTACCAAACGCGCCTGACCGTCACCGAGGACGTGTACCGTATCCTCAAGCAGGAGGCGATCACCACCGTCATGGTCACCCACGACATTCCGGAGAGCATCAGCATGGGCGACCGGATTCTGGTGCTCACCGCCCGGCCGGCGAGGGTGAAGGAAATCCTGGACATCGATTTCGGCATGGATCACCGCACCCCGCTGTCCTGCCGGAACAATCCGAAATTCGGGCAATATTTCGACCACATATGGAAAGAACTGGGGATGCATGCTTAAGAAAACCGACATCCCGCCGCTGTCAAAGGAGCGGCGGCAGTATCTGAAAAAGCAAAAGCAGCGAAAAAGGCATATCCTGTACTGGCAAATCGGTATTCTGGTCGTTTTTATAGCCGCCTGGGAAATCGCGGCGCGGGTGGGGCTCATCGACAGCTTCATTCTCAGCCAGCCCACCCGGATTCTGCGCACCTACTTCAACATGGCCCAGAACGATTTGCTCATGCATATGGGCGTCACGATTTACGAAACCCTGGTGGGCTTCCTGCTCGGCGCGGCGCTGGGCACCCTGCTGGCCATCGTGCTGTGGTGGAGCGCCTTCGTCTCCAAGGTCAGCGAGCCCTACCTGGTGGTGCTCAACAGCCTGCCCAAAATCGCTCTGGGGCCGGTGATCATCATCCTCGTCGGCGCCGGGACAAAAGCCATCATTTTCATGGCGCTGGCCATCTCCCTCATCGTCACGGTCCTGGAAATGCTCAGCGGCTTCCGCTCCACCGATAAGGAGCTTATCAAAATGGCCGCCACCTTCGGCGCGTCTAAACGGCAGATTTTCACCAAGGTGGTGTTCCCCTTCAACATCGTCACCCTTTTTAACTCCCTGAAAATCAACATCGGCCTGTCCCTGGTGGGCGTTATCGCCGGGGAGTTCCTGGTGTCCAAGGCAGGCCTCGGCTACCTCATCGTCTACGGCGGGCAGGTGTTTCAGCTCGACCTGGTGATGGCCAGCGTCATCATCCTGTCGGTGGTGGCCGCCCTGATGTACGAGGGCGTCGTGCTGCTTGAAAAGCTGGTCATGCGGTGGTACGGGCATTGACCCGCCGCCGCTTCTCCAAAAGCTAATTTCGGAAAGGAAGGATTCTATGAAGCCTACATACCGGCGTCTTATCGGCGCGGCGGCCTGCGCCGCCCTCATTGCCCTGCTGCCCGCTGGCTGCGGCGGCAAAACGGCGGGCGACAAGGTGACCGTCTGCGAGGTTACCCACTCCATCTTCTACGCCCCTCAGTACGCGGCCATCGAGCTGGGCTTTTTCGGCGAGGAGGGCATCGACATCGAGCTGTCCAACGGCCAGGGGGCTGACAAGGTCATGGCCGCCGTCCTCTCGGGGAATATCGACATCGGCTTCGCCGGCCCCGAGGCCTCCATCTATGTGTACAACGAGGGCAAGGAGGACTATACCCAGGTCTTCGCCCAAATGACCCAGCGGGACGGCTCCTTCCTGGTGGGCCGGAAAAAGGACGCTTCCTTCTCCTGGGATAAGATCCGGGGCAAGACCATTCTGCCCGGCCGCAAGGGCGGCGTGCCCTATATGGCGCTCGAATACGTCATCCGCAAAAACGGCGTGGATCCGTATAAGGACGTCACCCTGGACAACAGCATCCAGTTCGCCCTGATGGCTGGCGCCTTCACCAGCGGCACCGGGGATTACGTCACCCTGTTCGAGCCCACCGCCTCCATGCTGGAGGCCGAAGGCAAGGGCTATATCGTGGCCTCCATCGGCAAGGAGAGCGGCGAAATCCCCTACACCGCCTATTTCGCCAAGAAAAGCTATATCGAGAAAAATGCGGATCTCATCGAACGCTTCACCCGCGCCGTCTATAAGGGGCAGCAGTGGGTGGCCTCTCACACCGCCCGGGAGGTGGCCGAGATCGTGGCCCCCTCCTTCCCCGATACCAGCGTCGATCTGCTCACCACCGTGGTGCAACGGTATAAGGACATCGACGCCTGGAGCCCCGATCCCGTCCTGAAGGAATCCTCTTTCAGCCTGCTGCAGGAAGTCATGACCCAGGCGGGCGAACTCAAGCAGGCAGCGCCATATGGCAAAGTGGTCAACACCGCCTTCGCAGAAAAGGTCAAGGCCCAGTAGGGAGGCGGCGGAACACTTTTCATATAGAGGGGACAACCGCTTACAAGGGGCCGGATTCCGGCCCCCGATGCCCCACACCCCAAAAGCCCCCGGCCGTATGGCCGGGGGCTTTTGGGGGTAACCAGGCTTGTCGATTCGTCAGCGGCCTTTTCTCTTCGCAAACAGCCCATATCCCATGCCGATGCCGCCGCCCAGGCCAGCCGCCCCCACCAGCAGCAGCGTCCACCAGGGGACGCCGGAGGCTGGTGCGGCACTTCCCGGAACAGCTGCGCCCGTCGTCGTGGCCGCCTGGGTCGGTTCGGTCGCCGGCGTGGTCGGCTTCTCGTCCACACGGCCGTCGTGGGCCGCCGCCCGCTTGACAACGACCGTGTACTCCTTCTTGTCTCCGTTTTCCGCCGTGCAGATCACCTGCACCGGGTTGTCCTGCCCGGCGGCCAAATTGTCCCCGCCGATGACCGCCACACTGGCTCTGCCGTCCGCCGCCTTGCCGCTGATCTTCACACTGGCGGTTTCATACGGCAGCCACACCACGTACTCGGTCACGTCGGCGCGGAACCCTGGCGACAATAGAAATCCGTCCACGGTGATACCCGCTAAGGTATTGTTCCCGCTTGCCACATAGTTGGGATCCTTCTCCCGGTGCACCCGGATGGTGTAGGTCTTCTTCGCACCATTTTCCGCCGTCACCGTGACCGTCACATTCGTCGTGCCGTCCGGCTTCAGCGTCGGGCTGTTCACGCTCACCTTCGCCTTGCCGTCCGCCGCCGTCGCCTCCACTTCCAGCTTGGACACGCTGAAGGGTACCTCCGCCGTGTAGCTGGTCGTGTTTGCATGAAAAGCGGGAGA
The DNA here is from genome assembly GCA_900546265.1 of uncultured Oscillospiraceae bacterium. GTDB lineage: Bacteria > Bacillota > Clostridia > Oscillospirales > Acutalibacteraceae > UMGS856. Next base: position 8,960 of record URCA01000035.1, on the reverse strand, counting down.
TATAGTCGCGTTGCTCACCGTCAGGGAGGCCAGCGCGTTATCGCCGGATAGCGGCGCGCCCACGGTGGCGCTGTAGCGGACAGTGCCGATACCCGCGTCCGCGCTGCCGTCCGAGGCTTTCACATCCTGGTAAGACACGGTGATTTTCGTCCCCGCCGCCACGTCCTTCACCTTGAAGGAGACGGTGAACAAATCCTTGCCGCCGTTGATGGGCGCAGACAGGTTGTTGTCGTAGGCCACCATGTTATTGCCATTGAACTCCACCGCCCAAGGCGCCGCGATTTTCTGCTTGGTGCCGGTCAGCTGGAGCTGGCCGCCGTCATAGGCCAGAGTGCCCGACGCGCCCGACAGGTTCGAACCGTTCAGCTTGAAGGTCAGGGTGATGGTGTCCCCCGCCCGGACGGTTCCGGGGCCGGACAGGCTGGCGGAGGCCGCCGTGGCCGACGCCGTAAAGGGAACCAGCAGCAATATTGTCAGCAGCAGAGCCGACAGGCTCGAGGCAATCTTTTTCATATTCGTTTTCCTCCGTCAGCACGCCCGGGGCTGAATCTTATCCTTACCCAGAATGTGCGCCTTGATTTGAATGAAGTCGGTAATGGATATGGCTTTGTCCCCGCTGGTGTCCGCTGCCTTCGCCGCCGCCCCGGCAAGGGCGCTCTTTTTCAGCACATGCGCCTTGACCGCCAGCATGTCGGTGATGGTAATCTGCCCGTCGCCGTTGGTATCTCCGGTCACCACAACCGCCGCTGTCTGCTTAACCGTCCCGCCGTCCAGCAACTTCACCGCCATGCCGGTGCCCACCAAAGCGTTCCCGGTCACCTCCGTGTTCCCCTTGTACACCTTGTAGTAATCTTTTTCGTTGATGCCGCCCAGCAGCTGCGCCGCCGTGGTGCCCGCTCCGACTTTGCTGAGGAATCCGCCGCCGACACTGTATGTGCCGCTGGTGATGGACGAGGGGACGCGGCTTTTCACCGTCACCGTGAAGGAAATGGGCGGCGTCTCCTGATACCGAATAGAAATCGTCTGTGTCCCGATTTGGTTGGGGTTGTACTGATCCGCCCCCCAGGAGCCCTCCAGCTTTTGTTCCGCCGTGGTGCCGTTGTTGTAGCGAATGAGGATGACCGCACCGCTCAAGGAAAGCTCCTCCCCGACAAAATAGACGGTCTTGTTCGGCTTGGCCTTCCACGCGATGGACACCGGTTTTTTAGCCTCCACCGTTACGGTGAAAGAGGTCTCTTTCCCTTGATAAGAAATCGCCATGGTTTTGATGCCGGGCGCGGAATCGTACCCTTGAATCGTTACCCGATCGGTAACGATTTCCGAGGTGTTGTTGTCGTAATAAGCCGTGACTTCCATTCCGGCCGCGCTGAAGGCATTCCCTTCGATATACGTCAGCTTGTTCGGCAGCCGGGATACGGCAATTCCGGTAAGGGTTTTGGATAGGACCATCACCGTCAGCGTCGTTGTTTTCCCACGGCAGTCAATTCGCACCTCCTGCCTTCCCGGCTGGCTGAAATCATAGGTTTCCGTCCAGCCGGTGGCGAGGACTTCTTTTGTCCCGTTATCAAATACCAGGGTCAGTTCCATCCCCGTCGTATCCAGCGCGGTTCCTTCCACATAGGTCATTTGATCCGGGTTCTTAGTGACCGCAATCGACACCAGCGCCTTGCCCCGCACCGTCACCTCCAAAGCCGCCGTCTTGCCCCCATAGGTCACAGTGAGCCGCTTGACGCCCGGTGTGGAGTCGTAACCGCTGATACCATAGTCCGTCACCACCTCCGAGGTGCCGTTGTCGTAGTAAGCGGTAATTTCCATCCCCGCCGAATCAAAAGCATCCCCTTCCAGATAGGTTCGCTTAGCTGGCTGCTTCGTCACTCGAATTTCCGTCAGCGTCTTGGCCCGCACCGTCACCTCAAAAGTTGCTGTTTTTCCGCCATAGGTAACCGTAATGATCTTAGCCCCGGGCGCGGAATCGTAGCCGCCGATGCCGTAATCCGTCACCACCTCCGAGGTATCGTTATTATAGTGGGCGGTAACCACCATGCCGGATGCGTCGAATTCATCCCCTTCCAAGTATTCGTTTTTGATCGGATGAGTCACCTCGATACGCTCGACCGACTTCTTAGTGATCTCCACCTCAAAGGTCGCCTTTCCCCACTTGTAGGTGACAGTCAATTTTTGCGTCCCCACTCGGGTATTATCGAATCCGGTTACCATATCAAGAGTTAGATCAATGATTTCGGAGGAACCGTTGTTGTAATAAACGGTGACCTTTCCGCCGGTGACATTCAGTTCGTCCTTGCCTTCGAGGTATTCCGTTTTGGTCGGCGGGCTTACCTCAATTTTAGTGAGAGATTTGGCTATTATGGTTACTTCAAAGGCGGTGGTTTTCCCTTGATAAGTAATGGTTAGTATCTGCTTGCCAATCCTGGTATTATCAAAACCGCTCACCATATCCAAAGTAAGGGCGATCTCCTCACCGGTTCCATTGTTGTAGGTGAGAGTGAGCCAACCGCCGGCGGGATCAAAAGCGGTCTCCTCAATGTATTCCACCTTGGTTGGATTCTGCCTTAGTGAGATGGAAACGAGCGATTTTTCAAAAATCATGGGCACACTCATCAACTCTGGGCAAAGATAATCCTTGTTCCCAATCATCGTCCAGACAAGGTCAAAGTTAAAGTCTATAAAAGTACTTTCCTGTTTTATTTGTTCCATTGAACAGGAAGTCGTGAAGTCGTCGCCAGTGACGCCTTGAGAGATAATATTAAGATAATAACAATTTCTGACGGCTTTTCCATCGCCATTCCGTCCTGCAATCCCGGCTATATAAAATCCTGGCCCTGTCGTGCTGCCAGTATTGTAACAATCACAAATTGTTCCGCCGCTCTGATTTTCCCCTGCGATCCCACCTACATCGCCAGTATTACTGAACACGCTACCGATATTGTAGCAATTGCGGATCGTTCCCCGGCTGATCCCTGCAATTCCACCGGTCTCTGCTGACGTATACCTCCCTAAATATTCAGAAAAAACAGAAGAGCTCACATTCCCGGTATTGTAGCACTCACTAATGGTGCTGCCCTGATTATATCCTGTGATCCCGCCTATATAGGGAGCGCATGCAGAGATCACATCGGGAGATGTGGATGAAACGGTAGTGCTTACCCTTCCGGTATTGTAGCAATTGTCGATTGTTCCCGCCAGACTATAGCCAGCAATTCCACCTACATGAGCGTGTGCACTGCTGGAGGTATTAGAAGACGAAAACGAAACTGAGACACCTATGCTTCCCGTGTTATGGCAATTGCTGATGGTTCCCTCCCGGTTATAACCAGCGATCCCGCCCACATAGGAGTTCATGTAGGCATATGCAGACGAAACAGCAGCGCTCACAGTACCGTCCACCATGCCTACGTTTCGAATAATTCCTGTATTACAACCAAACAGTCCTACAAAAACAGGATTCTTGTCCGAAATGCTTATTTCTAATCCATGAATGGTATGATTAGCGCCATCAAAGACGCCAAAGAACGGGTTTTCACTTGTTCCAATCGGCTCCCAGCCCTGGCCGTCATTGTAAAAAAAACCGTTTTCGGCAAAGTCGTCTGTGGTAAAATGAATGTCCGCCACCATTTTAAAATATGCACCCAAATGGTTCCGCACATTATTCAGGTGTTCTTTATTGGCAATAAGATAAGGGGCATATTGCGCCCCTGTCCCGCCGTTAAATTCTGTGACATTTTCCTCTTGAACATCAGCATGGAACATCTTTTGTAGTTCTGGATAAGGATACGTTTCATTTCCAGACATTGTCCAGATGGCATCAAAGTCAAAACCCGAAAAGGTAGCCTGTGATCTCATTTGTTCCATCGTACAGGAAACTGTATTATCCTCTCCGGTACCAACGCCGACTTTGGAAGCCACATTCAGATAATAACAATCTTCGCCTAGTGTTCCGTATCCATTCCCCCCCGCGATCCCGCCTGCATAGGCACTGGAAGTGAAACGATCCGGTGAATAAAAAACAGTGGCATCCACACTGCCGATATTGTAGCAATTGCCGATCGTGCCATAACTTGTATTATACCCCACGATTCCGCCTGCATGGGCTTCGAATTGGTCACTGTGAGAATGGAAAGAAGTGGACAAAGTAGCGTTTACGCTACCAATGTTATAGCAATTGCTGATTTTTCCATAATTTTCTCCTGCAATTCCCCCAGCATGAGTTCTGGGAAAGTCAATTCGATCGCTTGAATGAAAAAAAGTGGCACTCACATTTCCAGTATTGTAGCAATTGCTGATCGTACCATAACTTGTATTATATCCCACGATCCCGCCTGCATAAGCATCCGGAGTAGTAGGATAAGATTTAGATTTGGCAGATACATCACAATCTATGAGACCAAGATTTTTGATTTCCCCTTTATTAAAACCAAACAATCCGGCACAAATCCCTCCTGTTCCGCTACGGTAACAAGCTAGGCCATCAACGATGTGACCATCCCCGTCAAATACGCCTGTAAAATATCGATCTGCCCCAATCGGCTCCCAGCCCTGCCCTCCGTTATAAAACTCCCCTCCCTGGGCAAAATCCGCCTCGTTAAATTCAATATCCGCGACCATCAAAAAATGTGCGTCCAGATGGTTCCGCACATTGTTCAAATGCGTTTTGTTTGAAATGAGATACGGACTCTCCTCCGTCCCGTCTCCGCCCAGAAATTCCGCGGTATTTTCCATCGCTGATAAAGTCCCGACAGGGAGCGCCAGCATCCATATCCATGTCGCCAAGAAAAACGCAAGCCCCTTTTTAATGCGTTTCATATGTATCGTCCCCCCTATAAAATGACGTAGTTATTCTCCGTAGTATTATAAAATTTTCCAGCGGTTTTCTGTTCTTCTGACAGGAGAATTTTCAAAAATTTGGAAAAATATTTTAAAAAACGGCCGCACCTGTCACGGGTGCAGCCGTGTTTCCATGATAATTATCCGGGCGGCCGACAGAGGATTCTGCCGAAAAGGCCGCTGCGGCAAGCCGGAAAAGCTTGAAGGGCCTAATCGTCCAGAATGCCGTCGAGAAGGCCGGTGCGCATCGGCTCCCGCCGGGTATAGGCGGAGGTCAGGGGGACGAAGCGCTGCTCTTGACTGCTCTTATAAAGAGACTCCATGATTTCCAGGACGTGGAAGGTCTGCTGACAGTCCGCGCGGAACGCCCGGCCGGTGCGCAGCGCCTTGGCCATGTCAGCCAGGCCGAGGGCCCGGCTGTTCTCCGCGTAAGGGAATAGGAGAGGCAGCTCCCGCCGGGTGCCGTCCTCCGGACGGTATAGCTCGACAGGGCCGCCGAAGCCGTTGGGATCGGGGCACACCAGCGTGCCCTCCGCGCCGTAAACCTCCAGGCGCGCCTGCCCCCAATAGTGGACGTCAAAGGTGGTGAACAGGGTGCCCACCGCCCCGCTGGCGAATTGCAGCAGGCCGGCCACATGGGTGGGCACGTGGACGTGGATGGTTTCGCCGCGGTGCGGCTGGCTGGTGATCAGCCGCTCGGGAAAGGAGGCGCGGGCCATCCCGGAGACCATGGACACGCCGCCGAGCAGGTTCACCAGAGCCGTCAGATAATAGGGCCCCATGTCAAAGAGTGGGCCGCCGCCCCGCTGGTAGTAGAAATCGGGATCGGAATGCCAGCTTTCATGTCCACGGCAGATCATGAAGGCCGCGGCCCCCACCGGCTCCCCGATATAGCCGTCGTCGATCAGGCGGCGGCAGGTTTGCAGCCCGGCCCCCAGGAAGGTATCGGGCGCGCCGCCGAGCAGCAGCCCCTTTTCCTCCGCGAGCCGCACCAGCTCCCGGCCCTCCGCGAGATCGGCGGCCAGGGGCTTTTCGCTGTACACATGCTTGCCGGCCAGCAGGGCCGCGCGGGACACCTCGAAATGCTCGTAAGGACGGGTCAGGTTCAGCACAATGTCCACCGCGGGATCGGCAAACAGGTCGTGCATGGTGGGGTATTGCTTGGGAATGCGGTACTTTTCCACGGCCGTCCGCGTCCGTTCGTCGATCAAATCGCAGACGCCCACGATTTCCAGCTCCCGGAACCGGGCGGTGATGTTCTCCAGATAGATGCCGCTGATGGCGCCGACGCCCACGACGCCGATGCGTACTTTTTCCATAATGCCCTCTCCCGTCAATACATTTTGGCGCTGTTTTCAAACCGCTCGGCGGTCAGTCCATGGTCCCGGGCGAAGGCCCGGCCGGCGGCCGCCCACAGCATGCCACGGCGCATCAGCTCCTGGGCGGTCGGAGAGCGGTCGAATACGTCGTCGTGATGGCCCAGAGAGGTATAAAACACCCGGCCGTTGCCCCAGAATTTCGTCCAGGCGACCGGCATATCCACCGGCTTATTGGAAATGTGGTAATAATTCACCAGAGGGAAGCGGGTGGTGGCCAGCACCTCGATGGCGGGATCCACATGGAGATAATAGTGCTCGCTGCACACCTCGAAATCCTCCAGCCCCTCCACGATGGGGCTGCTGCCGGAGCGAATATTGACCCTGTAGGTCTGGCCGTCCCCGCCGGGATGGCTGACCCACTGGCCGCCGGTGATGAACTGCCACTCGGTATCCTGCCGGAAGGAGTCGCACATCCCTCCGTGGCAGCCGGCCAGCCCCACCCCCTCGCCCACCGCTTTGGCGACGTTGCGGGTGTAGTCTCCAGGGATTTCCCCCATGGTCCAGCAGGCCACCAGCAAATCCATCTCCCGCAGGCGATCGAGATCGGCCAGGCAGTCCAGGGTGTCGGAGACTGTTACGGCGAAGCCGGCTTCCTCCAGCAGGCCCGCGAAACGGCGGGAGGTGAGCTGCGGCTCGTGACCGTCCCAGCCACCTTGGAAAATGAGAGCTTGTTTCATACGTGTCCTCCTTACATGGCATTAAATATCGCAGGGCAGGCCCGCGCCCTGCCCCTGGGAGACAAAGGCCAGATCGATGATCCGTATCACCCGCAGGGCCTGCACCGGCTTAACGATAAGCTTCTCCTCCAAAATTCCTAACCAATATGGTCTTTACTTGCATTATAGCAGGGGAAGTGATAAAATACAGGACAAAAGCGTAAGGAATTTGGACATTTGTTGCACATGGAAGGCGGGGCGGATCATGCACCCCTGGTACGAGAGCCAAGAGACGGATATCCGGATGTTTTCGTCCTGCGATATGGCCTATCCCCTCCATCTTCACGAGTCCCTGGAAATCCTGTATGTGGAGCGGGGGACTATCCGCGTGACGGTGGGGGACGACACGGCCGTCCTGCGGCCGAGGGAGCTGGCCGTGATTTTCCCGCATGTTCTGCACGGATACGCGCACGCGGACGGGGAGGACGGCCATCTGGTGCACCTGCTGATCGCCAAGCCGGCCCAGGCGGGGGACTATGCCCGCGCCCTTGTCAGCCGGCATCCGCGCTGCCCGTTCCTGTCTGTGGAAGAGCTGGACGAGGTGCCGGTGGCTTTCCGCCATTTGCTGCGGCATGGGCGGGGCGGGGACACGCCGGTCTGCCGGGCGTATCTCCAGCTGCTGCTCGCCTTGCTGTGGAACCGGCTGGAGTTGAAGCCAAACACCGACGCGGCCTATCAGGAGTTGACCTATCGGGCGGTGGATTATGTCAACGGCCATTTTTGTCAGCCGCTTTCCTTGGCGGATGTATCGCACGCCCTGGGGCTCAGCCCTTGCCAGACGTCCCGCCTGTTTTCCGGCAGGCTGGGCATGGGGTTTTCGGCCTATGTCGCGGCGCTGCGGATACAGCGCGCCCAGGAGCTGCTGGCGCGCACCGATCGGCCGGTGATGGAAATTGTCTACGCCTGCGGGTTTGACAATCCGCGCACCTTTAACCGCACCTTTCTCAAAGTCTGCGGGACGACGCCCCGCGCCTACCGGCAGGAACGAAAATAAGATACGAAAAGAGGGGTTCGTCATGGCTTATTGCCTATATGCCGCGTGCTGCTCCCGCCAGGGCGGCATCGCGGTGCTGGACGGGACGGAGGAGGGGACACTGTCCCTGCGGCAGATGGCGACGGCCGACCGGCCCATGTATATGGCCATGGACGGCGGGAAGCTGCTGACGCTGCTGCTGGCGCCGGAGGGCTGCGGGGGAGACAGCGCTTTGACGGCCTTCCCCCAGGAAAAGGACGGCCGGCTGCGGCCCCACGGGGAGCTGCGTTCCACCGGAGGGGTGGAGGCCTGCCATCTGGCGGCCCGGGGCGGCCGGGTATGGTGCGCCAATTATGGCACCGGCAGCGCGGCGCTGTTGGAAGGGGAGACGCGCCGCTTGGCCGTTTTCGAGGGACAAGGCCCTCACAGGGATCGGCAGGAGGCGGCGCACATCCATCAAGTGGCGTTCACCCCCGACGGGGAATTTCTCGCGGCGGTGGATTTGGGCAGCGACAGCCTGCTGCTGCTGGATGCGGAGCTGCGGCTGAAAAACCGTACGGCTCTGCCCGCCGGGAGCGGGCCGCGTCATTTGGCGTTTTCGCCGGACGGGCGCTTCGCCTGGTGCGTCAACGAGCTGGCTTCCACCGTGACGGCGCTGGCCTATGAACCGGGGCGGTTTCACGTGCTTCAGACCGTGCCGGCCCTGCCGGCGGAGATGCGGCCGGCGGAAAACTATCCCGCCGCCATCCGCGTCAGCCGGGACGGCCGCCGTGTGTTCGTGTCCAACCGGGGGGCCGACGTGATTACGGTGTTTGAAGCGGAGGGCGAGGCACTGCGGCTGACGCAGGCCGTCCCTTGCGGAGGGGCTTGGCCCCGGGACATCCTGCTGACGGCGGACGAACGGTTCCTTCTGGCCGCCAACGAGCGGAGCCATGCGGTGACGGCGCTTCCCCTCCGGGCGGGCCGTCTGTGCCCCCCGGTGAGCGCCCTGGCCCTCCCCGCGCCTCTGGCGCTGCTGGAATATACATAAACATATATAATAAAAAAGCC
>URCA01000034.1 GCA_900546265.1 uncultured Oscillospiraceae bacterium | reverse complement strand
TAATAACCTCACGCCGTAAGCGGAAATCCAAGATTTCCGACGGCTGGGAGAACATGGAACCACCCCGGAACGGACAAGGCCGTTCCGAACTAAGGAGGGCGGCGCTCCGCGCCGCCTTGTGGTATAATGAATATCCATTCAATTTTGACACAAGGAAGGATTTGGCCTGCATGAGATATACGTTCCGCAAGAGCTTGTCCTTAGGGCTGGCGGTCTGCCTGCTGGCCGGCATGACCGGCTGCGGCGCCGCGGCGCGCCCCACGGACGAGTGGCATCTGGGCCCGCCGGAAAGCGCGGAAAGCTCCGGTGTGGCGACCGCGCCGGACAGCGGCGATTCCACCACAGCGACCGACACCACCGGCCCCGAGACCGGTACGTCGGATTCCACCACCGTGGGTGAGACCACAGGCTCCAAGAAAAGCACGACGCGGACCACCCGCACCACCAAAGCCGTCGCGCCGCCGGATGACCCGCAGCGGCCTAAGGAGGAGGAAAAAGAGGAAGAGCCGGAAACGCCGGTTTCCACCCTGCCGGACGTCACGCTGCCGCCCTCCACCACCGCCGGCACCACCACAACCACCACCAAGGGAACCGTCACGACGGTGACCGGCTCCGCCGGCACCACAGCGTCCACGGCCCCGCCCACCACGTCGCCGCCCCCCAGCACCGGCTGGCATACGGCGGGCGGCCAGACATATTATTATCTGAACGGTAAAAAGTTGACCGGCTATCAGGACATCGGCAAAGCCAAGTATTACTTTGACAAGGACGGGGCCCTATCGTCGAAGGTCGGCATCGACGTGTCCACGTATCAGGGGGACATCAACTGGAACCAGGTGAAGGCGGACGGCGTGGATTTTGCCTTTATCCGCCTGGGCGCCCGGGGCTGGGGAACGGCCGGCACCATGTTCACCGACGCCAAATATGAAGCCAACATGAAGGGCTCTATCGCCGCCGGCGTGGATCGCGGCGTGTATTTCTTTTCCCAGGCAATCAACGTGGCGGAAGCCAAGGAAGAAGCCCAATATGTCCTCGACCGGATCAAGGGATACGCCGTCACTTATCCGGTGGTCATCGACATGGAAAACCCGCCCGACAAGGAGGCGCGCACCCAGGCGCTGGTAGGTAAGAAGACACTGTGCACCGATATCGCCATCGCGTTCTGCGACGCCATCAAGGCGGCGGGATATTATCCCATGGTGTATACGGGGGCCAGCTGGGCCACCAGCAACATGGAACCCGCGCGGCTGAAGGAGAAATACGACATCTGGCTGGCGCAGTATAACACCACTGTCACCTATCCGGTACCGTATACGATATGGCAGTATACCAGCAAAGGCGCCGTTGCTGGCATCGCCGGGAACATAGACCGCAACATCGGACTGAAGGACTACGCCAAGATCATCCGGGACGGCGGCTGGAACCACCTGAAATAGCGCAAAAGCCTGCGGTTCAGACGCCGCAGGCTTTTCTTTGTTTGCGTTTTCGCCCTTTACGGCGGCCGGGTTTTGGGGTATACTGAAAAGATACGGTATCGCGGGGAGGCGGTGAGGGTTATGCCTCTGTTTTCACTGAAAAAAATCGGCGAGCTGGCGGACGGCCGGCAGGCCTACTTGAAGGGGACGTCCCTGAACAGCAGCGGGAAGGTATTGGACATTGCCCGGTTGGCAAACCCGCTGTTTGACGAGTATCTGAGCGCCAATGTGGAGGAAAACGCCGGCAGGCGCTGCCACGTGGAGGTGGGATTATCCGCCGAGGGAACCATGGCGTATATGACCTGCGACTGCCCGGGTTTTCGCCCGGACAGCGGGGCCTGCCGGCACATTGTGGCCCTGCTGGTGCATAAATATTACGAGGATATGGGCGGGCGGACCTATTCCGCCGCCCCGGCCGGCAAGGGGCCAGCCCGCTCGGACGACGCGGCCCGCCGGATGGTGGAGACCTATCTGGCCCGGGAGGCCGCTGAGCTGGTGGCGCAGACCTCCGATGACGCGGACAAGGTAGCGCTGACCCCGGTGCTCGAGCTGCTGTACCGGCGGCCGCGGCTGAGCTTTTCCCTGGGAACCCGGCGGCCCTACGTCCTCAAGGACATCGCCCGCTTCTGCTCGGATATGGCCTCCGGCGCCACGGCGGAATACGGCAAGCTGCTCCGGTTCGTGCACCATCCCTCCAGCTTCACGGAGGAATCCCGCCCCCTGCTGCGGTTTCTGCTGCGGGAGTTCGAAGATTTGCAGGCCCAGCAGGAGATCCTCAAGGTCTATGGGAACACCCGCCTGGGCAAGGAGCTGCCTTTGTCGCCGGGCGGGTTTGACCGCTTTTTTGAGCTGTACGCTGGATCCTGTGTGGATTTCCGGGAAAACGGCCGGGTGCGCTCCATCCGGCTGATGGATGAAAACCCGCCGCTGACCATCCAGGTGCACGCGCCGGAGGAGGGCGGCGGGCTGCTGCTGCGCACCGAGGACGCGGGCAGCATCCAGGGCGCGGCCCACTTCTACGTCCTGCACGGCACCCGGCTCTACCGCTGCGCGGAGGATTACGCCAGCCACATGACCGAGTGGATTTCCACCATCCAGACCGCGCAGAACGGCCTGTTTATCGCTGGGGACGATTTGCCCGCCTTCTGCGCATCGGTGCTGCCGGTCATCCGCCCCTATATCCGGCTGGAGGGTGACACCGACGGTCTGGAGCCCTACCAGCCCCGTGCGCTGGAATGCGCCGTTTATCTGGACGCGCCGGACGCGGAAACCATCACCGCCCGGCTGGAATGCCGGTACGGAGACGATGTGTTCAATCCGTACGCGGAAGGGCCGACGGCCCCCTTTCGTGATCGGCTGGGCGAGCTGAAGGCTCGGCTGATCCTGCAAAAATATTTCACCTCCTTCCGGCCGGAGGACGGGCGTCTGCTCTTTCACGGGGACGAGGAGCAGATTTACCGCTTTGTGGCCGGGGGCGTGGAGGATATCGAGCGGATTGCGGTGGTGTACGCCACCGATGGATTTAAAAAAATCGGCCTCATGCCGCCTCCCAAGGTCTCGGTCGGCGTGAGCCTGGACAGCGATCTGCTGCTGGATTTTGACGTGGGCGGCCTGGATATCGACGAGCTCAGCCGGGTGCTGGACAGCTACCGGCAGAACAAGAAATACCACCGGCTGCGCACCGGCTCCTTCATCCAGCTGGATGACAACGCGCTGGCGGGGCTGGCGGAAATGGCCGATGGGCTCGCCCTGACCGACGCGGAGCTGCGCACCGGGCGGATCCGGGTGCCCAAATACCGGGCCATGTATCTGGACAAGGTGCTCCGGGAGCAGGAGACCATCCATTACCAGCGGGACTCCGGCTTTAAGAGCCTTATCAAAAACATGAAAGCGGTGGCGGACAGCGATTACCCCGTGCCGGCCGCGCTGTCCCCCGTTCTGCGGAACTATCAGAAAACCGGCTACCGCTGGCTGAAAACCATGGAAACCGCGGGATTCGGCGGGATATTGGCCGACGACATGGGACTGGGCAAGACCCTGCAGGTTATCGCCCTGCTGCTGAACGCCCGGGAGGAGGGCAACGATCTGCCCTCTTTGGTGGTATGCCCCGCTTCCCTGGTGCTCAACTGGGAAAGCGAAATCCGCCGCTTCGCCCCTCAGCTGACCGTTCTGCCCATTCTCGGGGATGCGGAACAGCGGGCGGCCTCCCTGCGCCGGACGGCCGGATACGACGTAGTCGTCACCTCCTACGATTTGCTCAAGCGGGACATCGAACGGTACGCCGCCAAGGAATTCCGTTATCACATTCTGGACGAGGCACAGGTCATCAAAAACCACAACACCCAGAACGCCAAGGCGGTTAAGGCGATCCGCAGCCGGCAGCGGTTCGCCCTGACCGGCACCCCCATCGAAAACCGCCTGAGCGAGCTGTGGAGCATATTCGATTTTCTCATGCCCGGCTTCCTCTATCCGTACAGCCGGTTCCGCGAGCGGCTGGAAAGCCCCATTGTGAAAAACGGCTCCCGCCAGGCGCTGGATAGGCTGTCCAAAATGACCGGCCCCTTCATCCTGCGGCGGCTCAAGCGGGACGTTCTCAAGGAGCTGCCGCCCAAGACGGAAAGCGTTCTGGCCACCACCATGGAGACCGAGCAGCGACAGCTCTATCTGGCCAACGCCGCGCAGATCAAGCGGGATTTGGCCCGGCAGATGGAGGAGGGCGGCTTTCAGGCCAGCCGGATGACCATCCTGGCCATGCTGACCCGTCTGCGGCAGTTATGCTGTCATCCCGCCCTCTGCTACGACGACTATACCGGCGGCAGCTGCAAGCTGGACACCTGCATGGAGCTGCTGCGGGAAGCGTCGGAAACCGGCCACAAGGTGTTGCTGTTCTCCCAGTTCACCTCCATGCTGGCCATCCTGGCCGACGCTCTGGACAGGGAGGGGCTGTCCTATTTCCTGCTGCAGGGCTCCACCTCCAAGGAAAAGCGCGCCGCCATGGTGGACAGCTTCAACCGGGACGGCACCCAGGTTTTCCTTATCTCCCTGAAAGCGGGAGGGACGGGGCTGAACCTGACCGGCGCGGACATCGTTATCCATTACGACCCCTGGTGGAACGTAGCCGCCCAGAACCAGGCCACCGATCGCGCCTATCGCATCGGCCAAGTCAATCCGGTGCAGGTGTACCGCCTGATCGCCAAGGATACCCTGGAGGAAAAAATCCTGCTGCTGCAGGAAAACAAGCGGGAACTGGCGGAATCGGTCATCCGGGAGGAGACCGGCCAGCCAGCCCTCCTGACGCCCGAACTGCTGTTGGATATCCTGGACTAGACCGGTTCCTACTGTGAAATTCCACCACGTATGTTTTACAATGTTGTCTTTCCCGGTAACAGTTTTGTAGGAATCCTTGTAATCGACCCCGCCCGCACCTATACTGTGGTGGTCAGGACGTGCGAGAGCCCACACGGCAAGGAGGAAGAGTATGAAACGAACCGGTATTCTCTTTATAATGGCGGCCCTTTGCTGCCTGCTTCTGGCCGGCTGTGAACCCTCTGTGCAAACCGATTATCCGCGGGATAAAATTTACGAGGCGGGCGAAACCATCCACGTATACGACATGGACACCGGCGACCTCCTGCTGTCCTTAACGCCGGTAGGCGCCGCCGTGTACTCCGATGAAGAACAGATTTGGGAGCTGGATGACGGCGTGAATTCCGACGGGGAGGCCAAAACGAAGCCGATCACCATCCGTCAACAGATCGCTATCACGTTTACCTACGAGCTCCATAAGGATGCTACCGAACCGTCCTTCAATCGCTTCCATTTCTATAGCGCGGCGGGGGAGAGCGGCCGGGAGGCTCCGGAAGACAGCGAAATCGAGGTCAGCCGGGAGGGGGATACCGTCACCCTCGTACTGCGGGTTGGTTTTGAATCCCCCACGGATACCTTGCGCATCGATTATTATTATGGTGTTTTCACGTTCAGCAAAACCGCCTCCATATCCCTGCCGGTAGAGGGCGTTTTCTCTGTCACAGCGCCGCCCTCCGGCGCCACCACCAAGAGGACGACTGCCAAAAAGACGGAAAAGCCCACCACGAAAGCGACAAAGCCGGCCACCACATCAAGCGCCGCAAAGCCCCCCACACGGCAGACAAAAAAGCCGACCACCACGACGCAGGAAACACCGCCGACAGGCACGCGGGCCACAGATCCCACAGTCGGCACCTCCCCCAGCGCGGCCGCGGATCCGTCTGTCGCAGAAGCGGAGAGCCGTTCGGCCTTTGAACGGATCTGGCCGCTGGTGTTCCTGTTGGTGGGCGTTGTCACCCTGACGGCCGGGATTACCCTGCTGATTTATCAAAAGACTGCGCGTCCATAAAGAAAGGGCGGTGAGGCGCCTTGCCATCTCTTATCAAACCTCCGCGGCTTCGACCGGGGGACATTGTCGCCACGGTCAGCCTGTCTTGGGGCGGGGCGGGGGACGAAAATATCCTGTGGCGTTACCAGCAGGGGAAGGCCCGGCTGGAAGCACGGTTCGGCCTCCGTGTAGTGGAAATGCCGCACACCCTCGCCGGAACCGCCTATGCCTACGAGCACCCGCAGGAGCGGGCAGCCGATCTGATGCAGGCCTTCACCGATCCGTGTATCCAGGCGATTTTCTGCTGCATCGGCGGGGAGGAGACCATCCGGCTGCTGCCGTATATCGACTTCGCTGTCATCCGCCGCCATCCCAAAATTTTTATGGGGTATTCCGACACCACCGTCAACCATTTGATGTGCTGGAAGGCCGGTCTTTCCAGCTTCTACGGCCCAGCAGTTCTCTCGGATTTCGCTGAAAACCTCCGACTGCCCGCTTATACGGAAAAGTGGGTGAAAAAGGCCTTGTTTTCCCCGGAACCCCTCGGCCAGGTGGAACCGGCCGGAGAGTGGACGGCGGAATTCCTTCGCTGGGATATCGAGAACCAGAAAACAGCCCGGCGGTTTCAGCCCAACGGCGGCTACCGGCTGCTGCAGGGAAGCGGAACGGTCACAGGACGGCTGCTAGGCGGCTGTCTGGAGGTTTTCGACTGGCTGCGGGGAACACCGCTGTTTCCAGATCCGGAGGATTTCAACGGCGCCATCCTGTTCTTGGAGACCAGCGAGGAAAAGCCGGTGCCGAAGGCCGTGCGTTATATGCTTCGCTCCTTGGGGGCGATGGGCCTCCTTGATCGAATTCACGGCATGGTCTGGGGCAAGCCCTATGAGGAGGCCTACAGAGAGGAATACGCCGTGGAAATCCGAACCGTACTGAAAGAATATGGCCGGGAAGCCTTGCCGGTACTGACCAATCTCAGCTTTGGGCACTGCGAGCCGAAGTGCGTCATCCCTTACGGGGCCCTGGCACAAATCGACTGCGAAAGCCGAACGTTTTCTATCCTGGAAAACGCCGTCGTATGACACCGGCGCGGCCGGCATATACAAAAAGGGTGGTATCGATTTCCCGATACCACCCTTTTCTATTTGCGCAAACCTTATTTGACTTCGACTTTCGCGCCGACTTCTTCCAGCTTCGCTTTGATGGAATCGGCATCGTCCTTGGACACGCCTTCCTTGATGGGCTTCGGAGCGCCGTCAACCAGATCCTTGGCTTCCTTCAGGCCCAGGCCGGTGATCTCGCGGACAACCTTGATGACCTTGATCTTCTCAGCGCCGGCTTCCGCCAGGATCACGTCGAACTCGGTCTTCTCTTCCGCAGCGGCAGCAGCGGGAGCGGCAGCGGCAGCGGCCACGGCCACGGGGGCGGCGGCGGACACGCCGAATTCCTCTTCCAGGGCTTTCACCAGTTCGGACAGCTCCAGAACGGTCAGGGCTTTGACGTCTTCGATCAATTTCAAAACTTTATCAGACATGTGTAAATCCTCCATTTACTTTATTTTTTCTTGATGATTGGGGCGCAGACCCCTTGTTTAGGCGCTCTGCTTCTCGGCGATAGCGTTCAGGGCGCACACCAGACCGCGCAGGTTGGCATGAAGAACGCCGACAAAACCGGTAATGGGCGCGTTCAAGCCGCCCAGCACCTTGGCAACCAACACCTCTTTGGGAGGCATTTTCGCCAGCTCCTCAACCTCCGCCTTGTTGATGACCTTGCCCTCAACAAAACCGGCCTTGATTTCGAAGCTCTTGTTCTTTTCAGCATACTCGCACAAGATTTTCGCAGCGGCCACATGATCGCCGGCGCTGACCGCCAGGGCGGTGGAGCCTTCCAGCACGCTGTCCAGCTCGTTGAGGCCGACCTTTTCCGCGGCGCGGCGCAGCATGGTGTTCTTCACGACGGAATATTCCACGCCGGCTTCCCGCATCTTGCGGCGCAGCATGGTGTCGTCCGCCACGGAAATGCCTTTGTAGCTTACCACCACACCGGCCACCGAGCTGTTCAGCTTCTCCGCCAGCTGTTCGACGTATGCCTGTTTCTGTTGCAGAATCTTCTCGCTTGCCAAATTCCATTCACCTCCATTTTCCGATGCCCTTGCGGGGCTTGCCGCCGTTCTTTGAAGGCAAATAAAAAGCCCTTCCCGCTTCATCCACGGGAAGGGCGCGATAACACGTTCAACACGGCCGCAGCCGTCTGATGGTTAAAGCTCTCTGCCTCGGCAGGCGGATGATTCCATCCGTTAGGCGGTCGCCCGCACCTGCTGTCTGTGGAAGAACAGCATGAATTATATTAGCACAAAGCGTCCCGCTTTGCAAGTGCTTTTTTGCATTTTCGGCAAAAAGAGGGATTAGCCAACCTTCACCGGGTTGATTTTCACGCCAGGGCCCATGGTGGAGGCCACCACGCAGGAGCGGATATACTGGCCCTTGGCCGCCGCCGGCTTGGCGCGGACGATGGCGCTCAGCAGGGTCTCGAAGTTCTCCTGCAGCTTCTCCACGCCGAAGGACACCTTGCCGATGGGACAGTGGATAATGTTGGTTTTATCCAGACGGTACTCGATCTTACCGGCCTTGGCGTCGGTAACGGCCTTGGCCACATCGGGGGTAACGGTACCGGCCTTGGGGTTGGGCATCAGACCGCGGGGGCCAAGCACCTTACCGAGGCGGCCCACCACGCCCATCATATCCGGGCTGGCGATGACCACGTCGAAATCCATCCAGCCGCCCTGGATCTTGGCGACCAGCTCTTCGGCGCCGACAAACTCAGCGCCGGCGTCGGTGGCGGCCTGCGCTTTGTCCGCCTTGGCGAACACCAGCACCCGCACCGATTTGCCGGTACCGTGCGGCAGCACGACCGCGCCACGGACTTGCTGGTCGGCGTGACGGCTGTCCACGCCCAGCTTGACGTGTACTTCGACGGTTTCATCGAATTTGGCTTTGCCGGTCTTGACGGTCAGGTCAAGGGCCTCGGCAACATCGTAGAGGTTATTGCGGTCGATCAGCTTGGCGCTGTCGACATACTTCTTACCGTGTTTCATTGGTTTTTCCTCCCTGTTGATACCGGAAAATACCGCCCTCTCAAAAAGCGGCGGCCGGTATGAGTGGTCAAATCGGAATGCCTAAGTTGTTCCTCCCACCCGGAACGGATATGGAGTTTCCATCCGTTCAGCGGAAACGCAGTTAGTCCACAACCTCGATGCCCATGCTGCGGGCGGTGCCGGCGATCATGCTCATGGCACTTTCCACGTTGGCGGCATTCAGGTCGGGCATTTTGGTCTCGGCGATCTTGCGCACCTGTTCCTTGGTGATCTTGGCCACCTTGTTCTTGTTCGGCACGCCGGAGGCCTTATCGAGACCGCAGGCTTTCTTGATCAGAACCGCCGCAGGGGGGGTCTTGGTAATAAAGGTAAACGAACGGTCGGCATACACCGTGATGACGACGGGGATCACAAGACCTACGTCGTTTTTCGTGCGTTCGTTGAATTCCTTGGTGAACGCCATGATGTTGACGCCGTGCTGGCCGAGGGCCGGCCCAACAGGGGGCGCCGGGGTTGCCTTTCCGGCCGGAATCTGCAATTTGATATAACCGGTTACTTTCTGAGCCATTTTTTCTTGCACCTCCAAAATTTGTGGTAAACGGCGGAGCAATAGCCGCGGTGCGCCGCAGGCACGCCGGGCCGCCCCTCCCACAGCCGGACAAAACCGTCCGGCGCACAGGAAAAACGCCTAACCGACAGCCAGGGGGTTCCCAGCCGTCATCAGTCCATGGGTTCCGCTTGATCCAGTTCCAATTCCACGGGGGTTTCCCGCCCGAACATGGAAATGGTCACGCGGACTTTGTTTTTCTCGAGATCGATTTCGTCCACAATGCCGGAGAAATTCTCCAGCGGGCCGTCGATGATACGCACGGTATCGCCCACGGCATAGGTGATCTCGATCTCCCGCTTCTCGACGCCCAGCGCCGCCACTTCCTCCTCCGTGAGGGGGATGGGCTTGCCATTAGGCCCGACAAAGCCGGTGCAGCCCCGGGTGTTGCGCACGACATACCAGGAATCGTCCGTCATCACCATCTTGACCAGCACGTAGCCGGGGAAAATTTTCCGCTCGACTTCGCGCTTTTTGTTGTCTTTGATTTCGACAACGGTTTCGGTGGGGACGCGGATTTCATGAATCCAGTCGTGCAGCTTCCGGTTCTCCACGATTTTTTCCAGGTTGGTGGCTACCTTATTCTCATAGCCGGAATAGGTATGCACCACATACCATCTCGCCAGATCGCTCATCGCCAATCCTCCATACGCATTTTATCCAACAGCCGCATAGGGATTAGCCGGCGTTCACCAAGAGATTGACCAGAGCGCCCAGTCCAAAGTCGATGACGCAGATGACCAGGCCCAAAACGGCGCACATCGCCAGGGTCACGCCCGTGTTGCGCACCACCGTGGGCAGCGTCGGCCAGATGATTTTTTTGAACTCGCCTTTCACATCCCGGAAGTACTTGGCGATCCGCTTGCCCAGGCCGGGCCCTTTTTTCTTGGCGGCATCGGCCTTGGCGTCCTTGTCCGACTTGGCGGTCTTGGCGCCCTTTTCCGGGGCCACGGTTTCCGACTCTTGTGTAACTTCCTCCGTGTCCTTGGACAGGTCTTTTTCGTCAGCCATTGCAAACCCTCCCGTTTGAAACGAGCTTTGTCAGCCGCATTTCTTATTTGGTTTCCCGATGCGTGGTGTGTTTGCGGCAGAAGCGGCAATACTTGCTCATTTCCAGCCGGTCCGGATCGTTCTTCTTGTTCTTCATGGTGTTGTAGTTGCGCTGTTTGCACTCCGTGCAGGCCAGGGTAATTTTGACTCTCATAACGGCACCTCCCGATTTTCGGAAATTTGTGAACCTCCCTCGACAAGGGGAGACTGCGCCTAAAAATGGGCACAAAAAAATAAACCCCTTTTGAGGTAAGTGTTATTGTATCACAAAAGCCGCGAAGGGTCAAGCTTTTTTCACGATTTCCTGCGGCTTTTCAACTTTACGGTGCAGAGTTCTATATATAGCCGGTTTCCCTCTTTTATCCACTATATCTATACCCATATAAAAACCGGCCCGTCCGCGACAGCCCATCGCAAACAGCGCCGGTCTATTCCTCACTGAAATTTTTCATGGTTGCTTTTATGATGCTCCGCTGCTCCTCGCTGAGGGATCCCCAGAGAAGCATCCATTCTTTTTGTTCCTCGGTTAGAACCACCGCTTCACCCTCGTCGGCAAAAAACTGAGAAAGAGTCAGGCCAAAAACATGGCATATCGCCTCGGTGGTTGGAATGGTCGGCGCATTATTTCTCTTGAACATATGAGAAATCGTTGACTGGGGCAGATGCGCCTCTTTGGCTAGTCGGTATTCTGACCACCCTTTAACCTCCATGAGTTTACGAATGCGCTCCTGTACCGTCATGTGTATACCGCCTTTCATAAAAGTATTATACTGCCCTGAAAGACGGGAAAATAGTTTAATAAAGTCTTTACAATATAGTCTTATAATACTATAATGAGGTTACTGAGAACTAGGAAGAAGTGAATTGCGCATGGTTGTAGATGAGATGGGCCGGGTCATCCTGCCGGCGGATATTCGCCATTTTTTAAATATTCAGGCGGGAGATCGGTTGGATATCGTCGTCAAGCAGGGGGAAATCCGGCTGAGTCCATCCGTCGACCACTGTTTGCTGTGTCATCGCGCGGATGCTCTCATTCATATCGGTAAATTCGCGGTCTGCGCGCCTTGCGTTCGGCGTTTGGCAACCGCAGAGGTCGGTGACTATTTATATCCGGAGGAACCTTAAAAAACGCCCCGCTGCCGTGAAGCAGCGGGGCATTTTCACACTTATTTGAACTTTTTCCGCCCGACATAGCTGGTGTGCAGCACTTCGTGGGCCTTGTGGCTGCCGTAGCTACCGAAGAATTCCTCGTAAATCGCCTTGACCATCGGGTTGTCGTGGGATTTGCGCAGCGTCATGCCGGCGTCCTGGTCATACAGCGCTTTGGCGCGCATGGCCTTGAGGTCGAACACATTGCGCACCGAGGCGGGCTGAATGGGCTGGCCGCCGCCGTTGACGCAGCCGCCGGGGCAGCACATGACCTCCACAAAGGTCCAGGGGGCGGTGCCGTCCTGGATACAGCTCATGACATAGTTGGCGCCCGCGATGCCGCTGACCACCGCCACCTTGACCTCCAGGCCGCCGATGTTGTAGGTGGCCTCCTTCAGGCCGGCGGTGCCGCGCACTTCCTTAAACTCCACGGCCCCGTTATCCTTGCCGGTGAGCCAGTCGTTGGCGGTGCGGAGCGCCGCCTCCATGACGCCGCCGGTGGCGCCGAAGATGACCGCCGCGCCGGTGTCCTCGCCCATGGGGCTGTCGAATTCCTCATCGGGCAGATAGGGGAACTTGATGCCCGCCCGATCGATCATCCGGGCCAGTTCCCGGGTGGTGAGAGCGATGTCCACGTCCGCGAGACCGGCCGCGTCCTGATCGTCCCGGCCGATTTCAAACTTCTTGGCGGTGCAGGGCATGATGGAAACGGACACGATGTCTTTAGGATCGATGCCGTTTTTCTCAGCATAGTAGGTTTTCAGAATGCCGCCGAACATCTGCTGCGGGGATTTGCAGGAGGACAGATGCGGGAGCAGATCCGGATAATAATACTCGGCAAACTTGACCCAGCCGGGGGAGCAGGAGGTGATCATGGGCAGCACGCCGCCGTTTTTCACCCGCTCGACCAGCTCGTTGGCCTCTTCGACAATGGTCACGTCGGCGCCGAAGTTGGTGTCGAACACCTTGTCAAAGCCCAGGCGGCGGAGAGCCGCCACCATTTTGCCTTCCACGTTGGTGCCGATGGGCATACCGAAGGCCTCGCCCAAGGTGGCCCGGATGGACGGGGCGGTCTGCACTACCACGTGCTTGGTGGGATCGGCCAGGGCCGCCCACACCTTGTCGGTGTCGTCCTTTTCGGTCAGCGCGCCGGTGGGGCAAACCACGATGCACTGGCCGCAGGACACGCAGGGCACGTCGTTGAGAGGCTTCTCAAACGCGCAGGCGATGTGGGTGTCGATGCCGCGATCGTTGGCCCCGATGACCGAAACGAACTGCTGCTTGCAGGCCGCGACGCAGCGGCGGCAGAGAATGCACTTGTTGTTGTCCCGCACCAGGTGGGCGGCGGAGGTGTCCAGCTCGTACTGGGGCCGGAAGCCCGCGTACTTATCCGCGTCCTCCACGCCGTAGTCGCGGCACATTTTCTGCAGCTCGCAGTCGCCGGAACGCACGCAGGACAGGCACTTCTTCTCATGGGTGGAAAGAATCAGCTCCAGGGTGGTTTTCCGCGCCTTCTGTACCTTTTCGGTGTTGGTCTGGATTTCCATCCCCTCCGAAACGGGGTAGACGCAGGCGGTCACCAGTCCGCGGGCGCCGGTGGCCTCCACCACGCAGATGCGGCAGGCGCCGATTTCATTGATATCCTTCAAAAAGCAGAGGGTGGGGATTTCCACGCCGGCATACCGGGCGGCTTCCAGAATGGTGGAGCCTTTCGGTACGCTGACGGCAATCCCGTTCACTTTTACATTCACCATATCCATTGCAGCAAACACTCCTTCCTCAAACCTTCACGACCGCGCCGAACCGGCACTTCTCGATACAGGCACCGCACTTGATGCACGCGTTCACGTCGATGACGTGCGGGTTTTTCACGGTGCCGGAGATGGCGCCGACCGGGCAGACGCGGGCGCAGGCGGTGCAGCCCTTGCACTTGTCCGCCACAATTTCATAATGCAGCAGGGATTTGCAGACCCCCGCCGGGCACTTTTTGTCCACCACGTGCGCCACATACTCGTCGCGGAAGAACTTCAGGGTGGACAGCACCGGGTTGGGCGCCGTCTGGCCCAGGCCGCACAGGGAGTTCTGCTTGATGTAGTGACAGAGCGCCTCCATCTCGTCCAGATCCTCCAGGGTGCCGTTGCCCTTGGTGATCTTATCCAGCATTTCCAGCAGGCGCTTGGTGCCCACGCGGCAGGGGGTGCACTTGCCGCAGGACTCGTCCACCGTAAACTCCAGGAAGAACTTCGCGATGTCCACCATGCAGTTGTCCTCGTCCATGACGATAAGACCGCCGGAGCCCATCATACAGCCCATGGCAATGAGGTTGTCGTAGTCGATCTCGGTATCGATGAGGGACGCCGGGATGCAGCCGCCGGAGGGGCCGCCGGTCTGAGCCGCCTTGAACTTCTTGCCGTTCGGCACGCCGCCGCCGATTTCCTCCACGATTTCCCTGAGAGTGGTGCCCATGGGGATTTCCACCAGGCCGGTATGCTTGATTTTACCGCCCAGGGCGAACACCTTGGTGCCCTTGGATTTCTCCGTGCCCATGGAAGCGAACCAGTCCGCGCCCCGCAGGATGATCTGCGGCACGTTGGCGAAGGTTTCCACGTTGTTCTCCACCGTCGGGCAGCCGAACAGGCCCTTGACGGCCGGATAGGGGGGACGGGGACGGGGCTCTCCGCGGTTGCCCTCGATGGAGGTCATCAGCGCGGTTTCCTCGCCGCAGACGAAGGCGCCGGCACCCAGCCGGATTTCCATGTCAAAATCAAAACCGGAACCGAAAATATCCTTGCCCAGCAGGCCGGCCTCCCGGGCCTGATCGATGGCAATCTGCAGGCGGCGCACCGCAATGGGGTACTCCGCGCGGACATAAACGAAGCCCTTCGTCGCCCCGATGGCATAGCCGGCGATGGCCATGGCCTCGACGATGCAGTGGGGATCGCCCTCCAGCACCGAACGGTCCATGAACGCGCCGGGATCGCCCTCGTCGGCGTTGCAAACCACGTACTTCTGGGGCGCCTTGTTGGGGGCGCAGAGCGCCCACTTGCGGCCGGTGGGGAACCCGCCGCCGCCGCGGCCCCGCAGGCCGGAATCGGTAATCACCTGAATGACCTGATCCGGGGTGTACTCGGTCAGGCACTTGGCCAGCGCCTGGTAGCCGTCGAAGGCAATGTATTCGTCAATGGATTCGGGGTTGATAACGCCGCAGTTGCGCAGCGCCACCCGCACTTGTTTCTTATAGAAATCGGTCTCGTTCAGAGACTTGACCTCGTCCTTCTCCACTGTCTCATCGTAGAGCAGGCGGGTGACGATACGGCCCTTGAGCAGATGCTCGCTGACGATTTCCGGAATATCCTCCACGTTGACGCGGGAATAGAAGCAACCCTCGGGATACACGATCATAATCGGGCCAAGAGCGCACAGGCCGAAGCAGCCGGTACGCACGACCTTGACTTCATCGGTCAGGCCCTGGACGGCAATCTCCTTTTCGAGCGTCTCGATGATCTGCTGACTGCCGGAGGAGGTGCATCCTGTGCCGCCGCAAACCAGTACATGGGAACGATACATGGCTTTTCTTCCTCCTCTTTATTTCATCTGCGCGCCGACGGTGTACTCGGCGACGGGGTTCCCGTTGACCAGGTGATCCGCGACGATGCGCGCCACCTTTTCCGGGGTGACCTTGCAGTAGGTGACCTTTTCTTTGCCGGGCGCCAGAACCTCCACGATGGGCTCGAGCTGGCACATGCCGATGCAGCCGGTCTGGGTGACCGTTATGTTCTGGAGGTGCCGTTTGGCCACCTCGTCCACAAACGCGTTCAAAACCGGGCGGGCGCCGGCAGCGATGCCGCAGGTGGCCATGCCCACGATGACACGCGTGGCGTCCTGCTGGTTGTCCCGCACCGCCATTTTTTCGCGGGCTTTATCCCGGATGGCCTGCAATTCTGCCAGGGTTTTCATATGATCCTCCATTTCTTGCCGGGCGGGCGGCCCGGCAGACGTAAATTCGGCGCGAAAAGCTTCCCTCGCGCTGGATGTCAAACGGTTCAGATTGTCAAGCGGTGCCGCCGACGGCCCCGTCCTGCTCCCGGAGGTACTCGTTCAGCCACAAGGCCACGTCCGGATCGTCCAGGGGCACGTCCCCCAGGATATCGCGGATTTCCCGGGTGTCGAACACGAACTCCCGTCCGTCCACCCGGTGAATATAACAAAAATCCAGTCCCGGATTCATCCGCACCAGGGTGGACACCGTCCCGTCCATGTCGCCCAGCGGCAGCCGGTCGATATGGGACAGCCCGAACACCGCCGTCACGGTGGTGCCGGCCCCCGGCTTAGACGTGATGGAAAGCGAGCCGCCGGTGGCCTCCGCCGCCATGCGGAACAGGGGGATCCCCATGCCCACCGGGCGGGTGGTGCGGGTGGTGTAAAACGGATCCCGCACCCGCTCCAGCTGCTCGGACGTCATGCCGCAGCCGTTATCCTCCACCGACAGCGTCAGCCGGTCCGCCCCGGCGTCCTCTTCCACCGTCATGGTGATGACGGACGCGCCGGCGGCGATGGAGTTCTGCGCGATGTCCAAGACGTTTAACGACAATTCCCGCATAACTCAAGCGGTATACTTGGCCAGTATACCGTCAATGTCGTCCACGGTCAGACGGCCGTACACATCCTCGTTCACCGTCAGGACGGGGGCCAGGCCGCAGGCGCCGATGCAGCGGCAGGCGGTCAGGGAGAACTGGCCGTCCTCGGTGCATTCGTCCGCGCCGATACCCAGCTTTTCGCTAAGCTTATTGAACAAATCGCCCGCGCCCTTGACATAGCAGGCCGTGCCCAGGCAGACGGATACATTGTAGACACCCTTGGGGGACAGGGCGAACTGGGCGTAGAAGGTCGCCACCCCGTACACCTTTTCGAGCGGGACATTCATCCCGTCCGCGATCATCTGCTGCACCTCCATGGGGAGATACCCATAAATCCCCTGGGCTTCCTGCATGACGAACATCAGGCGACTGGGATCCTGCTTGTTGGCGTCGATAACTTCCTTCAGTTGGGCCGCCTGCTCAGCCGTCCCTTTAAACGGGAGTTTGCTGATCTTTTTTTGCATGTTGCCGTTTCCTCCTTGCCAATCATAGGTTCTATTCAGATCTGCACCTCGACAAATATTGTGAAGAAAATATCAATCTTTTGTGCAGCATCGACTACCCCTCAGTATAACAGAGTTCTCCGCAAAAAGCTAGATAAAAAACGCTTTTTTTTGGCCTTTTACGCGCTTTCTGACGCTTTTTCGCGAATCGGCGCGAGCCGGCTGCCGGCTTGTCCGTATGAGGAAATATATGTGGTAGGCACCTCAAACATACCACGTTTTTTTGCCTAGCGCCGCCTCGCCTAAAAAATATAGAAGAAACGGAAAATTCATCGGCAAAACTCCTTACGATCCTATTAAGATTGTTAAACGTGGTTTACTTTGCCTAACCGATTTGATAAAATATAGTGGTAGTAAAGGGGTTCGCTCCCGTGAATCGATCGATTGCGATGGGCATTAGCCGATCTGAATAAATTTCCCAACACCACACAGAGGACGGTGAGCGTCAATGAAACTGAAAATATGGGCGGCGGCGGCCACAGCCGTTATTTGTATCACCTCCATCGGCTCGCTCCCAGCGGCGGACGCCTCGGAGCTGCAGCCTGGCGATATTTCCAACTCCTGTTCCTTCTCGGCCTCCCAGAATGGATCCATCGTGCGGTTTCTGACGGATGGATCCGCCGGCACCTCCTGGAAGGGCGGAAAAGAGGCCTATATCCAGTTACATAGTAAACAGCCGATCGGCGGCGTTTATCTTCTGTGGAACAGCAAGCCCGTCCCCTGGGTGCTGTCCCGGGTGACGGACGGCGGCACTGAGTTGTTGGCGGAGGGCGGGGCAGATTCGTTCCTCCACGAGTTCAAAAAGCTGGACGCGGGCAGCGGCACCTATCGCCTGACCTTCAGCGGCCAGGCCGTGCTCGGCGAGCTGTATGTCCTCGGGGCGGGGGAGACCCCTTCCTGGGTGCAGCAGTGGAACCCGCCGCTGGAAAAAGCGGATATGCTTCTCGCCTCCACCCACGCGGACGACGAGCTTCTCTGGTTCGGCGGCGCCATGCCGGTGTATGCCGGCCAGTTTGGGAAAAAGGTGCAGGTGTCTTATCTCATCCGTCACGGCTACGGCCGCACGCACGAGCTGCTCGACGGCTTGTGGACGGTGGGGATTACCAACTATCCCATCCTGTCAGATTTCGGGGACAAATACTGCTCCACCCTCAAGCAGGCGTATCAACTGTATAATAAAAACGATATCATGGCCTGGCAGGTGGCCCTGATCCGCCGGGTCAAGCCCGATGTGGTGCTGACCCAGGATCTCAACGGCGAATACGGCCACGGGGCTCACCGGATGAACAGCAACACCCTTGTCAAAGCCATCACCCTGAGCGGCGATCCCCAGCAGTATCCGGACAGCGCCGGGAAGTACGGCACCTGGCAAATCAAAAAGCTGTACCTGCATAAATACGACAAGGACGATTTGCTGATGAACTGGAACGTGCCCCTATCCCGTTTCGGCGGCAAAACCGGGCTGGACATGGCGCGCGCCGGGTTCGCCTGTCATATCTCCCAAGCCAAACGAGGCCGGTACCACGTGGACGAGGCGGGCAAGAATGACAACCGCTGGTTCGGCCTATATTATTCGTCGGTGGGCCCCGATGTCAAGAAAAACGACTTTTTCGAGAATCTGGCGCCGGTGATCCCCTGGGACGGCCTGCCTCTTTCGGAAAAGCAAAAAGGCGCCGCCTCTGTTCCCACAACGTCGATGGGCACACCACCCGCCACGACGGCCCCGACCACACAAGCCTCCACCACCTTCACCGTCCCCACTTCGACCGCCGCGTCGGAACCGCCCTCCGCCACGGAAGCGGTGACCGCGCCGACAACCGGCACGACGATTACCGCCGCTCCGCCGGATTCCTCCGTCCCCGGGGAGGAGCCGTCCGCCTCCAAAACCGTTCTTATTGCGGTGATCTGCCTGGCAGCAGGCGCCACCGCTGCGCTGGTCATCCTCGTGCTGCGCGCCAAGAAAAAGGCATAACAAAGGCGCCGGACTGTTCGTCCGGCGCCTTTTTACTGCTTCACTATTTCCACTCAGGCGTTTCGTTCTTTGAGGGCGCGATCGGCCTCCCGTTTCATATCCCGCCGGGCGGCGTCCTCCCTCTTGTCGTACAGCTTTTTGCCCCGGCAAAGGCCTATCTGCACCTTTACCCGAGAGCCTTTAAAATACAGGGACAAGGGGATGAGGGTATAGCCCTGCTGCTTCATCACGCCGTACAGACGGAGGATTTCCTTCTTGTGCAGCAGCAACCGGCGGACCCGCATGGGATCCCGGTTAAAGATATTTCCCTTTTCGTAGGGGCTGATATGCATGCCGTTAACAAAAATCTCGCCCTCCACAATGGAGCACCAGGCGTCCTTGAGGTTGACGGTGCCGGCCCGCAGAGCCTTGACCTCCGTTCCGGCCAGCTCAATGCCCGCCTCCATGGATTCCTCCACGAAATAGTCGTGAAAGGCTTTTTTGTTCGTGGTTATCGTTTTGGTGCTGACGTTTGGCAAGGCCGTTCACCTCCTTACATCGCTTGACGGATGGGTTTCCCATCTCGCGCGAGCTCTTGCCTGCTCAAAGGCCGTTTCCACACGGCGGAAATCCCCCCGCAGCCTACAGCTCGTTGCGTCCCTCCAGCGACCGGCGCAGGGTGACCTCGTCGGCGTACTCCAGATCGCCGCCCACCGGAATGCCGTAGGCCAGCCGGGTCACCTTGACCTGGAAGGGCTTG
Organism: uncultured Oscillospiraceae bacterium; assembly: GCA_900546265.1. Classification (GTDB taxonomy): domain Bacteria; phylum Bacillota; class Clostridia; order Oscillospirales; family Acutalibacteraceae; genus UMGS856. The sequence goes on along the minus strand of URCA01000034.1, from coordinate 19,076 downwards.
AGCAGCTTGGAGATATACATGGCCGTCGCTTCTCCCTCCACCGTGGGATTGGTGGCCATGATCACCTCCTGTACCTCTTCGTCTGCCACCCGGACCAGTAGTTCCTTGACCCGGATTTGATCCGGGCCCACGCCGTCCATAGGGGAGATGGTGCCGTGCAGCACGTGATACAGGCCCGCGTATTCCCGCGTGCGCTCAAAGGCCATGACATCCCGGGGATCCTCCACCACGCAGATGACAGAGGCATCTCGGTTGCCCGCCCGGCAGATGGGGCATAAATCCTGATCCGTCAGGTTCCGGCAGACCGCGCATTCGTGGATCTTTTCCCGCGCCTCGGTGATGGCGGAGACAAAATCCGCCGCGTTCTTCTCCGGCTGGTTCAGCAGGAAAAAAGCCAGCCGCTGGGCCGACTTGTGCCCGATGCCCGGCAGACGCTCAAGCTGTTCGATCAGCCGCTCCAGCGGCGCCACGCTGTAGGACATCGGCTCCCCCCTTCCTTCTGGCCGCCCGGTTTAAAACAATCCCGGCATGTTGATACCGCCGGTGATTTTCGACATTTCCGCCTCGGAGGTATCCACCGCCTGGCGGATGGCCTCGTTGACCGCGGCCATCACCAAATCCGCGAGCATGTCCACATCCTCGGGATCCACGACCTCCGGTTTGATCTCCAGCTTCTTGACGATGTGCTTGCCGTCCACCACGGCGGTCACCGCGCCGCCTCCGGCGGTGGCGGTGTACTCCCTTACGTCCAGCTCTTCCTGCAGCTTGCCCATTTCCTCCTGCATCTGCTGGGCCTGCTTAATCATGCTTTGCATGTTGCCGGGGCCGCCGCCCACGCCCTTGGGAAGTCTCGCTTTCATTGTCATAACCTGCCTTTTCTTTAATCCTTAAATTCCACGTCCAGGCCCTGGGCCCGGCTGTTTTGCAGAAAAGCCGCCAGCGGATCCTCCGGCGGCGGCGCCTGCCCGGCGGAGGATCCCGCCGCCGGCGCGCCGCTGCTCCGCTTGACGCCGATGCGGTGGTTCCGGCCGGTCACCGACCGGATGGCCCCCAGCAGGACGTTCTTGTTCCCGTCCCGGGTGACCAGCGCCTTGAACATATCGTTATCGGTGCAGATCAGCACGTAATCCCCCCGCAGCAGGGCGGTGGAATCCACCAGCACGCCGTACAGCGGCGGGCAGGTGCCGGACAGCGTGTCCAGTACGTCGTTCCATCTCTCGAAGGGCACCTCCTGATCAGTACCCAGGCTATCGCCGGCCGCCGGCCCTTCGTTACTGGGGAGCGGCGGGGCCTCGGGCTCGCCGCCTTCCGCCCGGGCCGCCGGACGAGACGGAGCCGCCGGCGCCTGCGGCGCCAGCGTCATACCCGATTTGATCGTATCCTCCAGCATCTTGACCCGACGCAGCAGGCTGTCCGCGCTGGCGTCCAAATCGGGGGAGCATAGGCGGAGCACCGCCATCTCCATCTCCACCCGGCGGGACACCCCGCCCCGCAGCCGCTCCAGCGCCTGCTGCAGCACGTTCATGCAGTGCAGGATGGCGGGCAGTTCGAACTGCTCCGCCTCCGCCGCCATCCGATGCAGCTCGGCGGGCGGTGCGACAATGAGGTCAGCGGCGTCTTTGACGCTTTTGAGAATCATCAGGTTGCGGAAATACTCCGTCCACTCGGCGCACAGCCGCTCCATGTCCTTGGACGCGTTGTACAGCCGGTCGATAAGGGCCAGGGCCGCGCCGCTGTCTCCGGCCCGCACGGCCGCCGACAGCTCGAACAAATACTCCCGGCCCGCCAGCCCGGTGGTCTCGGCCACCACGTCGGCAGTAATTTCCCGGGAACGGGAAACGCATTGATCCAGCAGGGACAGCGCATCCCGCAGCGCCCCGTCGGCCAGGCGGGCCAGCAGGGTGGCCGCCTCATCGGTGACGGTGAACTGCTCCTGACCCGCCACATACTGGATGCGCGCCGCGATGTCGGCCGGCTGAATGCGATGGAAATCGAACCGCTGGCAGCGGGACAGAATGGTGGCCGGCAGCTTATGCACCTCGGTGGTGGCCAGGATAAACACGACATGGGGCGGAGGCTCCTCCAGCGTCTTGAGCAGGGCGTTGAAGGCCCCAGTGGACAGCATGTGTACCTCGTCGATGATATACACCCGGTATTTGGCCACCGCAGGGGTGAAGTTGACCTCCTCGCGCAGATCCCGGATGTTGTCCACCCCGTTGTTGGACGCGGCGTCGATTTCCACCACATCCATGATGGCGCCGCTGTCGATGCCCTTGCAGATGTCGCACTCGTTGCAGGGGTCGCCATCCACGGGATGGAGGCAGTTGACCGCCTTGGCCATAATCTTGGCGCAGGTGGTCTTGCCCGTCCCGCGGGACCCGGTGAACAGATACGCGTGGGCCAGACGGCCGGTCTGCAGTTCGTTTTTGAGGGCCGCCGTGATGTGGTTCTGCCCATACACGTCGGCGAACGCCTGGGGCCGCCATTTGCGGTACAGCACCTGATACATAAAGCCGCCTCCCTTCGATCAAATAAAACCGCATGCTCTCGGGTCATACGGACGGACAGGTTACCTGCGGCGCCCGGAAGCTACCGCTTAATGCTGCTCGGTTCCCCGCCTGACATGGTTCACGGCGCACCGTCGCACAGGACCCGCCCATCCGTATGCCCCAAAGCATGCGGTCTTTACATTTCGCTCTAAGAGTATACACCAATCGCCGCAAAAAATCAACTGTTGCCGGCCGGTTTCCGTCTCCTGCCAAAAAGCCCTCATCCCTAGGGATGAGGGCTTGCTTTGGAAAACCATTTATGCATTGGCTTTTTTCGCGAGGGCGGACTTTCTCCGTGCAGCGGTATTCTTGTGCAGGAGTCCCTTCGCGGCGGCCTGGTCAATCTTCTTCATGGCGATCCGGAGGATCTCCTCTTTGTTCTCGACGCCGGTCTCAAGAGCCGCGTTCGCCTTCTTCACTTCGGTTCTCAGGGCGGAACGGTTGGCCTTGTTGCGGGCGGTCTTCACAGCGATGACCTTCACACGCTTCTTGGCGGATTTAATGTTGGGCATGGTCACACCTCCTCTGCAAAAAAGATTATACTTCTAAATCACGCACGGATTATAATACCACGTCCAATTCGAAAAAGCAACTGTTTTTTTCGGAAAATTTCCAAAGGTGTATAGCCCCGCGGTTTTCGCAAATACTGAAACAAATCGATTTATCCGAAAACAAGGGGGACACCACCATGCAATTCCGCACCGACCTGGCCATTGAGGTGGCCGACGAAGCGCAGCATCTCACCGACGAGGACGTGGGAAAAGACACGTTTCGCGAAGGGGACACCTGCGTCACCCGCCTGCACATCCGCACCGATCGGGCCGCCCGGGCGCTGGGCAAGCCCCAGGGCGCTTATATCACCGTCGAGGTGCCTCCTCTGACAGACAACGAGGAAACCCTGGGAAAAGCCGCCGGCCTTGTGGCCAATGAGCTGACCGCCCTGCTGCCCGCCGAGGGCTCCGTGCTTGTGGTGGGGCTGGGCAACCGGGCCATCACCCCCGACGCCCTGGGCCCCGAGTCCGCCGACATGGTGCTGGCCACCCGCCACATCGGCGGCGAGTTCGCCCGCAGCGTGGGGCTGGACGACCTGCGCCCCACCGCCGTGCTCACCCCCGGCGTCCTGGGACAGACCGGCACCGAAAGCGGGGAAATCGTCCGGGGCGTCTGCACGGTGGTGCATCCCGTGGCCGTGGTGGTGGTGGACGCCCTGGCCGCGCGCAGCGTGGCCCGCCTGGGCTGCACCGTCCAGCTGTGCGACACCGGCATTGCCCCCGGCTCCGGTGTGGGCAATAACCGCCAGCCCCTGAATGCCGAAACCCTGGGCGTGCCGGTCATCGGCATGGGGGTGCCCACGGTGGTGGACGCCGCCACCATTGCCCGGGAATTCAGCGACCGGGGAGAGGAGGCGCCCGACCTCACCCCCCGCGGCGCTCAGATGATGGTCACCCCCCGGGAGGTGGATGTGATGATCCACCGGGCGGCCCGTCTGGTGGCCATGGCCATCAACGGCGCGCTGCAGCCCGATTATAACCCCCTGGAGCTCATCGCCGTGGCGAAGGGATAACCCGGCCGGCGGCCCGTGACGGGCCGCCGCTTTTTATGCCTCTCCGGTCCGCCCCCCTCCGGCAGTTTTCAAAACAGCCGCCGTATGACTACTGTGGCCCCACTTGTATCCGCTTGCCCGTTGTGCTATAGTGGATGTACCGATTTTGAGGAAGGATGACCGATATGAAGCGCAAAACTCTCTGGCTGACAGCGGCGGCCTGCCTGCTGGCTCTGCTGATCGGCCTGACCGGCTGTTCCCCCAAAAAAGCTGCCCCCGGTTCCTCCGCGCCGGAGCAGAAAACCGTGACCATCGAGGTGATACATAAGGACAAAACCCAAAAGGAGTTTCAGATTCTCTCCGCGGCGGAGTACCTGGGCGACGCCCTGGTGGCCGAGGGGCTCGTCAAGGGCACCACAGGCGACTACGGCCTCTACATAGACACGGTGGACAATGAAACCGCCGACAAAAGTAAGGAAGAATGGTGGTGCATCACCAAAGGCGGACAAGCCGTCATGACCGGCATCAGCACCACCCCCTTTGCGGACGGGGACACCTTCGAGCTGACCCTGACCGTCGACTATTGACGCCATATCAGACAGGAAGCGGCGGAAACACAGTTGTGTTCCCGCCGCTTTTGTTTATGTATAAGGCACGTATGCGTTTCTGCGTCACTTTCCCACGCAGAAACGGGCGAACACCTCGTCCACCACTGCCTCGGTAGCCCGCTCCCCCGTCAGCTCGAGCACCGCTGCAATCGCTTCGTCCACGCTCACCGACACGGCGTCCAGGGTCATCCCTCCCGCCAGGGCGGCCCGCGCCTCCCGCACGCCTTCCAGGCAGCGCTGCGCGCATTGCCGCTGCCGTTCGGTGGCCAGCAGGGGCTCCGCCCCGTCCAGACGTTCCACCCCGGTGACGGCCGCCACTTCGCGGATCAAATCCTCCAGCCCCGTGCCCTCCCGGGCCGACAGGGTGACCAGCCGGGGAAACCGCTCGGCCAGGAAGCCCCTGTCCACCAGCGTCTCCTCGTCCGCCTTGCTGACGATGGCAATGGCCGCAGCCCCCTGCGCCGCCTCCGCCAGCGCCCGGTCGTCCTCGCTCAACGGACGGGAGCCGTCGAACACCGCCAGCACCAGGGCCGCCTGCTCCATCCGCTGCCTGGCCCGCTGCACGCCGATGCTTTCCACCGCATCGTTCGTTTCCCGGATGCCCGCCGTGTCCGACAGCCGGAGCACCACGTCCCCCAGGCGGACGGTTTCCTCCACCACGTCCCGGGTCGTGCCCGCCACCGGGGTGACGATACTTCTCTCGCACCCGGCCAGCCAGTTCATCAGGGTGGATTTCCCCACGTTGGGGCTTCCCACAATGACGGTGTCCACTCCTTCCCGCAGCACCCGCCCCGCGTCATAGGTGGCCAACAGGGAAGAGAGGCTCTCCTCCGCCCGGGCCAGCACGCCGTCCAACGCGGCTTCATCCAGCGCGGGGATATCCTCGTCCGGATAATCCACATAGGCGGAGAAATGGGCCGACAGCCCCACCAGCTCGTTTTTGACCGTTTCCATCCGTCGGTACAGGTTTCCCTCCCGGGCCGCCAGGGCCGTCCGGGCCGACAGCCGCCCGTCGGCCGCGATCAGTTCCATCACCGCCTCCGCCCGGGTCAGATCCAGCTTGCCGTTCAGGAAAGCTCGCCGGGTGAATTCGCCCGCGCCCGCTGGCCGCGCCCCCGCGGCCAGCACCGCCCGCAGCACCCGCCGGAGCAAATACAGCCCCCCGTGGCAGGACAGCTCCACCACGTCCTCCCCGGTATAGCTGTGCGGCGCGCGAAACACCAGGGCCACGCAGTCGTCGATGTCCCCCTCCTCGTCGAACACATGCCCATAGGCGGCGGTGTATCCCTTCAGCCCCGCCAGATCCCGTCCCGCTCGGCCGGGCCGGAACACCCGGGACGCCACCGCGACGGCCTCGTCCCCCGACAGACGGATAACGCCCAGCCCGGCGGGGGCGGGCGGGGTGGAAATGGCGGCAATGGTCTGGCTCATGAATCGCGGCTCCTTTATATACAATATAAAGCCAGTATACCCGCCCGGCCCGTCCTTGTCCAGTGGCCGCCCCCACTGTCTTAAGAAATTCTTTCGATCTCCACCGGTTGACAAATGCTATGCATGTAGATATACTATGTATTGCATACTATACAAAGCATAGTATCTGACTGCAAAGGAGGTGCCTGTTTGGATACACAGCGGAAAAAAGGTCTGCTGGAAATCTGTGTCCTGGCGGTTTTGCAGAGGGAACCCTCCTATGGATACAAAATCATCGGCGACATCACCCCCTGCATCGATATTTCCGAATCTACCCTGTACCCCATTCTCAAACGGCTGGAAACCGCCGGCTGCCTCATCACCTTTACCCAGGAGCACAACGGCCGCCTGCGGAAATACTACGCCATCACCGACGAGGGCCGGCGGCGTATCACCGCGTTTCTCGAGGAGTGGGACGAACTGCGCAGCGTCTACGCCTTTATTCAAAACGGTGGCGTGGCCCCGCAGCCCCTGCCGGGGGCCGGCCTCCCTCAAACGCCCGCCCCTTCCAAATCAACCGGAAAGGACTTGGAATCCTCATGACAAAAAATGAATTCCTTCAGCAGCTGCTGCCCCGGATCACGGGCCTTCCCGCCACCGAGCAGCAGCGGATCCTGGATTACTACAACGAACTTGTCCTGGATGGCGTGGAAAACGGCCGGGACGAGGAGGCCATCGTCGCCGGTTTCGGCAGCGTGGAGGATGCCGCCTGTAAAATCTGGGAGGACTACGCCGCTCCGCCGATCAAAACCCGGAGCAGCGGGATGCGCATCCTCATCGGCGTCGCCTGGTTTTTCGGCGGCATCATCGGGTTTCCCCTGGTCCTGGCGGCCGGCGTGCTCTATCTGTGCGGCTGGATTGTGCTGCTGTCCCTGGCCATCACGGCCGTGTCCCTGCTCCTCGGCGGGGTCGCCTCCTGCGCCATGATGCTGGCCATCCTCGGTCAGGCACCCCAGGCCGCCCTGTTCCAGTTCGGCGCCGGCGTGCTGATCATCGGGCTGGGTATCCTGTCAAGCGTGGGCGTCTTCCATCTGTTCCGGCTCTATTGGGTGTTCAGCCGCAGGCTGTCCGCCTCCATCTCCAGGGCTTTTGCCCGGAAAGGGGTGCGCTATGCGTCTTAAAAGTAAAACCTTTCTGGTCATCGGCGGCGCCCTGTGCGCCTTTGGCGCCATATTCTGTGCCATCATTCTCGCCATTGGCCAATTTGATTTTATGAAGGTGATATCTGTGGAAAAATACGAGGACAAGGTGTATACCCTCCCGGCCGGCGCCCTGACCGCCCTGAACCTGGACGCGCAGAACCAGCGGGTCGTCTTCCAGCCCGCCGCCGGCTCCGACATCGTCATCCGCTACCGCGAGTTTGCCAGCGATACCTATACCTTCGAGCAGCAGGGCGCCTCCCTGAACGTGACCTACCGCTGCGATCAGAAATGGTACCAGAGCCTGGTGCAGGGCATGTTCGGCGGCATCGCCCGGGCGAGCCAGTCCATCACCGTGGAGGTGCCGCCCCAGTACGCCGGCCTCCTGAACGCCCGCACCACCAACGCCTCCCTCACCGCCGACAGCCTGCCGAAGCTTACCGAATGCCGCCTGGCCACCACCAACGGCACCCTGCGGGTCTCGGATATTACCGCCGACACCTTCATTCTCTCCACCACCAACGCCGGCGTGCATCTGGATCGCCTGCAGGGCGCGGCCCTCTTTGTCACCTCCACCAACGGCAGCATCCACCTGGCCGATTTGGCCATGACCGGCGAGCTGACCGCCCGCACCACCAACGCCAGCCTCCAGGCCGACCGGGTGGAGGCGGCCGCCGGCCAGTTCAACACCACCAACGGCTCCCTGGCGCTGCGCAACGGCAGCTTTAGCGGCACGGTGTCCGCCGGCACCACCAACGCCTCTCTCAAAACCGACGCGGTGGAAGCCCCGGAAGCGGATTTCACCACCCAGAGCGGCAGCGTCCGCCTGGAGAATTCCCGCTTTGCCGCGCGCGTGTCGGTGCGCACCACCAACGCCGGCATCCGGGTGGACCAGCTCGCCTCCCCGGATATCCGGCTGTCCAGCACCAACGGTTCCATCAAAGGCACCATCGCCGGCAGCCAGCAGGATTATTCCATCGTGACCAACACCACCAACGGCTCCGCGTCCCCCTCCTCGGTCATCAACAAGCAGGCCCCGGGGCAGCTCAACGCCACCACCTCCAACTCCAGCATAACGCTCACCTTTACCGGTGCCTAATCCGCCGCGCTTCTAAAACGCCTCCGGTCGTCTAACGGCCGGAGGCGTTTCGTGTTTATTTTGAACGGGCATGGGCGTTCTGCCGCCGGTACACGCTTGGCGAAACCGAAAAGACGTCCTTGAAGCACTTGGAAAAATACGCGATGTCGTCATAGCCAGACGCAACGGCGATGGCTGTGACGGATTCCGCGCTGGTTTCCAGCAGCATGGCCGCGTTTTGCAGGCGGACGCGGTTGATATAGTTGGCGGGGGACAGGGAGAAGTAGCGCCGGAACAGGCGGTAAACCTGCGCGGGAGAGCAGCACAGATATCCGGCCAAATCGTCGGCGCGGATCGGCTCCCGGAAATGCGCCGCAACGTATTCCTGGATCCGGATCATCGTCCTGTCGGGATCCGCCCGCCTTTTGGATACGCGCAGCAGCCGCTCGAGGATCTGGTAGGCGGCGGCGTATCCCGCGCAGATATTGTCCGCGTACCGAATGGCGGCGATGTGCGCCGCCAGAGCCTCGTTTTCCTCCGGCGGAAACAGCCGGGGGAACTCATAGAGATCCTCCAACCGGTAGAAGGTGTTCACCCGCACGTGCATCGACACCCAATGCGCGCGCATGACGTGCTCGCTTCCATTGTGGTGGATAATCCGCTGAAAGCAATTGGCCGGAGCGATAAACGCGCCGCCCTGTCCGGTGGATACCAGCGCCTTGTGATCGAGGCCGATTTCGTAATACCCATGCAGGGCCTGCACAACGGACAGGCAGGGCAGGGTCTTGCGATGCTCCACACCTTCCAGGTCGCAGGCGAAGCCCGCGGAAAACAGCTGGCTGATTTCCACCGATTGCATATCGACGCTCATACCACAACTCCTTGTTTGATAGTATATTACAAAACTATGATACTATATTTATACGCAAAATGCAATCTATGCGATAAAATGCTACAAGGAAGGAGCGTGGATGTTATGCGATTTCAAACGGCCAGCGCCACCCCGCGTCCGGTACGGCTTGCCCCGGCCACAAGGCAATGGGCCTGGAACTCCCTGCACGGGCTCTATGGGGACGACGCCGCGCGCACTCCCTGCGTTTCTCTGGACGAAATCGACGGGTTTTCCTCCATGCCGCCCTTGGCCCAATACGACGCCGCCATCCGGCAAATCGCCCGGCAGGCGCCGATCCGGATTTGCCCGGAGGAGCGGATCAGCGGCGCCGCCACCCTTGGAGCCGCCATCGACTACGCCGTCCCCGCCGCCTATCGGGGGGCCTGCCTGTTTCCCGGCGTCAACCATTTAACCATCCGTTACGACCGGGTGTTGAAAGAGGGCCTGGAAGCGTATAAGCGGGATATCACCGCGCGTCTCGCCCTGGCCGCCGACGGGCAGGAGACCGCCTTTCTGCGCAGCCTGGACAACGTCGTCGAAGCCCTCCGCGTCTGGCACGCCCGCTATCTGGACGCGGTCCGGGAGGAAAAGCCGGCGGTCTATCGGGCGCTGCAGCGGGTGCCGTTTGCCCCGGCGCGGAATTTTCTCGAAGCGGTGCAGGCGCTCTGGTTCATTTTCGCCTTTGTCCGCCTGTGCGGCAACTGGCCGGGCATCGGACGGATCGACTGGCTGCTGGGCGACTACCTGCAAAAGGATTTGGCCGCCGGCGTCCTGACCAAACCCGAAGCCCGGGAAATTCTCGCCTCCTTTTTCATCAAAGGCTGCGAGTGGATCCAATCCCAGCCCCGGCCGGGTTCGGGGGACGCCCAGCATTATCAGAACATTGTTCTGGCCGGGATCGACGCCGCCGGCCGGGAGGTGACCAACGACGTCACTTACCTGGTGCTGGATATCGTGGAGGAGCTGGCCATTGCCGATTTCCCCATCACCGTGCGGCTGAACAGCCGTTCCCCCGAACGGCTGCTGCGCAAAACCGCCCAGGTGATGCGGCACGGCGGCGGCATCGTCGCGGTGTATAACGAGGATCTGATTCTGCGGGCGCTGAAAAACGAAGGTTATCCGGAAAGCGAGGCGAGAAGCTTCGCCAACGACGGCTGCTGGGAAATCCAGATTCCCGGCAAAACCGACTTTGCCTATATGCCCTTCGACGCCCTGCAGGTGTTCAACCGCGTCCTCGGCGTCGATTCCGACGGCCCCGTCCCCGCTTATCCCAGCGCGGAGGCCCTCTATCAGGCCTTTCTGGAAGAGCTGAAGCAAACGGTGGAGCAGCTCTATCAGTCTCATGTCCGCGACGTTTTCTGCTGCACGAACGGACGCTGGCGCCGCCGGGAGGCCGCCTCGCCGTCCTCGGTCGTCAGCCTGTTCGAGGATGGCTGCATCGAGAACGCGGCGCCCTACTTCGCCCTTGGCCCCGTTTATACCGTCCGCTCCCCCCACATCGGCGGAGCGCCCGACGTCGCCAACTCCCTGTACGCGCTGCAAAAGGCGGTCTTTGAGGAAAAAAGGCTGTCCCTGCGCGATATGGTGACCCTCCTGCGCGGCAACTGGGAGGGGGCGGAGGCCCAGCGGCTGTATATGAAAACCCACTATGTATATTACGGCAACGATTCCGACGAGGCGGACGCTTGGCATACCCGTCTGCTTGACGACTTTGCCGCCATCGTCGGGCGGTGCGGCGGGGGAGAGGGCTGCCCCGTGAAATTCATCCCCGGGGTCAGCACCTTCGGCCGCCAGATCGCCTGGCTGCCCAACCGGAGCGCCACCGCCTTTGGCTGCCGGCGCGGCGACATCCTTTCCGGAAACGATTCCCCCACCCCCGGCACCGACAGCGCGGGGGCCACAGCCATCATCCGATCCTACTGCAAGGCGGATCTGGAAAAACAATCCTGCGGCGCCGCGCTGGATATCCGGATTTTCCCCGACACCCTGCGGGGGGAAAATGGTATCGCCGCCCTAAAGGCCCTGCTGCGCGGGTTCGTCCAGCTGAACGGCTGCTTTATGCAGCTCGACACCGTCGACGCGCAGACCCTGCGGGAAGCGCAGCGGGATCCGGAGACCTATAAAACCCTGTCGGTGCGCGTCTCCGGCTGGAACGCCCGCTTCATCACCCTGGAAAAGGAGTGGCAGTCCATGATCATCGAGCGCACGGCGCAGGGCCTCTGAGGGGGTGCCGTCCATGAGAGAAAACCGCCTTCCCGTGACCCAAATCCAGCGGTTTTGCACCCACGACGGCCCCGGTCTGCGCACGACGGTTTTTCTGAAGGGCTGCCCCCTGCGCTGCGTGTGGTGCCATAACCCGGAAACCCAGTCCGCCCTGCCCGAGTTTTTCTATAATGAAGCCCTGTGCATCGGCTGCGGCGCCTGCCAAAGCGTCTGTCCCGCGGGCGCGCACGCCCTCTCTTCGGGGGAACACCGGATCGACCGGGACGCGTGCGTGGGGTGCATGGCCTGCGCCCGCGCCTGTCCCTCCGGGGCGCTGGAGGCCTGCGCGGCCGAACCATCCATCGGGGACATCCTGAACGCCGTCCTGCGCGATCGCGCGTTTTTCGGCCAGTCCGGCGGCCTCACCCTTTCCGGCGGGGAACCCCTGCTTCACGCCGGCCCGGTGTGCCGCCTCCTCCGGGAGGCGAAAACCGCCGGCCTGCATACCGCCGTGGAAACCTGCGGCTTTTTCGAGGAAGCCTGGCTGGGCGAGGCGGTGCCGGTCACGGATTTGTTCCTGTGGGACTTCAAAGACAGCGACGAGGGTCGGCACCTGGCCAACACCGGCGTTTCCCTGCAGCCGATTTTGAAAAACCTGCGCGCGGCGGATGAACAGGGGGCCTCCATCCGGCTGCGCTGCATCCTCATCCGGTCGGTGAACCTGACGCGGGAGCACCTGGAGGCCATCGCCGGCCTATACGCCTCCCTCCGGCACGCCGAGGGGGTCGAACTGCTGCCGTATCACACCTACGGCGCCTCCAAGGGGCGGCAGCTCGGCCGCGAAAACGCCGCCCGTCCCGACTGGATCCCCACACAGGCCGATTTGAAAAGCGCCAAGGCCTTTCTGCGCCGGCATGTGCGGCTCCTCAACCCCTGAAAAACCGCCCGAACGACAAACGTTCGGGCGGTTTTCGCATATTCCCGCCGCCACCCGCATACACATGGATATTGGTACGGGTACACACCCTCGGGACATCCCGCCGTCCGGCGGGCGGAAAGGCAGGGACATGCAAATGAAAGACGCTTATAAGAAGGCAGGGAAACGCCTGGCGGGGATATTGACCGCCGCCTGCTGCGTGGGCCTGGCCGTGGGACATATCTCCCTCGACGATTTGACCTCCTGGGGCCGGACGGCCGCCATGCTGTCGGTGGGCCTGATGCAGCCGGCCGGCGGCGCGGAGGCCCTCAGTGAGCGCCTGGATCGCACGCCGGACAAGGGGGCCGCCGCCACCACCGCGCCCACCTCCGCCAACACCACCGCCGCCACTACCGCCGGATCCGGCACCTCGCAGCCCACCACCTCCACGACGACACCCCCTACAACCGGCACCATTCCTCCCAAAAAGGAGGGCGGCGGCGTGGTGAAAGAGCTGAAAATGGGGCTGGGATCCGATTTTGTCCAGGGCGTGGCTATCAAGAACTCCAGCGGCAAAACCTTCGACATCGCCAAGGAAATTCAAATAAAGCCCAATTTTAAAATCAAGAACTCCGCGGAGCCGCAGGTCCTGATTGTGCACACGCACACCACCGAGGCGTATATGTCCTATTACGCCGGCTATTATAACGAGGGGGACGGCGGCCGCTCCAAGGATGAAAGCAAAAACGTCTGCGCCGTGGGCGAGGCCATCGCCGCCGAGCTGCGCGCCGCGGGCATCGGCGTCATTCACGACACCACCATTCACGACAACCCCAAATACACCGGCGCCTATACCCGTTCCGAGGAAACGGTTAAAAAAAACCTGAAGCAATACCCCAGTATTCAGGTGGTGCTGGACGTCCACCGGGACGGCATCATGATCGACAACACCACCAAAGCCAAGCCCACCGTCACCATCAACGGAAAAAAGGCCGCCCAAACCATGATCATCGTGGGCACCGTGAGCACGTCCGCCCTGCCGCACCCCAATTGGCAGGACAATTTTCATTTTGCGCTCCAGCTGCAAAAGGCAGCCGTGGCCAAGTACGAGGGCCTGATGCGCCCCGTTTCGGTGGTTGCCAGCCGGTATAACCAGCACCTGGCCCGCGGCTACCTGCTGGTGGAAATGGGCAGCGAGGGAAACACCCTGGACGAGGCGGTATATTCCGGCCAGATGCTGGGCAAAACATTGGGAGAAGTCCTGCAAACCCTGAAGTAATCCGGCCCCGCCGGCTATAGGAGCGACCTCCCATGAGTAAAAAAGCCTCCCGGCGCCGCTGGCGCGCCTTCGGTTCCGCCTTTATGCTGACCCTGTGCCTGTTGATCCTCGGCGCCGGCTGCCTGGTGGCGGAATACAACACCCGGCGCACCGCCTTTGGCGACGCCCGTATACAGATGGACTATCGGATACAGGACGGCAAGGTGACGATCCGCACCCCCTCCGCCGAAACGGATTACGCCCTGCCCGGCTGGGCGGAGGACTGGGCCGGCCGGGCCTGGACGCTGCTGCCCGCCCGGGTGCGCGCCGCCGCCTGGTTTACCGAGTCGGAGCAGGCCGCCTCGCCCCTGCTGATTCAGTGGGTGCTGGATCTGCAAAAAGACTGGGCCAAGGATTATCGCCGCTGAGTGCCGTAAAGCGCTCTTCCGTGGGTAAAAGCCCGCCGCGCAACCACCGGTTGCCGAAATGCCCGCCTCTGTTGGTTGCCAAACCGGCCCGCTTGTGAGACAATACAGGCAACGACAACCACGAAACGGAGGGCAACCCATGGAATTCGGAGAAAAGCTGCGCACCCTGCGGCGCGAAAAGGGTCTGTCACAGGAGGAATTGGCGGCGATGGTGGGCGTTTCCCGCCAGGCCTTGTCCAAGTGGGAGGCCGGCCAGTCCCGGCCGGAATAAGCTGCTGGCGCTCAGCGACATCTTCAGCGTCACGATGGACTCCCTGGTGCGCCCGGGCGGCCCGGAACCGCAGCCGGCCTCGCCGTCCCTGGGCTGGTGGTATCATGGCCCCGTCATCGAATACAAAAGCGCGCGGACTCTGCGCGGCCTGCCCCTGGTGCATATCAATCTCGGCCCGGGAAAACGGCGGGCCCGCGGTGTTCTGGCCGTCGGCAATGTGGCCACCGGTTTGGTGTCCGTTGGATTTGTCGCACGCGGCGGCCTTTCGGCCTGTTCGCCGTCGGTGGGCTGGCCATCGGGCTGTTCGCCGTCGGCGGCTGCGCCGTGGCCTCCCATGTCGCGATCGGGGACGTGGCGAGGGGCCATGTGGCTGTCGGCCGGGATGTCCGCGGCGCCTTCACCCTGGCGGATCCCGCCTTCTCCAGCCGCCGCACCCTGACCGCCGAACAGGTGCACCGCCTAATCCGTTCCGCTTATCCTCAGCTTTTGGATTGGCTGGTCGGCCTTCTGACCGCCATGTTCCCATAATAAAGACCGGCCTCCTGCTGTGGAGGCCGGTCTTCTTTACGGACTCAATAATTCTTCGCGACCATCTGGAAATAGGCGCGGGGATGGGAACACACCGGGCAAACCTCCGGCGCTTCGAGCCCCTCATGGATATGGCCGCAGTTGGCGCACTGCCAGTACACCTTGCCGTCCTTTTCAAAGACGCGGCCCTCTTCGATGTTCTTGAGCAGCTTGCGGTACCGCTCCTCGTGCTCCTTTTCGATCTTGCCGACCTCCTCAAACAGGAAGGCGATGTGATCAAAGCCCTCTTCCCGGGCCTCCTTCGCAAAGGTGGCGTACATGTCGGTCCACTCGTAATTCTCGCCCGCCGCCGCGTCCTCCAGGTTGGCCGCCGTGTCACCGATACCGTCGTGCAGCAGCTTGAACCAGATTTTCGCGTGCTCCTTCTCGTTGTTGGCGGTCTCCAGGAACAGGGCGGCAATCTGCTCGTACCCGTCCTTCTTGGCCTTGGAGGCGTAATAGGTGTACTTGTTGCGGGCCTGGGATTCCCCGGCAAACGCCGCCGCGAGATTGGCCTCGGTCTTGGTGCCCTTCAGATTTTCCATGTGCATAACCTCTTTCTATGTAAAATTAAATGGAACCGCTTGCGGATTTGTCCGCCCGGCGGCAAGCCTCGCACTGTCCCCAGATGACCAGCCGGCAGCCCGACACTGCCGCCCCCGTCTTCTGCCGGATCTGATCGAGAAGCCCCGGCTCCAGGCCGAGGCATAAATCCACCGCCCGGCCGCAGGTTTCGCAGATCATATGCTCATGGGGATCCAGCCGCCCGTCGTACCGATCGGAGCCATCGGGAACCGCCACCCGCCGCAGTCGGCCGCAGGCCTCCAGCTGCCGCAGATTGCGGTACACTGTGGCCAGGCTGAGCGCGGGGTTGTCCGGCTTAAGCCGCTGATACAGCTCTTCCGCCGTGGGATGCCCGCCGCCCTGTGTCACCGCGTCCCAGATGAGCTGCCGTTGTCTGGAATAGTTCATAGCCAACTTCCATTCAGACTTAAGAATGATAACAATTCCTGATTTATTTCCATAATAACCCATTCTTTTCAAAAAGTCAACCCTTTTCGACACTTTTTAAACAAAAAAGCCGGAGAGCACACGCTCTCCGGCCCTTTGTATCCTATTTAATCGTCGTCCAGCTTGAGCACCGCCATGAAGGCCTCCTGCGGCACCTCCACGCTGCCCAGCTGCCGCATCCGCTTCTTGCCTTCCTTCTGCTTTTCCAGCAGCTTCTTTTTCCGGGTGATATCGCCGCCGTAGCATTTGGCCAGCACATCCTTGCGCATGGCGCGCACCGTTTCCCGGGCGATGATCTTGCCGCCGATGGCCGCCTGAATCGGCACCTCGAACAGCTGGCGGGGGATGTTGTCCTTAAGCCGCTCGCACAGCTTGCGCCCCCGGGCGTAAGCGCTGCCCGCGAAAACGATAAAGGACAGCGCGTCCACAATGTCGCCATTGAGCAAAATATCCAGCTTGACCAGCTCGGATTGGGCGTACCCCTTCAGCTCGTAATCGAAGCTGGCGTATCCCTTGGTTCGGGATTTCAGCGCGTCGAAGAAATCGTAGACAATTTCATTAAGGGGCAGCTCATAATGAATGTCCACCCGGGTGGGATCCAAATACTTCATGTCCCGGAACACGCCCCGCCGCTCCTGGCACAACTCCATGATGTTGCCCACATTGTCGGTGGGGGCCAGGATGTGCGCGTCGGCAATGGGTTCCTCCGCCATGGCCACGGCGCCGGGCTCCGGGTAGTTGGTGGGGTTGTCGATGAGCATCTCGGTGCCGTCGGTCAGGGTGATGCGGTAAATGACGCTGGGCGCGGTGGTGATGAGATCCAAATCGTATTCCCGCTCCAGCCGTTCCTGGACGATTTCCATATGCAGCAGCCCCAGAAAGCCGCACCGGAACCCAAATCCCAGGGCCGCGGAGGTCTCCGGCTCGAAGGTCAGGGACGCGTCGTTGAGCTGCAGGCGGGCCAGGGCCTCCCGCAAGTCCTGATAATGGGCGCCGTCCGCCGGATAAATGCCGCAGAATACCATGGGATTGGCCTTGCGGTAGCCCGGCAGCGGCTGGGCGGCCGGCCTGTCCGCGCGGGTGACGGTGTCGCCCACCCGGGCCTCGCTGACCGTTTTGATGGAAGCGGCGATATAGCCCACCTGGCCCGCCTGCAGCACGCCGCAGGGCTCCAGTCGCCCGGGGCGCATCAGCCCCACCTCCACCACGTCGAACTGCGCGCCGGTGGCCATCATCCGGATGGTGTCGCCCGCCCGCACCTCGCCGTCCATGACACGGATGTACACGATGACCCCGCGATAGCTGTCGTAGTAGCTGTCAAATATCAGCGCCTGCAGCGGCGCGCCGTCATCCCCCTTGGGAGGCGGAATCTGCCGCACCACCGCCTCCAGCACCTGCTCGACGTTCAGCCCCGATTTGGCGGATATCAGCGGGGCGTTTTCCGCCTCGATGCCGATGACGTCCTCGATTTCCTTGCGCACCCGCTCGGGGTCGGCGGCGGGGAGATCGATCTTGTTGACCACCGGCACGATTTCCAGTCCGTGCTCCGCGGCCAGATAGGTGTTGGCCAGTGTCTGCGCCTCGATACCCTGGGAAGCGTCCACCACCAGCAGCGCGCCCTCGCAGGCCGCCAGGGAACGGGACACCTCGTAGTTGAAATCCACGTGGCCGGGGGTGTCGATGAGATTGAACACATAGGTCTGCCCGTCCTGCGCGGTATAGGAAAGGGTGACGGCGTGGGCCTTGATGGTGATCCCCCGCTCCCGTTCCAGATCCATGCTGTCCAGCAGCTGATCCTCCATGTCCCGCAGAGCCACCGCCTGGGTTTTCTCCAGAATGCGGTCGGCCAGGGTAGACTTGCCGTGATCGATATGGGCGATAATGCAAAAGTTCCGGGTCAGCTCGCGGGATACCGCCAAATTCAACACCTCAATTGCCGTTCGTTTGTCTCCGTGTATTCTACCATAAACCGCCAAGGGGATGCAAGCTCAGCGCGGCTTTTCCTCCACGCCCTCATCCGTGCGGCGGGCCACGATATATTTGGGCCGTCGTTTGACCTCGTCGTATATCCTGGCGATATAATGCCCGATAATTCCCAAACTTATCATGATGGCGCCCCCGATAATCAGCAGCAGCAGAATGACAGTGGTAAAGCCTTCCACCGCCCGGCCCATCAGGAATTTCACCAGGGTCTGGATTCCCAGCACCACCGAACTGATCAGCAGCACCGTTCCGATAAACGTTACGGCCTGCAGGGGTACGGTGGTGAAGGAGGTGATATTCTGCACCGCATAGTTTACCAGCCCCTTGAACGACCATTTGGACTGGCCGAACCGGCGCTGCTCCACCTCGAATTCCACCGACGCGGTTTTAAACCCGACCCAGAAGGACAGCGCCCTAAAAAAGGTATCCTTTTCCGGCAGCGCGACCAGCACGTCCACCACTTTGCGATCGAGGAGCTTAAAATCCGAGGAGGACTGCATGTCCACATGGGTGCAGCGGCTGATCAGCTTGTAAAAAGCGCCGGCGGAACATTTATGCAGCAGGCTCTCCTTACCGCGGCTGGCCTTGATGCCTTCCACCACCTCGTATCCCTGCTCCCACAGCCGGTACATGTCGGGAATCACCTTGGGCGGGAACTGCAAATCGCAGTCCAAAATGACGCAGCAGTCCCCCCGGGCCTCCCGCAGCCCGGCGAAAATCGACGCCTCCTTGCCGAAATTGCGGCTGAAGCTCAGCCCCCGCACCTTCGGGTTCTCCCGACTCTCCTCGCAGATGCGCGCGTAGGTCTTGTCCCGGGAACCGTCGTCCACGAACAGAATTTCATACGGAATCTCCGCGTCGTGCAGAATTTGCGCGACGGTGCGGGCGGCCAGGGCGATATTGTCCTCCTCGTTGTAGGAAGGCACGATGACGGACAGCAATCCCATAACAAACCCTCGTTTCCGCATTGTTTTGCACCGTATAATGGCTGTATTCCTTAGTATAGCGTAAACCACCGGGACATTCAACCGTCTTTTTCCATTCGCGGCCCTTCTTTTCTGCCCACGGCTATGGTATAATAACCTCACGCCGTAAACGGAAATCCAAGATTTCCGACGGCTGGGAGAACATTGAACCACTCCGGAACGGGCAGAGCCGTTC
>URCA01000033.1 GCA_900546265.1 uncultured Oscillospiraceae bacterium | reverse complement strand
TGATGGCGAGCAGCAGTACGATAATGAGGAGGCAGCCGATGAAGCCCAGCTCCTCACCGCAGACGCAGAAGATGAAGTCCGTCTGCCGCTCTGGAAGGCTCCACTTAGCGGATGATTGTGTCTGCGTGCCTTGGAACAGCCCCTGCCCCGTCAGCTTGCCCGAGCCGAGGGCGAGCATACCGCGTGTCTGCTGAAAGCCCTTTTTTTCCGGCTGGTAGCTGTGGTCGAGGATGACCTTGATGCGGTCGTACCAGTCACCGCGCAGAAGGCCGAGGTTCCACGCGGCGAGAAACGCGCCCACCGCGCCGCCCACGCCGAGGAAGATCCACCGCAGGGCAAAGCCCGCGGCAAAGGCCATGCACAAGAAGACGAAGAGATAGACAAGCCCGCTGCCCGCGTCCTTGGAGATGATATAGTAGAAGACAAACATCGCGCCCGCGTGCGCCGTGGGCTGGATGACGTTCGTAAAGCTGCGCAGGTCGCGTTTTTCCTGCAAGAGCGCAAGCTGGCGCGCAAGCAGGAGGATGAAGGTGATCTTTACAATCTCGGCAGGCTGGACGGTGATGGGAAAGTTCTTCAAAAAGCCGATGCCGAGCTGCGCGCCGATGTCGTTCACACCGAGCCAGGCGCGGTTGCCGTTGCGCGTGAGGCCGAAGGGCGTGCGCAGCAGCAGAATGAAGCCAAAGTTAAAGGCAAGCAGCCACTTCCACTTTTTGCTCACTTCCGATACGTCGATGCTTGAGAGGAAGAAGTACAGCAGCACGCCGAGCAGCAGTCCGAAGCCCTGAATGGCAACATATTTAAAGGTATTGCGGAAATGCGTGGCACTTGCGATGAGCACCATGCCATAGAGCGTGGAGACCGTACACAGCGACAGCAGCACCATGTCTGACTGACGCACCACATCGCTGAGAAAATTACGGAACCGGTTCACCTTCTCACGCTCCTCTCTCAATAAAATATCAATATATTTTAGCACAATTCTGCGTGCCTGTAAACGCACTTTTCTCCCTCTTTCCGCAGAAAAAGAATTGTAAAGGGCGGTTCGCTGTGCTATACTCTTTGGTAATATGGGTAAAAATGGGGTCAGGGAGGCGAAAGCATGCAATTCGTGTCGCACAGCACACAGGAAACGGAGCAGTTTGGCGAAGAAGTCGCCAAGTCGCTTCGCGGCGGCGACGTGCTCGCCTTTACCGGCGGACTCAAGCATGAGGTGGGTCGTCTGTTGATGGGCGGGCCGATGATGGGGCTGGCCCTGATGGACGACACCATGCCGGTGCTCAAGCAGAACAACGCCATCCTGGCCCTGTCCGAGGAGGACGTTCTCCAGACGGAGGCCTCCCCCTGCATCCGCTGCGGGCGGTGCGTCGACGCCTGCCCCATGCATCTGGTGCCCCCCTCCATCGCGGCCGCCTACAAAAACGGCGATCCGGCGGCCATGGAAAAGCTGGACGTGGGCAGCTGCATGGAATGCGGCTGCTGCTCCTTCGCCTGCCCGGCCCACCGCCACATCGTCCAGACCATGCGCATGGCCAAGGACGCCGTGCGGCGTGCCCACATGGCGGATCGCGCGTAATCTCCCGATTCTTGTCTAGAAAGGACGGGTTTTCCGTATGGAGAAATCCCTCATCGTTTCCTCCTCCCCCCATCTGCACAGCGGCGCGTCCACCCGCACCATCATGCTGGACGTTCTCATCGCCCTGCTGCCCGCCGCTGTCGCCTCCGTCTGGCTGTTCGGCTGGCGGGCGCTGGCCATCGAGCTGGTCTGCGTCGGGGCCTGCGTCGCCTCTGAAACGCTCAGCCGCTCGGTGATGAAGCGGCCGCAGACGGTGGGCGACCTCTCCTGTGTGGTCACCGGCCTGCTGCTGGCCTTCAATCTGCCGGTGAGCCTTCCTTTGTGGCAGGCGGCGCTGGGCAGCGTGGCGGCCATTGTGGTGGCCAAGCAAATGTTCGGCGGCATCGGACAGAATTTCGTCAACCCCGCCCTGGCGGGGCGGATCGTGCTGATGGCCAGCTTCCCGGCCCAGATGAACGACTGGACCATGCCCGCGCAGCTGCAGGCGGCGGACGCGGTTTCCTCCGCCACCCCCCTGGCCATGATGGCGGGCGGCGGGGAAATGGCCTACAAGCCCTTCCAGCTGCTGTTCGGCATCCATCCCGGGTGCCTGGGAGAAACCTGCGCGGCGGCCCTGATCATCGGCGGAATTTACCTGGTGATCCGCCGGGTCATCACCCCCATCATCCCGCTGTGCTACATAGGGACGGTTTTCGTGCTGACCTGGATTCTGGGAGAAAACCCGGTATACCACATTCTTTCCGGCGGCCTGATGCTGGGCGCCATCTTCATGGCGACCGACTACACCACCTCCCCCATCAACAAGGCGGGCAAGGTGGTCTTCGCCGTGCTCTGCGGCCTGCTGACGGTGCTCATCCGGCTGTACGGTTCGCTGACCGAGGGCGTGTCTTTCGCCATCCTCATCGGCAACATCCTGGTTCCCCTCATCGAGAGGGCCACCCGGCCCCGGGCTTTCGGGACGAAACGGAGGCTACTGCGTCATGAAAAATAACGGGAAGGACATCCTGGTCTCCGCGGCGGCCCTGACCATCATCGGCGGGGTGGTAACCGCCGCCCTGGCGGGCACCAATCTGCTGACCAAGGACACCATCGCGCAGCGCACGGCGGAAATCGAAAACGCCGCCCGGCGTCAGGTCATCCAGGCGGACAGCTTCGAGAAGGGCACCCTGACCGCCGACGGGAAGGAAGTCGTTTATTACACCGCCCTGCAAAACGGCGAAACCGTGGGCTATGTCTTCACCGCCAGCGTGACCGGGAAAAGCGCCGGCCTGGTGGTCATGACCGGCATCACGGCCGAGGGCACCATCTCCGGCGTGAAGGTGACGGAGGAGAACGAGACGGCCGGATACGTGGACAAGGTGACCAAGGGCGGCCTGCTGGCTGCTTTCTCCGGCAAGAACGCTGCCCCCCTTACCCTGGGCAAGGATGTGGACGGCGTGTCCCAGGCCACCAAGACCAGCAAGGGGATCACCGACGGGGTCAACCAGGCGATCGCCTATTACGAGGACATCACGAAGGGAGGCGGCGCATCGTGAACAAGTACGGACAGGCGTTTTCCAAGGGCCTGATTAAGGAAAACCCGGTGCTCCGCCTGGTACTGGGCACCTGCCCGACGCTGGCGGTGACGACGGCGGCGATCAACGGGCTGGGCATGGGCGCGGCGGCCACCTTCGTGCTGGTCTGCTCCAACATCGTCATTTCCCTGCTGCGCCGGGTGATCCCGGACAAGGTGCGGCTGCCCGCCTACATCGTGATTATCGCGGGCTTCACCACCATCGTGCAGATGCTGGTCAAGGCCTATCTGCCCGATATCGACAAGGCGCTGGGCATCTATCTGCCGCTGATCGTCGTCAACTGCATCATTCTGGGCCGGGCCGAGGCCTTCGCCAGCAAAAACAGCGTGGGCCTGTCCGCCCTGGACGGGCTGGGCATGGGCGCGGGCTTCACCGGGGCACTGATCGTCATGGGGGCCATCCGGGAATTCTTCGGCAACGGCACGATTTTCGGCTGGCCGGAGGCGGGGATCATCCCCCCCATCACCGTGTTCGTGCTGCCGGCCGGCGGGTTCTTTGTTTTCGGGATGCTCATCTGGCTGGTCGGCAAGCTGTCGGCCCGGCTGGAGGGCGGCAAAGCGGTGACCGATTTGACGGCGGGCGGCTGCGCCGCCTGCCCGCACGCTTCGGCCTGCGGCCAGCTGGGCCAGCCGGCCGAGGGGAAGGAGGACGGAGCTCATGAGTAACACGAGCCTGTTCGCCATTCTCATCGGGGGCCTGCTGGTCAACAACTTCGTGCTGTCCCAGTTCCTCGGCATCTGCCCCTTCCTGGGCGTGTCCAAGAAGCTGAACTCCGCGGTGGGCATGTCCCTGGCGGTCATCTTCGTCATGCTGATGGCCACCGCCGCCACCTGGCCCATCTACAACCTGCTGCTGGTGCCCCGGGATCTCGGGTATCTGCAGACCATTGTGTTCATCCTCATCATCGCGGCGCTGGTGCAGCTGGTGGAAATCGCGCTCAAACGCTTCCTGCCGCCGCTGTACAATTCCCTGGGCATCTATCTGCCATTGATCACCACCAATTGCGCCGTGCTGGGCGTGACCATCCTGAACATCGACAAGGGGTACGATTTCGGCCAGTCCCTGGTCAACGCGCTGGGGGCCGGGCTGGGCTTCCTGCTGGCCATGGTGATGTTCGCCGGGGTGCGGGAGCGGCTGGAAAGCGCCGAGATTCCCGCCGGGCTCAAGGGCCTGCCCATCACGCTGGTAGCCGCCTCCCTGGTGTCGATGTCCTTCCTGGGGTTCCAGGGGCTATTCGGCCTGTAAAGCAGAAAGGGGCTTGCAATCATGAATCCAATCGTATTGGCGGTTCTTATTGTCGCGGGTTTGGCCCTGGCCGCCGGGCTAATTCTGGCGGTGGCCAGCGTGGTCATGGCGGTCCCCCGGGATGAAAAGGCGGAGGCCCTGCGGGCCGTGCTGCCGGGGGCCAACTGCGGCGCCTGCGGGTATTCCGGCTGCGACGGCTACGCCAAGGCCATGGCCCACGAGGGGGCCAAGGTGGGGCTGTGCTCCCCCGGCGGCGCGGCCGTGGCCGAAGCCACCGCCAATCTGCTGGGCGTCGAGGGGACGCTGGAGGCCAAAACCGCCCTGGTGCACTGCGGAGGCTGCGAGGAATTTGCGGCCCGCAAGCTGCGCTACAGCGGGCTGCCCTCCTGCGCGGCGGCGGCCCAGTTCTACGGCGGGGATCTGGCCTGCTCTTACGGCTGCCTGGGCTACGGCGACTGCCGGGCGGTATGCGAATACGGCGCCATCACGGTGGAGAACGGGCTGGCACGCATCGACAAGGACAAATGCGCGGCCTGCGGCCTGTGCGTCAAGGCCTGCCCCAAGCGCATCATTTCCATCGTGCCGGCGCAGGCGAAGGCGGCGGTGCGCTGCTCCAGCCACGACAAGGGGGCGCTGGTACGCAAGGTCTGCACGGCCGGGTGCATTGGGTGCATGAAATGCGTCAAGGCCTGCCCCAGCGGCGC
Organism: uncultured Oscillospiraceae bacterium; assembly: GCA_900546265.1. Classification (GTDB taxonomy): domain Bacteria; phylum Bacillota; class Clostridia; order Oscillospirales; family Acutalibacteraceae; genus UMGS856. Next base: position 33,558 of record URCA01000033.1, on the reverse strand, counting down.
CGTCAAGGTGGAGAATTTTCTCGCCGCCATCGACCCGGAAATCTGCACCGGCTGCGGCGCCTGCGCCGCCGTATGCCCCTCCCAGTGCATCTCCGTCTTCGGCCTAAACGAGGGGAAGGCCGCCGAGACGCAGGAGGTTTGACCGGCAAAAAGAGCGGATTTTATGAGCCGGAATAATTTCTGCCGCAAAAGCAAAAATAATGGTTGACAAACGGATACGGGATCCTATATAATATAGTGCGTCCCCTGTAAGGGGGTGTCTTCGACACCTGGCTAAAAGGGAAGTTTTTCTCGGATGGAACAGGGACAAGCTATGGCGGTATAGCTCAGTTGGCTAGAGCATGCGGTTCATACCCGCAGTGTCGTTGGTTCAAATCCGACTACCGCTACCATCGCTCCTCCAACCGGAGGAGCAACAGCGGCCCGATGGTCAAGCGGTTAAGACACCGCCCTTTCACGGCGGTAACACGGGTTCGATTCCCGTTCGGGTCACCATTGTATGGGCGTATAGCTCAGCTGGTTAGAGCGCCTGCTTCACACGCAGGAGGTCAGCGGTTCGAGTCCGTTTACGCCCACCACCACAAACCCGCATGAACACTACGTTCTTGCGGGTTTCTTCTTTTTCATTACGAGGGCACTAACAGCGATTTGGTCGTTATTTGGTCGTTACTGCCGCGAAAAGATACGGAAAGTTACGCAAAATCACGAGCGGGCGGCACGGTTTCCCATGCTTGCCCGCTCGGTGTTTTTTCAGTGATGTAAGTAGAGGTACTCGACGAATTTGTAAATGCGCCGTAGAAGGTCGCCTGTGTGGATCTGGCCAAGCAAGTCCACAATCGCCTCCCTGTACTCTGCCTCGGTTCGGTTATTCTCCGGCACGATGCGCCGCCTCCTTGCTCGTCAGGGCTTTGGCGAAACGGTAAATGAGCAGAATATCCCGCCCGTTGTCGAGAGAGTCCACGAGTTCCTTCAGGTGCTCCTTGCGCCGCTCTGTTTCATTCTCCGGCATTAGAAAACGCCTCCATTCCTTCCAGGTAGTCAATCCCGTCGGGCGTGATGGCATAGCGCGCCTCTTCGCGCCTCCGCTTGGCCTGCTCGCACCGGCGGCCCTTCTCAAAGCCGTATCGGAATGCAATAAAGGCCATGTGAAATTGGCCGCCTTTGGCTGTTCGGTACAGGAAGTCGAGGTCACTCCGCTTCATGGAGTATCGCTCTTCTTCTCTGCTTATGGGCTTATTCAACACTCTTTCAATCTCCGTCATAATCTGAATGATTCCCCCTTGCAAAAGATTGGCGGGCCTGTTACAATAGAGTCAGACCCGCCCTGCGGTGTTTCTGGCTCTTTTCCTGTGTGCTTTGGACGGCGGCACAGGAAAGGGGCTTTCTTTATGCCACGGTGAATCGGCGTGACTCTGTGGGCTTGGTATACTGCTCATAAATGGAAGGATAGGCGGCGCGGAACGCTTTGGAATCGAACCGGCTGGACTTGACCACAGCCCAGCGGACGGTGTGCTTTCCGGCCTCGATGGTGTCCACGCCCTGCCGCTGCATGTCGGCCTTGATGACATCTTGCAGGGTATCGATTTCGTCCGCCAGCTCAACCGCCAGCTCCCGCAGGCTTACCAGTTCCTCCACCATGGCCTGCAATTTCGTTTTGCTCATGTGTTGTCGCTCCCTTCGGTAGGCTTTGCGGTAAACTTTCCCGATTTGATGTCTCGCTGCCTGTTGCCCTTTGGAGTTTCCACGATTTCCAGGGGCGTACTGTGCAGCCGTTTCCATCTGTGGCTGCTCCCGGCCTTGCTCTCTTCCTCGTTCAGTTCGGAAACGAGGAGATCTAGCAATTTCATGTTGACCTCTCCTTTGCTCATGTGGGCGATAGGGCGGGAGTTTGTTGGCCGCGGTAGTCTCTTACTCCGCTTAGTTTCCATCCCGCTCCCCTTTCGCTGTATCTATAGTATACTATGGTTAACCATATATTTCAATAGGCAGATGGAACAAGGTTAACCATATATATTTGTTAAATATATATATTGTTGACCATATAAATATGCGGTATAATAATAGCAGGGAGGTGTCAATAAATGGCTGTAAGCGAATCACAAAAAAGAGCTGCTGATAAATACAACAGGGAACACATGGCAACGCTTGGTTGCAAGGTCAAAAAAGAGGAAGCCGCTGCGTTCAAGGAGCATTGCGCGCGCGAGGGTAAAACATCAAACACGGTATTGAAAGAGTTTGTCCTCGAGACCATAGAGCGGGACAATGCCCCAAAATAGCCCATTGCAAATCCACAAGGGACATGGTATGCTGAGAAGGCGAGGTGAGGAAGATGGAAGATAGAGAGATTTTGCAGGCTATCCTTGATAAAGTAACGAGCATGGATACTCGCTTGTCTACCGTTGAAGGCGATCTGTCGGAGGTCAAGGCCGATTTATCGGAGGTCAAAGAACGTACTACTAAAATAGAAGTCACCCTTGAGAACGACATAAAGACGCAGCTCCAGTTACTCGGTGAGGGCCAGCAGGGCATGAACGAGAAGTTCGCAAAGCTGGACAAGGTAGCGGAGGACGTGGAGGAAATCAAGATTAAGGTTTCCGCCCTGGAGAACGTCACGAAGGATAATACCGCGCAGATTAAAGATATTCGCATAGCAAAGTGATAGAGGCCGCTGTCCTCCGGGATGGCGGCTTTTTTGTTTGGATATTTCTAACACCATAAAAGAACTGCCCGGATTTGAAATCCGGCCAGTACCCCCAGGCTGAAAAAAGCAAAAACTCCCCAAGGGCCGCATACCGATGCCATGCACGACAGAATCGATTTTCACGCGCGTGAGGAATTTTTAAGCCCCCCGGGGTGGTTTGCTTTAGTGAAGTGAAGTGCCGGATACCACGAAGCCCCACAAAAACATAAAAAATCTTAGAAATGAAAGTTTCGGCTAATGTATGGCTACAAAATGCTACAAATAGAGAGCGGGCAAGCGTCCCTTGTGTGGGATTGGCTGCCCGCTCGGTTGGTTATATGCCCCATTCGTCCTTGAGGTTGTTCAGCAGCTTCATGTCCTCCTCGGTGCCGCCGGTGTCGGGATGAAACTTCATGGCCAGCGTCTTGTAGAAACGCTTCAAGGTGGCCTTTTCGGCCTCGCTGTAGGTGCTGCTTTCTATAGCGCGGTAACTACCGGCCCCGCCCCAATCGTAGTTACTTCTCGATGAATCGTAGTAACTACGGTATGCCCTGAAAGATTCGATTATCTGGTCAAGATATAGCTGATTCATCACTTCGCCAAAGACGTTATAGCAAACGTCGTATTCACGTTCATCCACACCGTATTTTTTAGCAAAGGCTGCTTTGGCCTTTTGATATGTCGCTTGAATCTTCCGGCGGCGGGTGACGACCTTGTATTCTTCAGTGGTTTGGTATTCCCTCTCCACTCTCTGGAGAATAGGTTCCATCTTGCCCTCGACCAGCTTGTAGACCTCTTGATAGTCCAATCCCATAGCCTGGGCTGCTTTAGCTACGCCTCTGTCTATATAGTCATACAAGCCCCATTCTATGAGGGCGTAATAGCCGACGGTGCCTATAGGGTACTGCCTTTTCTTCACCTTGCCATTCTCCCGGCGGCTTACATGTACGCTGATTTTATAAGCCTCCCGGTGTGGCCGCTCAAACTTTCCGGCTTCATAATTCGGGCAGTACGAATAATAGGTCTTGGTCTGACCGCCTATTGTGATGGAAGTTGTCTGTACCTCGTATTCCCGACATTCACCGCCAGCAGCTGGCTTCTTCAATTGGATTTCCTGCACAACGCAATACATGTTTCGCCTCCGTGTGGGTACTGTGAATAGATATGCGGTAACTACGAATCAATAGCCGCTATTATTCACGCTTCAAAATTGAGGTGAGTAAACTCTTTAAATTTGCCCTATAGCTTCTTGATTTCTGATAGGGCAAGGGCTAGGGCATGAAAGTATATTTCTGGAGCGGGCAAGATGGTTTTCACTCGACCGCCGTCGATGATTTTGAGGTGGAAATGGCTCTTGCGCGTTCCTTCATGGCTTGCCGCTGCTCCTCGGTGTAAACCGGCCCCGCATTCACCTTTATCCAGCGTTTCGGTACCTCAAAAGTCAGGCCGCCGCGTTCGTCGTCTTTGGTCAGCCTGGCCTCTGTAGGGCGGGTATGGCAAAGGCCGGTTAACTTGCGCTTCAAGGCACCGTTGTAAGTGTAGACACTGGCGCTTGCATCCGCCTCGTTGAAAAGAATAACGGTTTCCTGCTCGATTCTTGAAATTGACATGAAATAGGCTCCTTTCTCATTGTGGCCTCATTGCTGAAAAGCCGATTTTCTCGAAGTTCGCCCGGGGTTCGATATAGCGCCGGTCAAATTCTTCCGGGGTGATATGGAGCAAGGCGCAGAAACGAGCCTTGTCCCGTTCCCGCTGTTCGCTGAGCTGCCTTATGAGTTCATCGGTTTTCTCGACGGCCTTTTCCACAGAGGACACGCCTGTGCTTTTCCAGGCTCCCCATCCGGTTCCCCTCCAGGCATATCCGTCCCGTATCTCGTCAACGAAGGGTTTCAGCAGCTTCACGCACGGCCCGCGCCGCAGTCTCCGCAGGGCCTTGGCCTCCCTCTGTCGTATAACCTCCGGTGTAACGCCGTTATCCTTGGCCATGGCTTGCAGAGTGTCCCCATTCCAGAAGCGCCGCCGGATAGTATCACGCTGCACCGTGTCCAGGGTGTCCAGCGCCTTTTCCATAGCCTCGTGCAGCTCCGTCATGTACTTTCGCTCGAGTACCGCTTCCATATCCTGTGCGGCGCTCTGGCTGGGCTGTAAATCCCCAAGCGTGGCTTTTCCTTCATCTCCAACCGGCTTGTCCAGACTGGCGCAGTTGTTGAGCGGGTCGCGGCGGGTGGTGCGGATGCCGCAGGCCTCCCGGAAATGCTTCAAGAGCGGGTACTTGATATATGCCAGAAGGGAATACCCGGATTCAGGCCGGTATGCTCTCACCGCGTCTTGCAGCGCCATGAACCCGCATTGCAGGAGGTCGTCCAATTCCACTCCGGCATGTGTACAGGTTCCGGCATGGAGTGTGAAATACCTGTGGGCTTGCTGCCGGATGAATCTGTGCACCTGCTCCCATAGCGCCGTGCAATCCTCCCAGCCTGCCTGTATCTCTATGGCCCATTCTTCATTGGTCATTGACCGCCGCCCCTCTCCGGTGTAAGATGATGGTGTGAGGGCTGCTCCGAAAGGGGCGGCTTTTTTACTTGGAATAACTTGGATACTTGAGGAAACTTGAGGTTTTCGCTTAGTAAAACTTAGTAAGTTGCCATAGATAAGGATTGGATAGGGCTCGATGAGAACTTGATAAAACTTGATTTTTCACGCGCGCGGGGATGTTGGGATTTGTCAACCGGGGGAGCGGGCTTGATATTCCGTCTTGTCTATGTAAAGTATCCGCGTCTTTCCTGGTACTGGCGGGCTGTCCTGCATCCGCGAGAGCTCTTCCATGGTGTGGCTGCCGTAGACTGCCGCGACGGCCCAGGGGGTGAACCCATCCTGCCGCAGCATCTCCATGACGCAGGCCGCCGTTTCTTCACCTAGTGCGTTGTATGCCTTGAATACCTGATGATAATACCGGCCCGCTCCGTCCTTATAGTCCACAAGAAGATGGATTGTTTTACCCATGTATGCCCTCCGATTTTGCTGCGTTATCGTTTATCCGGCCCAACTCTTCGGCAATGTCGTTTAAGCTGTCCGTTATCATTTTGACTTCGCAGCATAGATTCAACGTGTCATACCATGCGCATTCTGACACACATGGTCTAAGGCCCTGCTGTAAAGGGCAAAGCTTTGTCATTTTCGTGTTTTCTCCTTCATCTCCGCACAGGGCGTAAACCCGCATGAATCCTCACTTTTTTGCGTTTGGGTTACGGCTGGTTACGGCTGTATACCAACTTTTTTTATTTTGATTTTTAGTGCTCTATAGGAAAAGTTATACATCAGCCGTAACCAGCCGTAACATGGCCCTGTTTTTATTGCGAATATCGACTGTTGGAATAGCCATAATCCGGAAGTGGGATGGGGTTCAAGATGAGCCCCTGCCAATGCTTTATATTCCTCGGCGCAATCTTCAAAAACCCCGCCGCCTCCATGGCTGTGGAGAAGTCGTTCAGCCGTCTGGTGTAGTCGCCGGTGCTCTGGCTCCACTCCTTATAGGCCGCATACAATTCGGAACTCTGCACCCGCCCGTTCGGGTCTTTGGTGCAGCGTTCGGAAATGAAATTGGAAAGCCAGTTTTCCCGCGCCTGGTATTCCTCGGTAGCCTTTGCCACTACGTCGGGGAGCGGGATTTTAAAATGGTTCGCACAAAATTTTACTGCTCCGTGCACCACCCACGACATAATGGCTTCCCCAGCCTCTCGGGTAAGAGTTTCGGTGTAGTTGAGAACGCTCTTGTCCGGCGACACCTTGGACAGAAAGGGGACGACGGTCAGCCGCCGCCAGGTGCCGCCGTCTGTTGAGCCAACGCGGGGTAAATGGTTGGTGAACAGCACAAGCGTGTGGGTTTGCTTCACCACCTCGGGGGAATGGTATTTCTCCTCAATCACCAGCTTGTCGGTGCTGGCAAGCTGTTTAAGGGTGGACACGGAAAGCCGTTGGTTTTCCTCCAGTTCTCCCGCTACCACTAGCCGCTTGCCGCGCATGGTCGCCAACGCGGGGCCGCTGTTCTGCCGTTCGGTGGTTAATACCTTGATGGCGATACTCCCGGCGTATTCCCCAAACACGTTTCCTATAGCGTTTACACAGGTGGATTTTCCGTTACCGCCGGGGCCGTAAGCCATGACAACGCCCTCTTGATACACCTCGCCCACAGCGGCCATACCGGCAACCATCTGGAGATATTCGCGCACACCCTGATCCCCACCTGTCACCCAGTCCATAAACTGGCTCCACATAGCTTCACCAGCCGTCCCGGGTGAACAGGCGGTGATTTGGGTGCAATAGGCTTCCGGGTCATGGGGCCGTACCCCGCCGCTGCGCAAATCCACAATCCCCGCCGGGGTATTCAGGTCAAACGGGTTGGCGTCCAGCTTGTCGGCCTTTATCAGAAAGGACGGGATGGACAGGGAGATAAAGCTATTAATGCGCGTCGCGTTCCTGGTCGTAGCGGCATGTTTAAAATAAGCCTTTGCGGCGGTTTCCGCCTCCCTGGCCTTGTCCCGGTCGCTTTTGCTGATGGCTTCCCCCGCAAAGTCTATTTCCGCCTGGGCGGCGGCATGCTTGGCTTCGCTGTATCTGGTCAGCGCGTCCTGGTACATGGCCCCGGACATTTCCAGAGCGCAGCGGGTGGCGTGGTGGTCGCTTCTGTCCCATTTCTGGCCGTTCCACCATAGCCACCCCAGGGAATCCGCATAGAGCAGCTTCCCCGCGTACAGGCGGGAGAAAACCGCCGCGTTCCCCGCATCTGAATAGTCGGCGGGTTCCACTTCTGGCTTGTCTCCATTGGCGGACAGGGGGGCGAAATCCCGCCTTGCCCGCTCCAGTTTAAAGGCTGCATCCCGATCCGCCGCCGTCTCGCGGCAATCGGCGATCGCCTTTTGCGCCGTCCGGTGCAGATAGTCCTCCCGCTCCAGCTTGGCGCGATGTGCATCGTCCTTCCCGGCAGCATAAGGGGAGGCTAGAAACGCCTCTATCATGCGTCCCTCGTCGCGGTTGCACCAGTACGCCAGCTTGTTCATCAGCGCTAGGTCGTTGCTGCTCTCGTCGCCGGTGTTCCTGTAACCGTCCCAGAGGGCGCGGAAGGTGCGGTCTTTGTCCAGCCCTATCCGCAGATATTCCGGCGCGTCGATAGCAGGGGAGAGGGCTGTGTGGTTCTGCTGGTGCGGGAATAGCTCTGCATACAGCGCCGTCAGCTCTGCAGACCGGTCGGCGATTGGCGCGGGATGAAAAGGCTTGGCGGTTACAGTGAAATACCGCTTTTCCTTGTACAGCTCCACGGCCTCGCCTGTGTCCTTATTGAATGTCTTTTTCCGCCCGGCATCGGGTATATCGCCATGCACAAATATATGTAATCCTGTCCCGCTCGGGCTGTACTCGGTATAGCTGTCCAGCCGCTGCACAATCTCCAGCGCCCAAGGCTGTACCTCACCGGTGTGGGGATCCACTACATGGTCAAGGTCAATCCCCACCAGCCCGTCGCCGGTAGCGAATTCAAAGCCGATCCCCTCAAAACGGCCTGCGTTTACTCCCGTAACAGCCTGTTCCAGCGTCCCCCATGTTGACGGTACGCCCGCCTTGGCCCCTTCGCCGGTGGCTGGATTAAGCGGTATTTTTCCGCGCCGCCCCACCCATTGAGGGAGCGCCCGCAGCTCCTCCGGTATGTTGTCAGTCTGCAATGTCAAAGAATCACCGCCCGTTCTCCGTGAATGATGATGTATACCGCTTGGCCGCCTTGATGGCGCGGCCGATTTCCCGGCGGCGGCTCTCCATGCTCCGGATGAACCGCGCCGCCTCGTGATGGTTTGCCGCTATGAAGTACCCCGCGGGCGGCTCTGTGCTGGAACAGATGATGTGCCCTTTCTCCCGCAGCCGGTGGATCTCCTGCTGCATGGAGCGGACGCTTGGGAAGCCCGCTCGTTTGCATAGCTCTTTGGCCGGTATGGCGTTCTGTGCGCCTGTGGGTATGTAGTCCAGCAGATTCACGGTCAGGCCCCCTTTACGGGCCGGATTTGGCCGTATATGACCGGCTCGGGAGCGGGCGCGGTTTCCAGGTAGTGCAGCAGAGTATCCAGGTTAACAAGGCGCTTGTTCCCGGCCTTGACATGGGGAATGGAGCCGTCAAGGACGAGCTGCCGGATGCGGTACGGGGTGACAGCGGTGCCGGGGTCAATCTTCCGCAGCTCCGCCGCTGCTTCCCCAATCGTTCTCATGCGTGGGGGCATTATCCCGCCTCCTGTTCCAGCTCGGCAATGATGCGCAGGATTTCCGCCTGTTTCTCCTCAGGCAGTTCCTTGCGTAGCAGTCGGGAGAAGGTGCTGTCGGCGTATCCCAGTCTGTCAGCTATGCGCCACAGTTTTACACCTGCCGTTTCCGCTGCCGCTCTTATACTCTGGTTTGCTTTCATCATTTTTCATTCCTCCTAAAAATTGTTGTTGATTTCTTCGGTTGTGTGCTCTATAATAACTATAGCAAACATCAAGAGCAGTGTCAACAATCGGAGAGGTATTACTCCATTGGTTTATAAACGAAGAATAGAAAGGCGGCCTTTGATAATGATTGAAGCAAAAGAAAAGAAACTGCCCATTTTCGCAGCTAGATTTAGTGAATTGCGTGGAGAACGTACCCAGGCGGATTTTGCGGAATTTCTAGGAATATCACGTCCAACAGTTGGTTTTTATGAAAATGGAGAAAGAATACCGGATGCTCTAGTTCTCAAACAAATTTCGGAAAAGTGCGGTGTTACCACCGATTACCTAGTGGGATTGAGCAATAATAAAACGCAAGAAACTGCGAGCATTGGAGACATTACGGGGTTATCTGACAAATCAATAGAAGTTTTAAAATGCCTAAAGCGCAATGTAAATTCAAAAAAATGGGCGTGGGGCCCTATTGTTTTAGCAGTGATAAATATTTTGCTAGAAAATGAAGATACCGCCCTTATACAAGAAAAAGTAGAGTATATGCGCACACATAAAATAGAAAATTGGCTTGACAAAATCGATGAATTCAAGCAAGGGGGAACACCCGGCCAAAATATATTCAGTTTGCTCGCCACTTATCTCGCATCGAAGCCTAAAAAAATCACTCACTATATAGATTTATATGGTAATGTTTATGATTCAAGAAAAGACAGTACTGACGGTATTCCTATATACCCAGCTACCGGCGAGAGATTAATAGAGTCTGTGACATTAGATACAGCAATTGAAGCGATAAGAAAAATAAAAGAGGAGTTTTCATTTGAACTCCCACCAGACCCTAAGCAAATACGCTTTTATAAAATGACGCAGGAGCAGATACGTGAATTGTATAGTGGAGGCGACGATAATGCCGACAATCCAGAAGCGCGGTGACACGTACCGTATAAGGGTATCCGCCGGGTATGATTCCAGCGGCAAGCAGATTATGAAAAGCACCACATGGAAGCCCGCTCCCGGAATGACCCCGAAACAGATACAGAAGGAGCTTGACCGGCAAGCGGTGTTGTTCGAGGAAAAGGTCAAGAGCGGGCAGTATATGGATGGAAATATTAAGCTGGATGCCTTTGTGGAACAGTGGTTTTCCGACTATGCGGAAAAGAATCTGAAACCGGCCACCCTCTCTCTGTACCATCTTCTGATGTGTCGGGTGTCCCCTGCTATCGGACATATCCGCATGGATAAGCTCCGCCCGAACCATCTGCTACAGCTGTATAGTCAGCTGGAGGAGGTGGACAATCTGAACACGCTTTCTTATATTGCCGCGCCCGGCCTGGAAAAGGCCATTGAAGAATTCGGCACGACCAAGGCGAAGCTATGCGAATTGGCGGGAGTCAACGTCGCCACCCTTCGCGCCGCCCAGGCGGGGAAAGCAATCGCCTATACAAGCGCCTCTAAAATTGCGCAGACGCTTCACAAACCACTAACCCAGCTGTTCGTCCCGTCTGGCCGCACCAGGAAATTATCAAAGAGTACCGTTGCCCACTATCACCGTTTTCTGTCCGCCGTGTTCACGACCGCCGTCGAATGGCAGGTGATACCGGAAAACCCCTGCGCTAGGGTAAAGCCGCCGAAAGAAGAACGCAAGGATGTGCAATACCTTGATGAGAAACAGGCAGCCATACTTCTGGACGCGCTGCAATCCCAGCCGTTCCAATACCGCGCCATGGTGACGACGCTTTTATATTCCGGCATGAGGCGCGGGGAGCTGTGCGGATTGGAATGGGATGACGTAGACTTTCAAAACCGCCTGATTCACGTCAACCGGAACGCGGTATATATCCCTGGCAAAGGGACGGCGGACGGTACCACGAAAACCGAAAACTCGGAACGAGTGATGAAGCTGCCTCCTGTGGTTATGGATTTACTGGAAGAGCAGCGCCGCAAGCAGACGGAGCAACGGCTCCTCATGGGAGACAGATGGAACGATAGCCGAAAAGTGTTTACTCAGCCGAACGGAAAACCCATTTGCATGAGTTCTCTTTCCAAGTGGATAAAGCGGTTTTCTGTAAGCCTGGGGCTTCCGCCTATCACCGCGCATTCTCTCCGCCACACGAACGCAACGCTACTTATCGCCGGAGGAACGAACATCCGCACCGTTGCGGGCCGTCTGGGCCACGCCAGCCCCAGCACGACAGGTAACATATACAGCCATGCAATCAAGACGGCGGACGAGATAGCGGCGGATTCGCTGGATGCTCTGCTAAATCCGGCTGGATACCGACATGCATAGAAATAGAGGGCGCTTCCTAAGCGGACAGCGTCCTCTTTTTTGGTCGTTATTTGGTCGTTATGGTCGTTATAAAATACCAATTTTCACGAACAGCGGCAAAGAGCTATATTCAAAAAACGTAGTAATACAGCCATTTTTTACAATGGACTAAAAGCCGCGAAAAGTTATCGTCATAATTCACACGCAGGAGGTCAGCGGTTCGAGCCCGTTTACGCCCACCAAAACAAACAAATCCGAACCTTGCGCCGGTTGGCGATGGGTTCGGATTTGTTGTTTGCATATAAACCAACTAAAATCAAAGGTGTTAATGAGGGGTTTCATCATATAGAGGTTGAAACGAACTTAAAAGGATGGTATTGATAAGGGCAAAAATGAAATAGTGGCAAGGTATCATTTTGATGCCTTGCCACTATTTCATTTACAAACAATCTAATATTGTTTTCAGCGCATAGGGTTTAGCATACTTCAAATGCGCATCGCTTATGAACACGGTATTTTCCCTCATAGGTTTTCTCCACATAGCCGGATACACTATTACTTTCTTTTTGCTGTAACGCCCTTCTACCCAAACAGATTCATGATCAACTTGGATACGCACACCAGAAATCTGAAGTATCTGTTCCAAAGATTGCAATAAATGCTGTTGCTTTCCGCTGGGGATTGCAGGTGCTCTGACTCCTGTCTCTCCCCATTTCAACAAATCAAGCGCCGCTTTACGATCGAGAACACTATGGATGTACTGATTACGATAGTGCTTCAAGCACTTATGACAAGCGCTGTCGCAGGTACAGCTATCGAGCAGTTCTCGAGTTTTGGAAAGTAGTTGCTGAATAGAAGATTCAATACTGACAGCGTAACCTGCGCCACTCGAAAGGCTATCATACAAGTAGATATCAACGAAATCTCCATTTCGATTTTGTCTGACACGATAACCAGTAACAAGTTCGGTAAATTCAATGTCCAATTCCTGACAGGCCGCCAAGCGCAAGGCTTCCGCAAGAGACTGCCCAGCGCGATTAAGCCAAGAATTTCTTGAGGGACTAATATCAAGCCGTTGCCTATCTAAAGCAAATTCCAATACAAGCATATCTGTAACAAAGTCATATCCAAGATTAACGTTAAGTGTATCGTTATGCTTGCAACGTGTTTTGAGGAATTTGGATCTATACGGGCGCATAACATTTTCGAGCACCGTAGGATCGTCTCCAGGCATTGCCGCGCCGCAATCACAGCAGATGGTAAAGCCCTTACCGCCGACTCCCTTGTTAAGCATAATGATCCTCTGATTTGGTCGAACCGCCATTCGGATATTGGAGCATCCATCGACAGCTGTAACATCATCAGTATCGGGCAGTGTGGAATAAAGGGGCTGCTGAGTCGCCGTATATTCCTCATTCAACTGCGCCGTTTCAATGGATGTAGCGTTTCGCGGCGCAAATCCCCACGGCCGTAACATTGGCAGCATATTTGTAAGGGCGGTGTTTCCGCAGAAAGGACAAGCATCATGATTGTCCTCTTCCAATCCAAACCACCCGCACTGCCCACATGTGCGAATAGTTTTTCGATAACTTGCATCCTGAATAAATGCTCTAGCAGGAGATGCAGCTGTTCGCTCGCTCCGCTCTCCACCAGGATAATATAGACCACCAATCTGGTAGGTCGTTTTATCGACAACAATCGCTCTACCGGGAGCATACTCACCGATAGCAACATCCAAGCCTCGTTCAACTTGATACTTTACTTTTCCGCTCATATCGGAGATATATGTACTGACGACATTTTTGGGGAACGAGTAGGTTGGGATGACACCTTCTTCATAGAGTGCATCCAAAAGCGATTTCTTTCCGGAGTCACTACCATCATCTGCTTCAAACAGTTCGGGATGAGCGTCTCGTTTCTGTTTCAGATCTGCCAGAGATTCTTCGAGTTCACCTTTGTAGCTATGCAACGCACCTTGGGAATCTGCGGGAACAAGAATGTCATTTTTACTGATTTCCAAGGTCATCAAGAAATCGCTAAAAGGCTGTAGATGATCGTCCAAAAACTCAATGGCAGAAATTGCATCCAAACTATTGTCTTTTGTTCTCAGATAGGATTGAAGTGCGACCATGCCAAGATGACGCTGGACAATCTTCTCGCTGCCGATATCAATCCATGGTCTTCGGGGATCGCCTCTGAACATTGGTACAGGATTAGAGAAGTATAGGGAATCATGCGGTCCATCTTCGCAAAATGTAACGATTGTGGACAAGCTTGAACCACGACGACCGGCACGACCGGCACGCTGCTGATAATTCTCTCGCATAGGAGGAATATTACGCAGACCAACAGCGACCAATGAGCCAATATCTATACCCACTTCCATTGTGGTAGTGCTACTCAGAATATCTACAGGCGCTTCACCGGTCTGCAGGAAATCCTGAAAGCGAAGCTCATACTGCTCTGTCTTGGACCAAAGTTCATCCCGCTGATCTTTATGGGAAAGCTGTGCAGTATGTTCTTCTGTATCAATTACACGAATAGCTTCACCCTGGAGTGCCTCATCAATAGGTTTACGCCAAAAATCCAATGCATCAATTTCTTCCGCTGTCATAGGATGGATCTTTTCGTACTGACAGCTTGGACATTTTCCTCTCAGCAAATACGGAGTAAGCTCCGAACAGCGTTCACACCGGAACCATGTGTGTTCTAAATTGAAACGAGGTTTTATGCGGGAGAGATCGATGTAGTACTTTCCGTTAGAAGACTGCCCTTCATCCATGAAGGTTTCACGCAAAATCCGACTCCACTTTGCTGCAATGGGATCGTTATCGTCCCATCCCATTATTCCGCGTATATCGGTCGAGAACTTCTTGTTCCTCTCCTTGTCGATACCGTATCCTACATAGTTCGGGCGTACTTTTTCACGGATTACATCCGGGATTGTGTGACCAAGAACCACAGAGGTATCACAGGTGGAAAGAATCCATGCATTGAATAGTTCCATGAATTCTTCCTCAGTAACTTCGATGCCTGCCTCCTCTAATGCATCAAGGGCATCCCATTTTGCCTCATCGATAGGCTCTATCCAGCTGATAGCTGAATCAACCAGTGTATTGTATCCACCACAGTAAAAACGAAGGAACTGCTCTTTCATTTGTGTTGGTGCATTATCAATGGTGAAGCGAGGAGTGTATTGCTGGCCGCGTTTCTTTGCGCGTGTATAATTTTTCAACGCTTGTGTGCCGTGTTCAATCAGCCTTGCTCGTTGCTTTTCGGTTTCACTATCATGGAAGATCTGAACATGATGCTCCACGGCTACCATCGCAAAGTAGTCGTAAAAATAATTCATGGATTGTTCCACAACTTCATGTTCCATTCGGTCAATGGCGAGCGCCGCAAGCTGTCTTGCTGCCGTCATATCAGAAGCATCTGACATATCTCGCGCCAACTTTGCTGCGCGTTGGCGGCTATCTGAGAATAGCAAAACCTTGCGGCCTTCGTTAGGAAGCCGATTAGGATCGCCTGTTTTTCCGGGAACCGCAGGCTGTGACTGGAACTGAGCCTTTATCAAATTGAAGAAGGACTGATTACCTCTTGTGCTAAAAGAGGTCAGTTGCATCTTAGACAACTCATGACGGCAATGAGGGCAAGTAGAAAATGTCAAAATATCAGGACGAGACTTTGTCGTAAAACTGCTATAATACAGTTTCCTGATACCCGATTTTCCCTCCAGGGCATCGTCGGAAAAATCAATAAAACCGCTATAAACATCTAAATAGCAAGGAAAAATCTTATTCTGTCCCTGCCTTTCCGGCAAACGATAGTCAGCAGACGGAATAAAGAGATGTATTTCCTTGATCTCATCCTCATTCATCATACCGGGTTGATGCCAAAGATAGGTGCGTTTTTTAGCTTCAAAATCCTGTTTTAGGACGAAGCCTCTAAAGAAAATACTGCCGCAACGTCGATCATTGTACAGCTCATAAATTGTACTTCCACATTCTTTGCAGGTCAAATTGCCATCTGTAAAATAGACTTCACCCAAGGTTAATCCGTTTTCTGTGTGTGAATGAGAACACTTCGGATTCGTACAAGCATATACGCCTTTGATTCCTCGAAAAAGCATATGCATTCTTGCTGGGAACAGGACACTACCACTTTCGCTTCGAGCCAAGGGTGCAATTGCGAGCATGACGCTAACAGCTTGAAGGGCGTCTTCCGGATTGTTATTGGGGAAGATAGACTCTGCCAGTTCTTGCAGAGAGACTGCTGTACCACGGCAGCGTTTGAACATCTCACAGAAAGGTACATAGTCTACCAAGTGGTCATATAACCACTGGTATGCGTCTTCGGAGGAACTAAAGGGTGCAGCACTATTTGTGATACCTGTCCAAAACCGATTGAGTGCCATGAGCCTTTCTGAATCATCACCTTCAAATTCATCAGGAAGAGATTCGTTGAATTTGCTGAAAGGGATGCTAAACGCGTGCCCATTTCCGATTTCCTCTCGTTCGCCGGTAAGATAGCAAAACGGATGCATATCGTCAGATGCAGTCAGTTCATTTGCAAATGTTCTGACGGCTTTTCGATCATCCTCATCATTGTTGGGCATACTCGCAGTGGTCAGGATAAATTGAACTCTGCTGCGCTCAATGCCCAAGCGATGGAATAAACGTCGAATAAGCAACGACACCTCGCCGCCTGCAGAGCCTCGATACATATGTGCTTCATCAATGACAAAAAGGAGCTTATTGCTCGAATCTGCATTCAGCCATGCCTGGGTATCTGCCCATATTTTATGTTCTCTTGGACGAAGCAGCATATATTCGAGCATGGAATAGTTAGTAATAAGAATATCGGGGCAGAATTGCTGCATCTCAAATCGAGTTACCAGTTCTGCATCTTCGTCATTCGGAATATGTTTGCCATTGTAGAGCTTTTCAAGAAACCCATCAAAATCTTCTTTAGCAGGCAGTTTTCCATCTTTGATCAGCTTCTGTAAAAAGATTTTTTCTTCGTCGGTTTCCGGATTGACCATTCGAGAATATGTAGCGGCAAGTGAACGGTCTTCACTGCGTTTGGACTCCTTGCCGGCATAAGGTGTTCTGCCGGTATACATACCAAATTGGGGGCGGCGGGAGTTGTTTCCGCAGGCATCTCGGAATATGTTTACAAATCGGTGATCGGGATCGCCGATCAAACGACGCAAACGACTGATCTGATCAGAAACCAAGGCGTTCATAGGATACATGATAATTGTTCGGACGCCACGCATTGTCCAGCTATCAGGGCTATTTCTTGCTTCAGATGCAAGTTTTGCCATCAAGGGCCACATAAAACATTCCGTCTTACCGGAGCCTGTACCTGTTGATACGAACAGATCCTGTCCCTCAAATGCCGTTTCCAACGCAGAAACCTGGTGGCAGAAAGGCGAGGAATATACGCCGAGATTTACATCAGACAACGCCTTAAAATAATCTTTCAGCCAGTCGGGTAATTTAGAGGATAACTGGATTCCATTTGGAGAGCTCTTGTATGCAGGCGATGATTCAACATATGGTTTTTGATAAAGGACACCTTCTTGATTCAGCTTGCCTTGCATGGCTGAAAGCAAAATAGGAGACTTTCCAAAATACTGCGATTTTATGTAGTTTTCCAGAGCTTCACGCAGTTGTAAGTGAACTCCGTTTGCACCATTAGCCATAATCATTCCTCCACAAAGCAATAACCAATCGATTCCAATTCATGTTTGAACATTGGATAGATTTGCCTTGTCATTTTTCTTGTAAAAACCGGTGGTAATTTAGAAGAAAAATCATAGCGTACAGGCCAACTATACAGCTTGAAAAATTCTTCTTCCGAAGGTGGTAGCCGATATCCAAGTTTGATTTCTATAAGATCCCCACTTGCCTTGACTTCGCTTCCCGGGAGTGTGCCGTATCTTTTTAGCAGAGCTATTGCGATCCTTCTATATTCTCCATACATATTGCGGCTTGAATCATTGGAGGTGTTCTCTGGAAAATAGTTTCGAATTCTCCAGTCTGGAATAGGCTTTTGCTGATATATTCCATTATGATAACGGTAAAAAACATAATTTTTTTGAGGATCGCCGTATCTTGCAAGAGATATTCGCTTATCTTTGCTGGGGAGCTTCTGCCAATATCCTTTCGAAAATGGCGGATCGAGACGTAGAAATTCGGTATTGTCTGGCCAATCAATCGGTTGCCATTCACCATGGCCTAACAGTTCTTCAAGATAGCTTTCAAAAGTTTGAGCCTGCAGGCCAAACATATTTGCTACGGTTCTGTCGGTAGATGTTTTTTGAACAGCATAAAATCCTAATCCACTCATACACAGTTCAGCATCAGGCGCATTGCTTCTATAAAGAATCAAGTTGCCGTTTCCTGCTGTTGTAGGCACTGCCGGAGAGATCTGATAAGAGGAATGATAAAAGAACCCGTTCCGTAGGTAGATGGAGTACATTTCCTCGAGCAAATCCGTCTTATCTTTAGGAAACAGAAACCCGATTTCCGGGTAAATCCCTTCATAGGCATCAAAAATTTGTGCGGCCCTATTTTTGAAATGCTGAATAGAAACTGAACAACTTTTGTCCTCATAGCGATCCCAAAGTGATGCAAGTGCCATTTTCCCTGCCACACTATAAATGATCTGACAGATCCATTCGTTATCAGTTGACTTTGGGATATTCAGTTGTCTCCCGATTGAGGCGATCAGATCATTTGTCATATGTATCACTCTTCCTCGATATATCTTGCAGCTTCGTTCTTTACAGAATTGGATATACCGCTTTCGGTTTCAATGACATCCTTCAAAATATCCAGTCTTCCGGTAAGTACGCAGAGGGGGAGCATACCAAAAAGAATTTCTACATCCGTGTCTTTTGCTGGGTTTTCCAAAATTCCTTTAGCATCGGACAGAATAAGCGATAACTGGTTCAGAAGAAGCTTGCTAAGTCCCAAACGTTTAAATGCAGAATCGAAGCGGAGCGGCTGTTTTTTCCCAGAAACGTATGGCTGAAACGTCGCGGCACGTTTGCTAGGCCACATCTCAAGAGCAGGTAGCATCCCTACAAAACATTCACTCAGAATCGGGAGCATATAGTTGTAAAGACCTTTCGGCTCTATAACCATATCCTCGACATACGGATGTGTCCAAATGACCTGCTTTTTGAGTTTAGTAAATGTCTGCGGGAGAGTATCTACCCAACCCTTGCCGAACATGTTTTGAATAGACACGATGGATTCGCTGAACTCTTTAATTCCGTCCGCAACATCAGAGTCACACTCATTACCTAAAGTTAATTGTCCTGCACCGTTTGCGTAAATTGAGACAGATAGAGCTTCAGCAATGTCATGCCCCCCAGGGCCTACAATCAAAATTGGTACACTGTTGATATGTGTTGAGTACAAAAAAGAAGTAAGCATTGCACAAAAGTCAGAATCGATACTCAAAGCATATGACAGATTCTGGTGAATTGCATCGAACTCATTGCGCCAACTTTCTGCCAGATCAATATCGTCATTGCAATACAACCCCTCTGCGGCACGGGCATATTGCCAACGAGCAACTTGTTTTTCTGGCACAGCAGTATTGGACTGGGGTAAAAACACCGAAAGATCGGCAATAAATCCAGCCATATCTTTTTGTGCACCGGCAATCTTCTGGCGAACTGCCGCTAAAGTATCTTTCCCGAGTGCCTCGTACCGCTCTATCTCAGCAAACAGTTGATCCAGTTTGCTTTGGGCTGTTACAATTTGCCCAAGTACCTCTTTGTGCTTCTCTTCGGTTGTGGACATTGCTTGTTCTATATCGCAAAGATGCTGTTTTGCAGCGTTCACTTCTTGCTCTGCTTTGTTCTTTATCTCTGCAACTTCGGCTTCGGCTTCAGCAATCTCCGCAGCATGAGAATTATGCCATTGCTGTGATACGGTTTCTTCACATAGGCCTCTTAGTCCATCGTGATGTATAGCGATTTTAGCCAATACATCAGCGTCGATATCGCCAACCTCAATCAATGCACCTGCACGATTAGCAAAATCATCAACTGCCTGCTTTGCCTGGTCAGGAGTACACTTTAATTTTTGAACAACTGCTTCATATAAGGACTCTTCGCAGATCCTTTTCAGAAGAACTTTGCTATTCCGCCATTCTGCTTTAGTTGAGCCAATACATTCTTTGAATAAAGACCATGTGGAGCGTTCAAGAATGAGTTTACGAATAATCTCATCTGTGCTTCCTATCGAAACATATTCGGAAGGCGTACCCATCTGAAATGTTTTTATAAACCGCAGATTGCGGTCGTCCCAATTATAAATATCGCTCGAGGAAATGGTATAGCTTGGCAAGGAGTAAACAGTTTCTGCTAGTTTTGCATATCGATCGGAAATTTTGAATTCATCGGCACGACACAGTACACCGGTCAACTGCCCCCATTTTGATTCATAGCAGAAAAAAGTATCGCAGAAATAAGTCTGTGTATGTACAGCTCCATTCTTAAGTTGTTCCACCACGTCCTCTAAGGATTTGGCAGTAAGCACCACTATGCGAATCGGAGAATAATCCTTAATATAGTAAGACTGTATCTGGTCGACTGCAGGATTTTCGGGCTTAGGAATTGCGCTCCAAGCCCATACACCTACCGTTCCATTATCAGATGGCCCGTTGTCCCGATTATCCCGATGTTGATACAGATACCAGCAATCACGGTTTTCAAAACGATTATCTATACGATCTGATTTGAATGGGCTATGCAATTCTCCGTCTTCAATATCAGCCAAGCGATGCAACCATACGCGTTCATCATGATGATCCTCAATAAAACACAAAGAGGTGAAGGAAACTTCAGTCTCAATCATTATTAGTCCTCCCACAATTATTCGGAATATTGTCTTTTAGAACCTGCAAAGCTTTACGGGATATTTCGCCTTGCCGCATGGTTATATATAACCACTTTTTCGTTTGAGGATATGCCGCAAATTTGCTGGCAAGAGTTCCAACTGTATGCGTCACAGAAATCATCGGACCGGAACAAGCGTTCAATTCTTTCACAAGCGCATCATCCAATGCCAAAACATCGAAGCTGGCTTTATTCTGCTCAAATCGAATGGATCGGATGTAATCGCAACCCTGATAAAAATGTATCTCTGTGCCAAATGATAATTCATCAATTGTCAAACTCCGCTCAGCGGAAAGCTTGTAGATATGTTCAGTCTTACCTTTTCTTCGAACAATCGCCTTCCCATCATACCGACATGAGACTGATATAAGCTTTGATTTAGGAAGCTTTGTGTATATTTCTTCGGTTAATACATTTCCGACATGATCAGAGATCACTACTGTAGGTGGCGAAACGTTTCTATTTAGAGGTTGCTTTATTAAGTATGAAAAACCCAATGCTCCGGATTTCCCGATAGAAATTAATTGCTCTCTTCCTCGTGTATACAACTTGTAGAGCCTTCCATCATGTGTGTCTAATACATTTGCTGTAGCAGGGTATGCTTTAAGTTCGGCATCATCCCCACACAAATAGAAATAAAATTCGTTGGCATTATGATAGATAAAATTTGGCTCCTCAACATAAGGTGGCCATACAGGATAAAATCTTGTTGGTTTTTCCGTTAGGAAAATAGAGCGTTTCAAGAAGAATTTGGCTGCATATTCTGTGAATTGTTTTACACGAATTCTATAAAGATACCATGATGAAAACGAATTTGTTTGAATGCGGGTGATTTCAGTAGCTTCAATATCACAACAAAAGTAAGAATAAAGAGAATGGCGTTGCAATAAATAATAAGTGTTTCCAGAATACGCCTTTCCTCCGGGCTGAAGCATTCGCCCTGATTGATAATCAAAAAATGCTCCTTCTGCATTAACCCCTGGAACTTTGTTCGTCCAGTACCTTTTGAGTTCATCATTCGCATTAATGTAGTCGAGCCAATAGTTTCGACTTGGCATTGTGCCGACATCTAAATATGTTGTTCCTATGGATTCAATGCGTTCGAAAGAATACTCATACATCTGATGTGAGTCACCGGCAATTTTGATTTTGTCGCAGTGTGCCTTCTGAGTCGGAGGATAGAAAAATCCTAATTGTAGAGAAAACGTTGATCCTGTTACAGATATTCGCAATGGCATTACATAACTGTTGAGAGCGTTTAAGTACCGTCCACCAGCTTTAGCGAGTTGTAACTGCCTGTCTTCACAAACTTTGTTTTGTGTTGCGCTACTATGAAAAAAATATCTTGTTCCAGTGTCTACACGAGCTTTGGAGAATCCAACGTTTTGTGCACACAATTCGCATACAAAATGGCCTCCGCTAGCAGAAACTTCATAGGGATATAATTCACATGCTTCTTCCACTGTGATACGATGATATCCAATTTTAGAATCCCATACACATACATGAGTTAATGGCACACGAATCACCTCCGCTTACAATGATTCATCACACTCCACAGAAGTATCTTCTTTGATAAAATCCATCATTTCACCTGCATTACAATCCATAACATCAGCAATTTTCAAGAGGACAGATAGATTGACTTCTTGATTTTTGCGAAGTTTTGTAAAAGTAGCAGAAGAAAGTCCTGCACGCTTACGCAATTCAGCTTTGCTTATCTCTTGTTCAGCGCAAAGAATCCATAATTTTTTATAAGTCACTTTCATGCTTTCACCCCGTAGAAGATCTATACAATTATAATACTATAAAAAATTCGGATTTTCAACAACTCTCGTCTTTTTGCGAGCTGTTTAGCTTGTATAAATGAAAGTTATTGTAAAACTAAATTATTTTGTTTTGTGTGACGTCTTTAGCTCTATCCTCTGCCTTCTGTGGGAGCGGTTATTGTCTGGGCGAGGCGTGAGCGATTATAAAAATACTTTGGCCACCCACATGGGCGTCCAAAAATCAAGCATACCAACACATATAGAAAAGCTGGGCGTCCATGTGGACGTCCAGCTTTTCTCATCCTCCGCAGATTTCCTGAATAATCGGCTCCTGCCCAATCATCCAGTTGATGAATTGTGCCGTGGAGAGTTCGCCGCTCTCCGTCTGCTTTTTGCGCTGTCCGGCTTCCCTACGGAACTGTATTAACGCAGCCCGCGCCCTTTCCAGTTGTTCCTGCGGGGCATGATTCTTTTCCAGCTTCTTGATGCGGTTGTACCAGAACATGTACTCCCGTTTGTAGGCCTGCTCGGATTCTTCCTCCTTCGCCTTACCGTCAAAGTTCTTCTTTGCCGCTCTTTTGCTGGCCTTGCGGCATCGTTCGCCGCACAGACTGCTGCGGGAATCCGGGGCAAAGAATATCCGCCCGCATTGGCTGCAGGTGCGCATAACCATGCCGGCATCCAGAATCCGCTGGCGGTAATAGATGAGAGCCGGGCGCAGGGAACCGCTTACCACCGCACATTCAAAGGGAACTCGTCCGTGCGGATACCAAACCTCCAGTTTGGCGTCTTCCCGATCATTCCATACGGGAACAACTGTCTTTCCCCATTTCCAGTTAACCATTTCCGAGGTATATTCCCCAAAGGGCAGGATCAGCAGCTGTGCGTAATTCCGCAGGGCTGTCTCCGCCTTATGCCTGTCCCTCCCGCGGCAGCAGCGCAGGTACATCTCCCAAATCTGGATGGCCGCATACAGGGCGGCGGCATTTCCCGCCGCCAGTTGGGAAAGAAAATCGGCCGCTTTCTGCTCCTGGGCGGTGCGCTCCGCTGCTTTCCGCGCCGACAGCGCCCCACAAAGAGCCCACACCGCCTCCGGCCAGCCCTCGGCGGAGGTTTTCCCGAACTCACACCAAAACGCCCCCAAAGGGCGGGTTTGCGCCAAATACAAGGGTTGTTCCAAGCCGCGCAAAGCAGCCTCCACTTCATATTCCGTCCCCAGCCAAAGCTGCTCCTTCATCTGTTTCGTATCGACCCGCAGCGCCAAAACCACCCGCTGGGTTAAAGGTTCCCTGTGTTCAAAGCGATAGCTGTCCATTCATCCACTCCTTTTATGGGAATTCTAATTTAATAAGTTATGATTCCTTATATCCTACCACAAAAGCCTTGAAATGGCAAGCCTCCCATGCTAGACTGTGGCATACAATCTTCCCGACTTGGAGGGGGGCTACAGGGGGTGGCAAGCTACCCTAAGTCTCTTACCAGCTGGGAAAGAAAAAAGCTACAGACTAGGAGGGATGCCAGCCAATACGATCGTCGTAGAAAATCAGACAGAGCCATTGCCGCAGTCGGCCATCGAAAGCCTGGCCCGCGCATTGCTTCCCCAGATGCAGGCGTTCTTTGAGAGCGAACAAGGTAAACAGGCACTGAAACAATGGCGTGAAGAGAGGGAGCGGCACAGTTGAAAGCTCCCACCGGGCTGGAAGAGTTTTCTTTCCCAGCCGGTACTTTTTCCGATAGATTCGCGGCCGAAATTTGTACGGGTTGGTGATAGCTTTCCGGCAGCGGTTGTGGTAGTGTGTGGTGCTGGGAAAGCGGTTTTCCCAGCCGGGAAAGGTCCTGCAAGCATAGCGTTTGGATATCCAAACGCCTTTTGGGAGAACCCAAACCCCTTAAACTTAAAACGGAGGTGATGCGGATGAAGGCGGTGATTTACGCCAGATACAGCAGCGACAATCAGCGAGAGGAAAGCATCGAGGGACAGCTTCGGGAATGCAAAGAATACGCAGAGAAAAACGGGATCACGATTCTGCGCAGCTACATTGACCGGGCGCTATCGGCTAAGACGGACAACCGGCCGGAATTTCAAAAGATGGTGCAGGACAGCGCAAAGGGGCTGTTTGATACCGTACTGGTGTGGAAACTGGATCGGTTTGCCCGCAACCGGTACGACAGCGCCCATTACAAGGCGCAATTGAGAAAAAACGGCGTTAAGGTGGTTTCGGCCACCGAAAATATCTCCGATGGGCCGGAGGGCATCATTTTGGAGTCCATGCTGGAAGGAATGGCGGAATACTATTCCGCAGAACTGGCGCAGAAAATCAACCGTGGCCTGCGGGAAAACGCGCTGAAGGGCAAAAACAACGGCGGCCGAATTCCTCTGGGATACCAGTTAGGGGAAGAGCGGCACCTCAAAATCGATCCATTGACTGCGCCGATTGTGCGGGAGATTTATCAGCGATATGCGCAGGGAGAGCCAGCCCGCAGCATCATCGATTCCCTCAACGAGAGGCATATCCTAACCCGCATGAACAAACCCTTCCGTCAGAGCAGCCTGCATGCGCTGCTCCGCAACCGCAAGTATATCGGGGAATACCGATATCGGGATATTGTCCTTCCAGATGCTATCCCGGCCATAATTCCCCATGAGTTGTTTGAGAGGGTGCAGATGAGGGTGGAAAAGAACAGGCAAGCTCCGGCCATGGCGAAAGCGGAGGAAGAATACCTGCTGACAACGAAGCTGTTTTGCGGGCATTGCGGCCGCATGATGGCGGGAGAGAGCGGCACGGGAAGGAACGGGGTGATCCATCGCTATTACAAATGCGGGGGCGCCAAGCGAAAGCTGGGATGCCACAAGAAAGCGGTGAAGAAGGACTGGATCGAACGCATCGCCGTGCAGTACACCGTGCAGCGGGTTTTGCAAGACGAGTTGATCGCTCAAATCGCGGACAAGCTGGTGGAGTTGCAGAACACGGAGGATGACACCCTGCCGCTATTGCGCAAGCAGCTTGCCGATACCAACCATGGGATTGAAAATATGCTTAATGCCATTCAGCAGGGCATCCTGACCAGCAGCACCAAAGGACGCTTGGAGGAGCTGGAAAAGCTGCGGAAGGATTTAAAGGCCAGCATTTTGCAGGCGGAACTGGAGCGTCCGAAATATAGCCGGGAGGATATCATCGAGTGGATCAGCCGGTTCAAATATGGCGACCCGGACAGCAAGGAATACCAGCGGCAGATCATCGATATCTTTCTTAACAGCATCTATGTCTTTGACGACAAGCTGGTTTTCACATACAATTACAAAAACGGAACGCAGACAGTGACGCTGGCGGACGTTTCCGCGGCCTTCGGTTCGGATTTGCAGTCCCAATCTCCACCAAATAAAAGCAGTTCACTCGTCAGAGTGGGCCGTTCTTTTCTATGTGCGTAGATGGACCCCATGCCGCTTGATTAAAAGGAAACACGAGCAGGACAATGCCCCAAAATAGCCCCTTGCAAATTCGTAAGGGGCGTGGTATCCTGAGAAAGCGGGGTGAACGAGAATGATTGATAGAGAAATGCTTGAGGCTATCGGACAGTTGTTGGAGCCGATAAAGCAAGACTTGGCGGAGATTAAGCAGCGTACCACCAAGATAGAAGTCACTTTGGAAAACGACATTGCAAAACGTCTTGACGCGCTTGCAGAGGGCCAGCAGAGCATGAACGAAAAGTTTCGGAAGCTTGACGATGTAGCGGAGCGTGTGGAGGATATCCAAATCACCGTCAATGCTATGGAGGCCGTTACCAAACAGAACTGCACCGACATCAAGCAATTTCGCGCTGTGAAATAATGCGGGCCGCCGTCCTTCGGGAGGGCGGCTTTTTGGATGGGAAAACAGCCTGCCGCGCATCGTTGGCGGCAGGCTGTTTTGAGTTTATTCCAGCTGTTTCGCGCCCAGCCCCAGCTCGCCAGCGACCGTCTGCATCCCCTGGATGCACAGGGCGACGACCTCGGAGAGCTCCATCCCCAGCATCTCGCACCCCTGCCGGATCACCTCCCGGCTGCATTTGGCGGCAAAGGCCTTATCCTTGAACTTTTTATTCACGCTTTTGGGCGTGAGGTCGGTGATACCGGTGGGCCGCATCAGGGCGGTGGCCATGATGATGCCGGTCAGCTCGTCCACGGTAAACAAGCTCTTTTCCATGGGGGTTTCGGGCTTCACGTCGCACACCAGGCCGTAGCCGTGGCTCTCGATCGCGCGGATATCCGCGTCGGGGACGCCCTCCGGCGCCAGCAGCTCCTCCACATGGCGGCAGTGCTCCTCGGGATACTTCTCGAAGTCCACATCGTGCAGATAGCCAACCGCCGCCCAATGCGCGGGATCCTCGCCGAAATGCTCCGCCATAACCGCCATGGCGCTGCTTACCGCCAGGCTGTGGCTGAACAGATGCGCCTGCGTGACGTACCGGGGCAGAATCTCCCGGGCCTTCTCCATCGTCAACATACCGTTCGCTCCTTTATTCATTCCATATAGGGAAAGCCGCCCATGAATGTCATGGGCGGCTTTCCGCTTATCAGTCGATTTCCACCGACACTTTGGCATCCTGGCGGGTGGCGGCGGCGCGCATGACGGTGCGCATCGCCTTGGCGATGCGGCCCTGCTTGCCGATGACCCGGCCCATATCGTCGGGCGCCACGTGCAGATGGAACACGATGGTGCCATCCTCGGACGGCTCATCCTGCTCCACCGCGACGGCGTCAGGATTCTCCACCAGCCCTTTGGCAATCGTGAGCAACAGTTCCTTCATCCCGGTTTCCGCCTTTCCGCGCGCTTATTTCTCCGCGCTCGCTTTTTTCAGCAGCGCCTTCACCGTGTCGGTGGGCTGGGCGCCGTTGGCGATCCATTTCTCCGCCTTCTCGGTGTCGATCTTGATGACCGCCGGCTCCTCCAGGGGGTTGTAATAGCCGATTTCCTCGATGAAACGGCCGTCGCGGGGATAGCGGGAATCCGCCACCACAACGCGGTAGAAGGGAGCTTTCTTCGCGCCCATGCGGCGCAGACGAATTTTAACAGCCATGATTCAGTACCTCCAAAATTGTTGATATTTGTCTATTCTTCCACTCATGCCGGGCGGGTTCGTCCCGGCGGGAGTCGAATGCTAAAAGAAGCGGCGGCCGCCGCCCATGCCGCCGGGAAGGCCCATGCCCCGGGGGAAACCCCGGCCCTTTTTCCCCATGCCCTTGACCTGCTTCATCAGCTGGCGCATGGAGTCGTACTGCTTGACCAGGCGGTTGACGTCCTCCACCTTCAGGCCGCAGCCGGCGGCGATCCGCCGCTTGCGGGAGGGGTTGAGAATATCCGGCTTGGTGCGCTCCTCCCGGGTCATGGACAGGATGATGGCCTCCACCCGGGAAAACTGCCGCTCGTCGATGTCCACGTCCTTGAGCTGGTTGCCCACACCGGGCAGCATGCTGAGGATGCTTTTGAGATTGCCCATCTTCTGAATCTGCCGCAGCTGATCCAGCATGTCGTTCAGGTCAAACTTGTCTTCCTGCATCTTCCGGGCCATTTTTTCGGCTTCCTTCTGGTCGAACTGCATCTCCGCCTTCTCGATGAGGGACATCACGTCCCCCATGCCGAGAATCCGGGAGGCCATCCGCTCGGGATGGAACACCTCCAGCTCGTCCAGCTTTTCGCCCACGCCGGCAAACTTGATGGGCTTGCCGGTGACCGCGCGCACCGACAGGGCCGCGCCGCCCCGGGTGTCGCCGTCCAGCTTGGTCAGCATGACGCCGTCGATACCCAGCGCCTCGTTGAAGGAGGCGGCCACGTTGACCGCGTCCTGCCCGGTCATGGCGTCCACCACCAGCAGGATTTCCTGCGGGGACACCGCCGCCTTGACGTTTTTCAGCTCGTTCATCAGCTGCTCGTCGATGTGCAGCCGGCCGGCGGTATCCAGAATCACATAGTCGTTGCCGTAATCCCGGGCGTGAGCCACCGCCTTTTTGGCGATGTCCACCGGGTTTGCCGTGCCCATCTCAAACACCGGGACGCCGGCCTTCTCCCCCACCACCTGCAGCTGGGTGATGGCGGCGGGGCGGTAGACGTCGCAGGCCACCAGCAGCGGCCGGTGCCCCTGCTTTTTGAGCATCAGGCCCAGCTTGCCGGAATGGGTGGTCTTGCCGGAGCCCTGTAAGCCGCACATCATGACGATGCAGGGCGGCCGGTTGGCGGTGGCCAGCCGGGCGGCCTCTCCGCCCATGAGGGCGGTCAGCTCCTCGTTGACGATTTTGATGACCATCTGCGCGGGGGTCAGGCTTTCCAGCACCTGGGAGCCGATGGCCCGCTGGGTGACGCTGTTGGTAAAGTCCTTGGCCACCTTATAGTTCACGTCCGCTTCCAGCAGGGCCAGGCGCACCTCGCGCATGGCCTCCTTGACGTCCGCTTCATTCAGTTTGCCCTTATTGCGCAGCCGCTTGAACGCGGCGGACAGCTTATCGGAAAGGCCCTCAAAGGCCATGGTGGTCACCTCTCAATACAAAATGTTGAATCTGTGATATTATTACGCTCTGGAAAGATGGTCGGACAGGGTCAGAATCCGTTTGGCCCGCTCGTCAATCTCCCGGGAATAGCCATAGCGGTCGTTGTATTCCTGAATGTCCTGGGCGGCGGCGCGGATGGCCTCGAAGCCGTCCCGCATCTCGCGGAACCGCTTGGCCAATCCCAGGCGCTCCTCCATCTCGAGCAGCTGGGCCTCGGCCCGCTTGATGGAATCCCGCACGCCCTGGCGGGTGATGCCCTCGTTTTCCGCGATTTCGGACAGGGAAAGGTCGTCGTTGTAGTACAGCTCCACCACATCCCGCTGCTTTTCGGTCAGCATATCGCCGTAAAAATCAAACAGCAGGGATATCTCCAGGTTTTTCGCCATACTGCCCGGCTCCTTTCCCACCCATTGAGTGTAAAGTAAATAACTTTACAGATTATACAACAAGACACGGATTTTGTCAAGAGGGCGCGGGGAAAAAATGGGATGAAAAATCCGCCGCCGAAAAACGGCGGCGGAGGAGACTTATTGGCAGGCCGATCAGCCGGCGGGGGCCGGGCGCTTGCGGTTCAGCCAGGCGATGGTGTCCCGGATGGTCTGGTACAAATCCCGGGGCTGATACCCCAGCTCCCGGGTGGCCTTGTCGTGGGAGAAGCGGTCGTTGCTCGCCAGGGTATACAGGGAATACTTGGTGTAGAGGGGCCGCTCGCGGCGGCGCTTGGCCACCCACTCCAGCATGGGCGCGGCCGCCCGGGCCATCCACATGGGCAGCACCGGCAGCTTCCGGCCGCCCTGCACCTTCTTGGCGATGCGCAGCACGTCCTTGACCTCGTAGTGCCGGTTGGACAGGATGTAGCATTCCCCGGCCCGGCCCTTGTCCACGGCGGCCAGGCAGCCGGCCGCCACGTCCCGCACGTCCACGAAATCGTAGCCGCCCCGCACGCAGGCGGGCAGCTTGCCCCGCACGTAGTCTACCACCAGCTGCACCAGATGGTTGCCGGAGGCGTCGTAGGGGCCGAGGATGCCGGAGGGGTGCACCACCACGGCGTTCAGGCCGGCGGCCGCGGCGTCCAGCACGATCTGGGTGGCCTCCGCCTTGGTCTTGGCATAGCCGCCCACCACCTCGTCGGGCGAAAAATGATGGACCTCCCGCAGCACCTGCAGCCCGTCCTTCTCCGGGATGGCGTGCACCGAGCTGACGTACACCAGCCGGCTCACCCGATGCTCCAGGCACAGCGCGGTGATGTTGCGGGTGCCCCCCACGTTGACGGCGTACATGGCTGGCGAGACCTTATCGGCAATGTCGACGATGCCGGCGGTGTGGATCACCACCACGTCCCGCCCGTCGGTATCGGCGAACAGCGGCTCCAGAGTGGCCTTGTCCCGGACATCCCCCTTGAAATACCGGACGGCGCCGGCATCCGCCACCTTCTCGGCGGGGAGCACCAGCCCCCGCACCGTGGCGCCCGCCCGGCGCAGCATACGGACGATGGTGCCGCCCAAATGCCCGTTGGCGCCGGTAACGATATAGATTCTATCCATGGCGAAAAGCTCCTTTGTTTACAATTGCAGCGTTGATTTTCTTATCCGTTTATATCATACTATAAAGTATACCCGCAAACAATCGACAGAATCCGGACGCTTGTCAGTTCTTCAACATATCCGACAAGACTTGTTGAAAAAGGAAGTGTGTTCATGAAAACGTTACCGTCCGATCACCGCACCCGCGTGACCAAGATGCTGATCCGCCGGGCGTTTACCGATTTGCTGCGCAGCAAGCCCATCCAGAGCATCACCATCCGGGAGCTTTGCGAGCGGGCCGGCATCAACCGGGGCACCTTTTACTGCCACTATACCGATATCTACGATCTGCTTCACCAAATGGAAGAGGAGATGCTGGAGGACTTCAACAAGGCGCTGGAGCCCCTGCTGTCTGCGGGGGGCGAGTCGTTTCATCCCGTGGACATCAGCACCGAGATTTTCCAGTGCCTCAAGGACAACTCCGACATCTGCGCGGTCACGCTGGGCCCCTACGGCGACAAGGAGTTCCTGGCCAAGCTCATCAATCTGGGGCGGGACCGGTGCTTCGGCTCCTACGCCCAGTATTTCAAGGACGCCACCCCCAAGCAGATCGCCTATTTCTACGCGTTCGTCAGCTCCGGCTGCATGGGGCTGCTGCAGCAGTGGCTGGACGACGGGATGACCACCCCGGCGGGCGAAATCGCCCAGATGGCGGAAAACATCATGCTCTACGGCATGGGCTTCTTGGGAAAAATGGGATGAAAAAGGCTCCGGCTTGCGTCATGCAGCCGGAGCCTCTGCTTTTGTCAATCCGCTTCTTCGCCCAGGCAGACGCCGTTCTCGTGGCCGGTGATCCGCACGTCCAGGCAGGAGCCCAGCGGCCGGGCGGTGCGCACCCGCACGGGCAGATAGTTGGGGGCGTACCCCTCGGCCAAGCCGTCCTCCCGGCGGGTTTCCAGCAGCACGGCGGCGGTGGATCCCACCTGCGCCGCGGCATAGGCATCCCGCAGGCGGTCGCCCAGGGCCGTCATCCGGCGGCTGCGTTCCGCCTTGCCGTTGCTGCGGGGCGCATATGGTCGGATGAGGTGGTGGCGGATTTCCAGTTGGGCAGCGGTTCGTTTAAATGGAGTAACCAGTTCTCAAGTGGAATGGTCGAAATGGTTGATGAATTCAAAACCATTATCGGTCTGCACACAGTCCTCCGTGAAACCCTGTTTTTTAAGAAGGCGCATGACTTTTCAAAATGGGGCTTTGGCTTAAATGCCTCCAAGGCTGCCTTATAAGCCAAACCCCTACGAACAGACGACCTGTCCAGTACAGCGTGTCCGGATAGATGTTAAGTTGATTCCCAGGCCTGCTTTCCAAACGGTAAGAAGCTGTATCAATACACCGCTATTGACGAGCTCACAAGGCTTTGGCATCTGGACGCTTACGGGGGCAAAGCACTCCTGCTCCTCGGCCCATTCGTTTGAGCACTCAATACGGGCTTTCGGGAAAGCGGGTATAGCCTCTGCTGCGCAGTTTAAATCACAATCGGGTCCAGCCCTGAATTCCTCGGCCGCGTATCCTATGCGTTTCAACTCAGCCCCGGTGTGCCCATTTGGATGGCAATGCAGGCGCTTGGACCGGCAAGCCAGGGATCCGATCATTCCACCGTATCTTGACAGCCAGAAGCAAATGGTTGAACTCGCGCGGCCATACTTCATGGGTGCTTTGGTTATGCCATATTTCAGAGCGTAGCAAACGAGGGATTGCCGGTACTTCATGTCTTATGCTACAGCAGCGGCCCTGAGGGTTTACACCTCCTTTGGGCCATTGCTTAGCCTCATAAACCTGTAATAACCGATTTGTGCAAATCCTTCTTCTCTTTTCTTCATATACTGTAATCCTGCAGTTTCGTCTCTGCTCAGCCCTATTTATACTTGATATTTAAACGTTTAAGCCTTAAAATGGAAAGAAGGCGATTTTTAGATCGTTTATTTATGAAAGCGGCCGTTTGTCTATGAAAAAACTGATTGTACCGTCCTTAATACCTATGTTTGCGCTGATAGCCGCTGGAGCGGCGCTTTTGGCAGCCTACGGTCACTACATAATCGCGCTGGTATTTGTGGCGCTGGGAGCGGCTGCCGCGTTGGCGGCGCTCTTTGGCATAAAGCTTTACAGGCGGTCAATCGCCGACGAGTATGACGATATCTTCAACCAAAACTCCATAGCGTCCGCCAGGATAATAAACGACCTTAACGTACCATGCCTGATTTTCGGTAACGACGGGCGTATCATATGGAGCAACAGCTCGTTCAAGAGACTCTACAGCGGTTCCCGTATAACGGACATAGTTTCAGACCTCAATCCGCAGACGCCAAACCAGGCGCAGGTATGCGAGTATGGCGGCCGCAGTTTCCAGCTGTTCAACATACCCGTTGAACGGCGCAGCTCAGGCCCGCGCAGGCTTACCTTTCAGTATTGGATAGACAGGACCGAGGCGCTGCACTATTCAAGGATCTTCGAAGAGCGCGTGCCGATAGTAGCGCTTATATATGTCGATAATTACGACGATCTTATCGCTGACAAGCAGTTCCGCAGGTCAGCCGTAATGGTGGAGGTTGAGCAGAAGATAGCTGAGTTTACACAAAGCGTCGAGGGCATATACCGCCGTTATGACAACACCAAGTTCATGATGGTGTTTGAATCCAGCTTTCTAAGGGAAGTAGAGAAAAACCGTTTTCCTATCCTTGAATCAATCCGCGATATCAACACAGGCACGCCGCTGCCGGTAACCCTTTCGATAGCGGTGGGCGAAGCGGATAGGATACTGGCCTCCGACGAATCGGCCAGGCTGGCGATGGAGCTTGCCCTTGGCCGCGGCGGAGACCAGGCTGTGGTAAAGCGCGGGGCGACGTATGCGTTTTACGGAGGCAAGCGGCAGGTTACTACAAAGAGTTCAAAGGTTAAGACCAGGCTGTTCGCTAAAGCGCTCCGACAGATGATGGAGAACGCCACTGATATTTATATAATGGGACACCGCAATCCCGACATGGACTGCATGGGCGCGACGCTTGGACTTATGCGGTGCGCCAGGCATATAGACAAGCGCGCTTACTTTGTGCTGGACGAATCAAACTCAATGATAGAGACCGCGCTCGTCACCATGCGCTCAACGCCGGCGTATAACGATCTTGTAAAAACGCCTGACAGGGCGATGGAGATGCTCAGGGAAGGCTCGGTGCTTATAGTGGTCGACACCCAGCGGGAGGGATCCGTTATGTCCTCCGAGCTCTTAAAGCGCGCGGGGAAAACCGTGGTTATCGACCATCACAGGCGCGCCGTGGACTCAATCGCCGACGCCACGCTCAACTATCTTGAGGCCGGAGCGTCGTCCGCATGCGAAATGGTTACGGAAATAATGCAGTATTTCG
>URCA01000032.1 GCA_900546265.1 uncultured Oscillospiraceae bacterium | reverse complement strand
GACAGCGGAACGCAAGCGGACGCCGCCAGCAAAAGGCTGGATATAGCCGCCAAAATTTTTTGCCTGACTTTCAAGTCTCAGACCTCCCTGCTTATGCTTTTCAAAATTTTGCGTATGCTTGCGGATTTTCTTTCCATACAG
Source organism: uncultured Oscillospiraceae bacterium (assembly GCA_900546265.1). Lineage (GTDB taxonomy): Bacteria > Bacillota > Clostridia > Oscillospirales > Acutalibacteraceae > UMGS856. The sequence continues at coordinate 42,153 of URCA01000032.1, read as the reverse complement.
GCCTGTCGGGACGGCGGCTGACGCCGCCGTCCCGGTTTTGTGGGCTCTAGTAAAAAGTCCCATCACGTATAAAGGCTGCTGCGAAATGTCCTCATGCGCCTTTTAAGACCGATTTCCCGCAAAGGGACCAACCTTTTTCTTAAACAGGATGAAGACAACTCCTCCGGCAATGACCAGTACCCCTGCCACAATCAGCACAATCCACAGCGGGCTGAAGCCCCCCTGTTCATCGATATTCGTGGGTGTGTCACTGCTGTTGGAGGTGGTATCCGGCTTGCTGGCGCTTTCGCTGGATTGGGTGGGAACGCTGGACTCCGGCTCGGCCGCGTCCGAAGCATCGGAAGAGACCGGTGCCTCCGAAGAAACGTCCTCCGGCTCGGAGGAGGCCTCCGCCTGAGAGGCGGCCGTGGTTTTAGCCGGGGTGTCGGGGGCTTTTGTAGTCGCATTCGTGTTCGGTTTAGTCGTGGGCTTGGCGGGGGCGTTGCCCGCCAGCTCCACTATCGGCAGGTCGGGCGCTTCCCAATATCGCTGATAGGAGGGGTTGGCCCAGGACACATAATAATCGCGGGCCCCGTTTTCGTCCATATCGTCATTGATACCAAAGTTGAAGCCCAGCCAGTCGCCGGCCTTGTGATTGCCCTTTTCCGACCAGGGAATGCTGATTTCGCAGAGATAGTCGCTGGCATTGCGCACGCAGCTGGCGGTTGCGGTTTTGATATTCGTCTTGTTGGAGGTCAAGGCGCCGGTGGACGGTTTGCTGTTGCGCTCATAGGGGTTCACCAGCAGCTGCCAGTTGCCGCTGTTGTCATAATACCTGCCCAGGTCGTCCGCCGTCTCCGAAACAAAGAGGGTCACCTGCTCCGTCATAAAGCGCACCACAGAGGAGGGGGCGTCCGCCGGATCGCTGGGCGTTTTGTCGGTGGCGGCATATACCAGGAAATACAGGTTGTTTTCATCCCACATGACCCTGGCATAGGAATCCTTCAGCGGCTTATCCGCGGCGTTATAGCGGGTTGCCGTCTCATCGCCGGCCCAGATGACGGGAATCTTATCGGTGGTGTTCCAGACGGCGTCAATTTTACCGTCGATAACCGGCGTGCCATACTGGGCCTTAGGGTTGTCGTCCGCCAGGCTCCCCATAGGGCAGGCGAGAGAAAGGGCCATGGCCGCGGCCAATACGATACTCCATTTTTTCATATGCTGCTCTCCTTTATACAGAGGACTTATCCGCCGGGCCCTCTCGCCTCTCCTGTTAAGGCAGGCCGGGCTTACGCGTCGTTCAGGATTGCCCTTGGGCCGCTTTTTTGTACACCGTCAGCAGAGCCGCCGCCAAGGCCGCGGCCGCGAGCGCGCCGAACCACACGATACGGGAGGACTCACCGGTGGTCACATTGTCCGGCTCGGTGGGCTGGGTGGGGTCGGTGGGATTCTCCTGCGTGGGGGTGGATTCTTCCGGCTGGGTGGGGGTGGGGGTCAACTTCTCCTCGCTGAGTGTGAAGGTGACGGTGCCGCTGCTCTTGCTCTCAGAGGAGTTCCAGAGCCAGTAGTTCCGGCTGCCGTCGTCGGTGACAGGCAGCGGGCCGTCCTCACCGTAAAAGCCGTTGTAGTAAACCCGCACCTGCAGCTCGGTGGCGTCCGCGGCGAGACCGATCATCTCGCGGTTGACCTTTTGCATGGCAATGTAGTGGCCATCCTCCAGGTGAATGTTCTTAGAAGGCAGGTTCCACAGGTGGCCGGAGATTTCCGCACTGCCAAGCTTCGGATATACATGATAGATACCGTTCTTGGACCAGTCGCGGCCAGCGGGGCAATAGGTGCTTACCTCCTGGTAGTTGGCTTCGGTCACGTCATAGAGATAGTAGATATACGTGTCGTCATACATCACTTTGTAGGACACGACGGCGTCCACCTTATTGTCTTTGGCCACCTGGCTGTCCGTCCGGCCTTCCGCGACATTGGTGCTGGTTTTGAAGTAATCCAGCGGGATGGCGGACACCTGATTCCAGATGGGATCGTCATAGCCGGCGGGGGTGCCGATTTTCATGGTTTTGTCCAGGGTCGGTTCCTCCGGCTCGCTGGGAGTGGAGGATTCCGGGGTGGAAGATTCGGGTTCGGAGGATTCCGGCTCGGAGGATTCGGGTTCAGAGGACTCCGGCTCGGAAGATTCCACAGGGGCCTCCGCAGGGTTAACGGTAACCTCATATTTCTGATTGTTCCACATGGCGAACAGCATATAGTTCCTGCCGCCCGGTGCAGGGAACATGGCCTGATTATTCACGGTCTCGATCGAGTCGTTATACCCCACGTTAAAGGTAATCTTATTATTGTCCTTTGTCACGCCCAATTTCTCATAGGGAATTGTGAGCATCTCATAGTAACCCCAGGTTTCGTCCTTAATCACCTTGGTAATTCCTTGGCTGCTCAAATCCGACCAGCGATAGGCGGACACTTCGCCCAAAGAACCCAGAGCGCCAAAAAAGAAGCCCTCATAGGTCCACGCGGAAGCGCCTGGAGCATAACTGGCATCCTGGCGTACAAAGGGATCCTCCGCCTTCAGACGGATATACATATTCTTACCGTCCGCCATCAGCTGGTAGGAGGCTTTGGAGACAACATCCTTTTTATCCTCCGCCGTCAGGTCGCCGTACCATTTGTGAAAGTTCCAAGCTTCATTTACCACGGCGCCCAGCTCTTTCGCGGGGACCTTCTCCCATTCCGGATCCGCAACGCCTGTGGGGGTGCCCACGCTGGTGGTATCGGCATTTTCCGCGGGAATGACGGCCGCCGACGCGCCGGTGGCTACAAAGGCGACCAACATCACGAGGATCAGAGCCATACAGGAAACCAGGGATACGATTTTGCCGTGCAACTTAGTCATACTTGTCTCTCCTTTTTTTAATATATATTGAAGGGGCGGCCCGACTGAGGCTGTGCGAACCGCGCCATCAATCCAAATCGGTACGCAGCCACCTGCGTCAGGTGTCCAGCCAGTCTATCGGCGGGGTATTGACATCCACATTGTTGATGGAGCCTTCTTCATGCTCGCGCAGCTGGATGTTGTACTTTTTGATGTCATCCAGCAGCTGCTGATTGGCCTTTTTCCAGGCCGCGGTGTTCTTCTGGCTGCGGTAATTCACCGACTGGGCCAGGTAGGTATACTGCAGGCGGGAGCGTTTGACATGCTCGAGCTGATCGCCGGACGCGGCCTTTTCCGCCGCGTCCCACCAGCCCTGCGCCCTGGCGACAAAGTCCTTGGTGTTGGCGTTGCCAAAGGGGGTCAGAATCTCGGGGCTGATATAGATGGTGGCGGAGGTGCCCAGCTTCTTCACCAGCTTTTCAAACTCGGTGATATAGGTCTTGATGTTCTTCCAGCCACTGCCGTAATACGCCTGCAGGAAGCCGTCCATCAGCGCGTTCACATCGGCCTTCGGGTTCCACAGCAGCTTGGACAGCAGATAGGCGCGCAGCTCGCCGAACTCGCCGCCCTTATTCGGATTGCCCTGTTCAAAAATACCCGTCACATTGTTCTCGATCAGGAACTGGATGTTGGGCTGCAGAACACTGAAGTTCGGATAGGTGTACAGATAGAAATCGAAGTCCGTGGTGTAGTCCCATACATAGATGTTCTTGGTCAGCTTGCCCCAACCCTTGAGATCGTTGGCAAACGTACGGTTCACCGTGCGTTCATCGTCGTTCAGCGGCGTATCGAACGCGCAGTAGAAGGAGCAGAGACGGACGATGACGTTATCCGCGGGTTTGGTCTTACAGGGGGGCTGGGAATACATGTAGGCCAAGGTGTCCACCTGGACATGGGGATACTTTTTCTTCACTTCGGCGGCTATCTGATTGATCGCCCGGATGATCGGGCCCGCCGGACTGCCCTCTTCCTTAATAATGGCGGCGCATTTTTCACAGCGGCAATAGGCGGTCGTATCGTTCTGGGAGACCGAGACAATGTCGGAATCGGGATCCTTCGACAGCAGATCCAGTGTGCTTTGAGTCAGGACTTTGACGACCTCCGGATTGCTCAGGCAAAGGGTGGCTGTATCCCGGCCGCCGCTGACGGTAAGGCCGAAGTATTCCGGATGCGCGTTGTAATACTTGTTGGCGGGCAGCAGGGAGGAAAAGGTATGCACGAACTGGCCGCCCGCATAATGGATTCCCCGGCCGTAGCTGCTGCTTACGCGGCGGCTATGATCCGAATTGTTCCGCATTTTGGCGGCGAACACGGTGTCGAGCGTGGCATGCCAACCCACGTCCCGGTACTCCAGCGCCGGGTTCTGCACGTCGTTGATGGAGTCGGGCAGGCGGATGGTCTTGGAGGCGGGGACGGATTCAAAGTTCTCGGAATAGAACCCGCAGCCAAAGTACGTCTCCAGCAGGTGATACACGCCGTAAAGGGTGGATCGATCGTCGACCCCCTCCACCGCGATTTTGTTTCCCTTTTTGAGCACCGCGAAGCCGTCGTATTTCAACTTGCTTTTATCGACCTTCACGCTGCGGCGCGTACTGCCGACGATAAATTCATTGGCCGTTTCCGCCGTGCCGTCATTCACGATGGCAAGCTGAACGCCGGTGATTTTCTTCAGATAGCTCTGCAGTTCCTTGGCCGCCTGCTGTTCGACACGGGTGGCCTTTTCTCCCTGCACGATCACGTAGCCGGCCGGATCCGTGGAGGAAGAGGCCGTCCGCCGGGTGGTGGTCGTGGTCGCGCCGGGCTTTTGCCCAGCCGAGTTATTCTGCGGCCGCCGGGTGGTTCCCTGGCTGGTTTCCGACTCGGTTCCTACCGAACTGTCCGCGCCGGAGACGGTGAAATCCCCGCTTTCCGGAGCTCCGGCAGCGGAGGACGGACTCTCGCCGCTCTGGTCGCCTGCCTGTGAGCTGCCGGGATTGGCGGGCTTTCCGCAAGCGGCCAACGGCAGGAGCAGCAGCAGGGACAGCAGCAGCGCCATCCCGCTTCGCATTGTTTTCGCCATATGTTTCTCTCCTATTCTTTATGATCGGTTTCGATGCGGACAACCGGCGCTTCAGCGGGTGGGATCCACCCACTCCAGCGGGGAAATGTCTGTATCCACCTCCTCGAGCGTCCCTTTTATATGCTCGCGCATCCGGATGCCGCAGCGGATGAGATCGGCGCGCAGCCGCCCGTTTTCCTGCTTCCAGGAGGCGGTGTCCTTCTGCTCGTCACAGGCCGCGCATTGGGACAGATAGGTGAATTGCAGGCGGGAGCGTCTGACCCGCTCCTTCTGCTCGCCCGCCGCTTCCGCTTCCGCCTCGTCCCACCAGGCCCGCGCACGTTCCAGAAACGCCCGGGTACGACGGTCCTTAAAAGGAACCAGCTTTTCGGTCTTGGCGTAAATGGTGGCGCCGGTGCCCAGTTCCCGGATCAGCTCCTCGAAGCCGGTGATATAGGCTTTGAGATGCCGCCAGCCCTTCCCGTAATAGTGCTCCAGGAAGCCGTCGGTCAGGGCCTGCACATCCTCCTCGGGATTCCAGAGCAGCTTGGCCAGCAGATAGGCGCGCAGAGCGCCGAATTCCCCGTCCGGCTCGCGGTTGCCCTGTTCGAAAATGCCGGTGACATGATGACGGAGCAAATACTGGATATTGGGCTGCAGGACATGAAAGTTGGGGAACGTCTGCAGATAGATGTCAAAATCGGTGGTATAGTCCCAGACGTACAGGCGGTTGGTCAGCCGGCTCCATCCCTCCAGATCGGCGGCAAAGCCTGCGTTCGGCTCCCGCTGCGGATCGTCCAGGGTGGTGTCGAATTCGCATTCGAAGGAGCAGAGGCGGACGATCACGTTGTCCGCCGGCTTTGTCCGGCAGGGTTTTCGGGAATACATGTACGCCAGCGTATCCACCAGCACATGGGGATGCCGCTGCGCCACCGCGGCGGCGACGGCGTTGACCGCGCGGATCAAGGGGCCGGCCTGGCTGCCTTCCTCGTCCGCCACGGCCTGACAGGCGGGGCAATGGCAGTACTGCGGGTTGTCGTTCTGCGACACCGACAGAATATCCGCCGCCGGATCGGCCTCCAGGGCATCCAGCGCGCCGCGGGTGAGCAGGCGGACTACCTCCGGATGGCTCAAACACAGCGCCCCCCGATCCCGTTCCCCGTCCTCCCGCAGCGCGAAATATTCCGGGTGGCTTTCAAACCAGGGTTCCGGCGGCAGAAGCGCCGAAAAGGTATGTACAAAGCGATCCCCCGCGTAGTGCATGGTTTTGCCGTATGCCGCGTTATTCACCCGGTTGTGATCCGAGTTTATCCGCAGCTTAGCGGCAAACGCGGCGTCGTGCGCCTCAAACCAGTCCACATCCCGGAAGGACAGCGCCGGACTGCACCGGTCGTCTATCGCATCCGGCAGGCGGAACGCCTCGGGGGATGGCAGAACCTCGCAGTCCCGGGCATAGAACCGGCAGCCCCCGTAGGTCTCCAGAAAATAGTACACACCATAAAGGGTGGAGCGGCCACAGGTTCCCTCTATCGCCGTCAGTCCCCCGCACCGGCGGACGGCAAAGCCGTCGTCAGTCAGCCCGGCGACATCGGCCCTGAATGAACGGCCGGTTCGTCCAATCAGGAATTCACAGGGGGAGGGCGGCGCAGCGGCATTGGTCACCGGCAGCCGGATGCCGGTGATCGTCTCCAGATACCGCTGCAGCTCGCCGGCGGCCGTCCTTTCGACGGGTGAAGCCTCCACCCCATGCACAATCGTATAAGCGGCCAGCCAGCGATTGACGCCGGGCGGCCCGTTCTTTTCGCAGACGGACACAAAATCCCTCCCGTTGCAGAGGCCGTTGACCGTTATTTGTTGTAGTTATCGTCCAGATAGGCCTGGAGGGGCTGCTTGACTTCGGCAACCACCTGCGCCGCCGTCTTCTCGCCGGTGGCCAGTTCGTTGGCGAAGTTGGGCAGGCTGTCTCCCGCCAGATCGAAAAGCTCGCGATAGCGTATGAGACGGAATTTGCTGTTGGTCTGGATGTCCAGCAGCACCTCGAGGGAGCCCTCGTCCCGCAGAGACGCGCCGTATTTGTTGGTGAAGATTTCCGCCACGTCGGTGGACGCGTCAAAATCCGTGGGCAGCTTGGTCTCCACATACAGGCGAATGAGCGTATCCTTGTCGATTTTGGTGGAGGTAGGCAGGCAGATGCACTCCCAGCCGTCGTAGGAAGCGACGTAATCGCTGGCCTTGGGGCCCTTGGGGAAATAGATGACGCCATAGTCGTCATCCGTCATGGTGGTGTTGAAGCGCTCGTAGGGGACCCAGATGCCGGGGCACAGTATCATGGCGGCCCGACCCTTTTCAAACATGCGCATCGGGCCGTCCCAATACACGTGCTCCGCGTTCATGATCCGATCCGTGTGCATCCATTTTTCCACCTGGTTGAGCGCCTCCAGGGAATTGGGGCTGTCCAGGGCCATCTTATAGGTATTGTTTTCAAAGGATACGACATCGCCCATGTTGGAGGCGATGGCCGACGCCATGACGCTGAACAGATCGCCGTGGAAGCCATATTGCGTGATTTTCCCGGAAGAGTCGTATCGGGTGCATTTTTTGGCGTATTCGGTGAACTTCTCCCAGGTCCAGTTGCCGGCCTTGGCCAGCTCATAGGGATCGTCCAGGTTGTTCTCTTTGAAAATGCGCTTGTTGAAGGTGACAAACATCCGCTGCTCCAGCGGCTCGGCGCACATGCCGTAGGTTTTGCCGTCGAGGCTCATCCAATCCGACGCCTTTTTGCTCAGCTGGTTGCCCAGGTACTGCTTGTAGGCGTCGTAGCCTTCCAGCGGTTCCAATATGCCCTTTCTGGCATAATCCGGCAGGCGGCTGGATCCTACGTTAATCACATCGCCCGTCGGCTGCCCTGCCAAACAGTTCTGCACCAGGGTGTTATAATAATCCGTCTGGGATTTGTAAACGAATTCGATTTTACAGTCGTACTTTTTCTCCACCTCGCCAACCCGGCTGATAAACGCGTCATTTTCAGCTGAAAGGCCGGGGGTCATCACAATTTCATAGGGAAAGGCCATCTTGACGGTAATTCCACCCAGGCCCTTTACCGAGGGGGCGTCGGGATCTGCGGAGGAGCTTCCCGTCCCGCCGTTGCAGGCCGTGCACACCCCCATCAGCATAACGGCGGCGCCCAGCAGGGCCAAAACGCGACTCACTTTTTTCATAAAAAAGACCTCCTTGTATATCTGTGACGATCGGCTTGTGCGTATATACCTATGTTCCCTCCGCCTCCTTTCCAACCAGATCGTTCAGCCCACCAGACCGCTGCGCTCAACGCCTTCGAGCAGAAATTTCTGGCCGAACAGATACACCACCATCAGCGGAAGAATGGCAAGAATCTCGCCAGTCACCTTGAGCATGTCGGCCTTGACCCCGCTGTTGGTGGGGATGATGCTGTTCAGGAAAATACCCAATCGGAAATCGCTGGCGGCCCGGCTTAGCTCGCTGGTCATGGTTTTGAAATTACCCACCAGCATATTGGTGTAATAGCTGTCGTTATACTGCCAGACGAACATAAACAGAAACACGGTCACCATCATGGTCATGGCGGCGGGCAGCATGATTTTCACGAAGATTTTCAACTGACCGGCGCCGTCTATGGCCGCCGCCTCATACAGCTCATTGGGGAACCCTTTGAAATACTGCCGCATAATAAAGATAAAAAACGCGTTTTTGATCCCGCTGCAGAAGGCGGACAGCAAAAACAGAGAAGCCGGGCTGTTGGTCAGGTCAAAGCCCTTGAAGCCGAACAGATTGGTCAGGCCGAAAAAGCTGAAGAATCTCATGTTCAGGAACTGCGACATCATGATCGTCTGCGGGGGCACCACCATACACACAAGGACGCAGGCAAACAGCAGCCGGTTCAGCTTGAACGGAAATTTGGCAAAGCCATAGCCCGCCATCGTGGTGGACAAGGTGGTCAGCAGCGCCGTCCCCGAGCACAGCAGCAGGGTGCAGAGCAGCGTGGAGCCATACTCCATGACGTCTATCATTTCAACATAGTTGTTTAGGGTAAAATGCTTCGGGATCAGATCCACCGTGGGATCGTACATATCGATTTCCGCTTTGAAGGACATGCTCAGCTTTTCTATCAGCGGATGCAGAATCACAAAGGCAATTCCCAGAATCAGGAGCGTCCTCAGAATGGCCCAAAGCAGCTGCTGGCTCTGTTTCCTTAGGCGGTATGATGAAACACGCATGACATTTCTCCCCGATTCTCAGTCAATTATCTTGATAAAACACCACTTTGGACAGCAGCCCGTAAACCAGGCCGATAATCAGAAAAACCACCAGGATATACAGCCAGGACATGGCCGAACCCATCCCGAACTGCAGGCCGGCATATTTCCCCTGTACCGCCTGGATAACGGGGTTGGAATTGGCGGTAAAGGAATCGATAACGGTATACAGGGTGCTGACCAGAAGGATGGGGCTGACAATCGGGACCGTGATCTTCCAGAAAATCTCCCAAGAGTTTGCCCCTTCCATGTGGGCGGCTTCCAATTGAGAGGGTGTCACCGACTGAAGCCCGGCCAGGAACAGGAGGATCTGCACACCGGACGCGGATATAATGGTGGTGATCCGTTTGACCCCGCTGATAACATAGTCGGTAAACCCTCCCGGCAGATTGACGGACTTCAGAAACGTCTGCATCTGCATGGATAGGTTCACGGTTTCGCGGGCCGTTTCCCCGATCCCGGTTCCGCCGCTGGCGGAGGCCATGATGGCGTCCACGTTCATCCCCAGCACGGACGACGACGCGAGGATAACCGGAAGGAAAAAGATGGCCCGCGCCAGCAGCCGGCCACGGAATTTCTGATTCAGCAGATTGGCCGCGAAAAACGAGAAAAACACAATCAGCGGCACATTGAGCAGCATATCCTTCAGGGAATTGAGCAGGAGCAGGCGATAGCTGGGATCCTTCACGAGCAGGTATGTATAATGCTCGATCCCTACCGGCTGGGTATGATAGCCGTCCATGTTGTAGGTGATGTCCTGAAAGCTAAAAAACATCGACTGGATCAGCGGGTAGACGGTGAACGCCAGAAAACCGATGATAAACGGCAGCACGAAGAAATACCCCATCCTCGCCCGCTTTTCTATAAGTCCGTTTGCTTTGTGTTTACGCACTCGTTATCCTCTCCCTTGCTCCGCGGCGGCCATTCCATTTAAACAATCGCGTATCCATGGGCGGGCACCGTGACTCCCTCGACGGTATACGCCGTATCGGCGTAATTGACCAGAATCCGTTTGCCGCTTTCGTAAGTGGTGCTGTACACCTTATCAGCCAGCCGGCAATGACCGGTGATGACTCGGCCGCCCACCTCCTCGTATATCGCGCTGAGCTTGCCGTAGGCTTCGCTGAACGCATCGATCCAGTGGCGGTAGCAGGAGGTGTAGTATGTATCCAGGTTCTCCTTATGCTTGAGGACGCTGTTGTCCGCATACATCAAATCGACGTACAGCAGCGAACCCGTTTCCAGCGCTTTTAAGAAATTGGTGTTGGCATCGTCGTAATTGAAGGCAGCCCCGGCATAGTCCAGCGACCCGGATACCACCATCTGCAAAAAGGGAACGGCGTAATCGGTAATGGTGTATTCGGCGGAGTAGGTATCCAGCTCCACGACATCGGTCACTTGGGAAAACGCATAATCGTTAACCCCTTGGGACAGCACGCGGATGGAGCGATCCGTCAGACGGCGCAGGGCGTCTTGCACCCGCGCGGTGCTTTCCGACAGGGAGCAATATTGACTGTCGTCGTAGTCGGCCGCCAGCTTGCTCCCCATAGCCTCCAGGCTAACACCGGTCAGGCCAAAGGATTCTAATTCATCCGCAACCATTTCGCTGAATGCATTGTACAGGAAGGGTTTAAGGACATACTGTTTTTCCACGGGCGTATACAGATCGCCCCGATAGCGGGGCACATACCGGCCGTATTTGCCGGTGATGGTCCGAGCGGCGTGTTTCCCCCTGGAAAAATTGTCAAACAGCGTGTCTGTTTTCGTCACCGTCTGAAAGTTGTAATTCAGGTACAGGGCGATGTCACGGGTGCGGCAGGTCTCCAGAAACGTCTGAAAGGCGCGGGTACCGCCCAGTTGGCTTTCCGGCGAAATCGCATAGGGAAGCCCCTGCCGGACGCCGCCTTTATTCCAGCCGGTGTATTTGACCGCCAGCTTTTCCACGCCTTTTTCTTCCAGCGCCTGAAGGATTTCGCCTGCCTGCCCGAAGGTGGTCAGCGCAATGACCTCCTCATAGGGGATGCCCAGCAGGCTGCCGGTGCTTGTCACCGCCCCCGTCAGCTCCAGGTAAGCCTTGTAGGCCGACGGTTCCGCCCGAGCGGCAAGCCGATTTTTCCCAATCAGATACTGGCGATAGATCTGCGCCATTTGCGAATATCCCATGGGCTCTGAAAAGAGTTTGTAGCGGACAATCATGTCCTCATCCGCGTACCGGGTGTCCAGAAAGCTGATGGCCGCGCCGACGGTTTTTCCCAACTGGTAATACTCTTCGGCCACCGGGGCAAAAGAGACATAGGCGTTATTGTTTTCCGACCGCATACCCGACACCATCGCGTGCAGGGTGGCGGTTTCCTCTCCGTTTTCTATGATGGCGAAGACGGCGCTGTTCTGCCCGGAAATGCCGAACACCGGCAGATGAACCGCACGAGGTTCATAGCTCTTTGTGCGATCATAATTGCCGATATCGTCTCCATACACCTTGGCCTCGTATGGATTGGCGCCGGTTTTGCCATTGTTCATCCGGATAACGGAACCGGAGCCGTCCGGCAGCACCAATTCGCCGACGGCTTCTTTTCCCTCCGAGGCAAAATACGGAAGCACCCCGATGGTTGTAATGGTATAGCCCGCCGGCATGGCCAGCCGGTCGACGGGTATAGTAACCACCAGATCGCCGTCCACCAGCTCATAGCGGATCCCGACCTGAAAAAGCACCTTTTCTTCCTTTTCCACATAACCGGCGTCGGTCTCGTCCCGTTTCAAATCCTCTTCGGAATACCCCACATTTTCCAGTAAGGCGCGCAGCTTCGCATAGACCACCTTATTGCCGGTTCGTAAAATATATAGATCTTCATTTTGGAGGCGGGGGTATTTCTCCAGAAAGCTCTGCATGGTTTCCCCTTTTTGCAGCATGCTGAGCTTGACCAGGGAATACTGCTTGGAGAAGGCCGACTGATCCGTTTTGTTCTGAAAACGGGCGAGCAGCGTCTCGTAGCCCTGCTTGGTCAGCGCTTTGGGTATGCCCCGTTCCGGATCCTCGGCGCCCAGATGATAGGTCACCTGGAAACCGCGCGCAATCGCCTCGCATTGATAAGCCCCCAGACGGACGCTGTCTTTATAGGAGTAGAAGGAGGAGGTCTGATTCATCGGGTTCTGATAGGTGATGAACAGCTGCGAGGCGAGAACCTCCTTGTTTTCATCGGTGGCGATGCTGTCGTTTTCCCGTTCCTGCGGATTGGAATACCATATCGTTCCGGTCGCGTTATCCCGTACGGCAATTTCGGCGGTCGCTTCATTGAGCAGCAGCGTCCGCCCACCGGCTTCATAACGGCGTGTAAACCCTGACGGCGGCGCCTCGGTTCCCGAAATTTCTGTATACTGGCCGAAACCAGCCGCAGAGCCGCTTTCTTTAGCTCCCGCACAGGAGGAAAGCAGCAGAACAAGCGCCAGCAGCGGCGCCGCGCACATGCGGATCGGTTGTTTCACAATAGTCCGTCCTTTCGTTGTCATACGAATTTCCGGTGAAAGGGCCGATAAGATTGGCTGTTCGTATAAGCCCTCCGGGTGTTTTCCCCCTCGTCAACGAAGCCGCAGAGATATTTCCTCGGCCAGATTGCTGACAAAGGTCCACATTTGGTCCATCAGAGTGAACAGCAGCAATCCCAGGAAAATCACGATGGCGATGCCGATGATGGTGAACAGAATGGTCATCACCGTTTTGAACATCGTGTACTGGTGGATTTCCAGCGTCCCGGCGATCAGCAGGAACGCCGTCCAGATGAGCACAACGGTATGAACCAGCGTGACCAATCCGGATTCCTCCAAGGTCAGGGCGTAGCTGATAAGAGTCAGTGGAATATAGGTCAAAACCATGGGGGTCAGGGCGTAGCAGGTGGCCATCACGATGTCCCGGAAAGCGCCTTCCCCGTTCATCAGAGTGGTCAGGCAATAGCTGACCACACACCACAGGGCGAACGGCAGCAGCAGCGACAGGCTGGCAGAAAAGAAGTTTTTCGGTTCATAATACGCCGTATTGAACGGGAAGCTGAGATACTGCGCCTCCGCCACCGTGGAAATAACGGCCAGCGCCAGAATGGTGAGGGCGGCGGAAAGGCTCCCCTTCTTCTCCCGTTTCATATCCCAGAATCCCTTAAATGGATTGACGATTATGTATAGAGAAAATTTCAAGGTTCTTGCATAATTCTGTAAAGCAGACCGCATGATCCTCAAACGCCTTTCCGTAATTTTTACCGTCGCCGGGCGTGCATGACGCTGTCAACAATTTCCCGGTACTTTCTGCGCAGCCGCAGACATATGGCGAGCACCAGCAGCGCGCCGGCCAGCGCCAGCAACACGGCGGCAATTTCACCGAAATGGTCGACGATAACCTGCGAGCGGTATTTACTGAAGGCCTTGGAATAATTCTGGCGATCCTGCCCCAGCTTGAAATAAGCGGCCGCCTGCGCATAATTTTTATCGTGGTATTCCACCAGCCCCAGCCCGATATACGCGGTTTCACAGTTGCCATTGAGGGTCAGCACACTTTCCCACTGCTGCCGGGATTCCGCGTACCGGCCGTTTTGATACTGCAGCGTTGCATCGACGATTTTTTCGCCATACTCCGTGGTCTGAAACTCAATCAGACACTGCCGGCTGAAATCCAGAATCAGATACCGCCCATCCAGCTGGGTCAGAGAGACCGGCGTGACAAATCCGCTGTTGGTATCACTCAGGCCGCCGAATTGGAACAGAAGATTTCCCCGATTATCATATTTGAACACATGTCCGCGGTTGGAATCCAGCACCGTGTAAAAAGAGGCGCCGTCTACCGCAATATCCCGCAGTTTGGAGGGGCCGGCGGGCTTTGAGGAATCGATGACTGCGGAAACGTAGGTGGTGTCGCCGACCGGCATAAAAGCCCCCTGCCGCTGCAACACATCGGTACCGCTGGCGTTAAGCTTACGAATCGGAGAATATCTCTCATCCGTGGACCGGTTTTGAATCACGCTGGAAATGACGGAATCGGACAAGGTGCTGGTGGTGGTATAGATAAAGCCGTCGGCATCGATGGTGATGCCGTTATACTCGGTCGGCACCGTTTGCTCCATACGGGCGATCATTTCCTGGGTGGAGAACCGCTTGAGCAGCACCTGCCAGGGATCGATATTGACCTTATTGGCCCCCATAAAGCCCTTGAACCGACCGGACTCATCAAACTCCATCAAGCCCTGATTGATATTCCTGGCGATGACATACATGCGCCCGGCGGTATCTACCACCAGAGCGGTCGGCTGGTATACGAAATTATCTCCCAGCAGAGCGGATTCCGGGCGCGGCATTTCCCGGCGGAATTTTCCGTCCGGCCCAAAGACCAGCACTCTCTGGTTCCCCGTGTCGGCTACATAAATCTCCCCCTCTTGGGTGACGAATACGCCGTTCGGCTCTTTGAGAGAATCTTCCCGTCCTTCGCGCGAAAAAGTCTGTAAAACAAACTGAACCGTATATTGGCTGTCGGTCACGACAACACGGTGATTGCCGGTGTCGGCGATCAGCAGCCGGCCGTCCGGCGCACAACGCACACACATCGGATCCTTGAAGCCGCCGATTCCTAAGTCCACTCCGGTGATGGTTCGGCCGAATTTTACGGCTTCGGCGGACAGAACGGCGTCGTTGCCATAGGTGATGCTGTAGGAATCCGACGGGTACGAGAAGGAACAACCGAAAACCAGCAAAACCAGCGCCACTGCGCAGATAAGCGCTCGTTTGACCCTCTTCTTCATGGCTCTCTCCTTTTATTCCTTAATGCCCGAGCTGGCCATGGTTTCCACGATGTTGCTCTGGGTGAGAATAAACGTACAGACAGGGACCACCAGCATAATCAGGGAAACCGTCGAGGCAACGCCGGTGCGGGCAATGCCGCCTCCCACGATCTGGCTGAGGGCATAGGGTAGCGTTTTCATATGCTCCGTGTAAATATACACGCCGCCGTTGGCATTCCACAGGTTCTGCACACAGAAAATCACCAGGGTCAGCCAGGCCGGCTTGACTTGCGGCATCACGACCCGCCAGAATATGGTCATCTGATGGGCGCCGTCTATTTTTGCGGCCTCAATGAGCGCGTCCGGCACCGTGGACATGAACTGCTTCATGAGAAACAAACCCATGGAGCCGCCCACAACCGGCAGGATAATCGACCAATAGGTATCCGTCAGGCGCAGATTGGTCATGATCATGTAGTTGGGGACGCCGGTGACGGCTGGGGTGAACATCAGGGAGTTCACCACGATGAAAAAGAGCAGGTTTTTGCCGGGCAAATCGATTTTGCACAGGGCAAATGCCGCCATAGAGGCAAACAACACATGGAACAGCGTGCCCGTCGCGGTGATAAACAGGGTGTTGAACACGTACCGGGAGAAGGGCACCCAGGAATCCGCCAAAACGATGTACAGTTCGCTGAAATTGTTCATGGTCGGATTGCGCACGAAGAAGCGGGGCGGAAACATGAAAATCTCATCCAGCGGCTTGAAGGCATTGACGATGACATACACCAGCGGCAGAGCCATGAACACGCCTACGGCGCAGAGAAAAAGAAAATTGACGACGTCGCCGCCGCGGGAACGATTGGCCATTCGACGGCCCTTTCGGCTTTGAACTCTCCCCCTACTCATTTGCCCACCCTCCTCAGCAGCAGCTGAATCAGCTGGTTCGTCACCAGCATTGCCAAGAAAAGCACGGTCGCAATAGCGGAAGCGTATCCCATTTCATATCGCACCGTTCCGTAATCCTGAAGGTGATTGAGAATCGTATGGACGGCATAGTCCGTACTGGGAAGCCCGCACAGGGCGGTGGTTTGATCGCCGATGGTAAACGCGGAGGTAATGGACATGACCGCGCCGAACATCATCTGGGGCCGCATGGAAGGCAGCGTGATGAACCACAGCTCCTGCCAGCGGTTGCTGATACCGTCGATCATCCCTGCCTCCACCAGCGAGGCGTCCAGCCCCTGGAAGCCAGCGACAAAAGACAGAAACCCGGCGCCCAGGCTCATCCAGATGGTGACAAGGATGACAATGGGAGCCATATA
This sequence comes from uncultured Oscillospiraceae bacterium, assembly GCA_900546265.1. GTDB lineage: Bacteria > Bacillota > Clostridia > Oscillospirales > Acutalibacteraceae > UMGS856. The sequence continues at coordinate 25,825 of URCA01000032.1, read as the reverse complement.
CCGCGTATCGGCCAGCCACTGAATCGGGTCGTTGATAAACCCCAGGGAGATCAGCACGCTGTTGATATACCCATAGGAGTCACCGCTGAAAAGGATGGTCCAGATGAGATACACCGCGCCGGAAATCGAGGGCGCGTAAAAAATCGTCACCATGACGGCCCGCACCTTACCGGGAAGCTCATTGATGAACCAGGCGAACATCAGACTGGCCAGATAGCCCACCGGGCCGGTAATGACAGCGAAAACAAAGGTGTTTTTGACGGCTATCATAAACACGTCGTCGTGAATAAACAAATCCAGATAATTCTTAAACCCAATGAATTTCGGTGTGTTCAGAATGTTGTAATAGGTAAAGCTGTACCAGATGGAAATCACCACAGGCAGGATAACAAACGTGAAAAATAGCAAAAAAAACGGAAGCAGAAAAAAGTACCCTGTCCAGTTTTTCCGCAGCCTTCTTCCAGTAGAGCGCAGGCTGTCCTGTACATAACTTCTTACGATCTGTCTGCCCGTCAAGCCTCTGTCAAGGTCAGCATTCATGCCGATTCCTCCATATTTCTCGGTTCCCGGTGTACAGGCCCGTGCAGCCTGTCAGGAAAATTCGTCAATCTTATCGGCTATTTCCCGATTAATGGTCTCGGTGTATTCCACCAGAGATTCCCGCGGCTCCGCACCGGATATCACCACACTGCGGAAGGCGTTGGTCAGATGCCGGGAAATGAAGTAGCTGCCAGGCACCTGAGGTATGCCGATCAGCTCCTCGCGCTGCTCCACCAGCTTTTGATAATCCGTCGCCGACCAGGGCAGCTCCCTGACCGCCTCCAGGTTGGCCGTGGGATACCGGGCAGAGGCCCCCAGGACGTTTTCAATTTCCGTACCGTAGGCGCTCTGAACTTCGGCGGAGGTCCACCAGCGAAGGAACTTCCAGGACGCTTCCACATCATCGTTTTTCGCCAAAATCATGGAGCAAACGCCGGAGCCGGAATTGGCGCGGCTGACGGTTCCGGAGGAGCCGGCGGTGCCGGGAATCTTTTCAATCCCCCACAGCGAGGCAATTTCGGGAGCAAATACCTGCAGCGTGTTGTACAGGGAATAGTCGGCGAGCAGCAGCGGGGTTTCTCCCAGACGGAAGCGGTTGGCCGCGTCGTAGGTTTGGGGCAGGGTATAATCCACGTAAAAACTCGTCCACTGTTTAAAGGCCGCTATGGATTCCTCGCCGTCCAGCCGGGTGGCGTTCAAAGCGTCGTTGTACAGGCTGCCGCCTCGCTGGAGCAGAAACATATAGAAGGTGCTCATGCCGGCGTCCGGCGCCGCAACTGTTGAAACTGGCATAGCAAAATTCATATTGTTTTTCTGAAGGATCGGTAATATCTTATAAATTTCATCCCAGGTTTCGGGAACACCGATGCCCAGTTCCGACAGGATGTCCTTGCGATAAAACAACATGGTGTAGCTCTGGGTTTCCGGTAAAGCATACACGCCGTCCCGATATTTCAAAGGGATAATCGCGCTGGGATGGAAGCGTTTCTCCACATCCTGGTAATCGCTGAAGGCGCTGAGATCCACCAGAGCGCCGCGCATGGCATAGTTAACGGCGTCGCCGCTCGCGGCCTGGAGATAGACATCGGGGTTTCTACCTGTCGCCGTGGACGGCAGCAGCACAGAGGCCTGCACCAGCTTCAGGTTCACGTTGACTTTTTGATGAGGAGTAAAATCCGATTCGATTAGTTTTTTCAGCACCTGAACCTGATCCCGTCCGGTCGCCAGCCACACCTCGATATCTGTTTGGGCTTCGTTGCTGTTGCTGACGATGGAATAATCCGCCGTAAAGGAACGAAGGAAAGCTTTGGTCTCGTGCCACAGCTTCTGCACAAAGGTACCGTCCGCCCGGGCGGGAATAAAGTCCGGCGAAGCAATCTGCAGGAAATCAATATCCAGCGCCTGCTCGCTCGCCGTCAGCAGCCAGGTGCCCAGAGAGCCCAGGCTGTCCTTGAAGACGCTGAACCGCTTGGCAATGGTATCCGGCCGTTCGCTCATATCCGTCAGTTGGGTGACAATCCGATCCAGCACGGCGGTGTTGGATCCGCGGCTTCCCGTCAGCTTCACCATACGAGCGGAGGCCTGCCGCAGCCGATCCGCCTGTTCCCCCATAGCGGCAATGGTTTCCGGGAGCAGCTTATCCAGGTTATAATCCCGATAGGCGTCCGGGGAGGTGCCTACCGCCATCAGGATGTCCCGATAGCAGCGGTTGAGCTCTGTGAGGCTGGCGTCCACCTCTCCTATCACCTCGCCGATTTCGCCCAGAGAAACAGACAAGGTGACGGTATGCCGGCCGGCTGTCAAATAAAACAGGAAAGGATCTTCCTCCCCGCCGACCGTGTAATTCTGCCAGTCCGAGGAATACGGGAAAGCCAGGGCGGCGGCTTCCTGAAAGGGCAGTTGCCCGTCGATAAGAAGCTGGCGGGTGGCGTTCACGTCCCGGCTGTACTTCTGCCGGCTTTTAATGAGGATTTTATACAGGCCGTCCTGTTTCACCTCAATCTCCCATGTGATACTCGCCCCTGGGGATTTCCAGTTATCGGCGCCTATGTAGTTCAGAGAATTGCCCGCGCCTCCGCCCGGCGTGGTGGTGGGAGAGCTTCGATCCGCCTTCGGCAGGATGGATTTGCTGTTTTTATAGAGCGGCAGTTCTCCCTGCACCGTCTGGCAGTAATCCGACGCCGGCCGGTATCCCAGCCGCTCATATTCCCGCTGAACCTCCGCGTAAGCCGGAATCTCGTCCGCAGCCGAAAGCCGGATGGAACGAATCGCCAAGCCTTCACGATTCAGGGCAATGCGCAGGGTGTTTTTTCCCGCCGGAAACCGGAATAGATAGGGCTCCTGCTCATACCCTCGCGGATCCGTCAGCCGGATATCCTGCCAAACCGGATATTCCCGCACGGAAGGGATAATGTCGTTTCCCTGGCTGTCCTGCTGAAAAGCGCCTCCCTCCACGTCATCCTTGTATATGCGCCGCACCTCAAAGCCCGCGGCAGAGGAGAAGGGAATTTCGCCGTTAATATATAAAGCAAACTCTGCATTCGCGCCGCGGCCCGTCACCTGGCAGCAGGATATCTCCACATGACACAGAGTATCCTCCGGAAAGTTAAAAGACCATTCGGCAAAACCGCCTTCCGCCAGCTTCAGAGAGGGGCCGGAATACCCGTTCAGTTCCTCGAGAGTTTCCGCCTTCTCCGAAGCGGCCGGCTCCCGCATGTCCAGAGACAGCGGAGATGCCGGGGACTTCCCGGTATGCCCTGCGGAAGCGTATGCCGCATAAGAATCGCTGCCAAAAACGCTGCTTTCCACCGGGACGAACGCACCGGCAGGCATGGCGCCCGTACACAGAAGCGCCGCGGCGGCCGCCGCGAAACGTACCCGATTTCTGTGAGTCTTCATATCGCATTCTCCTCACCAAGTAAGTGGCATTGTTCAAGAAGCCGTTCATCCCCCTCAAGGATATCCATCATCTGTATGTCGCCCATACTCTGCCGGTAATCCCGCGGCGATTTTCCGACGACCTTCTTAAATGCATTGGAAAAATAATGAGGGTCGCCAAAGGACAGGCGCATGGCAATCTCCTGAACCGGCATTCGGGTGTACACCAGCATGTTGCACGCAACCTGCATCTTTCTCTTGAGAATATAATCATAAGGCGATTGATGATACGCCTGTTGAAAAATGCGTGCGAGATAGGCACGGCTGATATAAAATCGTTCCGCGATGAGCTCGAGGCGAAGCGGCTCGCCAAGATGAAAATCAATATAATCCCGTATCTGTTCATACAGCGGTTTTTTCAGGATCTGCGAGCATTCGGTTTCGCTCACAAAAGCGATCAGCTCATGAAAGGACAAGGTTAGCTGCAGGGTCGGATTCTCCTCCGACGGGTGGAGCAGCTGCCGGTGAATCTCCCGGAAAAGGTGTTCGACATTCTTGTGAACAATCACTACCGGGGAGACCAGGCCGTATCCTGCCAGCAGATGGCCCACCAGCTCGCCCTCGGCATTGAGCCAAATCTTTTTATACGGTGTGTGATAATCGGAACCATATGTACAGGCAGTCGATTGCTGGATAAGATAAAAATCCCCCTCCTGCACCGTCAGCCGTTCCCGCTCGTATTCGATCCAGCCGCGTCCTTCCAGCACATATTCAAACACATAAGACGAGGCCGGATTGTGCCGGATACGATAATAGGGACTCGGATAGGTCACGCCTGCAAGCTCCACCGACAACGGGGCATCCCGGTGGGACACACTGGTAAATATAATCTTTTCCCGGCCTGTGTAGTTTCGTTTTGTCCTGGGACGTGCCATAGTCCTCAACCTTTCTACATCTTACAACCGCTGCTGATTATTCAATTATAGAAAGTCCGTCTGTTCCCGTCCAGCTATAAAAATTTAGAACACTTTATCGGCTATCTGACGGCGGCCCCAACCAGAACCGGTTCCACTTTTTCCCCTTTCTTCAGGCCTTTTTCTTTCAGCAAGCCGATAAACAGGCCTCCCTGTACGCTTCGATTCTGGAATTCCCGCGCCTGAGCCGTTGTGGTGTAATACCAGTCGCCCATGGCGAAACGGGTGGGCGATTCGTGATAGAATTTCCACAGAGGCTCGATCATGCGTACAAAATCCTCGCGGCGGTCAAGCATGGCGGCGCACCACACCAGCCAATCGGATTTGGTATAGGCCTCCCGGCAATCCAACGGCATCCCGTAAAGCTCCGCGCGCTCCATGTAGGACCGGAGCTCCGCATCAAACGTATGGGGCGGGAAAATTTCGGTGTTAAACAGCTGATCCCAAACCGCGTTGTATTTCAGGCTAAAAGTATTCGGCTGGTCAAAGGCCAGGCGAAAAGTTCCGTCCTCGTTGGAGGCTTCCCGTATCCAGCGGACAGCCAGAGCCCTGGCTGTGCTTACAAGACTTTCCCATCGCTCCGGCATGCCGTTTGCCTTGCAAAGAAGGGCAAACCCGGCGATGCTCATAATAAACTTCAGCGACAGGTTGCAATTGTGGGCCAGATGCCCCGCAAAGTCGTCCGTGCACAGCTGATTTTCCGGATCGTAGCCATGCTCCAGCAGATAACCGCACCACTGCTCCAGCAGATCCCAATTTTTCCGGGCGAACGAAATATCTCCGCTCGCCAACGCGGCCGCTGCGGTCATCAGCAGCATGTTGCTGCATTCCTCCACCGGCATCTGACGCTCCATTTCCATGCCATATGTCTGGCCGTTCAGCAGCGGATAGTATCCGGCGTCATGCGGGGCAAAGGGATAGGGCCAAGCATCGGAGCGGGCATAGCGAAAAATCGGACGCATCATCGCTTCTACAAGGCGGGGATTATACAACAGGAAGAGCGGCATGGAGGGATAACTGACATCAACAGTGGCGGCACAGGCACCGCTTCCACATTCCTTGGAAATGAACAGCAGCTCGCCTTCGGAATCCTCACACAGTTTGTGGGCCGCCACGCTTTGCCGGTATGCCAGCGAAAGCAGCTCGGCATATAAACCGCTGCCGGCCTCTGTGGCGTCCTCGCAGAGCTGCCGATCAAAATTGTCGCACCTTTCCTTTAGAGATTCATATTCGTCCAGCGCTATCTCCAAAAGACGCTCAAGGGTAGGCGCTTCTTTTTTCCAGTAGAGCTCCAGCGGTGTATGAAAATATTCCAACGCCTGGATATCGTCATAGGCCAGGGCTATCACCGTCTGCTGCTCATCTGTTTCCAGAGGGATGTCGATGCTTATGTTATGAAAGCATGTCCCGTTCTTATTTCGGCCGTTTATCGGAGCGACGACCGCCGCCGGCTGGCGAACTGCCGCGTAGACGTAGCCCCACTGGATACAAACCAAATCGCCGCAGGAACTCAGCGGCTTTTGCTCCCGGCCGCCAACCTTCGCGCCTTTTACGGTCCCGCACGTAAACGGGGTATAAACCGTATCCTGTTCGCCCTTTTCGCCCAGGCAAATAGCGTCGTCTATCACAAGAGTAACCCGCAAATCCTGCACGGCGGCCTTATTGTCCGGAAAGGCTTGAATCGCTAAATACGTCACCGGCCGGGATAAAACCGTAAGATCATCCAAAAGCAGAGGGGTGGTGAAAGTGACCGCCAATTCCAGCCCGGGGCAGCGAAACCGATAGGCGGTAGACATTGGCGTAACATCCACCGAAATTTGCTGCATGGCATCGCTGTCGCCTACGCCCATAAAACGGTAAATCTTTTCATTTAAGGTTACCTCACCGGTCAGCGGATGGGGCACAGACGTCCAGTGCCTCGTGGGATCGTCATTCAAGCTATCCGACATGGACCAAATGCTGAAATACGGATCGTAAGTAACCAGCGGAACAGCCGGCGCGCGCAGTTTCATGACAGGCCCTCCAAATTTTACTTGCGGCTATCGTGTCTTTCTATATAATAATTATAGAGAAGCGTCAACGAAAGAGAATAGAATATTTCTCACAAAAACGTGAGGAATCTTAGCCTTTTTCCCGCAAATGGTATTTCCTCTAAAGCGCTAGAAATTCTTGGAATACTCACGAATCCTGTAACATATATTTACAAGCCCTCTGTTACCAGACCGTCCCAATCCTTGCATATAAAAACCGTACAGATCTCTTTTCATACAGACCAAAAAACAGCGAAAGCCTGACTGAAATACCGCTGCTATTTAAGCTAAAGCAGTGGATGGATAAACAAAAGCGGCCGTGCATTATAGCACAGGCCGCTTTTTCGCATCTGAAAATCTGGAAAACAGAAAAGGCGCTTGGCAGAAGAGAACGACGGAACCAAGCGCTTTTCCTCGATCCCAATCTTTATCTAGTCCAAATCCAAAGGAATTTCCTTGTATATCTCCGGAATGACCCGGTTATCGCAATCAAACGTGTATGGGTTGATATCATCCATTAACCCAAAATGCAGGGGTACGACCCTCCGTGCGCCGACCCGCCGCGCGAACCGGGCGGCATCCTCGCGATTCATGTTGTTGCCCACACCGTTGATCGGCAGAAAGAGAGCATCGATGCGGGCGGGCAAATCAGGAAATATAGCCGTGTTGTACAGCGTGTCCCCCGTCACATACAGGACGCGTCCCTCGGCCTCCATCACAATCCCGATGGCGCCGGGGTCACTGTGTTCGGCGTATACGGCGGTAAAGCGGACATTTCCCTGCGTCCAGACCGTGTGCTTTCGAAACAACACATAATTGTGCGCCCCGCCGAAGTGCCGCACCCTATCCCATACGCCTTCGGGCGCTAGCACACAAGCGCTGTACGCCGAACGCAGTATCGGCTCAACGGTCGCCGGATCATAATGATCAAGATGTCCGTGGGTGAATGCCAGTATATCCGGACGCAACGATAAACATACAGGATCCACCGGAATCCGCCGCCGCATGCGCGGATTTGCCTCGCCCACACTGTCGGATAGATAGGGATCCACCATGACGGTCTTGCCCTTCAACTCCAACCATAAGCCGGCTTGCCCGAGCCATATCGCTTTCATCCGTCCGCCTGCCTTTTCCTTGCTGTATCTGCTGCCAGTACCGAGTGAAAACGGCTTGGCGAATCGATCGAGTACTTCTCTATCGATAATTTGTCCCGCCGTTTACGTCCAAGGTCATGCCGGTGACATAGCGCGCTTCCTCGCTCGCCAGATACACGGCCGCATAGCCGACGTCAAACGGCGTTCCCAGCCCTAACGGGACGCTGTCCGATAGCTTTTGCACGCCGTCCTGTCCATGCGTTTTATAAAGCAGCTCCGTTTTCATCATGCCCGGAGCAATGGCGTTGACAGTGATGTGATCCGGTGCTCCTGTGCGCGCCAAGGTTTTGACCAAGCCGATTTGTCCGCTTTTGCTGGCCGCATAATGGGCGTGTCCAAACAGCGCGCCCCGCTCCCCCACAACAGAAGAGACAAAAATAATCCGGCCATATTGCCGCTCCCGCATAAGGGGAAACGCCGCGCGGGAACATAAAAAGCCACTGGTCAGATTCGTCTTGAGAATACGGCTCCAGTCGTCGGTGGTAATCGAATAAATATCGCGATCCTGAGACGTGCCGGCGTTATTGATTAAAATGTCCAGTTTCCCAAAGCGCTCTTTTATATGTTGAAACAGCCGGGTGACCTCCGCCTCCTCGGAAACATCCGCCTGCATAAAGACCGCCGGCTTTTCTGCGGTCTCCACCTGGCTTAAGGCGTCCTCGGCCTCCTTTGGTTCGCAAATATCGTTGATAACGACATGAGCCCCCGCTTTGGCTAAGCAAATGGCGATGCCTTTTCCCAGGCCATGGGCGGCCCCTGTAACAAGAGCCACCTTTCCCGTCAAATCAAACATAGACGATTCGCTTCCTTCATTTAAAAATATCGGGATGACTGCACCGGGCGAATATCGGTCAATTCGCCGGAATAATGCCGCAGAACATGCGCTTGATAAGGATGCTGTTCACACGCCGATTCGTCAATTTCTATTCCCAACCCCGGCTTATCCGAAATGTGCATACGCCCCTCGCGATAGATCAGACTTTCATTGGAAATGTCTTTGCGGTAGCTGACGTCGCTGTACATGATTTCGAGAATAGAAAAATTGGGACAGCAGGCCGCCAGCTGAAGGGTCGCCGCATTGGCGACCGGCCCGCTCGGGTTATGCGGCGCAAATGCAACATAATGGGCTTCGGCCGCCGCCGCGATTTTTTTCAATTCCAACAGCCCGCCCGCATGGCTCACATCCGGCTGCACGTAATCCGCGGCCCGCAGCGCGAACAGGTCCATAAAGGAGCGCAGGGAATACAGCCGTTCCCCGGCGGCAATGGGCACCGGGGATTTATCCCGCACCGCCTTCAAAGCGTCCAGATTGTCCGGTGGCACGGGCTCCTCAAAAAACAGCGGGTCAAACGGCTCCAGCTGCCGGGCGATTTTGATTCCCGTTGCCACATTGAAGCGACCGTGCCCTTCAATGAGCAGGTCAACCTCGCCGCCGACGGCATCCCGAACCGCCCCGATACAGCTCAGCGCCTCGTTAAGAGCCGTATTCGTAATGTCCATGTAGCTCTTTCCGAATGGATCCCATTTTAAAGCGGTCACGCCGTTGGCCGCCGCTTCTTTGGCCTTATCAGCAAATTCCGCCGGCGTTTTGGCCCCAGAGAACCAACCATTGGCGTAGATCCTGACGGATTCCCGCACTTTTCCGCCCAACAGCTGATAAACCGGCGCGTTCAAATACTTCCCTAGAATATCCCACAAGGCCATTTCCACGCCGGACAGGGCGGACATTAACACGGCCCCGCCGCGCCAATAGGCATCCCGGTAGATATCGTGAACATGCTTTTCAATGGTAAGCGGATTTTGCCCTGTCAAAACCGCCTTTAAATGCTCCACGGCCCCCACAAGCGCTTTTTCCTTATATTCAAGAGTCGCCTCACCTACCCCGCAAAGCCCTTCATCCGTATATACCTTAATAAAAATCCAGTTGGTTCGGTAACAGTCAGTCACAAACGTGCGAATATCGGTAATTTTCAAGAAAAATCCCCCTTATTTGCGCCGCCCGGCGATACCGGAACGCAGAAACTAAACGGTTTTTTCAAAAACCGCGCAGGCGACACGATGTGCTTCCATGGTTATTTCCCGGTTCTTAAACGAGAAACGAACGGCCTGATCCCTGCGGTTGGCAAACGCATACAGCCTATCCCCCTGAGAGCGGTAGGCGCCCATGACCACTCCCTCGGGCAGTGCGACATCTTCCTCCGACACAAACGTGCCTTCATAAAAGAAACGCCGATAGGTCTCTTTTAAATCCAGCAAGCCCTTGAGATATTCCGCGTATCGAGGCAAAGCGGTTATGTGAGTTTTTCGGCCGCGGTAGATAGACGCGTCAAAAATCAAACCCATAACAAACGCGTAGTTCAGATGATCCTCCATGCCCTCCCTGTCGTCATGCAGAAAGCGATCGGAAACAATAAGTTCCGGGAACAGGGAACGAAACATCTGAGGATACGCCTGCGGGGCATAGAAGCTGCCGACGCTGCAGCCGTGGATAAAGTCAAACTGCGCGGAAAAAACGTCCGTGAGGTGCTCGGTTCCCATCGCCTGTTCCGACGCCAAAGCGTTTCGCAAGGCTTTTATGTTTTCCAGCCGGTATACGGCTTCTTCGTCGGGCCGGAAGCCGTGCTTATGCGTTTCGTGAAAGCACAGCCGCGTCAGGCAGCCGCCAATTTGATCATAAAACGTCGCGTCCGGATGAAACGACAGCAGCGTGTTCGTCGTATCCAGCAGCTGCTGCTTCCAATCTTCGGCCGCATGGCAGCCGGATACAAAGGTTTTATAGCCGAAATTCCGCAGTACGGTTCCGTTGTTGGAAAAACGATAATGCTCCCGATATTCGTTGCCGTCTATATCCATCTGGCAGGAGCGCGCGCCCTTTTCCTGATAATACGTGGATTTTACGTCAATCAGTTTGCCGTTGGAATATAAAATCACACGGCCGCCCAGGGCCTGTATTTCCTGAATGGCGTCCTGCAGGCCCCGTTCTCCGCCCAGGGCTTCATCCGCTTCGTATTGCGGATACCCGTTGTCAAAACGGCCTTTCCACCAGCCGAAAACCAGCAGCGTATGGAGGCCAAGCGCCGCCCCGTCCTTATAAATTTGTGGAAGATCCGCATAGCGAAAAAATATTTCGCCGTATTGGTGTTTCATAATAATGCGCTGCCAGCCGGCCATATTCCTGACCCACTTCGGTTTTTCAACCGGCGTATACCAGGTTTGCACCCATTCCTTGTAATCCGCCGCACCGCTGCGCCAATCTCCCTTGAACAGCTTGACAAAAACCGCCGGCGTCGTAATCGTTTCCCCCGTTCTCGCAAACGGATACTGGGACACCGTCAAAAGCAGCCGCTCCTCCTCGTTTCTTGGCGTCGTCCCCACATTGAGGCTGCAAATACGGAAGCGGTCGTCCTTGCGCGCGAGATATAGAAAATAGCCGCCGCTCTGTACGCCAAACCAGCACATGCTCAACGGCGCGGGGTAAACGTTGCTCTGCCAGATGTTGCAATAGTCAGCCGCCATATATTCCGTATGGCAGCTTTTTCGGACGAAATCCCTTGGGTTGACAATGCGCTCCCCCATGCCGTTTGGCAAGTATAGAACTTCTTCTTCCGGCGAGGAACACAGCCTGTCAAAATCAAAAAACGGAAGCTGAATTTCATTGAATCGCACGGGTGAATGATTGTCAATGGTGGCGAAAAACAGCAGCCCGCCATCCGATTCCTGTATATGTATGGTGAGAGCTATGTCGTAAACGTTCCCGTTTTCGGCTGTAAGTGTGCTGTAGGTAACAACCGTTTCCTTCGCGTTTTTCTGAATGGCCGAAGGATTTTGCCGGGACGATACGACGGTCATCTCGCGATACTCTCCATCGTCCAGATGGGCGCGCCAGAAGTCGGAACGCTCGTGGATGTTCATGGGCAGCCCCTCTGCCGTCAGCTGCCAGGCATGGCCGGCCGGATCCGGTGTGTATTGCAGTTTCATGGTACGCAATCCCCCTATCGTTTCTTTTTCATCTCCTTTCACAGTATAGCAATTATCCGCGGTCGGTTAAATAAAGCAGCCCGGCTTATATTTGACTTATAGTGAACAAGATGGTATGATGATTTTGCACATAAGGCCGGAGTTTTCCACAACGGGACCGGTTGCAGCGGGCTGCTGCGCAAGGAGGAATTTGAACTGCCGTGTATTGTCTTTCATGGGAGACGCCGCTCTCCTGCCGCATGTTCGGCAGAATGCGGCAGACGAAGGGCTGGGAACACAACGGGCGTGTATTAGCCGAGGATTTGCTGGTCATCGCCCTGGACGGTCAGGCGGAATTCACCTTTCACGATCAAAGGCACCCCGTGCATCGCGGGGATGTGTTGTACATACCGGCCAACACCTGGTATCAAGCGTATTCGGCCGATTATCTTGACTATTATTTTTTCCATTTTTGCGGTGGCCGAGTGTCGGCGGTCAGTGAAGAGGAGTGTCGGCGCTTTAAGGAATACGAGGACCAGCTGCAGACGGCCTCCACACGCGCTTTTTATCTGCCGCAGACAGACTATCATCTGCTTATCGACAGCCAAGTATCCCTCGGCGAGCAATTTGATCATGTTTTATACTATATTTCCAAATGCCAGGGGTGCCTGGTGCAAATGGACTATTACAAAAAGCTGCAGATCGATTTGTGGATGTCACAAATGCTTGTTTTTCTGTCGGAATATACTTGCGCCAAACTGTTTATCCGCCCGAGTTATCCCGCTATCTTGACGAAGATACTATTGTACATCCAAATTCATTATACCGAACCGCTGACGCTTACCTCTCTGGCCGTACGATTTGGCGTTTCAAAATCCTATGTAGCGCGTCTGTTCCGCACGTGCCTGTCCACGACCGTTTCCGCTTATATCCATTCGGTCAAAATGCAGCATGCCGCCGAAATGCTGAAGCTGTCGGCTCTGAATGTCAGCGAGATCGCCGAGTATTTGGGATATTCCAATGTATATTATTTTTCACGCTTATTCAAAAAATACTATTTCGTGAGTCCTTCCAAATTTGCATAACCCGTATCATGCGCGAAGTGCTGGTCTAAGGCAGCGGCCCGCTATGGGAACACAGTAAAATTAATAACAACGGAAGTGATTATAAAAATGAACCACATTAGTAGTGATAAAATGGATGAATTAAAAAAAGTAGCTAAACTTCTAGCGGTAATGGGTGTAAGAAATAACACAGACTTAGAAGAATTACATGCTGGAATTACGCCTTCTTCGAAAACGGGGGATTACTCTGATGTAAAAGTAATAACGCCCTACGGAGAAATTGAATGGAACAGGCTGTCTCGCATCAGCGACAAAGAAATGCGTTCACTTATGCTGAGCATTGAACAGGCTATAGAAAAAACTCTCTATGCATATGAAAAGCTTCAGCAAGAGGATAAAGCCGTGCTGCTGGAATTGATAATGAAGCAAAGGACATATGACCGGGACGATTGGGATACGATAAGCGAACAAGATACATGAGCATTTTTTGCTTTTTCCCGAAATAATATTATCTATACATCTTTTATATAGCCTCTCTTCATGATAGAGAGGAAAAACTACTCTTTTTTTCAGCGTTGATGTGAATTTCCAGGCTTTTTAGATCGACCTTCCTCGCCTGCTTGACCGGCCATTCCCGAAGAATGGCCGGTTTTCTTTATAAAAAAGCTTCATTTATTCCTGTGTTTTATGATATACTGATTCTATATGGCTTCGTACGGAATTTACATAGAAACGGAGGAACGGCGTGACTGTTTATCTGACGATTGCGGCCTGCATTATCCTGTTATGTGTCCTGCTCAACCGTCTGTCTTTTCGGTTCGGTGTCCCCATGCTGCTGATGTTCATCGTTCTGGGGATGGTATGCGGCATCGACGGCCTGCTGGGGATTCCTTTTGACAACTACAAGCTGGCTGAACAGATTTGCTCGACGGCTTTGATTTTTATCATGTTCACCGGCGGCTTCGGCACCAACTGGCCCCAGGCCAAGCCGGTGGCCGTCAAGGCGGCGGCGCTGTCCACGGTGGGGGTTTTCCTGACGGCACTGCTGACGGGCGGCTTCTGCTATTTCGTTCTCAAAATCCAGCTGTGGGAGAGCTTTCTCATCGGCGCCATTCTCAGCTCTACCGATGCGGCGTCGGTATTCTCCATCCTGCGCTCCAAAAAGCTGGGCCTGAAGGAAAACACGGCGTCCCTTCTGGAGATGGAAAGCGGCAGCAACGACCCCTGCTCCTACATGCTGACCGCCATCGTCCTGTCGGTCATGAACGGCAAGGCCGACGGGGGCCAGATCGCGCTGCTGATCGTCTCCCAGCTGGTTTTCGGGGTGCTGTTCGGCGCCGGCATCGCCGTGGCGGCCCGGCTGTTTCTCAGCCGGTTCCGTTTCGGCTCCTCCGGCTTTGATATGACCTTTTTCATCGGGCTGGCCCTGCTGTCCTACGGGCTGCCCTCGCTGGTGGGCGGAAACGGCTACCTCAGCGCGTACATCGTCGGCATCGTCCTGGGCAACTCCAAGGTGAAAAACAAGGCCCCGGTGGTCAACTTTTTCGACGGACTGACCAGCCTGATGCAGATTCTGATCTTTTTCCTGCTGGGTCTGCTGGCCACGCCGTCCCAAATCCCCGCTGTTCTCCCCGCCGCGGCCGCCATCGCGGTGTTCATGACCTTTGCGGCGCGGCCCCTGGCGGTGTTCGGCCTCCTGTCCCCGGCGCGCTGTTCCATCCGGCAGCAGGTGCTGGTGTCCTTCGCGGGCCTGCGGGGGGCGGCGTCCATCGTGTTCGCCATCATGGCCACGGTGCACGAGGCCTCCACCCGCAGCGACGTATACCACATCGTGTTCTGCATCGTGCTGCTGTCCATGGCGTTCCAGGGCTCCCTGCTGGCCCCGGCGGCGCGGAAGCTGAACATGTGCGACAAGGACATCGACGTGCTCAAAACCTTCAGCGATTACTCGGAAGAGGTGGATATGCGCTTTATCTGCACCAAGCTGCCCGACGGGCATGAATGGGTGGGGAAAGCCCTGCGCGATTTGCTCCTGCCGCCGGACACCCTGATCGTCATGCTGCTGCGGGGAGAGGAGCGCATCGTCCCCAGCGGCCGGACCGTCCTGCAGGCCGGGGACGTGGCCGTGCTCAGCGCCCGCGCCTTCGTGGAGCCGGCGGGTCTTCTGCTGACTGAGCAGGCCATCGCCGCGGACAGCCCCTGGGCGGAAAAACGGATCGCGGAATTCTCCCCCTCCGGCGGCGAGCTGGTGATTCTCATCCTCCGCAACAGCAAAACGGTCATCCCCAAGGGGGACACCCGCATCAAAGCGGGGGACGTTCTGGTCATCGCTTCCCAGGAGGAAGCCCTTATACAGGCATAAAAAGGCGCGCCGGGTATCCCGCAAGGGAAACCGCGGCGCGCCTTTTGCGCTTATTCCTTCCGGCTGTCCGCCGGCTCCACCTCCTCATAGGGGGCGGGGAACCGCTTGAAGCGGGGATGGCGGCGCTGGAAGAGCACGACGTTGAGGATACTGCCCACAAACAGGATGTTGCAGCAGGTATAGAGCCAGACCATCAGGATGATGATGGAGGCCAGAGAACCGTACACCAGGGAATACTTGGTGGAATAGGTGATAAAGATGGAGAACAAGACGCTGACCACCACCAGGCAGAAGGCGGTGAGCAGGGCGCCCCAGAACACCGAGAGGCGGGGCCGCTGCCGGGGCGCGCTGACCCGATAGAGGCCGTAAACCATCAGCAGCACGAACAGGAACAGCACAAGAAAACGGATCCACGTCCAGCGGCTGATGAGATAGCCGATGCCGAAATGGGTGTCCAGCAGCTCGATGAACCAATTGCCGGTCAGCAGGATGATGATACAGAAATACACCGAGATGAGGAACACGAAGGAGGCCGCGAAGCTGGCCAGCCAGTGGATGAACCGGCGGGGCTGGCGGCGCTCATAGAGGCTGTCCATCTGGTTGCCGATGGTGCGGTAGGCAGCGGAGGAGGAGGACGCCATGGTCAGCAGACCGCCCACCAGCATGGGAATCGACCGGGACTGGGCGATATAGGCCAGATAATCCTGGATAATGCTGATGGTTTCCCCGGGTACAAAGCCGCCGAACAGCTTGCCCACGGCGGAAATATCCACATTGAGGATACCAATAAGCCAGTTCAGGCAGAGAAGAAAGGGGAAAATCGACAGGGTGAGGAAAAAGGACAGGGCAGCGGCGGAACGCGTCACCTGCTTTTTCAAGAACAGGTCCACGCTCCTATGTACCACCCGGGCAGCAGCCAGCACCCGACGCGATCGTATTTTCACTGTGGCCCCCCTTCCGCGGCGTACCACGCCGGCTTGCGTGGTTTGGTGTCATTATACCAAGGCGGCACGGAGCGCCGCCCTCCTTAGTCCGGAACGGCCTTGTCCGTTCCGGGGTGGTTCCATGTTCTCTCAGGCGTCCAAAGCCTTGCGCTGCAAGGCTTTGGACGCCGTGAGGTTATTATACCACAAAAGCAAGCAAACGACGTTTGCGGGGGCACGACAGTGCCCCGCCCTGCCGCAGCAGGGCCTTTTGATGGTTCAATGTTCTCCGTACCGGAAAGCTACGCTTTCCGGTAACCGCGCAGCCGCGCGGTTCGGCGCGTACCACCGCGCCGATCACGGAGGTTATTATACCATAAAATTCGAGGTCTGTGTAGCCGTGGATTCTTGCCTTTGCCCGGCAGGGGGTGTATACTGAAGTCAGACCAAGGGGAACGGAGGCGTTGACATGTGGACTCTCTTTCCGATGAACCCTGTCATGCGGCGGCTGGGCTGGGGCGTCTTTCTGCTGCTATGGCCTCTCAACCTGGGGGACGGCCAGTGGATGACCCTGGTGACCGGCCTGGCGGGCAGCTTTCTTCTTCTGCTGGCCCTCTGGCGGCTGCGGGACGCGGACGGGTATTTCCGCCGCGCCTTTTTCTGGCTTCTCCCGGTGCTGCTGCTCCAGGCGGGCGGATTGGCGGCCTCCTACTATCTGGAGGCGGACGAGCAGATCTGGTTTACCGCCGCGTCCTGCCTGTGCACCGCCGCGCTGCTCGTGCAGATTACCAGGGGGCTCTCCAGCTGGCTGCCGCCGGGCTCCCGGCTGCGGCCCCGGACGGCGGCGGCGTGGTACCTGCTGGGTACCGCCGTTGGCCTCTATCTGCTCATGGCCGCCGGGGGCAGCGCCTTCCAGTCCCCACTTCTCTTCCTGCTGCCGGCGCCTTATCTAATCGCGGGGCTGAAGGTCGTCCGGGCGGCGCAGGCCGCGTATATCCCGCTGCCCTATCCGGAACGCCGGGGCAGCTGGGCGGTGGGCCTCGTCTTTCTGGCGATGTTCGGCGGTATGGTCGGCTCCGCCATGGCCGTTAAGACGACTATCCCGTCGGCGGCCCTGCCGGTGGCAGCCGACGACCAAGCGGGACGAGCGGCTCTGACAGCGGTGGGGATGCCGTCTGAGGTGGCGGCTGATTTATCCGCCGAGGAAGCGGCGCGCTTTGCGGGCATCCGCGGCATCCAGGCAAAGACGGCGGAGCAGGACTGCGACGGCGGCCGGGTGCGCCTGACCTTGGCGGCAGGCTATGCCACGGACGGTGAGCTGCGGGTGGTGGCCCATTACCACTGGCTGCAGGCGCCCCGGCACCAGGCGCAGGACGCGGTGGGCTTGGCCTATAGCGCCGCGCTTTTGACAGAAACCGGGGAAGAGCTGGTATCCCAGCGGCATCTCATCGACCAGGGTGGGAAAACCCGGCAGCTGAAAAACGCCGCCCACCCCCTCGGCCGGAACGCCGCCGGCACCGTCATCCCCGCCGGCCGGGGGACGCAGCGACGGGGATATCTGGCCAAATCCTTCAGACTGAACAGCCGCGAGCCGACAACGGTTAGCCTGTATGTCCAGCTGGTGCATCAAAGCCGGTTTATCAACCTCCCCTACCAGCCGCCGCTGAGCCTGTGCGCCCCTCATGGGGCGAGCAGCGGGCCGGAAGGCCCGTTCGATCAGTTGTTTACGGATCTGCCCATCTCCTACGAGCCGGAGGGCTATACGCCGCCGGAAGTGAATGTTTGACAAAAGTGAATGGTCATGCTATATTTGGCATACACTACACTGAGGGCCATTTCCTAGGCGCGGCCCGTATTTTCCCGAAGAGAGATGATGTGCCATGGAGTCCTCCCTCATTGAAAACGTCCGGGAAACCGGCGGTTCGTCCGGTATGCTGTTCGCCTGCTGGGCGATTGTGATTGTGCTCGTCGCCATGTTTCTGGTGTTCATGCGGGCCCATAAAAAGGAGTACGCCGTCGCCATCGTTCCGCTGATCGTGCTGCCTTTTATCCATATCCTCAGCAACCCGCTGGCCCACCTGCTGGATCCGCTGCTGCCGCTGACCCTGCCGGAGCTGCGCATCGCGGTGGACATGACGGCGGGGCTGGTCTCCTGCCTGCTCATCGGGCTGACCGCCCGGCACATACGGGAACGACGCACCCGTAACGCCTTCATGATCTGCTGCTCCGGCTTTCTGATCATCCTGACACTGGTGCTGGTGGTCAATTCCCTGGTGCTGGTACGCGTATAACGGAAAACCGCCTTATGGCGGTTCAGCTTGTCGACAAAGTCGACAAGCTGCTGGACGGGGACGCCGGATCGCGGCGGCTCGTAAACGATCGCTGCGCGAGCGTTTACTCCCCTTACTCCCTCTGTCCCCCGCTGGCGGAGCATTCGCTCCGCCCGGCCACGCCCTGCTCTTGAAAACCGGCGGAAACACACGTGTTTCCGCCGGTTTTCGCCTATAAGGTGTGTTTGCGAGGCACATGTCCTCGCAAACACTGATCGGTAACCCGCCCCCGCTTTTTCGTTTTCCAAATGACGGATTCCCCTTTTTTGACAGCCTGAACCGCCTTATGGCGGTTTTTTATTGCCTGGAAACATTGATTATTCTTCCGCAAAGTGGTATACTAAACCGTATCTGTTTAGGAAACGCGGGGGTTCTCCCCCTGGACGGAGGGATGTGCGTGAAAAGGCTGAGACGTATGGGAAGCGCCGGATTGGCGGCGGCGCTTCTGGTTTTCTGCGTCTCGGGCTGCTCCACCATCCCCAAGGAGCTGCTTACCGGCTCGTCGGAGGCGCCGGCGCCGGTGTCCTCCGAGGTTCCTCACCCGGCAGTCAGCACGGTTTTTACCCTGAGCTTCAGCCGCGAGGACACCCTCAACCCCTATGCCGCTAAAACGCGGGTCAACCTGGATTTGGCCACCCTGCTGTACAGCGGACTGACGACGCTTGATGAGTCGTTTACCCCGCAGATGGCGGCCGCTACCTCCGTTTCGTCCGGGGACGCGACCCACTGGACGGCCGTTATCCGGGAGGGCGCGTTGTTTTCCGACGGCTCCCAGGTGACGCCCGCCGACGTGACAGCCTCCTTCCAGCTGGCCAAGGGCTCCGCCAATTATAAGGATCTGGTCAGCAACATCGTCTCCGCCGAGGCCAGCGGGAAAAACGCGGTGATCTTCACCCTTTCCTCCCCCGACCCGAACACGGCGGCCTGCCTGACCTTCCCCATTCTCAAGGCGGGCACCGTCACGAACGAGGCCGGCAAGGCGCCGGTGGGCGGCGGGCCGTACGTCTACCGCCCGGGTGAGAACAGCTATACGCTGGAAGCCAACGGGCGCAGCGGCAAAACGCTGTCCATCCCTTCCATCCGGCTGCTGCACCTGCCCGACGACGTGGCCATGCTGCACGGCCTGGAAAACGGCTCTATCAGCTTCTATTACAGCGACCTTTCCAGCGGGGATATCCCCCGCACCTCCCATTCG
This sequence comes from uncultured Oscillospiraceae bacterium, assembly GCA_900546265.1. GTDB lineage: Bacteria > Bacillota > Clostridia > Oscillospirales > Acutalibacteraceae > UMGS856. The sequence continues at coordinate 6,419 of URCA01000032.1, read as the reverse complement.
AGTATCCAGGTGCCCCTGAATTACCTGGTGTTCCTCGGGGTCAATGCGGGCCGGGGAGACCTTTCCAGCGCGGCGGTGCGCCGGGCGCTTTCCAACGCCATCGGCCGCACCGAAATCGCCGAAACCGCCTTCGCCGGCCGGGCGCAGGCCGCCGTGACCCCCTTTCATCCGCTGTGGAAGCCGGTTGTCGAAATGAAGGGGTTTTCCACGGGCGAAAATCTTACCCAGGCGGTTGCAGAATTGGAGGCGGCGGGGTATAATACTAAAAGCGGCTCTGCGCCCTCCAAAAACACCAAAGCCCTGACGCTGGAGCTGATTTATCCCACGGGCAACGATTTCCGCAAGACCACGGCGGAGGTTCTCACCCAGCAGCTGGCCAAGGCAAACATCACCCTCAAGGCCACGGCCCTGGAGTTTTCCGCTTATAAAGACCGGCTGGGCAAAGGCGACTATGACCTGTATCTGGGGGAAATCCGCCTGACTGGGGATATGAACCTGCGGCCTCTGCTGGCCGGCGGTTCCGCCTCCTATGGGATACAGGCCGCGGGCGCGGGGGCGGCGGCTTACGGGCAGTACCTGGCCGGCGGCAAAACCCTCGCGGAGTTCGTGGAAGCGTTCGTGCAGGACGTGCCCTACATCCCGCTGTGCTGGCGCAAGGGGCTGGCGGCCTACAGCCGCACCATGAGCCACATCACCCCGAACGCATCCGATATCTATTACGGCATCGAGAGCTGGAGCCTGTCCGGCTGACGGAGAGGCGACCCGCTTTGGCAATATCCGGCAGGCGCCGGAGTCTAACGTGGAAAGGCGTGTGCAACGATATGATCCGCATTGAAAACCACTTGGGAACCATCGAGATCGCCCCGGAATATTTCCGTTACCTGATTGGCAACGCCGCGGCCTCCTGCTACGGTGTGGCGGGCATGGTCAAGAGCGGCCCCAAGCAGGGGCTGCGCTCCGTGTTTTCCAAACGCTCTTACGCCGACGACGGCATCCGGGTGCGCGGCGAAGGGGATCGGCTGATTGTCGACCTGCATATCTCTGTGATTTACGGGATGAACATATCCGCCATCGCTAAGAGCATCGTCAACAAGGTGCGTTATACCGTCGAGGAAGCCACCGGCCTGCGGGTGCGCAAGGTCAACGTGTTCGTCGACGGCATGAAGTCGGAATAATTCGGTGTGTGCCTGCGGCGCATGCCGGGGGAGCCACCTGCAAGGGAGTTGCTTAATATTGATACAAGGTAAACTGCTCCGGGACGCGATGATTTCCGCGGCCCATACGCTGTCGAACGCCAAGCAGTCGGTCGATGAGCTGAACATTTTCCCGGTGCCCGACGGGGACACCGGCACCAATATGTCCATGACCATCACGGCCGCGGCGCGGGAGCTGGCCCGCCTGGACAATCCCACGGTCAGCGAAACCGCCGACACGGCGTCCTCCGCTCTGCTGCGGGGCGCGCGGGGCAATTCGGGCGTCATCCTGTCCCTGCTGTTCCGGGGCTTCTCCAAAGGGCTCAAGGGCCGGCAGGAAGCCGATGGGGCCGATCTGGCGGCAGCCCTGACGCTCGGGGTGGAGGCCGCCTATAAGGCGGTCATGAAGCCCACCGAGGGCACCATCCTCACCGTGGCCCGGGAAGCCGCCGACAAGGGCCGGCAGGCCGCGGAGAAGGATCCCTCCCCTGAAACGGTCTGGGCGGCCATCTGCGACGAAGCAGACGCTTCCCTGCAGCGTACCCCCGAGCTGCTGCCTGTGCTGAAGAAAGCAGGCGTGGTGGACGCGGGCGGACAAGGCCTGTGTATCATCCTGCGCGCCATGCTCGACGTATTCAATGGCGGGGAAATCGTCGCCGGGGACGCTGAGGAAAAAACTGCATCCGCTGTAAAGGCCGTCAGCGCCGCCGGATCCTTCGACGCCGACATCACCTTTACATACTGCACCGAGTATATCGTTGCACGTGATAAAGGGAACGACCGGGATCCGCTGCGGCTGCGGGCTTATCTGGAATCCATCGGCGACTGTGTGGTCGTGGTGGACGACGACGACATCATCAAGGTGCATGTGCACACCAACGACCCGGGCAAAGCCTTGTCCGAGGCGATACAGTACGGCCAGTTCGAAACCGTCAAGGTGGAGAACATGCGCATCCAGCACGCCAACGCCGGCTGGGTGGAGGAAGCCGGCGTCGAGCAGCCGGCGCCCCTGCCCCGGGTAGAGCCGGAAAACGAGTACGGCTTTGTGGCCGTGGCGGCGGGCGACGGGCTGGGCAGCCTGTTCCGTGACCTGGGCTGCGACCAGGTGGTGTCAGGCGGCCAGACCATGAACCCCTCCACCGACGACATTCTGAATGCCATCCAGGCCACCCCGGCCAAGGTGGTCTATGTGCTGCCCAACAACAAGAACATCATTCTCGCCGCCGAGCAGGCGGTGCCTCTGGCCGATCGGACGGTTCACGTCCTGCCCACCCGCACCATCCCCCAGGGTATCTCCGCGATGCTCAGCTTCTCCGGAGACGCGGACGTGGAGGAAAACCTCATCGAAATGATGAAGGCCGCGGACAACGTGTCCACCGGTTCGGTGACCTTTGCCGCCCGGGACAGCGAGTACGGCGGCCACACCATCAAAGAAGGCGAAATCCTGGCTCTGGACGGCGGCAAGGTGGTCTTCACCGACGACGACGTGCAGCACGCGGCTGTCAAGCTGGCCAAGAGCCTCATCAACGCCCGCAAGCTGGGCGGCAAGGACGTGAGCTTCGCCACCATCATCTACGGCGAAGGCGTCACCGAAGAGCAGGCCGAAGTGGTGCGGGACGGCATCCGCGCCAAAATCGGCGACAACGTGGACATCACGCTGGTAAACGGCGGGCAGCCGGTATATTATTACTTCATCAGCATCGAATAACGGAAAAAAGGAAGCCCGCGGGCTTCCTTTTTTAGCGGTGTTTTCGGCATAGGTACGGCGGGATGCCGCACCTCATAAAGAAGAGGAAGCCTTCCGGCTTCCTCTTTTTTATCCCTTGATGGCGCCGGCGGTCAGGCCCTTGATGATGTTCTTCTGCAGGAAGACATAGACGATCATCACCGGCACGAAAATCAACGTCACCACCGCGCACATCATGCCGTAGTCGGTGCCGAACTGGCTGCTGACCTCGTTGAGGAAGCGGGTGATGGTCCATTTCTCCGGACTGCGCAGGAAAAAAAGCTGGGTGAACAGATCGTTGTACGACCAGAGGAAGGAGAAAATGGCCACCGTGGCGAAGGCCGGCCGGCAGACCGGCAGAATCACCTTGTAAAACACCTGGAAGACGTTGCAGCCCTCCAGAAAGGCGGATTCCTCCAAATCCACGGGCAGACTGCGGATATACCCCATGAGGATGACCATGGCGAAGGACAGGTTGCCCGCTATCTGGGGCAGGATAACGCCCACGGGGCTGTCGGTCACGTTGATGGCGGACAGCATCTGAAACACCGGAATGATGGTGGAAAAGACCGGAAACATCAGGCTCGCGATGATCAGGGAATCGAGGAACCGACGGCCCCGGAAGCGGTAGCGCACCATGGCGAAAGCGGCCATGCCCGCCAGCAGCACCACCAGGACCGTCACCACGCCGGAGATGAGAATGCTGTTGAAATAGGCCATCCATACCGACTGGGGCGGCTTGGTGAAGGTCTTGACGTAGTTGTCCAGGGTGGGGGCGAAGCGCAGAGAGAAGGCGTCGGTTTGGATAATATCCTTGTTTTTAAAGGAGCTTATCAGCACCCACAGGAAAGGGAACACCGTGGTCAGCGCCCACAGACTCAGCAGGATATAGATGAGGACGTGGGAGGGATAGATGCGCTTGCGTCCGATTTTCATGACGGCGCCCCTTTCTAATAATCCTTCTCGCGGAACACGAGCTTGCTCAGCTGAGACAGCACCACGCCCAGCACCACGATGAACACGGCGATGGCGGCGGCATAGTCCACGTTGCTGGTCTGAAAGGTCTGGTAATACATATAGGTGCCGGTCAGATAGGCGTCCGCGAAGTTGGGCGGGAACATGACCCAGGGCAGATCGAACACCTTGAGCGCGCCGGTGATGGACAGGGTCAGGCAGGTCACCAGCACGTTGCGCAGCAGGGGCAGGGTGATATACCGGATCCGTTTGAATCCGGTGGCCCCGTCGATTTCCGCCGCCTCCTTGACGTCCTCGGAGATGTTGTTCAGCCCGGTGACCAGGATGACGAAGTAGAAGCCCACGTACTGCCATACCACTGGGATGGCCATGGTTAAGAAGGTGTACTGCTCCTTGAAAATGATCCGCGTCCCCCCTAAGGACTCGATAAGCTGGTTGATAGGACCGCGGGTCATGAGCATCAGGTTAAACAGCAGGCCCAGGGCGGTGGCGGACACCACGATGGGGAAAAAGAAGAGGATGCGGAACACCTGGGAGCCCTTCTGAATCGTATCCACCATCAGGGCCAGCACCAGGGCGATACCTACCTGAAACACGATGGTGCACGCCATGAGCAGCAGGGTGTTTTTCACCGCGATGACCATGTTGGGATCCGTGGTTTCCAGCCCGGGGATGATTTTCAGATAGTTTTCCGCCCCGATGAACGCCCCGTGAGGCGCGCCCAGCTGGGAGACGTTGAAAAAGGAATCGATGATGTTGCGGATAAACGGATAAAACAGGAAAATGACCATGAACACAAAAGCCGGCAGCAGAAAGACGGCGGCCGGCCATTTGCGCTTATAGATCATCGCCACCGTCTCCGGGCGCTGCACCGATTTGGTTTTGGATTTCAAAGGAATCCCCCGATCCTGCCTAGGCATAAAATGTAAGGAAAAGCCGTCGGCCCTCCATCCGGACGGGCCCGGCGGCGGGCGGGACGCATCCCGCCCCCGCCGAAGGCGCCGCCGGGTTATTTGTTGTTTTTGACCAGCTCTTTGAGCACCGCCTCGGGCGTGGTCTCGCCCTTGGCCAGCTTAGTGGCGTTGGCCAGATACACCTCAAAGGCCGGGCGCTCCAGGTTGTCCTGGGCCACCATGGGGGTGGCGGGCGCGTCCTTGAGCAGCTGCAGGAACTGCTTCTGTTGGGCGGTCATCTTGCTTTCGTCCATCTTGGCCGTGTCGGAGGCCGCGAAGCCGCCGCCGGCCTCCACGAATTTCACGATGGCTTCGTCGCTGGAGTTGTATTTCACAAAGTCGATGGCCGCTTTCCGCTTGGCCTCGTCGTTCCAGCATTTCTTGGAGATATACCAGCCGGAGGAGAAGCCGGACAGGATGGTGCCGGGCTCGTTTTCACTCTCGGTATAGGAGGGGAATGGAATCACCTTGACGTCGTCCGCGGTCACCTTGGCTCCCTCGGTTTTACCGTCGGGATCCACCACGCTGAACCAGGAGCCGTCCAGATACATGGCGGCTTCCCCCTTGCGGAAATACAGGGGCGCTTCGGTATTGGCCATGGAGGCGGTATCCGCCGGGAACGCGCCCGCGTCGTACAGCACCTTCAGCAGCCCTAAGCCCTTGACCCAGGATTCCGGGATTTCGGCGTCGCTCTTCGGGTTGACGTTCATGGCTTTCGCGCCGCCCACCGCCATGATCAGGTGATCAAAATAATAGTGGGCCTCGGCGCCCAGGGAGGCTGAAATGGGAATGATATTTTTGGACTTGAAGACGTTGATGGCGTTCAGCAGGGAGGCCCAGTCGGTGGGCAGGGGCACGTTGTGCTGCTTGAACAGGGTCTCATTGCAGAACAGGCCCTCTCCATAGCCCTTGATAGGCACAGACATGGATTTGCCCCCGCTGGTGACATTGTTGGCGGATTTCATAACCGATTCGCGGATGTTTTTACCGTAATCGGGATCTACCTGCTGAATTGTTTCCACATCCACGATTTTGTCGAGGATGGGGGCCGCCGTCGCGCCATTGAAGAAAAACAGCACGTCCGGCTCGGCGCCGGTGTTGAAGTCGGCAACCACCTTCGCCTTCCAGACGTTGTCCGCCTTGGTGGAATCGTTGGTGATTTTGTTGCCGGTCTTTTTCTCCCAGTCCTTGATCTGCTGCTCGAACACAGGGGTGGCGGGATCCTCGCCGCCGAACTGGGTGACCACCTTCAGGGTCACCTTGCCCGCGCCAGGTTTGCTCTCGTCCTTGTCTTTGGAGCAGCCGGCCAGGCAGGAAGCGCACAGCAGTGCGGACAGGCCCAGGGCTAAAATGCGTTTCATGGTGTTTCCTCCTATCGATCTATCGGGTTCTTGGATATCTCGTTCAGCAGCCGTCCGCGCTGTGCGGGACTTCTGTGGCATTAGGTTGCGCAGGGGCGCGGAAAATATACCACGCGCCCCGGGAAACCGCGGCTTCTACAGGCCGAGAAACGCCTGCATCTGATCGCAGATGGCGTTGGCCTGGGAGCCGTCCTCCATCTCGCAGAAGATG
>URCA01000031.1 GCA_900546265.1 uncultured Oscillospiraceae bacterium | reverse complement strand
CACGGCGTTCTCCAAAGCCTTGCAGCGCAAGCCTTTGGACGCCTGAGAGAACATTTTTCCACTCCGAAACGGTCAAAGCCGTTTCGGACTAAGGAGGGCGACGCTCCGCGCCGCCTTGTGGTATAATGAAAAAAACGACGCATGGCGCGCGGGAAAGGCAGGACAAGTTTAATGGGAATGACCAATAAAGTACGGCTGAATATCTGTGGGTCGGAGTATACCTTTACCACCGACGAGCCGGAGGGCTACATACAAGAGCTGGGCGCGCAGCTGGACGCCGAAATGCGCAATCTGATGAACAGCGACGACCGCATCACCCTGGTGATGGCGGCGGTGATGACCGCGCTGGTCAAGGCGGACGCGGCCAATAAAGCGGAGGAGACCGCCGACAACCTGCGGGCGCAGATGAAGGACTATCTGGACGACAACGCCCGGTACCGCCAGGCGGCCGACAGCTCTCACCGGGAGATTGAGCGGCTGCGCCGGGAGATACAGGAGCTGCAGAAGAAGCTGGCCGTCGGAGGCGGCCAGTGAACCGGCTGCCAGAAATCCTGGCGCCGGCCGGCTCGCCCGAGGCGCTGCGGGCGGCGGTGCGCTGCGGCGCGGACGCGGTCTATCTCGGCGCATCGGCCTTCAATGCCCGGCAGGGCGCTCACAACTTTGACACCGCCGCCTTACGGGAGGCGGTGTCTTATTGTCATGCCCGGGGGGTGGCGGTGCATCTGACTCTCAACACCCTGGTGCGGCAGGATGAGCTGCACGCCGCCCTGAAGGTGGCGGAGGAGGCCTGTGTGCTGGGAGTGGACGCGCTGATCGTCCAGGACGTGGGGCTGGCCCGGCGAATCCGGGCGGCGGCGCCGGGCATGGCGCTGCATGCGTCCACCCAGCTGTCCTGTCACACCCCTTCTGGGGTGCGGTTTCTGCGGGATAGCGGATTCTCCCGGGTGGTGCTGGCGCGGGAGATGTCCCGGGACGAAATCGCCGCCTGTGCGGGGCAGGGCTGCGAGCTGGAGGTGTTCGTCCACGGGGCGCTGTGCATGTGCGTGTCGGGGCAATGCTATCTGTCCGCCATGCTGGGCGGGCGGAGCGGCAACCGGGGACTCTGCGCCCAGCCCTGTCGGCTGCCCTTCGTCCCGGCGGACAGCGGGCGACGCGCCCGGGAGGGAGAGGCGGCCCTCAGCCTAAGGGATCTGTCCCTGCAGGCATACGGCGCGGATCTGGCGGCGCTGGGTGTGGACTCGCTGAAAATCGAGGGGCGGCTCAAGCGGCCGGAATACGTGGCGGCGGCAGTCTCGGTATACCGAGCGGCGGTGCGGGGGGAAGCGCCGGCCCCGGGGCTTTCAGGAGATTTACAGGCAGTATTTTCCCGCTCCGGTTTTACTGATGGTTATTACGCTGATCAGCGTGGCGGCGGGATGTTCGGCACTCGGAGGCGGGAGGACGTGCAGGCCGCTGCCCCGGTGCTGTCCAGGCTGGAACGGCTGTACGACAAGGAGACGGGCCGGGTGCCGGTGACGCTGACGTTCGCCATGACAGCCGACGAAGCCACGCTGACGGCGGCGGACGGCGAGGGACGAACCGTCACGGTGGCGGGCGATCCGCCCCAGCCAGCGGTGAACCGCCCGCTGGACGCGGAACGGGCGGCCGCCCAGCTGGGCAAGACGGGGGGCACCCCCTTTCGCGCCGCCGTGCACTGCCGGATGGACGAGGGGCTGAGCCTGCCGCTGTCCCAGCTCAACGCCATGCGGCGGCAGGCGCTGGAACAGCTGCTGGAGGAACGAGGGCGGCCGCGGCCGGTCCCCTTCAACCGGGAGGCGGTGCCGGAAAGACGGCCGGCGCTGGCGGATAAGCCGGCGCGGCCGCTGCTTATCGCCCGGCTGGCACGTCCGGATCAGCTGGCCGGTGCGGGGGAGGCGGATCGGGTGTTCCTGCCGCTGTCCGTGCCGGAGGATCTGCTGCGTCGGCACGCGGAGGACGGCAGGCTGGGGGTGGAGATCCCCCGGGGGCTGTTCGGGGCCGAGGAGGCGGCGCGGCGGGCGCTGGCGCGGGCGGCACAGGCCGGGGCGCGGTACGCCCTGTGCGGCAACGTGGGGACCATCGATTTGGCCCGGGAGGCGGGGCTGCTGCCCGTGGGCGGCTTCGGGCTGAATATCACTAACGGGGAGGCGCTGGCCTTTTTCGCCGATCGGGGGCTGGCGGCGGCCACCCTGTCCATGGAGCTGACCTTCCGCCAGACGGCCTTCGCGGCGGACAGGCCCCTGCCCGTCGGGCTGCTGGTGTACGGACGGCAGCCGCTGATGCTGACCCGCAACTGCCCCCGCCGCTCGGCCGGCCAGCACTGCGAGGGTGCGCCGAACGCCGCCTGCGGCCTGACAGACCGCCGGGGTGTGACGTTCCCGCTGGCCTGCGCGGGAGGCTGCGCCGAGCTGCTCAATTCCGTCCCGCTGTACTGGGCGGACAGGCTGGAGGAGGTGCCGCGGCTGGACTTCTGGCTGCTGCACTTTTCCACCGAAAGCCCAGAGGAAGTGGAAAACCTGACGCGGGCTTACCACCGGGGCGGCGCGGTCATGGACGGCATCACGCGGGGCCTGTACAAGCGGGGCGTGGAATAAATACAGAAATCAAAAAACGAGCAGCCGCCCTCCGGACGGCTGCTCGTTTTGGTTTGTAGCTATTATTCCCCGGTGCTCTCGCCCAAGACGCATTGCACGTCGAAGGAGACGGTTTTGCCGGTGCGGTTATCCACCCGCAGGAGGGTCAGGGTGATGGTGTCGCCCACGTTGTACTTGGTCAACTCGGTGCGCATGGCGGCGTAGGTGGTAACCCGCACCTTGTTGACGTGGGTGATGATGTCCCCCGCCTGGGCCTTAGTGCCCTGGAGGACGGATCCCTCGTTGATGGAGTTGATCATGAAGCCTTCGTAGCCGGGAGTGGCAACCTCGTTGCCCATGATACCCAGCATGACGCGGCCCTTGACGTAGCCGTATTTGAGCAAATCGTCGATGATGACCTTGGCTTCCTTAATCGGGATGGAGAAGCCGAGACCCTCGTAGCCTTCGGCCACGATTTTGGCGGAGTTGACGCCGATGACCTGGCCCTGGTTGTTGAGCAGGGGGCCGCCGGAGTTGCCGGGGTTGATGGCGGCGTCGGTCTGCAGGCATTTGATGGAATAGCCGGTGTCGTCATACACGTCCCGAGCGGTACCGGAGACGATGCCCTGGCTCGCGGACCATTCCAAGCCGCCGGCGTTGCCCAGCGCGACCACCCGGTCGCCCATGGACAGCTGGGAGGAGTCGCCGAATTCGGCGGCTTTCAGATTGGCGGCGTTGATTTTGATGACGGCCAGGTCGGTATCTTTATCGGCGCCGATCACCGTGGCCTGGTCATATTTGGTGCCGTCGTAGGTGGTGACCTGGATGCGGGCGAACTGGCGGTTGGTTTTTTCGTTGATGACGCAGTGCCAGTTGGTGATGATATACCCGTCGCTGGTCATGATGATGCCGGTGGCGCCGCCCGCCTGCTGTTCGCTGGTGGTGCCGCCGTAGAAGCCGCCGGAGGTCACGTTCTCATACATGCTGATGACCACGGTGGAATTCAGGTTCTTATCGATGATTTCCTTGCTGGTCAGGCCGCCGTCCTTGACGTCGGCGTCAGAGAAGTTGAGAGTGGGGGCGTTGGGATTCTCCGTGGTGGAGGTGGTGCCGCCTCCGCCGCCCGATGTGGTGGGCAGGCCGCCTTTCTTGTCCATGGACAGCGCGAGCAGCACCGACAGGGTGATGATGGTCGCCCCGCAAATCACGGCCAAGGCCGCGATGACGATGTTGGATTTGTTCCGCTTTTTCTTGGGCGGTTTGCCCGGAGGCGGGGTCTGCGCCGCGTTCCAGCCGTAGGGGTTATAACCGCTCTGCGGCTGATAGCCGGGAGCGGAATGGCCCGCGGGCGGGATCGGGCCGTTGTTCGGCTCGCTCTGCGCCGGAGGGGTGTAGGAGGCGCCCCAGGAATACGTGGGGGCCGCCGGCTGGGCGGGCGGGGTGACGGGTGCGCCGGTATAGGCGGCGGAATCGCCGCGCTGCCAGCCGGCGGCCGGGGTTTCGCCGGCTGGCTCCTGCGGGGCCGGCTCCGCCGGGGCGGCGGGTTCCTCCGGCGAGGAGACGTCGGCGGGCGCGGCCGTCTCGTCGGGCGCAAAGCCCGCGGGAGGCGGCGTGATCAGGGGCTGCTGCTCCTGTTTTTTATCGTCGTCGAACCAGTTGGACATATGCATCACATACCTTTCAGGATGGTGGGCCGTTTTGTACGGGTCTATTGTACCGGGAGATTGTGTCGATTTGTTGAAGAAAGCGTACGGAAATTATAAACTTCCGCCTTTTTTCACGTTGTCGGCGGGCTTTTTTGGCAGCTCCGCCCCGTCGGGATCGGGGAGCCAGAAGGCGAATTCCGTGTATTCCCCTTCCACCGACCGCACCATAATCTCTCCCTGGTGGAGATTGATGACGGTCTTCACGATATATAATCCCAAGCCCACACCGTTTTTATCCAGGCTGCGGGATTTATCGCTCTTATAAAACCGTTCGAACAGGCGGGGCATCTCATGGGAGGGCACGCCCTCGCCGCTGTTGCGCACGGCGCAGTAGACGCGGCCGTCCTTTTTCTCCAGATGGATGGCGATGGTGCCGCCCTCATTGGTGAACTTCACGGCGTTGTCCAGCAGGTTGTACAGCACCTGGCCCAGCAGGTCGAAATCGCCCTGCACCTCCATGCGGGGGCAGTCCTCCAGGCCGACGATATCGATGCGTTTTTCGTCGATGCGCCGCTCGAAGGAGAGCAGGGCGGTGCATACCACCTCGGTCATATCGAAGCGCACAGGGTTGATTTTCAGCTCCCCGCTGTCGATGCGGGACAAATCCAGCATCGACCGCACCAGGCGGGACAGCCGCTTGACCTCGTTGGACACGATTTTCAGATAATAATTCCGTTTTTCATCCGGAATGGTGCCGTCCAGAATGCCGTCGATGAACCCGGCGATGGTGGTCATGGGGGTTTTCAGCTCATGGGACACGTTGGCCACGAAGCTGCGGCGCATCCCCTCCACCGAGGAGAGGGACACCGCCATGGCGTTCAAGGCGGTAGCCAGCTCGGCCACCTCGTCCTTGCCGTGCACCGGAATGCGATAGCTGAAATCCCCGTTACCGAAGCTGCGGGTGGCGGCCGCCATCTGGCGCAGAGGGCGCACCATCCGGTGGGTCATGGCGTACAGCACGATGAAGGTTAAGGTCAGCACGCCCAGGGCGGAGAGGAGAAACACCTGCAGGTTGTTGAGAATATACGCGCCCATGCCGTCGGCGGGCGTGGAGGCAAACACGTAGCCGATGACCACGCCGGTGTCGGTGGCCCGGATGGGGGCGCCGGCGGTATACATCCGCGCGCCGTACAGGTCGCCCAGCGTCCCGACGGTGAAGAAATGGCCCTGATCGTCCGTCTTGCCCTGCACATCCGCCAGGGGCACCGTGCCGCTGACATGGGAGCAGGAGCTGCCCTCCGAGCAGATGAGCACCTTGCCGCCGTTATCCGTAATCAGCACCTGGGACTGGATAGCGGTGGACAGCAGGTTGAGCACCGGGGCCAGGGTGTCGTCCTGGATGGCGTACTGCTTTTTCCCGTTGGCGTCGGTGCTCACCTGAAAGGTGTTGACCGCCGTGTGCTTGGCGATGTCGTCGGCGTTGTCGATGAGCAGGGTGCGCTTTTCATCCATCCAATACTGGGTGGAAAACAACAGCTGCATGCCGCCCATGGCCAGGAAGCTGACGACAATCACCAGGGACATGACGGTAAAATATTTGGAAAAAATGCTTTTGAACATGCTCCGAATCATGTCCTTTCTTACTCCAGCCGGCCTGGAAGAATCGGTCAGCCTGCGGCGCCGTCCTTGACCTCGAACTTATATCCCACGCCCCAGACGGTTTTCAGCGTCCACTGATCGGACACGCCGTCCAGCTTCTCGCGCAGCCGCTTGACGTGGACGTCCACCGTCCGGCTGTCGCCATAGTATTCGAAGCCCCACACCTCATCAAGCAGCTGATCCCGGGTGTAGACCCGGTTGGGGTTGCTGGCGAGATGATAGATGAGCTCCATCTCCTTGGGCGGGGTATCAATTTGCTTGCCGCGCACCCGCAGCTCGTAATTTTCCATGTTGATGTACAGCCCGTCGTAACTGACTTCCTTGGTCTTTTTCTGATCCGCCGCGCCGCTGCGGCGCAGGACGGCCTTGATGCGGGCGATGACCTCCTTGGTCTCGAAGGGCTTGACCACATAGTCATCGGCCCCCAGCTCCAGGCCCAGCACCTTGTCGAACACCTCGCCCTTGGCGGTGAGCATAATGATGGGGCAGGCGGACTTTTTGCGGATCTCGCGGCACACCTGCCAGCCGTCCAGCTGGGGCATCATCACGTCCAGGAGCATGAGATCCGGCTTTTCCGTGTCAAACATCTCCAGCGCCTTGGCGCCGTTGGGGGCGATGATCGCCTCGAAGCCTTCCTTTTCGAGATACAGCCTGAGCAGCTCACAGATGTTGCTGTCGTCGTCGACGACCATGATTTTCAGTCCACCGGCCATGATGGTATCCTCCTTTGGTTTCCCTATGAATTACAGTGTACCAAGTTCTTGGCAAATTTGTATGAACAGTCTTTAAAAAATTTTTTAGGCCTTTGTGTTTGCGCGCCAGGCGTCATAGAGGCGGTGGACATCCGCCAGCCCCTCCGCGATTTCGGCCCGGGAGAAGCCGCCCGCCTCCTTTTGCGTTATTCGTCGTCCAGCAGTCGAGCGATGACGGCGTTGGAAACCAGGAAGCCCTCCCGGGTCAGGCGGATGCCCTCCGCGTCCGCCGTCACCAGCGCGGCGGGCAGGCGGGCCGCCCGCTGACGCCAGCGGGCGGGAAGGGGGAACCCGAAACGGGCGGCAAAGCCGTCCGCCCGCAGGCCGGCGGTCAGCCGCAGGCGCAACATCAGGTATTCCTCCGGGCTGTTCTCCCTGATGGCGGCTTCCCGGCCCGCCGGCTGCTCGGAAACCGGGGGCTCCCCCCGGAGAAAGGCGGCCGTATCCCGGGGATAGGCAAAGCGGCGGCCAGATAGCAGCGAATGGGCGGCCGGGCCTATTCCCAGATAGGGCTGCAAATCCCAGTATTTCAAATTGTGCCGGCTCTCCCGGCCGGGGCGGGAAAAATTGGAGATCTCATACTGGGCGTAGCCCCGGGCTTCCAGCGCCCCGGCGGCGGCCAGATACAAATCGGCCGCGCCGTCCTCGTCCGGCAGACACAGCTCCCGGGTGGCAAAGGGGGTGCCCGGCTCGATCTTCAGCAGATAGGCCGAGACGTGGGACGCCCCCAGCTCCCGGCAGACGGCGGCCGAACGCTCGACGGTTTCCGGCCGCTGGCCGGGCAGGCCCAGCATCATGTCGAGGGACAGGTTATCGAGCCCTGCCCGCACGGCGTCCCGGACGGCGCGCTCCACGTCGGCGGTGGTATGCCGGCGGCCAAGGAGCCGCAGCTCGTCCGGATCGGCGGACTGCATCCCCAGGGAAAGGCGGCTGCCGCCGGCGGCGGCAAAGGCCCGCAGAGTTTCGTCCAAATCGTCAGCGGGGTTGGCCTCCAGGGTGATCTCCGCGTCCCGCAGGCCGAAGCCCCGGCGGGCGGCCTCCACCAGGCGGGCCAGCCGGGCGCCGCCCAGCAGGGAGGGGGTGCCGCCGCCGATATACAGGGTGTCCGCCTGCGCGCCGATCCGGGCGGCCCAATCCGCCAGGGCCCGCTCCACCGCCGCCGTATAGGCGTCCATGGCCTCGTTGGAGGCCGCGTAGGAATAAAAATCGCAGTAGGGGCATTTGGACAGGCAGAAGGGCACATGGATATACAGGCCGATGGGCTCCACCCGGATCACCTCCAGAAAAAACGCGCCATACCGGCCGTTATAGGCACAGTATAGCGCATTTTGGCAGCATAGTCTATAAAATCTCTTCGGAAATGGCCTTTTGACACTCCAGGCATATCCATTTGCCGCGATGCAGCACGCCATCGGCCGCCTTTCCGCAAAAGATGCAAACGGCGGGCGGGCAAACCGTATCGGCGGCGGGCAGGAGGTCCGACCAGCACACCGGGGGGTTATCTCGATAAAAAGTAAAGCCATATTGCGCCCCCCAGGTGGACGCGCCCTCCCGCTTGGCCCCATACAGGCGCAGGCGCTCACCCTCGTCCACCAGAAAAAGGGCGGACAGTTGGCGGATGAGGCGGCGGCAATCCGCCGGTATATCAAAGCCGTGAGACGCGGCGTAATCCAGGATTTCTTGATAGGTCATCATTTATAAGCCTCCTAACAATCGTTTCATTTTGAACCCATTAACGAATATAATAGCTCGTTTCTGAAAATAATTCAATATGCGTTATGTTAGTGTGAATATAACACGTTTTGAATAGGTGATTGCATGCTGCGTTTGCGGGAATTACGCTGTGAAAAAAATATATCCAGACAACGCTTTGCCAGGGAGTTATCTATTTCTATTTCCACTTTAAGCGGTTATGAAAACGGGAAGCGTTTGCCAAATCTGGAGACTCTTAAGACTTTTGCCTCCTATTTTCAAGTTTCCGTGGACTATCTCATAGGCTTTACCGATAACCCCGATCCTTATCCAGGAGAAGACACCCATCTCATTCACCCGGAGGAACGCCGCTTTGTTCAGGGCTTTCGAAAGCTGCAGCCGAAAGATCGGCAGCTGTTCCAGGAGCTGATGGATCGCTTTCCCAAACACGAGAAGAAATAGAGCGCCTTACGGGGCGCTCTTTTTTCTATGTGGATATATGGCTCTATCGGGTTTTGTGTAGGTATGCGGGGTAGGAATTTGTACTCCTATTGTGCCGGTGCCGCTCCCGCACCCCCTCTTTCTTTTTCGTGTGTGAAAAAGAAAGAGGGGGGAGAAAGAAAAAGCCTTATCCAACAGACGCACGGGAAAAGGACACGTCGAATTTTTCTGTCCTATCCACTAGAGATTGCGATCGCGCCGTGGGGGAGACCCCCACTGGAAGAACGAGGCTGCGCCCCGTTCTTCACCCCCCATGTAGGAAATACATCCTGAAAAATATTCGGCGCTATAGTTCGCAACAGCGCCTATCTGCCGGGAAGCGTGTCCTTTTCCCGCGCTACGAGCGCGCTGACGCGCGTAGTATACCTGGGTACGTACCCAAATTGTACAATTCAGTATGGTCTCACCGCCTTACGACGCTGAGCCCTATCCATCAAGAAAGTGCGCTATTCTCCGTCCTCTCCTAAAACCAGCGGCGAGCCAAGCCTTCCCCTCGAGGGGAAGGTGGCGGCATTAGCCGACGGATGAGGTGGAAAACCACGACGCTCTCTCACCTGCTGCCCCCTCCTCCGGATCCCGTATGGGCTCGGCGGCCTAAGCCGGCGAGACCGGCCGAGGCAGAGCGTCCCCCCTTGTCTCCCTGTTCTCCTCCCGCAGCGCAGCCCCAGGGGAGTTGGTCGCCCAACTTCCGCAACGTGTGGCTACGTAAAAACGAGGCGGGGCCGGTAATAAGCAGAACGCTGCATCCGCATGGGCATTAGCGGGCGTACCTGTGGCGACACGGGGTCTAAAAACTCCATATCTCTTCTATGGGCTCGAAGTCCGCAGCGACACAGGGCTCGCCGCGAGGCACAATGTCGGCCTCCCCCCGCCGGAAAGGTACCAGTAGGCTTTTTCTTTCTTCCCCGTCTTTCTTTTTCACGCACGAAAAAGAAAGACGGGGGGCGGGCGCGGCTTAGGCGCGAAAGGAGCGCGGGGTAATACCCCGCATACCAACGCTGTACTCGATAGGACATAGCAAGGGAGGGGTGCCTCCATTTTTTCGGTCCGGAAAGATTGACAAATTTGCTACAATCCTTCATAATAGAGAAGATAACAACCTTTAGGAGTGGATGACCATGGGAGACACCATTGCGCAAAAGCTGATTCGTTCGCATCTGGTCAGCGGCGACATGTCCGTTCCCGGCAGCGAAATCGGTTTGAAGATCGACCAGACCTTGACACAGGACGCCACCGGTACCATGGCTTACCTGGAATTTGAAGCCATGGGCGTGCCTCGCGTAAAGACCGAGCGATCGGTCGCGTATATCGATCACAATACCCTGCAAACCGGCTTTGAAAACGCCGACGACCATCGCTATATCCAGTCGGTATGCAAAAAGCACGGCCTGTATTTTTCCCGCCCCGGCAACGGCATCTGCCATCAGGTGCATCTGGAGCGGTTCGGCATTCCCGGTAAAACCCTCATCGGGTCGGACAGCCATACCCCCACCGGTGGCGGTATCGGCATGCTGGCCTTCGGCGCGGGCGGCCTGGACGTGGCCGTGGCCATGGGCGGCGGCACCTACTACATCTCCATGCCCAAGATGGTGCGGGTCAACCTGACCGGCCGTCTGCGGCCCTGGGTAGCGGCGAAGGACGTCATTCTCGAGGTGCTCCGTCTCCTGTCCGTCAAGGGTGGCGTGGGCAAAATCATCGAATACGGCGGGGAAGGGGTCAAGACCCTTTCCGTGCCGGAACGGGCCACCATCACCAACATGGGTGCCGAGCTGGGCGCCTCCACCTCGGTTTTCCCCTCCGACGACGTGACCCGGGCGTTCATGAAGGCCCAGGGCCGGGAGCAGGATTGGATGGAGCTGAGCGCCGACGCCGACGCGGTGTACGACGAGGTGGTGGATATCGACCTGTCCTCCCTGCGTCCCCTGGCCGCCTGCCCCCATTCTCCCGACAACGTGAAGGCGGTGGAGGATCTCGGCCCCCTGCCGGTTAACCAGTGCTGCATCGGCTCCTGCACCAACTCCTCGCTGATGGATATGCTCAAGGTGGCGGCCATCCTCAAGGGCAAGACTGTTCACCCGGATGTCAGCCTCTCCATCGCCCCCGGCTCCAAGCAGGTGTATAACATGCTGGCTGAAAACGGCGCTTTGGCCGACCTCATCGCGGCGGGCGCCCGGATTCTGGAATGCGCCTGCGGCCCCTGCATCGGCATGGGCCAGTCGCCGAACTCCGGCGGCATCTCCCTGCGTACCTTCAACCGCAATTTTGAGGGCCGTTCCGGCACCGCCGACGCCCAAGTCTATCTGGTCAGCCCCGAGGTGGCGGCGGCCTCCGCCCTCACCGGCGTGCTGACCGATCCCCGCACCCTGGGCGAGGCCCCCGTCGTCACCCTGCCCGAGCGCTTCCTCATCAACGACAATATGATCGTGCCCCCTGCCGATGAGGCCGATATGGACGCGGTGGAAATCGTCCGCGGCCCCAACATCAAGCCCTTCCCCAAAACCGCGCCCCTGCCCGAGACGGTGGAAGCGCCGGTGCTGCTCAAGGTGGGGGACAATATCACCACCGACCATATCATGCCCGCCGGGGCCAAAATCCTGCCCCTGCGGTCCAATATCCCCGCCATTTCGGAGCATTGCTTCGTGCGCTGCGACGAGGAATTCCCCGCCCGCTGCAAGAAACAGGGGAAGGGGATCATCATCGGCGGATCCAACTACGGGCAGGGCAGCTCCCGGGAACACGCGGCCCTGGCGCCTCTGTATCTGGGCATCAAGGCCGTCATTGTCAAGTCCTTCGCCCGCATCCATGTGGCGAACCTCATCAACGCCGGCATCCTGCCTCTGACCTTTAAGAATGAGGCGGATTACGACCGGATTTCCCTCATGGACGACATCGTCCTGCCCGACGTGCGCGCTTGCCTGGAGCAGGGCAAGGACGTGACGCTCGAAAACCGCACGACGGGGGAGAGCTTCCCCCTGAACGCCGCCTTCTCCCGCCGCCAGGTGGAGATGCTGCTGGCCGGCGGCCTGCTGGACTATACCCGCAATCAAAACGGATGAGACGCCCAGCTGTTTTAGAGAAGGGGTGGTAGTATGGCAAAAAGCGAATACATTTCCATGTCGGTGGTGCGCCGCCTGCCCCGGTATTACCGGTTCCTGTATGACTTGAAGGAAAACGGCGTTACCCGGATTTCCTCCCGGGAGCTGTCCCAGAGGATGGGGCTGACCGCCTCCCAGATCCGGCAGGATCTCAACTGCTTCGGCGGCTTCGGCCAGCAGGGCTATGGGTACATGGTCGAGCAGCTGTACACGGAAATCGGTCATATTCTCGGCATGGACTCCCTGTCGGACACCGTGCTGCTGGGGGCCGGCAATATGGGGAAAGCCATCGCCAATCACATGGATTTTGAAAACCGGGGCATTCGGCTGGTGGGGATTTTTGACGATTCCCCCGCGGTCATCGGCAAAAAGGTGCGGGGCATGACAGTGTGCCCCACCGCCGAGCTGGAGGAGGTCTGCGCCGGGTGCAGCCCGCAGGTGGCCATTCTCTGTATCCCCAAGGAGGCCGCACCCGCCCTGGTGGAACGGCTGATCGCCCAAGGGGTCCGCGGCTTCTGGAATTTTTCCCATTACGATATCACCTATCATCATCCCGGCCTGGTGGTGGAGAACGTCCATCTGGGCGATAGCCTGATGACCCTGTCCTACCAGCTGAAGAAAGACTGAACGATCAAAAAAGGAGGGAGCGCCGCGGCGCTCCCTCCTTTTTGTCGCAAAGAAAACGCTCTGCCGTGCGAAAAAAGCGCGGCAGAGCGTTTTTAGGCTAAAAAATCAGCCCTTTTTGAAGCTGTCCTTGAGGGAAACCGAGCGGTTAAACACCAGATGTCCCGGCCGGCTGTCCACATTGTCCACGCAGAAATAGCCCAGCCGCAGGAACTGAAAAGCCTGCGGAGCGGCCGCACAGGCCAAATCCGCCTCCACCTTGCACCCCGTCAGGGTTTCAAGAGAGTCGCGGTTGAGGCACGCGAGGAAGTCCTCCTCGCCCCCCTCCGGATCGGCCTCGGTGAACAGCGAAGCATACAGCCGCACCTCCGCCTCCGCCGCCGTCTCCGCGTCTACCCAGTGGATGGTGCCCTTGACTTTACGGCCGTCGGGGGTGTTGCCGCCGCGGGTTTCGGGGTCGTATTCAGCTAGAACCTCCACCACGTTACCGGCCTCGTCCTTGACGCAGCCGGTGCATTTGACGACGTAGGCCGACTTCAGGCGTACCTCATTGCCGGGGAACAGGCGGAAATAGCCCTTGACCGGCTCCTCCATGAAATCGTCCCGCTCCACCCACAGGGTGCGGGAAAAGGAGACGGGGCGGGTGCCGCTGTCCGGACGGGCAGGGTTGTTCTCTATGGAGAAGGTCTCGGTGGTATCCGCCGGATAGTTGACGATGGTCAGCTTCAGGGGGCGGAGCACGGCCATGGCCCGGGGGGCGTTTAGGTTCAAATCCTCCCGCAGGCAGTGCTCAAGCAGGGCCACGTCCACCACGCTGAACACCTTGGACACCCCCACACGCTCAATGAAATTGCGGATGGAAGCGGGGGTATAGCCCCGGCGGCGCAGGCCGGACAGGGTGGGCATTCGGGGGTCGTTCCAGCCGGTGAGATAGTCGTCCTCCACCAGCTGGCGCAGCTTGCGCTTGGACATGACGGTGTAGTTGATGTTCAGGCGGGCGAACTCAATCTGCCGGGGATCCGCCTCGAGATCCACATGCTCCACCACCCAGTTGTACAGCGGGCGGTGATCCTCAAACTCCAGGGAGCAGAGGGAGTGGGTGATCCCTTCGAGCATGTCCTCGATGGGGTGGGCGAAATCGTACATGGGATAGACGCACCATTTGTCCCCTTGACGATGATGGTGGGCGTGATTGATGCGGTAGATGACCGGATCGCGCATGTTGAAATTGCCGCTGGCCAGGTCGATTTTGGCCCGCAGGGTCATGGAGCCGTCCGGGAATTCCCCGGCCCGCATCCGGGCGAAAAGGTCGAGGCTTTCCTCCACCGGGCGATCCCGGTAGGGGCTGACCGCCGGGCGGGACAGGTCGCCCCGGTTTTCCCGCATTTGCTCGGGGGTCAGCTGGCAGACGTAGGCGAGCCCCTTACGAATGAGGCCGACCGCCAGCTCATACATCTTCTCAAAATAATCGGAGGCGTAGTAGAAATGCTTGCCCCAGTCGTAGCCCAGCCAGTGAATGTCCTCCTGGATGGCGTCCACGTATTCTACGTCTTCCTTGGTGGGGTTGGTGTCGTCCATGCGCAGATGGCATTCGCCGCCAAACTTTTCCGCCATGCCGAAGTCGATGCACAGCGCCTTGGCGTGACCGATATGCAGGTAGCCGTTGGGCTCGGGGGGAAAACGGGTCTGGATGGCGCGGCCATGACAGCGGCCGCCCTCCGCGAGCTCCTCGCGGATGATGTCTTCAATGAAATTGCTGGATTCCGGCGTTTTGACTGTTTCTTCCGACATGGTTATGGAACTCCTGTCCTTGAGGCCGCGGGCGGCCTTTATTTTCTATAGGCGTCGGCGGCTTCCCGGAGGCGGGCGATAACCCGCTCCTTGCCGAGATGCCGCATGATGGCGCAGAGGTCGGGGGTGTTGCGGCGGCCCGTCACCGCGATGCGCAGGACGGTGCTGACGTCCCCGGCGTGCCCTTTATAGCCCTCCGGATTCTTTTTGTACTCCTTGACCTCTGGGCAGAACCCGAGGGAGGGACACATGGCCTTGACCGCGTCGAACCAGGCCTGCTTGTCGAGAGTGGGATCGTAAACCGCCGCATACGCCTCCAGGATAGCGGTGGCGTCCGCCGGGGCGATATTTTCCGGCAGGTCGAAGGCGCGCTGATACAGGCTGTCGTAAAAATAGGCGGCGTATTCCTTGGCGTCGCTCCATTTGGCGATGTCCTTGCGGGGCTTGCTGCCGCCGCGATCGATGGCGAAGATGCCTTCGGCATAGACCGGATCGCTTTCCAGCAAAGCGGAAAACTCCGGATCATATTGTGCCGCCCAGCGGCGGATATATCCGGCGACGGTGGGCGCGTCCATAAAGGCGATGACGTTTTTGCTCACATCGTCCAGCTTGTCCATATCGAACAGGGCGCCGGACACGCTCATTTTTTTCAGGTTGAAGGGGAAGCGGCTGCGGGGCTCGCCGGGATTGCGCCGCCGCCAATCCTCAAAATCGCTGTTGGCGATGGTCAGCAGGTATTCCAGTACGCTGTCGGCCGGATAGCCCTGCTCGGCGTAGAAGTGCATGGCCGCCTCCGGATCCTTGCGCTTGGACAGCTTGCGCTTGCCGCCGTTCTCCTCCTTCATAATGGGACTGACGTGGGCGTATTTCGGCGGCTTGAAGCCCAGCAGACGGAACAGCTGAAGGTGCTTGGGCACGGAGGAAATCCACTCGTCGCCCCGGATGACGTGGGTGGTGCGCATGAGATGATCGTCCACGGCGTGGGCAAAGTGATAGGTAGGCACGCCGTCCGATTTAAGCAGCACCAAATCCTCGTCGTTCTCCGGCATCTCGATGGTGCCCTTGATCATATCGTCGAATTTGACGCGGTTTTCCTCGCTGCCGGGGGAGCGCAGCCGCACCACGTAGGACGCGCCCGCCCGCACCCGTTCGAGCGCCTCCTCGGGCGAAAGGGAGCGGCAGGGGGCGTAGGCCCCATAGTAGCCGGTGCGCTGCTTGGCCTCCTCCTGTTGTTCGCGGACCGCCTGCCGCTGCTCCTCGGTGCAGAAGCAGGGGTAGGCCAGCCCCTTTTCCACCAGGGACTTGACGTAGCATTGGTAGATGGCCACCCGTTCGCTCTGCTGATACGGGCCGTAAGCGCCCCGCACCTCGCCGGGCGCGACAAAGCCCTCGTCGATGGTCAGGCCGTAGGCATTCAGGCCGGTGAGAATATCCTCCGCGCCGCCTGCCACCTCCCGCTTTTTGTCGGTGTCCTCCAGGCGGAAATAGAACACCCCGTCGGAGGCGCTGGCGGTCAGCCGGTTGACCATGGCGGTGAAAAACACGCCGAGATGCAGATACCCGGTGGGGCTGGGAGCAATGCGGGTGACCCGGGCACCCTCCTTCAGCGCGCGGGGCGGATACATGGCCTCGTAATCCTCCGGCGTGTGGGTGATGGCGGGAAACATGGCCGCGGCCAGACTTTCCAATGTCGTCATGTCGATGGTCCTTTCACTGGGATGTATTCCTTTCTACTTTACAATTTTTAGTTGAAAATGTCAATCGATGATGGTAAGATAAAAGGGTTACCACACAGAAAGCTTTGTCGGCAGCGGCTGGAAAAACGCTTGCCGCTGAAAAATGGAGGAATCGGTATGAACTATGCCTTTGCCGAACGGGTGCAGAACCTGAAGCCTTCGGCGATTCGAGAAATCCTGAAATATTCGTCGGATCCGGCGGTCATCCCCTTTTCGGCGGGGAACCCCGCGCCGGAAGCGTTTCCCGTGGAGGCGGTGCAGGAAATCACGGCGAGGATTCTCAGCGAGCATCCCATCGACGCGCTGCAATACAGCCTGACCGAGGGCTATCCGGCCCTGCGGGAGCGGCTGAGCGCGTATATGAAGGAAAAGCACAACGTCGGCCGGGACGGCGACGTGCTGCTGGTGACCTCCGGCGCCCAGCAGGTGATGGGGCTGGCGGTCAAGGCCCTGTGCAACAAGGGGGACGTGGTGCTCTGCGAGGCCCCAAGCTTTATCGGATCTCTCAACGCCTTCCGCTCCATGAACGCCCGGCTGGTCGGCGTGCCGATGGAGAGCGACGGCATGGATATGAACGCCCTGGAGGACGCGCTGAAAACCAACGAGAACGTTAAGTTCATTTATACCATCCCCAATTTTCAGAACCCTTCCGGCATCACCATGAGCCTGGAGAAGCGCCAGGCCATGCTGGCGCTGGCCAAAAAGTATCAGGTGCTGATTCTGGAGGATAACCCTTACGGGGATCTCCGCTTCGAGGGCGCGTATATCCCGTCCATTAAGTCGATGGACGAGGACGGGCTGGTGCTGTACGCGGGCAGCTTCTCCAAGGTGCTGTCGCCCGGGCTGCGGGTGGGCTACGCCATCGGGCCGGCCCCGGTGGTGCAGAAAATGATCGTCTGCAAGCAGGGGGAGGACGTGCACACCGGCATCCTGTCCCAGATGATCTGCGAGCGGTTCATGGCGGCATACGACTACGAGGCGCATTTGAAGGCCCTGCAGGATCTCTATCGGGAACGGGCGCGGGCCATGTGCCGCTACATCGACGAATATCTGGCGCCGGCCGGCGTTACCTATCAGCCGGTGACCGGCGGCCTGTTTGTTTGGTGCACCCTGCCTGAGCGGATTTCGATGCCGGAATTCTGCACCCGCGCCGTCAAAGAGCGCAAGGTCGCCGTGGTGCCGGGCTCCGCCTTCCTGGTGGATGAAGGTCTGCCCTGCTCCTCCTTCCGCGTCAACTTCTCCACCCCCACGGTGGAGGCGATGGAGCGCGGCTGTGTCCAGCTGGGCGAGCTTGCCAGGGAATACCGGAATTGACACCACAGATATAAAGGGGTTTTGGAAGTATGGAACATACCATGGAAACGACCGCGCCGCGCAAAAAACGGGCGCTGAGCTGCATCCAGCCCACCGGCGTGCCCACCCTGGGCAACTATCTCGGGGCGCTGCGCAACTGGGTGACGATGCAGGAGGAATTCGACTGCGCTTACGCGGTGGCGGATCTGCACGCCATCACGGTCCGTCAGGAGCCGGCCAAGCTGCGCGCCCAGACGACTGAGATGTTTGCGCTGCTGCTGGCCATCGGCCTGGATCCGGATAAGAGCTTGATTTTCGTGCAGTCCCAGGTGCCGGCCCATGCCGAGTTGACCTGGCTGCTGTCCTGCAACGCCCAGTACGGCGAGATGGCCCGGATGACCCAGTTCAAGGACAAATCGGCCAAGCATGCGGATAATGTGACGCTGGGGCTGTTCGCTTACCCCGCGCTGATGGCGGCGGACATCCTGCTGTATCAGCCGGATTACGTGCCGGTGGGGGCGGATCAGAAGCAGCATGTGGAGCTGACCCGGGACATTGCCGCGCGCTTCAACGGCCATTACGGCGGGGTGTTCACGGTGCCGGAGCCCTACATCATGAAGACGGGCGCGCGGGTGCGCTCCTTGCAGGATCCTACCAAAAAGATGTCCAAGTCGGACGAAAACCAGAACGCTTTTATTTCGCTTAAGGACGACGCCGCTACTATCCTGCGGAAGTTCAAGCGGGCCGTTACCGACAGCGAGGCCCGGGTGCACTACGCCGAGGGCAAGGATGGCATCAACAACCTGATGGAAATTTACAGCGCGGTGACCGGCAAGGACATGGCGGCCATCGAGGCGGAGTTCGAGGGACGGGGCTACGGCGATTTCAAAGTCGCCGTGGGCGAGGCCGTGGCGGAAGAGCTCCGGCCCATTCAGGAGCGGTTCGCCGAGCTGATGAAGGACAAGGCGCAGCTGGAAATCTTGATGAAGCAGGGCGCGGAACGGGCCGCACAGATAGCCACCCGCACGCTGGATAAGGCCAAAAAGAAGATGGGATTCGTCCTGCTGAAATAAGGAAAAACCGGAGGGCCGCAGCCCTCCGGTTTTTAATATTGGGTCAAATGACCTTCCGTGCGCAGGCCGGGGAAGCCCCACTGGCGCAGTGCCTCATACACGCCCACGGCCACAGAATTGGACAGGTTGAGGGAGCGGGCGGCATCGTTGTCGATCATGGGCAGACGTACGCAGCTGTTCGGATTGTCGTGCAGCAGGCTTTCCGGCAGGCCCTTGGTCTCCTTGCCGAAGACCAGGTACGCGCCGTCGGGATAGGCAACGTCGCTGTAGATATGGCTGGCTTTGGTGGAAAAATAAAAGAAGGGGCCGGCGTTTCTGGCAAAAAAGTCGTCCAGGTTCTTGTAATAGGTAACGTCCAGAAGGGGCCAGTAGTCCAGGCCCGCCCGTTTCAGCTTTTTGTCATCAATGGTAAAGCCCATGGGCTCCACCAGATGGAGACGGGCGCCGGTGGCGGCGCAGGTACGGCTGATGTTGCCGGTGTTCTGCGGGATTTCGGGCTCGACCAGCACGATATTCAGCTGCGGCATACGGTTGCTTCCTTCCTTTCCTACACCCGGCTGCACAGCAGTTGGGCGCGTCCGGTCAGCTTGGCGGTCATTCCGGCGGGCAGGAACACGCTGGCGCCCTTTTTCAAAGGCAGCGCCGTGCCATCCGCGGCGGTCAGCTCGCAGCCGCCCTCCAGGCAGAGCAGGGAGGTAAAGCTTTCTATACTGCCCACGCGCACCGCCTCCTCCACGCAGAGAAGCTGAGAGGTGAACAGGTTGCAGGAGGCCAGGGGCCGGTATGTACCGCCGGGGATGGCGGTGATTTCCCCCACGGCGCCGTAGGGCCGGGTGGGCGGCGCGGTATTGGTGACGTCTACGGCCTTATCCACATGCAGGGGACGGGGCTTGCCGTCCGCGCCCAGGCGGCCGTAATCGGAGACCCGGTAGGTGGTGTTGGAGTTCTGCTGCACCTCGGCGATAAGGATACCGGCGCCAATGGCGTGCAGGGTGCCCGCCTCGATAAAGAACACGTCCCCTTTTTTCACCGGCACCCGATTGCAGACCTCTTCGAGGGTGTCCGTCTCAATGCGGCGGCGGAATTCCTCCTGGGTGAGACCGCGGCTGAAGCCGTATAACAAGGCGGCGCCGGGTTCGCAGTCCACCACGTACCACATTTCCGTTTTACCGAACTCGCCTTCCACCCGCATGGCATAGGCGTCGTCCGGGTGCACCTGGACGCTCAGCCGATCGCGGGCGTCGATGAGCTTGATAAGAATGGGAAAGTAAGGAAAGGCGGCGGCCTTGTCGCCCACGGCGGCATCGCCCCACTGGTCGAGCGCCTCGGGGAGCGTATGGCCGGCCAGCTCGCCGTTGGCGATAAGCGACGCCCCGTCCTTATGGCAGGACAGCACCCAGGCTTCCGCCGCCTTGGCGCTTGTTGTTTCAAATCCAAAATCCGTAATCAAACGAGTACCGCCCCACAGGTAATCTTTAATCGGCGGTTTGAGCAGCAGCGGGTAGGGTTTCATAGACAATCCCTCGATTCTTAAAAATACGCTACTTATCTTATCGTATTTTTCCGATTTTGACAAGGGTGGATTCCGCAGCGGGATTCCCTGCCAGAGGTGGAAATAAACGAGGGGACTGCCAGCATTCCCCTTGCTTGAGAACACAGAGGGCGGAAATCCTAAGAAAGCGAAAGCAAAATATGATAAGGAAAAGGAGGCAATTCAAATGAACAGAGGCGTATCCGGTTTTATGAAAGGAATCGGCATGGGCATTGCTGTGGGCTGTGTCGCCGGGGCTATGGGCAACAGCTACATGAAGTCCAACAAGAAGGGCCTGAAAAAGAACGTGGGAAGAGCCCTGCGCAACGTGGGCGATCTGGTGGACAACGTGACGGGCATGTTCTAAGAGGCAGTTCGCTGGAGGCGGGAGGGGAGACCCTCCCGCCTCCTTTTGTCGAATGCCGGCCCATGGTATCGTGAATTTTCGGTGAAATCGCTTTACTTTACCGCGGCTTTCGTGTATGATAAAAGGGTTACAGCGAAAGCTGGCTATATATGGAATCGGGATCCAAGGAGGAAAAACCATGGACGACAAACGGGATGAGCAGGAACGCGACGAGAACCTGGAAACCTTCGGAGAAAACGGGGTTCTGGGCCGTTCCATCAGTTCGGCGGAACTTCGGGAACAGGAGAAGCGCAGAAAAGAGCAGGAAAAGGCCGAGCGTAAGATGAGAAGGCGGAGCAGGAAGGAATATCGCCATGGCATGCCCCGCGAGAAAAACACCACCCTGTGGGTGATGGTGGGAATCCTGGGGGCTGTGGTGATAGCGGTAGGGGTTATGATGGCGATCGAATTTGCGACGAGCGGTAAGGACAAGGCAGCGAATTCCAATGAATTCATCGCGGAGGAAACCGCGCTGCCGGAGATGTCGGCGGAAGGCATCAAAGGGATTATCACGCGGGCCTATTACACCAACGACAAGCATTTTGCCGTTGTGCTCAAGCTTTCCAACGCCTACAATACCAAGCATTATCTGACGTCTTTGGAAGTCAAGGTCAGCAATGGGGACGGCGAGCTGATCGCGAGCGGCTATACGGATTCCATTGAGGATTTCGCACTCGATCCGGAGAGCTACGGCACTTTCACGTTTTATATTTCCCCGAAGTATGTCAAGATTCCGGACGATTCCCTGGAAAATCTGACGTATGAGATCACCACGGGCGGCCGGCTTGAGGACGAAAACGCGACGGCGAAGACAGACGCCACCACCGGCACGGAAGCGACCGCCACCACGAGCGCTGAGTGATCGATATCGAATAATTAGCAGCCGGAAGGAGCCAATGCCTCTTCCGGCTGCTTTTTCACAGCGTACAAAAACGGCCGCCCGTTGAAAAGGGCGGCCGCGATTTATAAGAGGGAACGAAACAACCGATAGGAATCGTCGAAAATCTCATGAGAAATAAAGAAGTCGGAGAAAGCCAGAACCAGCATCAGGACAAACAGCGCCAGGCCGATGCTGCTCAGAACAATGCCCGCCACCGCCATGTGGCCGCTGCCCTTGGATTTGGCGATGATGCCGAGGATCAGCCCCGCGATCCCCATAAAAACGGAGGAATCACCCGCGAGAAGAATCGGAATGGACAGAATCCCGAGAACCAGGGAAGCTATCGCCAGGCCGTCGTTTTTCCGGTGGGGAACAGCCGGGTACGCATAAGGGACCGGCGTGTAGCCCGGCTGCTGGGGCGAATAATAGGAATAGGGCGGCGTGTTGACGGGCGGCGGCGGGCTGTACGGCTGCGCGTAAGGCTGCTGCGTATAGGGGGTGTTGACCGGCGGCTGGGGCGCGGCGGGATAAACCGGCGGCGCATAGCTGGCCGGCGGATAGGATACCGGCGGCTGCAAGGGAGCGGCCGGCATGTCCGGCAGGGCGGGCGCCGCGTGAATGTCCGGAATGGGCGGTATGGGGGAGGAGAAAGGGGCGGGCGGCGTACAGCTGGGTTCCTGTCCGCCTGCGGAGGGACGGAAATCAAAATCGTCTGGCATGGAAAAGCCTCCTCCTGATTTCAATGAAAAGGGCGGGAATATCCCTGTTCAGTATAGCATGAAAGACGTATCGGCACAAGACTGGCGGCTTTCCTTCATCAAAACGTAATAATCCGTCCGCCAGGCGGGAACGCTATAGAGAGACTTTATGAAAAGAAGGCTGCATCTATGCCGGATCTGCCGTTTTCCAGCCGCGCCGATCACGTGGAATCCCTGCTGCGCGTGAAGGAAAGTTTTGATGTGATCGCCAGAAAGATACTCGTCGGCGGGCGGGACGCCGTGTTGTTTTTCATCGACGGTTTCGTCAAGGACGAAGTGATGGAAAAAATCCTCGAATATATTATGTCCCTGAAGGCGGAGGAAGTAAAGGATATTTCCGGCGCCGAGGTGTTTGCCGGCCGGTTCATCACCTATGTGGAGGTGGATACCGAGCAGGATCCGCAGGCGGTGCTGGTTCCGGTGCTGTCCGGTCAGCTGGCCCTGCTGGTGGACGGGGTGGACGGCTTCATCCTGATCGACGCCCGCACCTATCCGGCCAGAGGGGTGGAAGAACCGGACAGTGACCGGGTTCTGCGGGGATCGCACGACGGGTTCGTCGAGACGCTGGTGTTTAACACCGCCCTCATCCGCCGGCGCATCCGCGATCCACGGCTGACGATGGACATCCACCAGGTGGGAACGGTGTCCCAGACCGACATCGTGCTGTGCTATATGGAAAATCGGGTGGATAAAAAACTGCTGGACAAGCTGAAAAAGAAGCTTGACAGCATTGATATCCCGACCCTGACCATGGCACAGGAAAGCCTGGCCGAGTGCCTAATCGGCCGGCAGTGGTTCAACCCCTTTCCCAAGGTGCGGTACACCGAGCGGCCGGACTGTGCGGCGGCCAGCATCGCGGAGGGGCGGATTCTGCTGCTGGTGGACAATTCCGCCGCCGCCATGATTTTGCCCACCAGCATTTTCGATTTTGTTCAGGATACCAACGACTTCTATTTTCCGCCGCTGGTGGGGTCGTACCTGCGGTTTGTGCGGGCGCTGGTGTCGCTGTTCACCATGTTCATGACGCCGGTCTGGTATCTGCTGATCAAAAATCCCGACATCGTCCCGAAATGGTTGGAGTTCATACAGGTACACGAGCCGAATTCCATCCCCATTCTGCTCCAGCTACTGATCATCGAGCTGATCATCGATGGGGTCAAGCTGGCCTCGCTGAACACGCCGACGGTACTCAGCAACGCGTTTTCGGTCGTGGGGGCGCTGATACTCGGCGAATTCGCCATCAAAGCCGGCCTGTTTGTGCCGGAGGTGCTGCTGTATATGGCCTTTGTGGCCATTGCCAACTTCACACAGCCGAGCTTTGAACTGGGGTATGCGCTTAAGCTGTTCCGCATGCTGCTACTGGTACTGACGGCGCTGTTCAACTGGTGGGGGTTCGCCGCGGGGGTCGGGCTCTTCCTGCTGACTATCGCCATCACTCCCACTGTGTGCAACAGCGGCTATCTTTATCCGCTTATTCCGTTCAACTGGAGGGCATTCCGCCGTCTGCTGTGGAGACGGCCCATCAGTAAAGACAATACCTGAAAATTTTGCAGGCCCCGGATAAGTATCCGGGGCCTGCGGGACGTTTTACTTGCCAGGTGCGGGGGAGATGGAGTATAATAAGGCGTACCTCACCAAGGCTGGAAGGATAGGGGCTGCTGAAATGAAAGTGTTGATGATTCCCTCCTGGTACCCTACGGCTGAAGCGCCGCTGCTGGGCACCTTTTATAAAGAGCAGGCGGAGGCGCTGGCCGCCCGAGGGGTGGATATGGCTGTGCTGTATGTGAATGTCAGCGGCGATTTCCATCCCGCGCATAACGGCATTCACCGGGACGACGCCGGCGGCGTGCTGACCTATACCTATGTGCATCCCAACCTGACGCCCCGCTGGGAAAAGGGGCGGTGCATCCAGCGGACTCGGATGCTGGAAAAACTGTACCGCCGCCTGGAGAAGGAGTGGGGGAGGCCCGATGTGGTGAATCTGCGTTCCTCCCTCCAGGGGTACGAGGCAGCGGCGCTCTGCAGGTGGCACGGGCTGCCCCTGTTTTTCATGGAGCATTCCTCCTATGTGGTGACGGAAGGGCCGGACAGCGAGGCGGTCCGCCGGCTGCACGCCGTTATGGATGCGGCGACGGTCAACGCCTGCGTCAGCTCGGTACTGTACAAGGTGATGGCGCCCTACAGGGAAACGCGGATCATTCCGGATTTCGTGGACGACAGCCGGTTTATTATCCAAGAAACGGCGCCGAGAGAGACGTTCACCTTCCGCGCCATGGGCCAGCTGCGGCCCATCAAGGGGCACGACACCCTAATCCGCGCGTTCGCGCTGCTCAAGAAAATGACGGACCGGCCGGTTTGCCTCGAGATAGCCGGAAAGGGCGTGCTGCACGACAATCTCCAGAAACTGATTGACCAGTTGGGCATAGCGGACAACTGTCGCCTGGTCGGGGCGATCCCACGGGATGAGGTGGTCGGCTTCATGAACGGATGCGACTGCTTTGTGTGTTCCTCCCGCACGGAGATGCTGTCCTGCGTACTCCACGAATGCGCCGCGTGCGGCCGGCCGGCCATTGCCACCCGCTGCGGCGGCCCGCAGGATATTATCACCGAGGAAACCGGGGTGCTGGTGCCGGTGGATGATCCCCAGGCCATGGCGCAGGCGATGCTGGAGATGCTCGACCGGGCGGCCGGCTACGACCAGGAGCGGATCCGGGCTAGCATCCTGGAGCGGTTCGGCATCGAGCCGGTATGCGGGCAGCTGATAAAGGCCTGCCAAGACAGCGCGAAAGGGGGCAAGTGATATGACTTTACCCCAGACGGAATCGCTGCGATTTCGGGAAAGGGACGGCGTGCCGGTGGTGGTTTTCCCGGCACTGGAGGCGGTGCCTTTTGTTCGGCACGGATTTTCCACCCGGCTGGGTGGGGTGAGTCAGGGGATATACGCGAGCATGAACCTGAGTTTTACCCGTGGGGACGATCCATGCGCCGTTCGGGAGAATTTCGACCGTTTCTGCAGCGCTGTCGGGGTTTTAGCCGATCGGGTGGTGGTTTCCGCGCAGGAGCATCATACCACGATATACAACGCCACGGCGGCCGACTGTGGGCGCGGGATTACGCGGGATCGGGGCTACGAGGATGTGGACGGACTGCTGACCGACGAGCCGGGAGTGGTGCTCTGCACCCAATACGCCGACTGTGTGCCGCTGTTTTTCGTCGATCCCGTCCGGCGGGTGGTGGGAACTTCCCATTCCGGCTGGAAAGGAACGGTCGCGCAGATCGGCGCGGTGACGGTGGAGCGGATGTGCGCGGATTACGGTTGCCGCCGTCAGGATATTCTGGCGGGGATCGGCCCGTCCATCGGGCCCTGCTGCTTTGAGGTGGACGCGCCGGTATACGAGGCCTTTGCCGGTATGGATCTCTGGGAGGAGCGGTTTGTCCGCCGCCGGACGGAGGAGAAGTTTGACATCGATTTATGGGCGGTCAACCGGCGGATTCTGGAAAAGGCCGGACTGCGGCCGGAGCACATTACGGCGACCGATTTGTGTACCAAATGCCATGCCGACGTCTTCTGGTCCCACCGGGTGACCGGCGGGCAGCGCGGCAGTCTGGCGGGGTTTATCGCCATGGAATTTTAAAGGAGGAGAAGGTGAGCCGTCATGCCCTATTCACTCACGGACACCCTGCTGTATTTCTTCATTTACAGTTTCTGCGGCTGGCTGATGGAAACGATTCTCTGCTCGGTACAGGAGCGCCGCTTCATTAACCGCGGGTTTTTGAACGGCCCGCTGTGTCCCATTTACGGTTGCGGGGTCACGCTGATTATGATTTTCCTGCTGCCGGTGAGGGACGGTCTGTCCAATCTGGCCATTGCGCTGCCGGTCGTGTTCATTGCCGGGGCGGGGTTGGCGTCCGCTGTGGAGTTTATTACCTCCTGGCTGATGGAAAAGCTGTTTCACGCACGCTGGTGGGATTATTCCCATTATAAATACAATCTGGGCGGACGGATTTGCCTGTCCATTTCCCTGGCCTGGGGAGGACTTGCCACCTTCTTTGTGTACATAGTGCAGCCGCTGTTCGAGTCACTGGTGGGCAAGCTGTATGGATGGAACGCTCATTTGCCGCTGGTTCTGGCGGTTACCTTTACCGTCCTGTTTCTGGTGGACTGCGCCTTTTCCGTGCGGATCGCCCGCTCGCTGGGCAACAAGCTGGAGCAGATGGAAAAGCTGGGTGAGCTCATCAAGGCGCATCTGGAGGGGCTGGAGTTGCCGGCCGCCGAGGATGTGGAACTGAAGCTGCAGGCCGCCTATGACCGCTATGCTGCCCGGAAGCAGGAAGCGGCGGCGTCTCTGCGCGGGAAATTAGATGGGTTGCGCGGCTTGGGCCGGGAGGATGTCGCGGACAGACTGCGCCATATGGCCGAGGAACTGCAAGCGAAGCGAACCGGTCTCATGCAGCAGGTCAAGCCCACGCAAAAGCGAATGCTGTCGGCTTTCCCCACCATGAAACGGGGCGGGGACGGCCGCGTGCTGAGCGAACTGAGGGAACATCTGCATATCCGGAAGAAAAAATAAATCGGTACCGCCGGAGTATCGGCGGAAAAATTTCAAAAATGGCTCTGCGGATAATCCCGCAGAGCCATTTTTTATACCGCTTTCAGTTCGGCAATTTGCAGATGCTCCAATACGGCGGTGCCGCTTAACTCCAAATCGCAGAGGTTATAATCCAGCATCTGCCCGCAGGTCAATAGGCACTGCCCGCCGCCGATAAACACTTCCGCGCCGGTGGTGTCCAGCAGGATACGCAGAGAGGCGCGGCCGTTTTCCAGGCAGAGAGGGGCGGTAAAATCGTCCCAGGAGATCGTGTCGCTACTCCAGTCCAGATGCCAATGCAGGCCGAAAACACGGATGTCCGCGGTGCCGGCCGCGTCGCCGCTCAACTCGATTTGCAGGTCGTAGCCGGCCTCCCGCAGCGTTTCGCGGCAGGGGAGAGGGCGGGAGTCCGTTTGATGGATTTCCTGATAGAGATCGCGCAATTCGGCGATGGGGTTGGCGCAAAGAACCATGCGATCGCCCACCGTGCGCAGGGTCATTTCACAGGGGATGTTCATGCTCATATTGAACGGGGCCGCGGGCAGCGCGTGGTTATTCCAGGCGATCCGCACCCGGCGGCTGTCGCCCTCTCGGAGATTGAACCAGGACTGGGCGGCATAGCTGGCGTTGCCGACATGCAGACGGCCCGCGCTCTGTTCCGCACGGAAGCTGTAGCCGTCGAAGCTGCCCACCAGGTACCGGTCATAAGCGCCGATGAGCACCCATTTGATATTCGTGCCGTCCCTGTCCAGCGGGAGAGGATAAAAATCGGGACACTCCCAGTCCTCATCGATGGCGATCACCTGCAGAAGCGACCAGTCCAGCAGGTTGTCCGAGGCGAACAGGCCGTAATCGTGCTTATTCAGAAACAACGCCAGGATGTAGCGATCGGTTTCAGGGTGATAAATAACCTTGGGATCTCGGTTTTCCTCGGCGAAATAGGGGATAATCGGGTTGCCCTCATATTTGCGGAAGGTCAAGCCGCCGTCCGTGCTGTAGGCCAGGCACTGGCTGGCTTTTTTTTCAGCGGACAGCGCGCTTGCGCCGCCGGCCGCCGTGTAATACAGCAGCAAGGGCGGCCGGATTCCGTCGCCCAGGCCGGAGCGGTTATCGAAATCCACCACGGCGCTGCCGGAAAACATGGTGCCCAGCTCGTCCGGGTACAGGGCGGGTTCCCTCTCCTCCCAGCGGAGGAGATCGGTGCTGACCGCGTGCCCCCAGTGCATGTTGCCCCAATTGCTAGAAGCGGGGTTGTACTGGTAGAACAGATGGTATGTCCCGTCCACCGTGCACAAGCCGTTGGGATCGTTCAACCAGCCCTGTTTGGCGGTGTAGTGGAATTTGGGGCGCAGGCGGGAGGCACGGGGCGCCTCGTCCTCAGCCGTCTGGCGCAGGGTGAGCGGCATTTCCGGAACGGTGCGCAGCGTCAGCGTGCGGCCCAGCAGATGCCGGATGGGAAGATACACAACATAGTCGGGATGCAGGGGATCCAGCGGGATATCCAGGTCATACACCAGCGTGTCGCCGTCCAGAAACTCCAGACGCTTGCTGCGGGCGGTGTAACTGACGGGGCACTCGAGGAAGGGCTGTTCACAATGAAGCTGCATAGATCGTCGCCTTCTTTCAAAAAACTTTACGGTCTTATCATAAACCAAAGAGGGGGAAGATATGATTTCATTATAGAGAAAAGAAAAAACGGTGTCAATCCATGAAAGGAGAGGAAACTATGCCACATACAGGCGCGGATAAAACGGAGGCGGTCTATCCTGGCTTCTGGAACACGCTGGCAACCGGTTTTTTGATCGGGATTGGCTCCATAGCGCCGGGGGTCAGCGGCGGCGCGATCGCGGTGGTGTTTAATCTTTACGACCCCATAACGGACGCCGTCGCCCATTTTTACCGAGATTTTAAGAACAAGATGAAGTTCTTAGTCCCTCTCTGTCTGGGCGCGGGAGCCAGTATCTTACTGTTTAGTCAGGTCATCGCTTACTTTTTTGGCCATTACAACGTGGCCACCCGGTGCCTGTTCGTCGGTCTGATGGCCGGGACGCTCCCTTCGGTTTTTCACACCGCGAGACGGCAGGGGTTCCGCTGGTGGTATCTGCTCCTCATGCTGGCGGCGACGGCCGGGACGATTTGGCTGTCCTTTGCTCATTTGTTCGTCTATACCGGTGGGGAGGAGGGGCTTACCTTTCCCATCCTGTTGATTTGCGGGGCCGTACAGGGGTTCGGCACCATCGTGCCGGGCGTTAGTTCCTCCTTCCTGCTGATGGGGGCCGGGCTGTATGACACGGTCCTGGACATCATCCGCACGGTGGATATTCCCCGGCTCATCCCCTTTGCCATCGGGTTCGGCACGTTCGTCCTCCTGTTTGCCAAAATCATTCAATGGCTGTACCGGAAGGCTTACGGCTTGGTCAGCTTCCTGGTGGCTGGGCTGCTTCTGGGTTCGGTCTTCCCGGTGATTCCGCCCCTTAGGGCGGATCTGCCGTCGGCCATGGCGGTGCTCCTGGGGGCGGTGGGCTGCCTGCTGTCCTGGTATCTCCTCCGCTTGAAAACCCATGCGCAGGACGCGCAAGGGCTGCCGATTGAATCAAGAGGGGGTTAGTGGTATAATGTCCCCGGAATGGGGAGTGGCAGATGGCTGTTTTGGTAAAGGACACGCGTTTTTATACCACATTTTTCCGGCTGACCGGCACGATTGCACTGCAGAATTTGATAGTATTCAGCGTCAATCTGGCGGATAATATCATGCTGGGGGCCTACGGCGAGACTTCGTTGGCCGGGGTGGCCCTGGTCAACCAAATTCAATTTTTGCTGCAGATGATCGTTATGGGCGTGGGGGAAGGGATCATCGTTCTATCCGCCCAGTATTGGGGCAAAGGACAGACCGGCCCGATTCGCCGCACGGTGGGGATCGGGCTGTGGTGCGGGGTGCTGGCATCTCTGGCGCTGGCGGCGGTGGTCTTCCTGTTCCCCGGCGCGGTGCTGGGGCTGTTGACCAACGACGCCTCCCTGATTGCCGAAGGGGTCAAGTATCTGCGGATTATCTGCTTTACCTATCCGCTGTTTGCGGTGACGAATGTCCTGCTCTGTTCCCTGCGAGGGGTGGAGACGGTGCGCATCGGCTTTCTGGTGTCCCTGACCACGCTGGTCATTAATACCTGCCTCAATTATATCCTCATCTATGGACATTTCGGCGCGCCCCGCCTGGGCGTGAGGGGCGCGGCCATTGCCACGCTGGCAGCCCGCGCGGTGGAATGCCTGGTGACGATCCTATATGTGCGGTTTAGAGATAAGAAGCTCTCTTTCCGACTGGCCGATGTGTTTCGGCTGGATAAAGGGATAGGCCGGGACTATTTTCGCAGCGGGGCGCCGGTCATTCTTTCCAACGCCTCCTGGGGGATCGCCATGGCGATCCAGACGGCTATATTGGGGCATCTCGGCAAAACAGCGGTGACGGCCAACAGCATTGCCACCACGGTATTTCAGATTTTGACAGTTCTCAGCTACGGTGCGGCCAGCGCATCGGCGGTCTTGATCGGCAAAACCGTGGGGGAGGGTAAACTGGATAAGGTCCGGCAGTACGCCAAGACCATGCAGCTGCTGTTCCTGCTGCTGGGGCTGGCGACTGGGGCGGCACTATTTCTCTGCCGGGATTTTGTGCTCAGCTTCTACGCCATCACCCCGGAGTCCCGCAGCCTGGCGCTGGCGTTTATCGCCGTGTTGTCGGTGACGGTGGTGGGCACCTCCTACCAAATGGCGGTGCTTACCGGCATTGTCCGAGGCGGCGGGGACACGCGATTTGTCCTGTTTAACGATCTGATTTTTATGTGGGGGGTGGTGCTGCCCTCCTCGGCGCTGGCGGCGTTTGTTTTTCACCTGCCGCCGCTGATGGTGTTCATCTGCCTGAAAAGCGATCAGATTCTGAAATGCGCGGTGGCGGCGGTCAAGGTCAACCGCGGCGGCTGGATCCGCCAGTTGACCCGTCCCGCCGAATAGACCGGCGGAAGAGAGAAAGGATGCCGGAAACATGAAAACCATTGTATCGGTAATACCCGTGGAGGATGAGGACAAGCGGCTGCTGGAGCAGGCGGCACCCGGTTACCGGCTGCTTTTTGCGCAGCCGCGGGAAATCCCGGCCGACGGCCTGCGCGACGCGGAGGTGATACTCGGCAACGTACCCCGAAGCGTCCTGCGGGAGGCCATCCGGCTCCGATGGCTGCAGCTCAACAGCGCGGGGGCGGATCTCTATCTGCAGCCCGGCGTGCTGCCGGAGGGCGTGCAGCTGACCAACGCCACGGGAGCCTATGGCCCGGCGGTTTCGGAGCATCTGCTGGCCATGACGCTGGAGCTGATGAAAAAACTGCACCTGTATCGGGACAACCAGCAGGACAAGCTTTGGCGGGACGAGGGGACGGTGACGGGAATTGCGGACGCGGTGTTTCTGGTCGTGGGACTGGGAGATATCGGCAGCTGCTATGCCCGGAGCGTTCACGTGCTGGGTGGCCGCGTTATCGGCGTGCGCCGGCACGCGGGGGAGACGCCGCCTTACGCCGAGCGGCTGGTGACGGCGGATAAGCTGGACGAGGTTCTGCCGCTGGCGGATGTGGTGGTTCTGTGCCTGCCGGGAACGCGGGAGACCGCCGCCCTGTTTTCCGCCCGACGCCTGGCGCTCATGAAGCGCGGCGCCTTCCTGCTCAATGGGGGGAGAGGCACCGCCGTTGACACCCAGGCGCTTTGCGACGCCCTGCGCAGCGGCCGCCTGGCGGGGGCGGGGCTGGATGTTACCGACCCGGAACCGCTTCCCGCCGATCATCCCCTGTGGACGCTGCCGAACGCCGTCATCACGCCGCATATTTCTGGCTGGTATCACATGCGTCAGACACAGCGGCGAATCGTGCGTTTATGCGCAGAAAACCTGCGGCGGTATGTTGCCGGCGATCCCTTGCTGAATCTGGTGGATCCGGCCACGGGGTATCGGCAATTCCAGGAAAATGGGTGATGAACGGGTATAAAAATTAATGCCAGCGAGTACAGCGCGGCGGAGCTCATAAAATTTGTCCGGGTTTGCAGTCTTGCCCCGTATTTTTATGATGACGGTTTTTCGTCGGTTTTTCGCTGCAAGATGATTGACAAAACGGGAATTATCTAGTACAATAAATAAGTTTGGGCCGATACCGACCCGGCGAATGCGAGAATAGGAGAGAAAAGTATGTCGCGATACGACGTTGTCATTGTGGGCGCCGGACCTGCCGGCATTTTTACTGCTCTGGAACTGAAGGATAAAGCACCGCAGCTGGATGTGCTGCTGGTGGACGAGGGCTTGACGATCGATCGGCGGAACTGCCCGGCGCGCAAGACCGGCCGCTGCGTGCACTGCCAGCCCTGCAATATTATGAGCGGCTGGTCGGGGGCCGGCGCTTTCTCGGACGGCAAGCTGTCGCTGTCCGAAGAGGTGGGCGGCAATATCGTCGATTATATGTCGGCCGAGGAAGCGCGGGAGTTTATTCGGTACGCCGATTCCCAGTACACCCGTTTCGGCGCGCCCGACAAGGTGCATGGTCTCAACGACAAAAAGGTCGAGGAAATCGACTACGAATGCAGCCGCCACAACATCCATCTGGTGAAATGCCCAGTGCGGCATATGGGTACCGAATACAGCTTTGAGACGCTGCGCAATATGTACCGCTATCTAATCGAGCAGCCGGGCTTTACCTTCCGGGAGCTGACCCGGGCCCAGTCTCTGCACATCGAGAACGGCCGGGTGACCGGCGTGGTTTTGTGCACCAAGGGGCAGGAGCCGGAGTCGGTGGAAGCCGGCTATGTGGTGGCCGCGCCCGGACGGGGCGGCGCCGACTGGCTGAATCACGTGGCTCACGACAACGGTATTGACACGAAGAACAACGAAGTGGATATCGGCGTGCGCGTGGAGGTGCCCAATTCGGTGATGGATCACCTGACCGCCCATTTGTATGAAGCGAAAATGGTATACTACAGTGATACGTTCGAGAACAAGGTGCGCACCTTTTGTATGAACCCCGGCGGGATCGTCAGCGAGGAGCATTACCAGGGCGGGATTGCCGTGGTCAACGGCCACTCCTACGCGGAGGAGGAGCGCCGCACCGCCAATACCAACTTTGCCATGCTGGTGTCCTCCCGGTTTACCGAGCCGTTTAACCGCCCCATCGAATACGGCCGCTATATCGCCCAGCTGGGGAATATGCTGACCGGCGGCGGGATCATGGTGCAGCGGCTGGGCGATCTTCTCCAGGGGCGGCGCACCGACGCTTCCCGGCTGAGCCGTTCCACCACGGTGCCTACCCTGAAAACCGCCGTGCCGGGCGATTTGTCCTTCGTGCTGCCCCACCGGCATCTGACCAGCCTCATCGAGGCCATGAAGGCGTTTGACAAGGTGGCGCCCGGCCTGTATTCCAAAAACACCCTGCTGTATGGGGTGGAGGTCAAATTCTATTCCTCCAAGGTGGCGGTGGACAACCATTTCGAAACCGCCGTCGATGGTCTGTATGCCATCGGCGACGGTGCCGGCATCACCCGCGGTCTGATGCAGGCCAGCGTGACCGGCGTCGTGGTGGCCCGGGACATCGCCTCCCGATAACGTTCTTAAAATACCCGGCGCTTTCAAAACGAAAGCGCCGGGTATTTTTACATGGCCAAAACGCCGGTTTCATCCTTGAGTAAAATCAAGATTTGCTCCTCCAGGCCGGTCTGGCAGTCGATATAGACCAGCACCTGCTCGTTATCCTCGCCCTGGCAGGTGAATTCGTAGCAATAGGTTTCATTCAGGCTCTCGGAGGGCACCACCACCTGTTTGGCGGCGCCGGTAACGGTCAGCAGCGGGCTGAGCTTGTCCTTGGCCTGTTCCGCCGTGAGGGCGGCCTTGGGCAGGGTGCGGGAGGTGTGATTCATCAGGTAACCGGTGGCGTCGAAGGACACTGCCTGCCCGTTGTCCATGGCGATCCCCACCTTGATGAGATCGGGGTAGAATATCACGCCATTCGGCGCGTAGGCATAATTGATGGTCAGCACGCCGTTGTTCAGGCTATAGTACCGCTGAACAAACCCCGGCAGGTCGTTCTCGTTCATGACCCGATCGCCCATTTGCAGGGCTTCCTCGATCGTCAGGCGGCCTTCCCCGATGGGGCGGGAATGGATGAAATACTGGACAAAACCGCCCGCTTTGGTCACGTTGATGCGGAAGTTGTCGCCGGTGAAGGAGTAGCAGGGGATCGTCCCGCCCATGTCGCCGGCGGCCTGCAGCTTGCCGGAATACCAGTGGCTGGCCTTGGACAAAGCGGCATCGCCGCTGACGGCGGCTTTGCCCTTGAGCAGCTTCGGCTCCTGCTGCTGAATGTGATCGGAGAAGGGGCCGTCGTAAATCAGCGTGGGATAGTCCTCGAAGCCCTCCTCCATATCGTGGAAGCCACTGTTGACATTGGGAGCGGCGACTTCGGCGGCCTGCGCCGCGTCATCAAAGGCCAGCAGCCCGGCCTGGGCCTGGTTCTGCATGCCCGCCACCTGGTTATACACCTTGTGGGAATAGGCGGCCAGAGCCTTCATAGAGGCGGTTTCCTCATCGGTAATGCTGCCCCCCGCGGCCACCCGGTTGGATAAAACCATGCAGAAATCGCCGACCTGCGACAAAAATTTATAGGTGCCCGCCAGTTCCGAACCGTTAACGGGAAGCTGCCCCAGCGTTTCCTTGGCAAAGCCGGCCTCCCGCCACAGCTTGGAGGAAAGGCCCTGCAGCTGACTGGCCGTGGAGGCGTATTTGCCCTTTTCCAGCGTGATGTCCAGATTGCCCAAATAATCCGTCAGTTCGCCCAGCGCCCGCTGGTAGGTGTATTCGATGGTGGTGCGGTGACGGCGGGCGGCTGTATACCCGGTGATGGTGCCGGCCGTCAGCGCCACAATCAGCGCCACGTTGAAGCTGATGAGCCGGACAACGCCCCGGCGGCTTAAGGATGAGGTCTTTCCCATTGTTAATCCAGCCTTTCCATTGCAGTTGAGAGGTATTACCAATATACGTCTATAGCGTTGCCGGAATGCGTGCGGATATGCCGGCTGGTCAATGGAAAGATTTAACTGGATGACAAACGCCGCCCGGAAACCATCCGGACGGCGTTTGCGATTCTTAGCGGTTTTCGATGGGCGTGTACTCCCGGTGAGGTGCCACGCTCTTATAGGCGGGGCGGATAATTTTTCCGGCGTTGATAAGCTCCTCAATGCGGTGGGCGCTCCAGCCGGCGATGCGGGAGATGGCGAAAATCGGGGTGTACAGCTCCAGTGGCAGGTTCAGCATGCTGTAAACAAAGCCGCTGTAGAAATCCACGTTAGCGCTAACGCCCTTGTAAATCTTCCGTTCCTCCGCGATGACCTGCGGGGCCAGCTGTTCTACCAGAGAATACAACATGTACTCGTCTTCCCGCCCCTTTTCTTCCGACAGGCTCTTGACAAACTTTTTGAATATGTTGGCCCGGGGATCGGACAGGGAATACACCGCGTGGCCCATGCCGTAGATGAGGCCGGAACGATCGAATGCCTGCTTGTTCAGCAGCGCTTTCAGATACGCCGTAACGGCTTCCTCGTCCTTCCAGTCCGTCAGCGTGTTCTTCATGTCCTCGAACATCCGGACCACTTTAATGTTGGCGCCGCCGTGCTTCGGCCCTTTCAGGGAGCCGAGAGAGGCCGCGATGACGGAATAGGTGTCGGTGCCGGAGGAGGAGACCACGTGGGTGGTGAAGGTGGAATTGTTGCCGCCGCCATGCTCGGCGTGCAGCACCAGCGCCAAGTCGAGAACCCGGGCCTCCAGATCGGTGTACTGGCTGTCGGGACGCAGGACGCGCAAGATGTTTTCCGCCGTGGACAGCTCCGGCAGGGGATTGTGGATATACAGGCTGTTGCCGTCGTGATAATGGCTGTAGGCCTGGTAGCCGTAGACAGACAGCAGGGGGAACAGCGCAATAAGCTGCAGACACTGGCGCAGCACGTTCTCGATGCTGATGTCGTTGGCGTTGTCGTCGTAGGAATATAGGGTCAGCACGCTGCGCGCCAGCGTGTTCATCATATCCGGACTGGGCGCTTTCATGATGATATCCCGCACAAAGCTGGTCGGCAGGGTGCGGTAATCGGCCAGAACCCGCTGAAAATCGGCCAGCTGCTCTCGGCTAGGAAGATTGCCGAATAACAGAAGATACACGGTTTCTTCAAAGCCATACCGTTTTTCCTGGATAAATCCGCCCACAATCTGTTCAATATCGATGCCGCGATAGAACAGCTTCCCTTCGCAAGGGACGGATTCGCCATTGATTTCGACGCTGGATTGGATTTCGGATATCTCCGTCAGTCCCGTCAGCACACCTTTTCCCTTGAGATCCCGCAGCCCGCGGTTGACCTGGTACTTCGTGTAGAGGGACGCGTCAATTTGGCTGTTGTCCAGACAGAGCTGGGTCAACTCCTTAATCTTTGGTGTGATTTCCGCATATGTGTTACCCACTCGCACCCATCCTTTCTTCTCGTCATTCGATGAATAACCCTCAGTATATCATATGGAGGATGGAAAATTGTGAAGAAAATTAAAATTTCTTATTTTTTCAATAATTTCGGTGAAAACGAATAGAATTTTTGGCAAATGAATAGAAATCTATGGGGTGAGGGGGTTTGAAAAAATACAGAGAGGAAAACTGGAGAGTCCGGGTGAAGCACTGGATAGCCCTTTGGAGCAGAGCGGAATCCGCCGCCAATGTGCTGGAGCTGGTTCTATTGGAGGCTGTCAAAAAAGGGGCCGGTCAATGACCGGCCCCCTTCAAAATGCGGCGAAGGCATATACCGCCATGCCGGCGGTCATCAGCAATACGGGCGAGGTTTTCCAGAATGCGGGCAGCCCCGGGCTGTCCAAACGGCTGGCCGCGGCGCCGAAGGCCGCCACCAGGCAGCCAGCCAGCAGGGAAACGCCCAGGACAATCAGCAGGGCGGACCACCAAACAGTGGTGACATCGCGCAGGCACAGCAAAGCGGCGTAGCCCGCAGCCGCCAGCGCCGGATCGGCCAGCATGTCCCGCCGAGATGCGGAGCGGCTGACGCTGCGCCCGATGAGGAGCGTCAGGCACAGAAGGAGCGCGGGGAGAAACTCCCGGATACCGGCGGGCAGATCCAACCGGTACAGCGGCGCCGCGATACAACCGGCCAAAGCGGTGCAGAGAAAGAGCAGGCCGCCCGCCTGCGCGCTCTCCCGCACGGAATACTGCCAGCTCCAGCGCTGCTTGAGCCCGCAGATGGACAGCAGCAGCGCCGCGGTCAGCAGCCCAAGCCCACCCAGGCCGAAATCCTTGGACAAGCCGTCCCACAGCAGACGGACGCCCATCAGCCGGCCGGCGGCCAGCCATTCCCGCAGGCCGCCGAGCAACAGCAGCGCTCCTGCCCACCAGCCGAATTTCGGCAGATGCTCCTCCCATTCCTCCGAACGGGCGGACATGGCGCCGCTCAGGAACGCCAGCACATAATACAGCACGGTGGGCATCTCTTCCCACCAGCCGGGCTTCCAGGCCATCAGCGCCATCTGCATCACAGCGGCCAGCGCCGCGGTGAATACGCCCATGGCAACGCCGCTGCCGCGTCCGGCCAGCGGGCGGAGCAGCCGGGACAGACAGAGGCCTAAAAGAAGCTGAACCGCCGTCATTTCCAGCAGCAGCAAGGTGCCGCGCACGGAAGCGCAACCCGCCGCCAGTACGCAGAAAAAGGCGGCGGCCAAGGAGATGCCGCGAGGTTTCATAGTCTCAGCCATTGGAATCGTCCCTTTCCGGCAGAGCGGTAACGGCTACTTTACCGCCTGCACAAATACATAGGCGAGGTTGGCCGCCTTGACCACCGCTTTGGAGGAGATGGTGGCGCCGCTCACACCGTCGATTTCGGCGGCGGCGCCGCGGGGGGAGGTCCCCGTTTTCGTCACCTTGGCCTCGTCGAGAGCTTGGTTGGCCAGCTGGACAAAAGCGCTGACATCCACCGACACGCCGGCATAGGCGTCGGTTTTGCCGTCCTCCGGGTTATACTTGATTTTGGCTGGATCGCCGGCGGCCATCAGAGCGTCCTGCATGATTTTGGCTTGCTCATGCCATTTCTTGCCGGTTTCCGTCATCACATAGGTGCCGTCCTCCGACTCTTTCTTTTTGGTCAGAGGGCTGTTTTCTTTATAGGCGTCCCAGTCCACGGCGGAAATCTTACCGTTTTTGATGGTGATCTCCACATAGTATTTATAGCCCTGGTGGTAATCGGCTTGTTCTGCCTTATAATGCCCGTCTTTAAACATGCCGGTAGGGGCGGGGGAGGCGTTGCCGCGCGCCTGCTCCACAGCGTTTTTCGCCAGCTTTACAAAAGCGCTGATATCCACGGACACGCCGGCATAGGCATCGGTTTTACCGTCCGACTCTTGATAGCGGATGGCGTCCGGAGAGTTGGACGCGATAAGCGCATCCTCCATAATCTTGGCCTGCTCATGCCACTTTTTCCCGGTTTCCGTCATCACATAAGAACCGTTTTTCGACTCCTGCTTTTTAGTGGTGGAGCTGTTTTCCTTGTAGGCGTCCCAGTTGACGGCGGTGATTTTACCGCCTTTGACCGTCAGCTCGAGAAAATACTTATAGCCCTGCGTATAGGTGGTTTCCTCCGCTTTGTATGTGCCGTCCTTCATGGCGGCCGGCTGGGAGGAGGGGGAAGAGCTCGCCGGGGAGGAGGCGGGAGAGGAGGAAGTGCCGGCGTTGCCGTCCAGCCCCTCGATGCCGGTATAGCCGTTCAGAGAAACCGGGGCTTTCAGGCCGGCAAAGCGGTCGGTGTACGCGGCTTCGGCGGCTTTGGAGCCGTAGCCCTCC
This sequence comes from uncultured Oscillospiraceae bacterium, assembly GCA_900546265.1. Classification (GTDB taxonomy): domain Bacteria; phylum Bacillota; class Clostridia; order Oscillospirales; family Acutalibacteraceae; genus UMGS856. The sequence continues at coordinate 3,823 of URCA01000031.1, read as the reverse complement.
GTCTCCATGTGACTGCCCACCCGCAGGCCGATGAATTCGCTGCCGTCTGGGGTCAGCGCGACGTGAACGGCCATGTCGCCGCCATAGCCCTTGACCGTGGCGGTGACGGCGTAGCCGATGAGAGCGCCGTTTTTGTCTAGGGCTTTATAGGCGGAGGTGATGCCCTCGGTGTCTTTGGTGGCGATTGCTTCCAGGCGATCAGCGTTCAGAATATCGCCAAAGGCGATTTTGGCGGCTTCATCCTCCTGGCGTTTGACTAGCGTGTCGGTGATGGCGCTCATGCCAAAGAGCAGCGCGACCGAAACCACGGCTACAATCACCACGTTGAGGATGGCTTTCATTTTTGCATTCATGGGATGTCGTCCTTTCGTTTGAAATGCCTCAGTTCAGACCTGCGGCCGGATTTCCTTTTTGGTGGCGATGCCGTACACACGGCGGCGGGTGAGATACTCCAGAAGCGGGGCGGCCAGATTCATCAGGAGGATGGCAAAGCAGATGCCCTCCGGATAGCGGCCCCACAACCGCAGAACAGCGGTGAGCAGCCCCACGCCGCCCGCGAAAATATATTCTCCCGCCGGTGTGGTGGGCTTGCTGGTGAAATCGGTGACATATAGGAAAGCGCCCAGCATCAGCCCGCCGGAGAGCAGATGGGCAGTGACCGGCCCGGTGAAGGGGATAGCCCCGCCCCACATCCACACAAAGAGGGCGAACACCCCCAGACAGGTGACCGGTACCCGCAAGCTGATCCGGCCGCGGAGGTACAGGTAAATCCCGCCGACCAGGATGAGAACGACCGATGTTTCCCCGATGCTCCCGTTTTCAAAACCGAAGAGCATGGACAGCACCGACGGCTGCATATGCACATGGGACAGAGGGGTTGCCGAGCTGAGCGCGTCGGCACGGGTGAATCCCGTCACGGTTTGAGGAAACGCAATCATCAGGAACGCCCGCCCGGCCATGGCCGGGTTGAAAATGTTCCGGCCCACCCCGCCGGGTATCTGCTTGACCACCGCGACGGAAAATATCCCCGCCAATATCAGGGCCCAGAAAGGGACGCCGGCCGGCAGGCAGAGCGCCAGCAGCACGCCGGTGACCAGGCCGCTTCCGTCAAAAACCCGCTGGCCTCGCAGTCGGTTGCCAATCTCATCGCACAGGCCGCAGGTTACCACGGAGACCAGGATCACCCAGAGCGCCCGCCAGCCGAAATTCCACACGCCGCCGATACTCATGGGCAGACAGGCGATCAATACGTCCAGCATCACGTCCCGGCTGGAAAGTCCCCGCCGGATATGGGGGGCCGCTTTTTGCAAGGTCGGTTTCATTGCGCGGCCTCCTTTCTCGTGGCTTTCTGCTGGTTCAGCCGCCGGGCGGTGCCCCGTGCCAGCGACACCCGCGCCGCGAGAAACCGCTTGGCGGGGCAGACGTAAGAGCAGCTGCCGCAGGCGATGCACTGCTGGGCGTTGTAATCGGCGCAGATGTCCGGATGTCCGCCGATGACCGCGCTGTCAATGGCGAAAGGCATCAGGCGGGATGGGCAGACCCGCGCGCAGGCCCCGCAGCGAATGCAGTTCTGTTCCGTGTTCTCCGGCCGAAGGATGGCCAGCAGGCCGCCGGTGGTTTTGGTAACGGGCACATCCAGCCGCTCCAGCAGGGTGCCGGTCATGGGGCCGCCCGCTATATACAGCGGACGGCTGTTCCCGTCGTCTCCCGCTATCCCGCCGCAGTGTGCCAGCAAATCGGCCAGCAGGGTGCCAATGGGGACCCGCAGATTGGCCGGCCGATTGACCTGGCCCGAAACGGTGACGATCCGATGGGTCAGCGGCGTGCCGTCCATGGCATCCGCCAGGGCCGCTGCCGTGGCCACGTTGGAGACCAGCACGCCCACGTCGGCGGGAAGCTTCCCGTCCGGCACCTCAAGGCCGGTGACCGCCTGGATCAGCTGCCGCTCGCCCCCTTGAGGGTAGCGGGCCGGCAGTGATAAAACTTTCACGTCGGCGTCCCGCGCCGCCTGTTCCAAAGCGGTTACGGCGTCGGGCTTGTTGTTCTCGACGCATATGGTGACCGCCGCCTCCACCACACGGCCCATGGCTTGGGCGCCTTTGATGACCTTTTCCGCTTCCTGCAGCATCAGGCGGTGATCGCATGTGAGATACGGCTCGCATTCGCAGCCGTTGATCAGCACCTGATGAATAGGTTTGTCGGTAGAGAACTTGACGGCGGTGGGAAAGCCGGCGCCGCCCATGCCCACCAGGCCCGCATCCGCCATCAGGCAAACAATCCCCTCCGGCGTGTTGTTCCAGGACAGGGGGGCTTCCGGCGTATGGAAGCTGTCGTTCTCCACCGTGACGCAGAGGACTTCCTCGCCTCCGATAACCGGCATGGGGGATAGGGCCCGCACGGTGCCGGAAATACCGCAGTGCACCGGCGTCCCGCCGTCCTCGGATGGCCGGCCGACGAGCTGTCCCTTTTTGACGGTCTGCCCCACGTCCACCACCGGCACGCAGGCAGCGCCGAACCCCTGCCGGAGCGGAATGACCAAACGGGCGGGTGTAAAGTTTTCAATGGGAAGAGCGCTGGTCGCCGCCTTGTTTTCCACGTCATGGGGGAAGGCGATGCCGCCGCTGAAGGGTTGACTCAACACGATCTCCTGCCTTTCTAAGAGGAAAATGCGGGGAATTCCCTGGTGGTCCGGATGCTGCCGTCCTCCATCATCCACAGGGCCTGGAGACCCGGCGCTTCCTCCGCCGTTTGCCTGGACTGCTCGTAGGGCAGGGCAAACAGGGCGGTGGAATAATAATCTGCATCCGCGGCGTCATCCGTCAGAACGCAGACCATGCGGTAATAGGAGGCTGGCCACCCGGTATCGGGAGAGAGAATATGGGCATAGTATGTCCCATTTGCTTCAAAATACTTTTGATAATCGCCGCTGACGCCCACGCAGCGGTTTTGCAGCGACAGCGTTCCAAGAATTTCATCCGGCTGGCTGGAACCGGACAGGTTGAGCGCGGCGTCCGGATGGCGCACCGCTATTTGCCAGCCATCCTTATCCGGCGGTGTGCCGGCGCACACCAGTGTGCTGGTGCCGCAGTCCAGCAGGAAGGCGCCGATGCCCGCTTCGGTCACGATTTGCGTGAGTTTTTTCGCCGCGAAGCCTTTGGCCACCGCGCCGAAATCCAGCGTCATGGCCGAATCCGACAGCGTCAGCCGCTTGTCCCGAACGCAAACGCCGTCCATGGACACGTGCCGCATCGCTTCCTCGACGGCTGCGGCGGTGGGGGGGACACCACTTTCCCGCGCCTGGTTCCATAGCGACAGGACCGCTCCCATCGCTACGTTGACGCCCTGCACGCTGGTTTGTTTCTCTCGACAGTAGGCCAGCAGCTCCAGGATTTCCGGCGGGGTGTCTTCTGATGGAACCGTTCCGGCCGCCGCGTTGATGCGTGCCAGCGGGCTGTCCGGATTGTAGTGGTTGAATAAAGTATCCAACCGGTTCAATTCGGCTTCCACCTGATTGGAGACCTGATCGAAAACAGCTTGCGTGGGGCAATAGGCGGTGAAATTCGTCACGGTGTCCAGCGGCCCGACGAAGGATACGGCATAGCGGGCCAGGGCCGGCGTCCGTGGCTGCGGTTTCGGCGTGCAGCCGCTTAGAAGGCAAAGGCAGACGAAGGCGGGAAGAATTCGGTACAGGATGATCAATGAAGCGGCCCCCAAAAAATTTACGATTCTTTTTCTTTTATTGTGCACGAAAATGTGTTAGGATATGTATAGCATCGATTGACAAGGGCGAACACGCCTGCCGTCGGCCAAAAAGGTGGCCTGC
>URCA01000030.1 GCA_900546265.1 uncultured Oscillospiraceae bacterium | reverse complement strand
CCTATGCCCTTCTAGGGCTCCTTCATGCCACCCGTTTTACGGGTGGTCATGACTTTTTCAGAAATCGTTCATTTTACCTTTGCAGTTTTTTTCGTTTTGGTTCAACTTACGGACACATTTACCCGGTATACTAAAAGCATCCCAAGAGGGAACCGATAACATCCCTGGGAAATCCCCTTTACTGCCGGAACGGCAGACTATCGACAAGGCCTCCTTCCTGGAGGATTTACATATACCTTCTTTTCTCCCTCCTCTTTTCTTCCGGGCGCGCCTTGCAGGCGCGCCCCTTTTTTATTTATCCCCGGCGGTGTATTCGCGGAGCAGCCGGATATAGATCTGGTAATTATCCAAGGATACCTCCGGCGGCGTCTGATGATCCACCGACAGCACATATCCGCCCGAGCGCATCACCGGCAGAAGACGCTCAAATTCCCGCCGCATCGCATCCTCGCCGCGGCTCATGGTCATTTTATCAAAACCGCCCATCATCAGCAGGCTCGGATACTCCCGCCGCAGCTCGCAGAGATCCACCCCGGCCTGCCGCTCCAGGGGATAGACGCCCTCGATGCCGCTGTTCAGTAGCCAGGGGATCATGTCTGTCACCAGGCCGTCCGTGTCGACGAACACATGAACGCCCGCCTGTTTCAGCGGCACCAGCAGTTTCTGATAATACGGGTACAGAAACTCGTCGTAGCAGGCTTTGGACAGCATGGGGCCGTTGTTGTAGGACATATCCTCGGCAATCCCGACCAAATCAGGCCGCATCACGTCCAGTACCCGATCGAGCACCCGCAGTTCATACTCCAGCAAATCGTCGTTGATCCGATGCAGCAAATCCGGCTGATCATAAAACGCATACAGATGATCCTCGATGCCCAGCAAATCCCGCGGATGCCAGAAGAACCCGTCCAGGAACAGCCGGACGATACACTCCCCCCGCTCCTGTGCCGGCAGGAGCCGGCGGGCATTTTCCACCACCGTGTCAATCAGCCGGTCGGTATACAGCTCTCCCCGAACCGCTTCGTACTCCTCTTCGTTATGGATGGATGCCTTGCCCGCCTGGGCCATCAGGCACTGCATAACATCCAGCCCGAAATACCGAAGCGAATCCTCGAAGGACAATCCCTTGGGGAGCCCCTCATTCTCCCAGCGGGCGATGGTTTTATCCCACCAGGCCGCCCATTCCACCCTGGGCAGCCGGGATACCGGCTGAAAATTCAGTGTGTTTAAAAAGATGTCCCGCGGTGTCATTTCGATTCCTCCCTCAACAAATCGAGAACCGCCGGCCCGCGGATCCCCGAAGGCAGCGGCCGCCCCTCATAGGCGTTGGCCAGGGTGTTGACCGCCTTCAGGCGGATATGGTTCGTTCCCGCATGAAACAACCCGGTTTCCAGACGGTAGGGCCGCCAGAGAAGCACGCCCGCCGACTGCCCGTTTATCTCCGCCTCGCACAGACTGTTTACCTCCGCTAGGGAGAGAACGGCGGTCCCCGCGTCCGCCTCTTCCCCCAGCTCCACCGTGTATTCGTATACGCCTTCGCCCGAATAGGTCGGTAATGGCTCTTCCCATCCGCACAGCTCGCCGGTCAGCACCTGCCCGTCGATGCGCAGCGTCCAGTCCCCGTCCAGATATACCCGGCGCTCCAGACGTTTTTCCGGTGTGGCAGACGGGACGTCATCCCCGAACACCACCAGCATAGAACCATAGGGCGGCAGCGCGAGAGCCAGCTCCACACCATCCCGAACCAGTCTGTATGGGCAGGCATGCCGTTCGCCAGTCAGGGCCTCCCAAATCACCGGCGCTCCGCTTTCGCGGAAGCGGCCGCGCAGCGTCCGCTCCCCGTCCTGTTCGTTGACCAGGAAATATACCCGTCCATTTTCATACTCCCGCGCCATGCAGCTCACGCCGCTTATCCGGCCTTCCGTCCGCACCAGCGGCTGAACAGCCTCCTCAAATCCTTCGGCCGCACACAGGCAGCCAGGATCGAAGCGATAGGTGTATTGGCGGTATAAACGGTAATCGTCCACATACGCGGCATTCGGTAACGCGAGCACCGCCGCCAACCGTTCTTCGAACAGTGCCTGCTGGGCCGGATCCATGCACCGCGGCCGTTCCCTGAGAAAAACCACCGGGATCCCCCGCTCCGCCAGACGGGCGATAGCCTCCATCGCCTGCATGGGCAGATACGGCGCCGCCGGAATCAGCAGGGCGCGGAACGCGCATCGGCCACAGCAAAAGCCCGTTTCCTGCGGCTGTAAGCCGTCCAGCGCCTCGTCGTTGATGAACTGGTAATCGTACAGCGCCTCCTGCAGCCCCAGGGCGATGTCCTGCACATCCCGATCCAGCCGCCGAACCGCCTCCCGATCGGCCGGGTCGTAAAGCGCCTGTCCCGCCGCCGTGGGATAATACACCGCCAAATGACATAGGGGCCGCCCGCCGGACAGCACGGCGCTCAACCGACCGGCGTACCCGGCATACAAATGGTACCAGGGATAGCCCGGACTTTGCAGAAAATAGGAGGGCGGGCAGTCCAACTTTCTCTCCCCCCGCACCGAATAGTAAAACGCGTGGGGCACCACCAAATTGACGCCCCGTACCAGCTGGTAATCAGTCCAGCGCCGTAAATCCGCATACGTGAACCCCCAGCCGCCCTGGGCAAACGATTCGGACAATACCCGCTCCTGCCCATACTGATTCGCGACCGAGCTTACCAATTTTTCAGTCAGCTTCTCGCCGCTGTACTCGATCCGATCGCAGCCCGCATAGGAGAAGGCCGCCAGCGCCCTGGTAAAATCCCCTTGGGTGGCAATCTGCAGATGAAGATAATCCTCGCAGTGGAGGTGCCCCACAAAGGCCATGCCGTATCGCTCGCAGTAGGCCCGTTGGGGCAGCAGAAAACTCTCCCGGTACAGGGAACAGACCGTGTCATGAAAATCCCGCCGCACCCGGGGTGACCGCGCGGGATCCCAGATAAACAGGAAGGGAAGCTGATCCAGCAGATCGTACCCGTTCTTTTCACGGAAATACGCCGGCACCCCCGCGCTCCAGACCAGGGTATCGTTGTCCCCCGGATCCGACCACGGGTCCAGCTGTAAATTGTTGTAGAACCCCGCCTCATCGGAAAAGAATCCCCGGATGACCGTGCCGAACAGGGAACCGAACCGGCGGCGGTACTCCTCATGCGTCACCCGCAGAAACACCTGCGTGGTCGCGGGATTCAGCACGTCGATGTACAGCTCCTCCGAGAAAGCCGTTTTCCAGTGGGTGTCCGTCACCGTGAACAGCCAGCGGCGCTGGCTCAGAGAGGGCGCGTCCCGCCGCACAAACCGGCCCGCCTCGTCCAGTACAAAGACGGCCTCCAACCGGCTTCCCTCCGGGAGCGTCAGCGGCTCTCCCGCCTCCACCACCCGCATCCGCAGATTCTTGCCGCAGAATGCAGGGTTCTCCGCCAGCACCCGCCCCCCTGCGTAACCAGAAGGAAAATTGTTCTCATCGTACAGCCAGACGCCCATTTCCAGCCGCTGTGCCTCCCGCAGAACGTGCCCTATCCGCGCGAACCACTCCTCGGACAGATAGGGCGTTTGCAGCCCATGCCGCGCGTGAATGAAGAAGGCCTCCACCTGCTGCTCCTTCATCCGGGTCATCTGGCGGGTGATTTCGTCCTCCTCGATGCGATCGTTCCAGAACCAGAAGGGCATGGGCCGGTATCCTTCCGGCGGGTTTCGGAACCGCTCGTACTCCAGCATACGCTTTCACTCCTACGCCAAATCCCCCGCCAAGGCGGGGGATTTGGTATTTATCGATAGGTGTAATACCGGCATTCGTGCCGCCGGAAGGTCACCTCAAACGCCGATACCGGCCCGCACAATGGGCGGCCTTCCTCGTCGTAAACCGTATAGCGGCCGGGCAGGCGCAGGGTCTTGACCCCCTCTGAGCGGGCATACAGGCCGATAAAGCCCTGCCCGGCAATCAGCACGTCGTTGCCATCGGCAAACACATGCGCCCCCGCAATTGCCGCCGCCTGACGGATCGCCTCCTCGCTGAGAGACAGCCCGCCATAATACAGCGATGTCCACGTCCCCATGTCCTTGACCGCAAAGCCGCAGGCGTCCGTCCCTTGGAATCGCGCCAGGCACCGGGCATCCGGATCCGTCACCGCATACACCGGAGCCACCGGGACGGCGTACGCGTACGACTCGGGATGACAGCCCTCCAGCAGGGGACGCCTTTCCCCCGGCAGCGCCTCTGTACGGAACCCGGTGACCTCCTCACTGAAGGTCCGCGCCGCCGTGTCGGCCCCATAGAGCCACAGCACCGTCTTGCCATCCCGATGCAGGCGGGCCTTCAGCCGCTCCGCCTTGTCCCGCGTGAGCCGGTAGGCACCGATAATAATATACAGCTTGCAGTCCGTGGCCGCCTGTCCATCGAGCACGTCGTCCAGCAGATACAGCCCGAAGGACACGCCGCTGCGGTAAAGCGCCGGCATGTTCTGCTGCAGCACGGCCTTGGCCTGGTTCCAGGGATCCCGGAAGGCCTTGATGCCGTCCTCATCCCCCACCACCGCCACCTCGGGGCTGTATCCGCCCTTCAGCTGCGGCAGATACGCCTGATAAAAGGCGCAGAGCGACTCGATATTCTCCCAGATCCCCTCGTCTCTCAGCCAGCCGTGGGACCAGAGATCCATCCACCACACGCCCAGTCCTCTGGAAAGAATGACCGCCATGTTGCGCTTGTGGATCATCGCCGTGTCCCACGCCGTTTCGATTCGGTGGTTGAAGGGATCTCCATAGTCCTCGGTGGACGGCGGCTCCAGATGGGTCTTGGTGTCGTCCTCCACCATCCAGAGCTTGCCGTGAGCGTGCACCGAATCCACCGGCGCCATCAGGGACAGCACGCCTCCCGCCAGCCGGTCTAGATACCCTACCGGGCTGCACAGCACATCCACATACGGGCTGTTCAGCACTTGCCGCAGCGCCTGGTGTCCCGTCTTCGGGTCGCCCAGCTCGAACAGGTACCCATAAAAATGCATCACCAGGCTCTTGCCGTTGGTGCCCCGCTTGATCACCTCGGACAGCTCTTCAATCCGCCGGGCCGTCAAGTCGGAGATGTAATCGTAAACGTCCAGCACATCCCGCTGCTTCTCCACGTCCAGGAACAGCCCGCGGCACTCCTCCTGGAAATTCACGTTGTTGGGCGGCACCGGAATGGCCGCCTGTCCCAGCCTCTCCCGGCGGCCCCAGGCGGCCGACAGCGCCTCGTCCGTGCCGTACCGCTCTTTCAGCCAGCTGTTGAACATCGCCCGGTTGGCCTCGCTGAGGTCCACCCCGTCGCAGTGGCCGTTCATGCTCATCCATTCCCCGACATACTGGGGAAAGATGTGATATCCCACAATCCGCCGGTCGTAGTCGGGATGCGCCCGCACATACTCCAGCATGGCCAGAAGGGCGTCCGTCTCCTGCTTCAGCCACTCCTCGCTCGCAATGTTCGGCCCCCCCGTTTTGCCGGTCGCGTACACCGCCAGCGCTTCGGGATGATGCTCCCGCCACCAGTCCACCCCCGGATGGTGCATGCAAATCCGGGGAAACACCAGCGCCTCGGGATCGGCCGCGATGCAGTAGTCCATCACCTTTTGAAAATGGGAGAAATCCGCCTGCCGCCAGTCGGTGCCCGGCGCGATATAGGGCAGATGCAGCACCAAGGAATGCAGGTGAATCCCCCGTCCAGCCGCCATCCGGATTTCATCCGCCAGCACTGGCTCCCAGTTTTCCGCCTCGCTGTTGCCGAAGAAGAGAAACGGGGCCGTCTCCTTTCCGCCGATGAACAGGCGGGGAACACCGTCCACCGTCTCCACACGGCACGCTAAGGCCGGATCTTTCCCCTGAATGCCGCTAAAATCCGTTTTCCACATACGCGCCTCCGTCATTTCATCCCATAATAGCCCTGGGCCGTCAGCTTCGCCTTGTCGCCATAGAACAGGTAGTAGGTCTTCGCGCCCTCCACCGGCAAATCGATGGACGAGACGCCGGTATACCACTTGCCGCGGAAATAATCGTACACGTCGCATTTGGACGGGAAGGTGACCTTCCGGGTGCCGGAGGCGTTTTTCTGGGTGTGCACCACCACCAGATTGTCGTTGCCGAAGAAGGTGTCGCCGCTGGTCATAAACACGTTGGCGCCGGCAAACTTCGCCAGGTTCCGCAGGAACGCGCGATCCGGCTTGGCGGCCCCCATGTACACCGATTTCCAGCCGTTGTTCTCCTTGACCGCCAGGGTGTTCAAGCCCTCGCTTTGTCCCAAAACGGTCGCGTTGGTAATCGACCAGGAGGGATTTGTCAGGAAGGAGGGCGCCACGCTGCTCAGCCCCGCCGTCAGGGCGTGAGAACCCTTGAGGACGATATTCGAGGTCATGGTACCGCTCTTGTTCGCCGTCATTCCCGTCATCTCGGTGATCCGGGCGGCGGAGTTATCCCCGAAGCCCCCCAGGAAGAACAGGGTGTTTCCGTTTTTCTGATACGCCTTGATTCCCTGCATCTCCTTGTCGTCGATATGGAACGCGTTGGGGAACAGGAACAGCTTAACACTGGAGGGGATCGTCCCCTTGACCAGATCGGCGGTGGTGTAGAATCCGTAGGTCAGCCCGGCGCGGTACAGCTCCTCCCGCATCCCGTAGGAGAGGGAGTCAAACCCGGTTTTCATCGGCATGGCGTAGCGATAGCTGCCGTCCTCGTCGAGAATCACCGCCACCTGCGGCCGGAACGCCGTCTTGTCCCCGCTGGATACCGTCATTTTGCCCGTGTAGCTGGTGTACAGCGGATACAGGTTGCCGATGTTCTTCCAGATATCCGGATGATCCAGCCAGCCGCTTCCCCACAAATCCATGAACCAGGTGCCCGCTCCACGGATGAGCAGCGCGCCCATCTCCCGCTTGTGAATCTCCAGCGCGGCGGCGACGCTGCCCGCCGCCGGATTGTAGCTGGCGTCGGGGTCGTCCGGGTTGTTGAGAAGACGGATATCGTCCTCCACGATCCACAGCTTTCCCGCCGACTGCACCGCGTCCACCGGGCTCATAAAGCCGCCCAGTCCGCCTTCGTTGCGGTCGTGATAGGAAATGGGGCTGACCAGGGCGTCCATGTTCTTGTCCTGAAGCAGCGCCTCCACGGCGTTATGCCCGCTCAGTGGGGTCACCACTTCCATCTCATAGCCGTAGAAGGCCACGGTCAGGCAGCGGTTGTTCGTTTTCTGCTTGACCAGTTTGTTGAACTCCTTGAGCCGGGACGCCACCAGCCATTGGGTATACTCATAAAAATCGATAGTCCGGGTGTCGCTTTTCTCGGTCAGCAGGCTGCGGGTCTCGGTGCGCCCGCCGTTGCCCGGCACATCGGGCACCGCCGCGCTCGCCAGGGTCGCCGTCCCGTCCGCCCAGGCGGCTTTCAGCGCGGCGTCGGTCTTGTATTTGTCCTTGAGCCAGGCGCGGAACTTCTTCGTGTTGGTTACCGAAGCGTCAGCGCCCTTCTCCCGGCAGTAGGGCTCGAACCATTCGCCCACACAGGGATGATACCCCACCACCCGGGCGGCGTAATAGGGATCGCTGTTGATGTAGTCGATAATCTTGGACAGGATGCCCAGCGCGTCGTACCCGTTGTTGTCCTTGAACCATTTGTCCGACGCCCAGGATACGGTATCCTCGTTGCCCGTGGAGCCGTTGACTGCCTTCCAGCGATCGTCCGGATTTTTGTCCAGCCACATTTTCCCGGGATTGCCGTCCCAGTCGCCGCCCAGGCTCAGCCCCACACGCAGCAGAATGAAGGAATCCGGGTTCACCGACAGCACCGACATCAGCGCCCGATCCAGCTCCGCCGTGTCGAATCGCTCATGGCTGATCATCCAGGCCGGCTCGATGTACACGCTCGCGATGTTGACCCCGCTGTCCCGGGCGTAAGCCCATTCGTTTTCCAGCCGTTCGACGGTCTTACGCGAGTAGGCCGAGCCCACGTTGCCGAAAATCATCAGCGGCGGGTTCTGCTTGCCGTTGATGTACAGCTTGGGCAGGCCGTTCTCCATTTTCACCTGGGCCGATACCGGCTTATCGGTGGGTTTGTTCACCCCCGACGGCTCCGGCGGGGCGGGAATGGCCTGGGTCGGGCCGGAGGTCGTCTTTTTCGTCACGCCGCCGGAGCTGTCCGGCGTGGCCGCGCCGCCGGCGGTGGTCCCCGTCTCCCCCGCCGGTTCGCTTTCCCCGCTGCTGACCGCGTAGGCAGAGGACAGCCCGGAGGAACTGTCCCCCTCCACCGGCAGCGGCTTTTTCGGCAGCGCGAGCAGCAGGGCGCTGACGCCGATGAGCACGGCGCCCGCCGTACAGCCGGCCGCCAGCAATATGGTCTGGGCTTTCTTGGAAAGCCGGATGTCTTTGATGTTCATGGCGTACCTCGCGTCTCTTTCATTGGCAGGAAGATGTTATTCCTGCGGATCGTTGTCCGTCGGCGTCTGACGGCGGCGAAGCAGAAGGAAGGCGGTGACCGCGCCGCCCACAAGCAGCACGCCGATGACAATCAGTACGATAGGCAGCACATTCGACGAGCCTTCTTCCCCGCCGGTCGGCTGAGCCGAGGAGTTGGCCGCGGTGGTTTCCGGCGCGGCCGTCGTGTCGGCCGGTCCTTCCGTCGGGTTGGTGTCCTGGGTCGCGGCGGTTGTGTCAGATGACGCCGCGGTGGTGGTCGTCTCGGTTTTGCCGGGAATCTGGGTCTTGGCGGGGCCTTCCGTCTTGGGGGTGGCGGTGGTGGCTGGCTTGGTGGGGGTCTGAGTCTGCCCGCCGGGAGGGTTGGCTCCCGACACCTTTTCCCACTTGCTCTTCAGGTTCTCGAACAGCGGCTTAACCCAGTCGGCCTTATCCTGATTGTAATTCGGGTTGGAGGTCTGTTTGCCGTATTCCAGATCAGCGATGGACAGCTTGTATTTGGCTGGGCTGGCGTTGACGACCTTGCCGTTGCCCTTGGCATAGCCCTCGCCCGGCACCTTTAAGCCCTCCAGGATTTCCACTGTAAAGGTGTCGTAAAGATCCTTGTTGAACAGCTCGCCCCGCGCGCCGCCGATCCACACGGACATCCGCAGATTCTTGTCGTCGTTGGGCTCATACGCGATCATAATGCCATAGGAATCGCCCAGGCTGTCGTTGAGCTGCTTGACCGTCTTGCCATTGAATTTAATTTTGGTGTTGGCCCCGGGCTTCAAATCGGCGTCGCCTGTCACCTGCTGGTTGACCATGCTGGTCTCAAAGGTGCATTTCACATTAAAATCGATTTGGAAATACACATAGTAGCCGGAGGTGTAGAACTGATCCCAGGTGCCCTGATTCATGGCCGCGCCGGATTTGTCGTCCCCATAGACTTTGATAGGATAGGCCAGCGTTTCCGCCGAGGCCGCCGTGCCGAAGCCGACCGCCAGCAGGGCGGCGGCCGTCAGGGCTGTCAATAGCTTTTGGACCTTTTTCATCGCAGAACTCATCCTTTCTCTTCGGGCATTTTAATGGACGCGTATTCGGTTTCCCAGGGCATCCGGTGATAGTGGTTGCCTTCGTACCGGCGTATCCCCAGGGAAAACTCCAGGGTTTTGCTCCGCTTGGTAAGCTTGAGGGAAATGCGGTTGCGCCCCTGCTTCAGCCGCACGATATCGCCGTGGCAGTGGGGCTGCCAATTGCGCACCTCCTGATTTTCCCGCACCAGCTCGCCGTTGAGCCACAGCTTGAAGGCGTCGTTGTTGCCGATGACCAGCCACCGCTCCCCCTCCTCCGGGAACCAGAAATCCGTCGTCAGATAGAAGGTGGCCTCGCCGGTAAAGCCGAAGGTTTCGTCCAGCGGGAGTTTGTCCTCGTAGGCCGTCATCAGCCGGGAACAGGGGAACGAGAGGGGAGAAGCCACGTACGCCTCCTCGTCCAGATACGCCTTGGTCGGGTCAGCCATGTTGGAGAACAGGGCCTCGATCCCCGGCAGCGTACTGTTATCCGCGTGGCAGGAGGGATAATCCCGGCGTTCGGTCTCGTCATACTCCTCGATGAACGGCCCGCTTACCCGCCATTCCATCGCGCCCACGATACCGAAGGAACGGCCCGCGATCTCCGCGCCGTCCGCGCCGAACAGACCAGCCCGCAGCCAGTTCGTCTGGCTGAGACGGAAGCCGCCCGCCGCTGTACGGCAGACCGCTTTGACCGCCGCCTCTTCCCCCGGTCCCAGCCGCAGGACAGCCGGTGCCTCGAGCTCCGCCGAGAATCCTTCCGGCAGGCCGGTAAAGCGCACCTCCCCGGCCGCCGTCCGGCCGGTGCCGTTATGTACACGCACCAGCAGCGGGCAAGCGTCGCCGAACCCGATGGCCGGCCGCCCCAGATATTCCACGGTGACGCCGACCGCCGGCTCCGCCTTTTCCCAGGCGGGGATCGCCATGTCCTCCGGCACCCCCTCCACTGCGGCGGGATGCAGCCCCACGCCGACGGCGCAGGTGTCCCGAGCCAGGGTCAAAATGGTGTCGTCCGGCCGGGTCACGTCGATCCCGCAGACGAATTTGTCCTGAAGCAGCTCCTTGAGCCCCTCGTCGATCGCCCGATACCCGGAGAGTATCCCCACCACCGCCCCGGCCGACGCACAGGTGCAGTCGGCGTCGTAGCCGCAGCGCAGAGCCAGGTTGATGGTGGTTTCCATGTCTCCCCCGCCGAACAGCAGCGCCAGCGCCGTAAACCCCAGGTTCTGTACCGAATTGGTGAAATCCGGGTGGGAATAATCCAGCAAGATCGCGTCCCTGATCTCCTCAAAGGAACGGCCCTTCTCAAAGCTGTCCAGCACCATGGTCAGGCAGTCCCGCATCCGGCAGGGTTCGCCGATCACACCGAGCCCGCGGCGCAGCAGTAGCCGGATATCCTGTTCGAAAAAAGCCTCGCTTTCGATATACGCCAAGAAAGCCTCTCCCCAGCAGGAATTGCCCTCGTGATCGAGGCTGCCGTCCTGCAGCGCCATGGCCACCGCCGCGTCCGGATCTCCGGGATGAACGAACGCCCAAATTTCCGAGCGGATGGGGCAACCCATCCCCTCCTTGAAATAGGCGTTGTTGAACCCGCCGGAATAAGGCGGGCGGATTCCCCGCCGGGCGTTGCGCATGAAATACCCGTATTCCCCGAACGGATACCAGCAGTGGGCCAGCCACGCCTCAGCCAAATCGTCGGCGGTGACGGCCGGCCCCTTTTCCTCCAGCACCGTCAGCCAGAGCAGCTGGATGTCCAAATCGTCATTGGGGATGTCCTTGTCCAACACCTGGCGCATGGTGACGTCCAGCTTCTGCTTGATGCCCTCGCAGCGGGCGCCTCCCGCGCCCCCCAGGCACTTGCCGAACCAGCCGCCGTATACCTTGTCGAAATATTGATCGTAGGTCATCGCCGCCCCGCTCCGGACGGGTGCGGCGGCCGTAGCCATACTAGCGTTCATAATCCGATACCTGCCATTTCCTTATATGGTAGCCGGGCTAACCAATGAGGCCCGTGCGGGTGATGCTTTCGGTAAAATACTTCTGCAGGAGAATATAAATCAGCAAAACCGGTGCCACGATGAGAAGGACCCCTGCCTGCAGATAAGCCGAAATGGTGAACTGGTCGGCCTGCAGGCCGGGCAGCATAACGCCCAGATTGTTTTTCAGCACCTCCAGCGTGACCGATAGGGTCTTGAACTGATCGAGATACATGCCGGAAAAGAAGGTATCGTTCCAATACCATACCAAGGAAAACAGGAACACGATCAGTACCGGGGACAGGGCGTTTGGCAGCATGATGCGCAGGAAGGTTCTAACCGGCCCGCATCCGTCCACATAGGCCGCGTCCTCGATTTCCACCGGCATCCCCCGGAAAAACTGCCGGAATATGAAGATAAATAGGCCCGAGCGAATCCCGTTGGCCGTCAGGGCGGGCAGATAAAACGCCAGCGGCGTATCCAGTATCCCCATCTGCTTGAACTGCATGAAATTGGAGATGGTGACCGCCTGGGGCGGGATGACGATGGTCAGAATCACCACCGCGAACAGCAGCCCCTTGCCCTTGAAGGCAAACCGGGCGAAGCCGTATCCCACCACGCAGCAGGACAGGGTTTGGAACAGCGTGCTGAACAGGTCGATAAGCACCGTATTGCCCAACAGCTTCGGGAACTCGATGAAATCCCACACCTGCCGGATGTTGTCCAGCGTCAGGGACTTCGGGATCCAGATGACCACCGGGTCGTTGAGCTGCGCCGGCGGCCGGAAAGCGACGCTGACCGCGTACAAAAGCGGATACAGCAGCACAAAGCTGGTCTCGATGAGGATGACGGCGCGCACCAGCGACCAGCAGCTGCGCGCCGCCGCCTGCCGGTTGAAGCGGTTGTCCTCGGTTATCCAATGATTTCTCGCCATGGCGCGTCACCTCTCCGTATAGATAATCCGCCGGCCCACCAGCAGGAACACCAGCCCCAGCACGGCCATGACCATGGCGCTGTATGTCAGGGACATCGCCGCCGCGTAAGAATACCGCAGATTGTCCAGCGCCGGCGAGATGGCCCTCAGCATGATGTTGTTGCCGTAATACGTGAAGGAATCCACAATGGTATACACGATGCCGATAAGGAGGATGGGCGCGATGGAGGGGAAGGTGATTTTCCAGAATTTTTCCCAGGAACTGGCCCCCTCGACGCTGGCCGCCTCGTAAAAGCTGGAGGGCACCGATTGCAGGCCGCTGAGAAACAGCAGGGTCTGCACGCCGCACTTCCACAGCAAATCGAAAATGCTGCTCATCAGGCCGGTGACGGTGTCCACAAACTCTTGGCCCAGCCCGATGCGGGAGAGAAGCTGGCTGACCGCCGTCAGCTGAATGAACCCCTGGGAGCCTCCCCCGCTCATCAAGCTGGACGCGGTGGAATCGTTTTTCAGGATAAAGATTACCACGCCGGAGGTGACGATAACCGGCAGGAACAGAATTGCCCGCGCCACCGTGCGCCCATGGAATTTCTGGTTAAGCAGCAGCGCGAAAAACAGCCCGAACACCAGGATCATGAAGGATTCGGTCAGCATGGTTTTCAAGCTTCCGACCAGCTCCTTGACAAAGGTCGGATCCTTGGTGAACAGCGCCAGATAATTCTCCCCTCCCAGAAAGGTCACATCGATCCCGCCCGCCGCCAGCTTCAACTCGCCCAGAGAATAATACAGCGTGCTGATAAGCGGGATGATGAAGAAGGGAATCACGCCGACTATCCAGGGCAGTACAAACATCCAGCCGGTAAAGGCCCTGCGCTTTTCCAGCGTCCTTTTCCACCGCATTCTCCGTTTCCCCCTTTCCCGCCCCGCGGCGGCTTACTGCAGAACGGCGGTCTTGTTTTCATAGTCGATGAGGAGCCGCGCCCCTCCCTCGAAGGTGGTGACGATTTGGCCGTTTTCCTCCCGCCACCCGGTGATCGCCCGTCCCCTTACCGCGGCCGCGGTCTTTTGGTAGTTCTCCAGCAGCGCGGGCAAATCCGCGGCCCACTGGGCGTACTGGGTATCGTATAAGTCGTCCAGGCGGGAGTTTTTCAGCCGGGAGGTCTCCTCCGCCGTGAAAGCGAACAGCGGCGCCGTGCCGCCCTGCAAGCATTGAAGCAGGTAGGTCTCCGGATCCTCCGCCATGTTGACCGGCTCTCCGGCCGCCGCCGTCATGCCGGAGAGCACCATCTGCAGGAAGGGCACCTCCCGGGTGAAGATGGTGTACCGGCTGGAGGTCAGGGGGATGCCCGTCACGTCGGTGGCGAAGGGCAGTGCGTAAGCGGCCGCACCATCCAGCAACACCCGTTCGAAGCTCTCCCCCGCCCGCCGCAGCCCCGCCTGCCACTGGGCGGCCGATCCGGCCCGATCGCTGGCCTGCCGGGCGAACAGACCGTCGAACACGGAGGTGTGCGCGTCGGCGTACAGCAGGCTGCCGTAGCCGTCCACCGCAATCCCCACGCGCGGCGACCCGCTCCGCTTTTTCAGCCTGGCCGCAAAGCGCTCCAGAAGATTCCGGGAATAGGCGGGGTTGAGATAATAGCCGGGATCCTGCAGGGTATTTTTGGTCTTGGTGCTGGGCAGGAAGTCCGCCGCCTCGGCGATGGAGCCACTGACGTTGCGGGCGGCCTGGAACAGGGCCAGAAAGCTGCCTCCGCTCTCCTGAGCCCGGGTGAAATCCGCCGCCGGGCAGAGCACCACATCCTCGTTCTCCTGGACGTACCGTATCAGGGCGTCCAGCCCCTTCTTCCCGCCGATGTCATCCTCCGCATCCAGACGATCGGACACCATTCCCTGGTTTTCATCGGCGCGCCAAGCGTTCAGCCGCACCACCACCCCGCCTTGATGGACGTTCCTTATCTCGTCCAACAGCCGGATGGCCTGGTCGAAGGAGGTCAGCACCTCCGTGCCGCTGTAGGGCAGCCCCAGCATCGCCTTGGTGCGCTCCACGCACATGTACAAATCGATATACAGCGGGGCGCTTCCCGTTTCCGGCGCTTCCATCCCGTACGCCTGCATCAGGTACCGCCTGCCGGCGGCCGCCATGCCGGCCTCGTCGGCCTGCCCCCTGGGCAGGAAGCTGTACAGGACGGTGAACGCCTCCACATCCCCGTTGACCTCTCCCAGATAGGGGAGCACCCGCTCGCTCCAGGACATTTCGTTGAGGGTGATGTTGTCCGTCTCCCGGTAGCGAAAGGTGAAATACGCGCTGTTCCACTGGGTGCTCATGCCGGAAGCCGCCGCCTTGATGGTGGCCAGCTCGCCGCCCTCGGCCGCGATGGCCAGCAGGGCGTCCTGTCCCCGCCGGATGCCCAGGAAGGGCAGGCTGACCGGCTGCGCCACCGCGCCCTTTTGCTGCTGCTTGAGACTGGGGTCCCGGCCGTATACCTCGGCCGCGTACTCCACCGCGCCGGTGCGCGGGGTGTTGAAATCAATCGCCGCCCCGTTGCCGTCGGGCAGCAGGAAATACCCCTCATCCTCCGGCGACCCCGCCCCAAAATAGGGCAGCAGGGAAATATCCACCAGCTTGAACCTGTCGTTTTCCTCGATGCCGTCAAAGGGCACCCGCACCTGCAGATAGCCGTTGAGCAGCGCATATTCCACCGCCACGCTCAGATACCGGTTCTCCGCCGCCTTCCCGGTCGGAAAGCGGTAGGTCACCCGGTAGGCGTCCCCGCCCCCCGTAATATCCGGCGCCCGCCGGCCGGAGTCCAGCGCGTTGGCGTAGGTGGTGGCCGTATAACTACGGTTGTCCTCGTCCACATACCGGATGACCAGCTGGGACAGCATGGTCATCTTGTACACACCCTTGGCCAGCGTGTCGGCCGCCGCCTCGTCGGGGGTGGGATTGCTCCGCCACACGGCCCCCTCTCCGGTGGTCACGCTGACGGCGCCCGTCGCCTTGTCTATGGCAAGAGAGTGCGCATCGCTTTCTCCCGGCCTCGTCCCGTTCACCGCCGCCGCGTCCGCCTTTCCCCGGGGCAGACCGGCCACATACACCGCCGGCACCAGCACCGTCAGGGCCAGCAGGCAGAGAAGCCCCGTCCGCACGATGCGCCGCAGCATGCCCGGGCGGTTTGCCGCCGCGCGCACACCGCGCCAGGCTTCCCTGAAGCCGTTTGCTTTCCGCATTCGCCGCCACCTGCCTTTCCTTATACGCGGTAGAGTATTTCTGTCAGAATATTTTGAATAAAGACCACCATCTGGCTGGTCAGGCCGTACACCAGCACCAGCAAGAACAGCAGCAGCAGCATCCCCACCAGGGTCAGCAGGATATTCGCCGCCGCGCCCAGAGCCGTCAGCCGGTGCACCGTCATCACCCCGATGAACAGCAGGATGAAGGAATAGGCGGTCGCCGCGGCCGATACGATGCCGAGTATGCCGCTCTCCCGCAGCGTCAGTCCGTTGGACAGCACCGCGCACACCAGATTTCCCACCACCATGGGAACAAAGGAATACCCGGCGACGACGGCCACGTCCCGGCGGCGTCCCTCGCCGCCCACCAAAGTGGATACCGCCCAGTTGCACAGGATGAACCCGCCGTACAGGGCGAAAACCAGAAGAATTTCCTGTCCCGCCTGGATATTCTCGAGCCGCTGGTTGTTGAACAGGAACCCCGTCATCCCCATGGAGACGATCCGGCTGAGCACCAGCAGCGCCATGATCACCGCCGCCGCTCCGATCCCGCCCTGATCCATCATCCGCACGTCGTCCGAGGCTTTGAAGGGCTTGGTCAGATAATACCTCACCGGCAGATAGCGCTCCCCCCGGAACACCCGGGCCAGAGGATGCCGTTTGCGTATCTGCCGTACCCCCACCGCCAGCAGGGCGATCCCCGCCGCCAGCGCGAGCAGCAGCCAGCCGAAATGCCCCCGGATGAACTCCTTGCGGTACTCGGTGTAGGCGTCGTCGTAGCCCCGCTTGTCGTACGCCAGCTTGTAATATTTCATCGCCCCGGCGAAATCGCCCTCGTTGTACAGCGCCTTGCCGAGGCCCGTATACGCCAGCTCGTAGTTGGTGGACATCCGGTTGACCCGCAGCCACACCTCTTTCGACTGTTCGTACAGCCCCCGGTTGTACAGGGAAACCGCCTGCCGGATGGTTCCGCCCAGCGTCGTGGGTCGGAAAACGGTCACATTCCCCTTTTCGCTGTCCAGCACCAGCACCCGATCCCCCAGGCTCTCCACACTAACCGGCCGGCGGAAGGTACCCGTCTGCTCTCCCATATCGCCGAACACGCACAGCAGATTGCTGTCGTTGTCGTATTGGAACACCCGCCCCCGCTGCCCGTCGAGCGCGTACAGGAATCCGTCGTCATCCGCCTTGATATCGACAAAGCGGGTGTCGGTCTTCTGCCCCCGCTCGTAGCTGACCTCCAGATCGCCGTAGTCACCCATGTTCAGCTTGACGCCGGGCACCATGTCCTCCGCCGCCCGCACCCGCAGGATGTTCATCCCCTTGGGATCCAGCTTCTTGATTTCATACTGGGAGTTTTTCGATTCCGCCGTAACCGCGTATACGAAGCCCGCGCCGTCGATGTCCAGGGAGGCGTACTCGATGGGCACGATGTTTTTGGTGTTTTCCCGCTGTTCCTTGGAGAACAGCCGCCGCCAGAACAGATCGATTTGGCTGGCCTCCACCCGGTTGCTGCCGTAAAATCCCAGGGAATTGCCCTGATAATCGGTCTCCATAATTCCCTGGAACGATCCCTCGCACACAATGTAAAGGGAATCTTCCAGCCCCGCCGCCACCTTGACCGGCTTGAAATCCAGCGAATCGGGGATCTCCTCCCCCACCGGCTTGCCGAAGGCGGACAGGGTCTTGCCGTCCTTGTCGGTCCGAATGATTTTTCCCGCGTCCTTGTTGGCGACATACAACGCCCCCTGCCCGTCCACGAACAGGCCCGCACCGCCCACAAAATCCGGGTTCTCCAGCGTGCGCTGCAGCCGCAGCTGCGTGTCCGTCACCAGCACCCGCCCGTTCCCCGCGTCCAGGATATACACGTTCTCCCCCGCCGCGAACAGGTCGGCCGGCGCCTTCAGCTCCCCGGCGCCCATGGCCGCCCCGTCCGCCACCTGTTCGACCTCATAGGTGGAGGGCATGGGCACGCTCTCGCCCCAGGCGTTGTAATTGTAGGATTCATAGGGGGTGAAGGCGGCCGCCGGCGTTGCGGCCGCCAGGGCCAGCAGCAGACCGATGGCAAGACCTCTGCGCAATCTCATACTGACTCACCCCTTTATGCCCGAGGACGACATGGTCTCGATAATCCGCCTCTGGAAAATGATGAAGAACAGAATCGGCGGCAGCAGAATGATCAGGGCCGCCACCGCTTCCACCCCCGCGCGGGCCATGGTGCCGTTGGATACCTGGGACAGCACGTTGGGCAGAGTCTTGAGCGATTCGGTGTAAATAAACGCCGTGCTCGAGGAATAGTTCCAAATGCTCTGGAACACGAAAATCGATACCGTAATCACCGCCGGCCGCACCATGGGGGCCACGATTTTCCAACATATCCGCAGCTCCCCGGCCCCGTCGATGCGCCCGCTCTCGATGATTTCATCCGGCACCATGTCCATGAACTGCCGGATGAGGAACATTCCCAGCGGCATGCACAGCATGGGGGCCAGCAGGGCCATGAAGCTGTCGATCCAGTTCATGGAGGACAGCACGATATACTGCGGCACCCCGATGACCTTGCCGGTAAAGAGAATGGCGTTGACAATGAGGAAGTCGATGAGCTTTTTCCCCGGAATATCGTGCTTGGTAATCACAAAGGCCGCCATGACCGTGAACACGATGCAGCCCACCGTGGCCACCGCGCTGACGAACACGCTGTTGAACAGATACCGGGACAGCGGCACCCACATGTTGCTCAGCAGCTTGGATAAATCGCTGAAATTCTCCAGCGTGGGATGGATGACATAGAACCGCGGCGGGAACACAAAGAATTCCTCCAGCGGCTTGAACGCGTTGACAAAGGTGTATACCAGCGGGATGTCCATAAAGACGGCCCCGGCCAGCAGGAACAGAAATATGAAAGCGTTGGCCGCCCGCGAGCGGTTGAGCTTCTTTTTCCCGACGGCCAGCCGCCTTCTGGGGCGGACGGGCCGCCGCAGGGCCGCCGATTGCGCAGATTTCACTGTATCCGCTCCTTTCCGTATGGGATCCGGCGCATCAGCTGCCGACTTTTTTCAGCGCCCGCGTAATGACCTGGTTGGTCGCGATGATGATGGCGAACAGCACCACCGTGATCGCGCACGCATAGCCCATTTCGAACCGCACGAAGCCATAATCGAAGGCGTGGATGTCGATGGTGTGGGCCGCGTACTTGATGCTGGGGAACCCGGCCAGCTCCATGCTGACGTCCGCCACGGCAAACGACTTGGCGATCTGCATCACCGCGCCGAATATCAGCATGGGCAGCATGTTGGGCAGGGTGATGTACCACAGCTCCATCCACCGGTTGCGGATGCCGTCGATGGCCCCCGCCTCGTACTGGGAGCGATCGATGTTCTGCAGCCCCGCGATAAACGCCAGGAACCCGGCCCCCAGGGACAGCCAGATATGCACCAGAATCACGATGCCCAGACTCATCTGCGGATCGGTCAGCCATAAAATCGGCTCGTCGATAAGCCCCATGCGCATCAGCAGGCCGTTGATCATGCCGTAGGAGTCGGAGCTGAAAATCAGCCGCCACACCACATAGATGCCGGTTCCCGCCACCGACGGCGCGTAAAAGCAGACCGTCACGATGGAGCGCAGGGTCGGCCCCAAATCGCTGATAATCCAGGCCAGCAGAAAGCAAAGCACATAGCTGATGGGCCCGCTGATGAAGGCGAACACCATGGTGTTGGTCAGGGCGGTGACGAACACGTCGTCGTCCAAAAACAGCTTGATGTAGTTGCTGAACCCCACGAAATCCGGGGTCTGCAGCATATTGAAGTTGGTGAAGCTCATGAACAGGGAGACGAAAATGGGCATGACGAACATCAAAAAGAAGAAGAACAGAAAGGGCAGCAGCATGGCGTAGCTGACCAGCAGCTGCTTGGGGCGGCGCTTGCGGCGCAGGGAAGCGCCCGGTGTCGTTTTCCTCATGACCGCCCCTCCTCCGCGTCCAGCTTGAATTCCTTGCGCTTGCGCTGAATTTCCTGGTTGATATCCTTGTTGTACTTCTGCAGCACCGCCCGCGGATTGCCGTTGTCGTATACGGCCTCCATCACCGCGTTGTTCAGGCTGCGGGACATGAAGTAGGCCCCCGGGATAACCGGCTGCTCCACCACCTTATCCCACTGGCTGACGAGATGTTTCTGCTCAGAGGCCGACCAGGCCAGGTTCTCAAAGGCCCGCCGGTTGGCCGTGGTATGTCGGGCGGCCGGCCCCAGGATGGATTCCATCTCCCGGGCGTACAGCGTCTGGGCCTCCTCCCCCGTCCACCAGCGCAGGAAGGTGAAAGCGTCCTCCGGATTCTTCACATGGCTGAAGGCGATCGCACCCGAGCCGTCGCCCTCCACCCGGTTGTTGACGCTCCCGTCCTCCTGCCGCACCCCGAACACCGGCCGCATCTCCCAGAGATTGCGGATTTCCGGCGCCATGATATACAGCACGTTGAACATGGAATAGGGCGCCAGCCCCATAGGCATCTCGCCGCTGCGGAACCGGGTGGCGAAATCGTAGTAAACCGGCAGGGAATAATCCCGGTACAGCTCAATATACTGGGTGAACACCTCGATGGCCTTCACCTCGTCGAACCGGGTGCCCGTCTGCCCGTCGTTGAAATAGGACAGCCCGTTTTGCAGCAGCATGCTGCCGAAGGTCTTGGGGAACGGGGTGCTCGAGGAAGCCGTCTGGGTCGTCAGGCTGGGCAGCCCCACGTCCAGATTTCGCCTCTCCAGCAGACGGATTACCCGGTACAGGTCGTCCCAGGTCTCGGGCGGCTCCACCCCGATCTCTTCAAAAATATCGGTGCGGTAAAATAGCATGTCGAAAATCTGGGTCTCCGGCATGGCGTAGACATGCCCCTGCAGGGTATAAGGGACGAAGGCCGTCTCCTGAAAATCTTTTTTGGCCTCCTCGAAGCCGTCGAAGCCCTCCAGCGCCAGCAGCGTGCCCCGCAGCGCCAGATCCACCGGCTGCGTCCGGCCCACGCCCAGGGCGATGTCCGGCCCCTTCCCCGCCATGGTCGCTTCCATCAGCGTCCCCTTGACGTGGTTCAGGTTGACGGCAATCCCCGTTTTCGGGGTGAACTGGTTGTCGATGAGAGTCTTGGTGACCTGGGCCTGATCCCGGCCGGACATCACCCAAACGTCCAGCACCGTCGCCCCCTCGGCCACGTCGCCGATGAAGTTGTAATCCACGAAGAACGAAGCGACAAACATCTTCGCCCCCGCGGCAAGGGATTCCCAAAAGCTGGCCTTGGCCCGGGGCATGACCGTCCCGGGGCTCGCCGCCAGCAGGTAGTCCACCTCCAGCGGCTTCTGCCGCATGGTGAGAATCGCCGCGGACAGGGCGGTCACGTTGTTCTTGTACCGCTCCAGCCGCTCCACCACGCTTTCCGGGTCCTCCGCAAGGCTGTCGAGCTGCACACCGATTTCCTTGAGCAGGCCGATGTCCGCGTTGCTGCGGCCCGACTGCTTCTCCACCCGCTCCACCTCGTCGCGCACCATTTTCGCAATGGCGGCGAAATCGGAGGCCAGCTCGGGGATGTCGTCCTCTAGGTTGTAGTCCCGGTTGACGTCGGGATGCACGCCGGTTAACATGATGATTTTCCGATACACCTGGTTCATGGCCAGCACCACATTGTCCGCCGCCTGGATGGTCTGGCTGGTGTCCCCCGTGACCACCTCCAGACGGATGGTGTGCCGCCCCTTGGACAGTCGGAACAGATACGGGTTTTCCGCCCCGCCGAAGGGCTCGCCGATCCAGTCCTTGTCGTAGGCGTATTCCACCTCCAGCAGTTCGGAAAAGGGCACCTCGTCGTCTATGTATACCCGGCGGTATGAGGAAAAGCCCTTGAGCAGATCCTGGCGATACCGCATTCCCAAGATGTAATCCCCGTCCTCCGGCACCTCGATTTCCCACGAAATCCACTGGCCCGCGTTCTGCCAGTTGCTGCCCCCGATGGTGTTGAGCCGGCTGGCCGCCGCGTCAAAAGGCTCAGTCAGCGGGCTGGAGCGATCCGCGATGGGAAACAGGGAGGGATCCGACTTGTACGCCGCGTCCTCCCCCTGCACCTTCTGCTGGTACGCCGCCGGCTGCTTGACGCCGCCGAGCGCCCGGCGATAGGCCGCATAATCGGGAAGCGGCTCGGGATTGTATACCCGCAGCCCGGCCAAATACACCCCTTCACGGATAAGCCCCAGGGACAGGGTGTTTGTCCCCTCCCGCAGGTAAAACTCATAGGGCTGGTTGAGTATGCCCTCTTTATCAGCGAAATCCGCTGTCAGCCAGGCGTCCTCGCATACCTGCGTCGGCCGCAAATCGTTGCCCCGGTTGTCCTGCTTCATGGGGGCCTCGTCCTTCCACAGGCGGTTCAGCACAATCTGCTGCGCCTGCTCGAAGGGCCGTTCGCCGTTGAGCTGCACGTCGAACTCCACGTTGCCCGTGCGCCCCGGCGCCGGATAGTAATCCACCGCCACCCGGTACAGTCCCGCCGTCCCCACCGTCACCTTCCAGGTCAGGGTGGTTTCCGCCTGGTCAAAGACCACCACGTCCGTCCTGCCCTCGAACACGGGCAGCACCTCGGGCGCGGGCGTCCCCTCGCAGGCCGCCGCCGGCACCGGCACCACGGTCACCGGCCGGGGCGCGTCGGCGTACCGGCCGATGTAGGCGTCGTAGCCGTCCCGGCCAAAGGCGGACATTCCCCCTTCGGAGGGGGCCGCCGCCTCCGCCGGTTTCCCCTGCGCCGCCGCGCACAGCGGCAGCAGGGCGGCGGACAGGACTCCGGCCAGAACCCGCCTGGCCCACCGCATATGCCTTCTCAACGGAACCATCCCCCTTGTCTCGCAGCGGCGGCGTCCATTTCCGTCCGCGTCCCGGCGGCCGGAACGCCGCCGGGCGCTTCTGCCTTCCCTGTGCCCAGCGGCATTTTCCGTCCGCCCCTTTCGATTAGCCCTCTGTGATGCTCAGGTTGTCAATCAGCACGCTGAACGCCGTGTCCTCGCCCAGCAGCAGCAGAACGTTATCCGCGCTCGGGGACATCACATCGATGTGTCCCTCGTAGGTGCCGCTCTCCCCGGCCTTGAGCTTGATGGTTTCGAACCCGAAGCTCACCGTCTCATCGAGCATGGTCGCCTTGGGCCGGATGGTCAGGTTCAGCCGGGTGTCGCCGCTCAGCGTCTTGTAATCGAACTTGATGACATACCGGTGGAAGGCGGGCAGCTTCACCTTACTCTCGTCCGTCCGGGCGGCAAGCAGCCAGTCCTCCGTGTCCGGATAGTCGATCTTGAAGGAGGAGGAGCCGCCGATGGCTCCCTCGCCCGTCACCGCGGCGGTGACGCCGTTTTCCGGCAGGCCCGCCCGGGTCAGCAGGATGCTGTCCTTGTTTTCAAAGCCCTCGGCGGGCGGCGGGGTAAACGGCTCGATCTCCTGAGGCGTGGCCTCCAGGGTGTCCTTGATGTTGCGCTCGAAAATGGGCTTGAAGGTCTGCAGCACGGTGGCCACCGGCGTGTTGTTCAGGGTGGCTTCGATCCACATCTCCCACCGCTCGGTCTCCCAGGTGCCGAACCCGTTTTCGTACACCAGGCGGGAGTGGCTGTCGGCATAATCGCAGACTTCCTCCTGCTCGGCGCTGAGTCCCGCTTCCTCGTCGCCCGGCGTCTTGGCCGCCTCATCCTTCAGCTCCTTGGTGAACTCCCGCATCTTCGCGCAGAAGGCCCGCGCGCCGTCCACGTTTTTGGCACCCTTGGTCAGCCCCCAGAACAGGGCGTTGCCGATGAACCGGACGTCGTCCTTGTTTTGATCGGGCCCCAGCGGCAGCGGGGCGTTGTCCACCTCGTCGTTCATGCCCTCGCACATGCTCTTTAGGAAGCTCCGATCCCCCGCCGTCATGGCCAGGGTGCCGCCCTTGAACGCGTTGACGTGATAGCTGTAGTCGAGAGGCGTCACCTTATGCTTGTTCATCAGATCCTGGGCGAACTGAATGGAATTCTTATACGGCCCCTGATCCCAGATAATCTCCACCGTGCCGTTCGCGTTGGTCCGCGCCATGGAGGCGTTGTTGGCCATGGCGAACACGTCAGGGGTCCAGTTGGCGTAGCCCCACTGGTCGGTGGCCTTGTCATTGTTGGTGTCCTGGGTCAGCTCCTTGGCCACCTCCAGGAAGGTATCCCAGGTCCAGTTGCCTTCCTCCCAGTATTCCCGGGGCGTCTTGACGCCGTTGTTGGTGAACATGGTCTTGTTGTACCAGATGCATTGGGCCCAGGAGCCCATGGTGTACAGAGCGTAATGCTGGCCCTTCCAGGACAAATCCTCAAAGGGCATCTTTTCGTAATCCAGCAGATCTTCCTTTTTTATGTATGGATCGACCGGTTCGATGATGTTGGCCACCGGGAACCGGGGCATCCAGTTGCCGGAGGACACCGCCACCAGATCCGGCGAATTGTTCGCGCTGATCATGCCCATGATTTTGGTCGGATAGATATCGGCTGAAACCACGTTGAGGCTGACGTTGCCTCCCACGTTCTCCTTCCACCATTTGACTGTCTTGCCGATGGCGGATTTCTCGTTGTCCAGCCCCACGTCGTAGTGGGCCACCAGCTGGATGTCGGTTTTCTCCAGCTTCGCGATGTCCACGCCCCCGTAGGTGCCCGTTCCCTTGGAGCCGCCGCCCCCGTTGCAGCCGGCCAGCAGCGCCGTGCCGATCAGCAGGGCCGACGCCCCCGCCAGGATTCTCCTGCGTTTCATTCTCTATACCGCCCTTTCCTGCGTACTTGGTTCCGCCGGCGTCCCTTCCGGGCCGCCTCGTCCGCTCCCCTGGCTCCGGTACTCCCGCGGCGTCATGCCGACCGCCGCCGCGAAGGTCCGGTTGAAATAGCTGATGTCGTTAAAGCCCGCCTTGAGCGCGATTTTGGTGATCTTCTCGTCGGTGCGCAGCAGCAGCTCCCGCGCGTGATTCAGCCGCACCTCGTTGATGTAGGCTGTCACCGTCATGCCCATCTGCTGCTTGAACTTCCGGGACAGCTGCCGCTCGCTGCACATGCCGATGCGCGCCAGCTCCTCTTTTTTAATATCCTCGGCGTAATGGTATTCGATGTACCCCTTTACCCGGGATATGTAGGAAAAGTCCTTGATTTCCGCCGTCATTTCGTTTTCCTCGGAATCGAGGGACTCCAGATAGCGCCGGCTGATGATCATGAGAATCTGCGCCATGATATAGCCCATCATCATCCGGTATCCCACCCGGCCCGCCTTCATCTCCCGGTTAATCCGGGCGACCAGGGCCACCACCTCCTCGATTTCCTCCTCCCCCAGTCGCAGTTTGTTGCTGAACCGGATATCCGGCGGCAGCATGGGCTGCTGGTAGACGAAATCCAGGATCCGCACCTCCGCGTCCCCCTGCTTGAAGAACCCGTCCAGGAACTCGGAGGTGAAGTTGATGTTGATAAGCTCCAGCTCTTCGCCCTGCGCTAGCTCGAAGGTGTGCTCCTCGTGAGGATTGATGATCAGCACGTCCCCCCGGCGCACCTGGCTGACGTGTGTGCCGGTGGGATACAGATGGATGATATGGCTGGCGTGCCCGCGGAGGATCAGCACGATTTCCGTGAATTTGTGCCGGTGCATCGGCAGCTCCTCCGGGCGCTTCCAGCTGTGGTTGTACCGCACGGAAGCAAAGGGAATATCCTCGGCAAACTGGAATTCCTCGCCCGTGTATACCCAGTGCCAGCGGCGTTCGTCCTTGTTCACGGCCGCCTCTCCTCCTTCTCTAAAACCCGGGAGCGGGAGGATGGGGCTCTCCCCATCCTCCCGGCGTTATCTCACAGTTTCGTCCGTGTCTTCACCAAGACCAGCGCCGCGCCGGAAACTGCTGCGAGCAGCATCGCCGCCGCCGGCAGCGCCGCCCCGGTGGTCGGGGAGCTGCCCGGATCCGTCTCCGGGGTCGAGCCGCCGCCTGACGGCTCGGAGCTCTCGTTCTCCTCCGGCACGCTGGATTCCGGCTCCACAGGGTCGGCCTTGGCGCCTTCCCCGCTCATGGTCCAAATGTCGTCCTCTTCGTTGTATACGCCCTTGAAAGCCGCCACCGGCCGATCCGCCTTGCCGGACGTCACATTGCATACACCGGTTTTGAACTCGATTTCATGGCTGCCGCCGTATTCCATCCCCGCCCGGGCATATTCGATCCAAATCGACACGCTCTTGGCCTCGTTCTTGAAGCTGACCATGGCGGTATAGTCGCCGCCCGCCTGGTTGATTTCCCGGATGGTCTTCCCGTCCACCAGGATGCAGTGGTTGACCGCCTTGACGATGTTTTCATCGGTGATATAGGCGGCGGTTCCCTGCTGGATGTTGACATCCTGGCCGTCGGGATTGTCGGTCATGGCCGTGTTGAAGAACACGTCGATCACCATGTATTTCCCCTCCGCCTTGGACAGGGTGACCGGGCCGGTCATGTCCAGCTTGATGGGGGTCTTGTCGTTAGCGGGGGGCACAAACTCCTCTTCCTCGGCGGGGAATTCCACCGTCGCGGCGCCGTCCGTCACCTTGACGGTGATGACCATCGGCTCGATGGGCGCGTTGTCCTTGACCGCCAGCAGCCCTTCCCCGATCTCCACCTCAAAGGTTCCGTCCTTCAGCGCCGTCCCGTCGGCGTTCAGCAGCTTGCCCTTCATCTCCGCCGTCAGCTTGGCGACCTCCAGCATGATGTTGATTTTGCCGGCCGCCCCGGTGACATCGCTCTTCTGATAGGCCACCATGGCCCCGTACGCGTCGCTGTCCGCGATGTACTCGCCAATGGTGCGCCCCGCCACCTTCAGCTGGCTCTTGACCGATGCGGTCACGGCCGCCGGCACTTTTGCCAGATCCTCAGTCGAAGGATTTTGAAGATTGACGATTTGTTCGACCCCGGCATCCAGCAGAGCGCCCTTGGTCTGGACGACGATGGTGATATACCCGCCGCCCAACGTCACGGAAGCATCGCTGCGCAGAATGTCCACCTGATCGCCCTGCGTTTCCGCTGGAAAGCTCACGATCGCCGCGCCGCCGGAGACAGTGACTGTGGCCGTAATGGCCTCGACGGGCGCGCTGTCCTTGACCGCCAGCAGCCCTTCCCCGATCTCCACCTCAAAGGTTCCGTCCTTCAACGCCGTCCCGTCGGCGTTCAGCAGCTTACCCTTCATCTCCGCCGTCAGCTTGGCGACCTCCAGCATGATGTTGATTTTGCTGGCCGCCCCGGCGACGTCGCTGTTCTGATAGGCCACCATGGCCCCGTACGCGTCGCTGTCCGCGATGTACTCGCCGATGGTGCGCCCCGCCACCTTTAACTGGCTCTTGACTGACGCGGTCACAGCCGCCGGTACCTTCTCCTGATCCTCCGCCGAGGGATTCTGGAGGTTGACGATTTGATCGACCCCAGTATCCAGCAGAGCGTCTCTTGTCTGAATAACAACGGTGATATACCCGCCTCCTAGAGTTACGGAGGCGTCGCTGCGCAGGACCTTTACGGTTTGGGTGTCCGCTTGTGCCCCGAAGGATAGACAGGCCGTCAAAGTGACCAGGGATGCTGCCAGAACAGACAATGCCTTTTTCACAGTAAATTCACCAGTCCTTTCCAACTATTTGCGCGTTTCTTGTTCATCTTTTCCTGCTGCACTCATCATAGCAAAACGTCTTCCGGAATAATAGGAGTATTCGGCCAAATGTGTTGACACATTATGCTTTTCCGGCCATTTTGCGCGCCTATTTTTCGGTGTTTTCCCAATTTGCGGCTACTTCTATAGGATATGGTTCATAAAAATTGGGAAGGATAGCACAACCGCTTATCCATACCAGAGAATATGCACAGCAGTTTGTCAGTATTCTGAATTGTTATGTCCTTTTAAGCACGATATTTTGTTTTCCTCTGTCCGCCTATGCCGGTTAAGCCAAAAAAGCGCGGCCTCCCGCCACACCGGAAGACCGCGCTTCATTTCGCTAACATTCTGTTTGGAAGATTCGAACTCCGGACACTGCATCTCGCTGCGCGAGCTGCCCATGAAATGCCCTCCTGGCAACTACTTGTCCTAGTTTTTGGGGGGCATTTCGGGATATCCCTCGCATGGATCCCCAACGACTCATAAAAAGAACGCACACCCTGTCGGGTGTGCGTTCTTTCTGGTGATCCATCGGAGATTCGAACTCCGGACACCCTGATTAAAAGTCAGGTGCTCTGCCAGCTGAGCTAATGGATCTTGTCCTCGCAAACACTGCTTAAGTATTATACCCATCAGCCCTAGAAAAGTCAAGCAAATCACAGGAAAATTTCTCTTTTTTGCGCTTTGCCCAAAGGGCCAGTCCGCACCCTGCCGCATTTTGTCGGATTCTCCGCCGGATGGTCAACAGGGCGCGTTGCAAAACACAAGATTTTGCAACGCGCCCCTGAAAAACCACTTGCGGCCCATGAATTGTGGCTCGCATTTCGCGTCTACAGACACGAAACCATGCTTTTTCCCAGGCCCTGCGTATATGGCCGAACTCAACGCCCGTATATCTCCCGGAGCCGGCGCACTGCTTCCCGGGTGTTCTCCTGGCTGCCGAACGCGGTCAGCCGGAAGAAGCCTTCCCCGTTGCGGCCGAACCCCGCGCCGGGCGTTCCCACCACGTTGGCCTTCTCCAGCAGCTCGTCGAAAAACGCCCACGAGCCCATGCCCCCCGGGCATTTCAGCCACACGTAAGGCGAATTCTCCCCGCCGGTGAACCAGAACCCCAGTTCCCGCAGCGCCTCGGTGATAACCCGCGCGTTCTCGCGGTAATAGCCGATACCCTCCTGCACCTGCTCCCGGCCTTCCGGGGTGAACACCGCCGCCGCCCCCTTCTGCACGATGTAGGGCACCCCGTTGAACTTGGTCGTCTGCCGGCGCAGCCACATGTCCCGCAGCCGCACCCCGCCGGACTGGAGATCCATGGGCACCACTGTGTATCCGCAGCGGGTGCCGGTGAACCCCGCCGTCTTGGAGAAGGAGCAGAACTCGATGGCGCACCGCCGCGCTCCCTCGATTTCATAGATGCTGCGAGGCAGATCCGCCCCGCTGATGAAGGCCTCATACGCCGCGTCGAACAGAATCACCGCCTCGTTCTCCAGCGCGTATTCCACCCACTGCCGCAGCCCGTCCCGCCCGTAGACCGCCCCGGTGGGATTGTTCGGGGAACATAGGTAAATGATGTCCGCCTTCACCGCCGGATCGGGCAGCGGCAGGAACCCGTTGTCCTCCCCCGCCTCCATATAGACGATGGGCCGGCCTGCCATGAGGTTGGTGTCCACATACACCGGATAGACCGGATCGGGAATCAGTACCGTGTTCTCCCGGTCGAACAAATCCAGAATGTTCCCCAAATCGCTCTTGGCCCCGTCGCTGATGAAGATTTCGTCGTCCTCCACCGCGATCCCCCGGCTTCGGTAATACTCTCCCACCGCGCCGCGCAGGAACCCATATCCCTGCTCCGGCCCGTATCCCCGGAAGGTGGCCGCCTCCCCCATCTCCGCGACCGCTTCCCGCATGGCGGACACCACCGCCGGGCACAGCGGCCGGGTCACATCCCCGATCCCCAGCCGGATGACCGGCGCTTCGGGATGCGCCTGCTGATAGGCCGCCACCTTGTGCGCGATGGTGGAAAATAAATAGCTGTCCTGCAAGTCCCGATAATGGCCGTTGAGTTTCATATCCCTTCTCCTTTCCTGTGCTCCACTAGTCTCCCCTTGCGTCCGCCCGCCTATGCGGGCCCCCGGGAAAGAAACAGACCCGCCGGAAGCCGGACGAATCCCAGCTCCCGGCGGGCCCCATTGCCTCGCCGCTCTTAAATCTCGATGATGCCCTCGTATACCGTCTCGGCGCTGCCGGTCAGATACACGGTCTCGTCGGTGTAGCGGATAACCAGCTCCCCGCCCCGCAGCTTGACGGTGATATCGGTGTCCTTGTCGCAGTAGCCGTTCTCCACCGCCGCCACCGCCGCCGCGCAGGCGCCGGTGCCGCAGGCCCAGGTCTCGCCGCTGCCCCGCTCCCACACCCGCATTTTCAGCGTGTTCCGGTCAATGACCTTGATGAACTCGGTGTTGAGCCGCTCGGGGAACTTCTCGTGATGCTCGAACAGCGGCCCGACAACCTCCAGATCCAGGCTGTCCGGGTTGCAGAACACCACGCCGTGGGGGTTGCCCATGGACACGCAGGTGATCCGGTACTCCTCTCCGCCCACCGTGATGGGCTCGCTCACAATCCGATCCCCGCCGAACTTCGCCGGGATGCTGGCCGGCGACAGCAGCGCCGGCCCCATGTCCACCGTGGCCATCTGCACCTCGCCGTTCATCTTGACCAGGCTGACCGTCTTGACGCCGCTCAAGGTGTCGATGGTCATGGTCATTTTGTTGACCAGCCCCTTGTCATACAGATACTTGGCCACGCAGCGGATGGCGTTGCCGCACATCTTCCCTTCGCTGCCGTCCTGGTTGAACATCCGCATCCGGGCATCCGCCTTGTCGGACGGGCAGATGAGCACCACGCCGTCGCCGCCGATGCTCAGATGCCGGTCAGACAGCCGCACGCTCAGCCCCTCGGGGTTGTCAATCTTCTGGTTCAGGCAATTGAAGTAGATATAATCGTTGCCGCAGCCCTGCATCTTGCTGAAAGCCAGCTTGGCCTTCTCGGCGCGCATGTCGTTGATGTCCACCAGCTCGGTGCTTCCCAGGGAATACCGGCTGCGCAGACTGTCCGCCAGCGCGTTGGCCGTGTCGATGGAAGTCAGGCAGGGGATGCTGCGCTCCACCGCCTTGCGGCGGATTTTCACGCAGTCCCGGGTGGGAATCCGCCCCTTCGAGGAGGTGGACACGATGTAATCCACCATCCCGCTCTCCAGCAGGGTGATCGGGTTGTTGTCCGACTCGTGGATTTTCTCGATGACCGTCACCGGCATGCCGCCTTCCCGGATGACCGCGGCCGTCCCCTTGGTGGCGTACAGCGTAAAGCCCAGCTCGTAATACTTCTTGGCCGTGTCGGCGATTTCGTTCTTGTCGGAATTGCGCACCGTGAAGAACACGCCGCCGCTCTTCTTCATCCGGTAGCCCGCGGCCACCAGCCCCTTGAACAGCGCCTCGTCCAGGGTGTTGGCGATGCCCAGCACCTCGCCGGTGGATTTCATCTCCGGCCCCAGATGGGTGTCCACGTTGGCCAGCTTCTCAAAGGAGAACACCGGCACCTTCACCGCCACATAGGGGGAGGTCTTGTACAGCCCCGTGCCATACCCCATGTCGCTGAGCTTTTCGCCCAGCATGCAGCGGGTGGCCAGGTCGACCATGGGCACCCCCGTCACCTTGCTGATGTAGGGGATGGTGCGGGAGGACCGGGGATTGACCTCGATGACATACAGCTCGTCGTGGTAAATCAGGTACTGGATGTTCACCAGTCCCTTGGTGTTCAGCTCTATCGCCAAATCCCGGGAGCAGCGCACGATGGTCTCCACCATCTCGTCCCGGATGTTCCACGCCGGATACACCGCGATGGAGTCGCCGGAATGGATGCCGGTGCGCTCGATGTGCTCCATGATGCCGGGGATGAGAATGTCCTCCCCGTCACAGATGGCGTCGATTTCCAGCTCCTTGCCCATCAGATACTTGTCGATGAGCACGGGGTTCTCGATGCCCTGATCCAGGATGATGGCCATATACTCCCGCACGTCTTCCTCGTTGAAGGCGATGATCATGTTCTGCCCGCCCAGCACGTAGGAGGGCCGCAGCAGCACCGGGTAGTGAATCTTGGCCGCCGCCTCAAGCGCTTCCTCCGCGGTCATGACGGTGGTTCCCTGGGGCCGGTTGATGTGCAGCTTCTCCAGCAGCGCGTCGAACCGCTCGCGGTCCTCCGCCATGTCGATGCTGTCCGCCGAGGTGCCCAGCACGTTGACCCCCGCCGCCGACAGTGCCTTGGTCAGCTTAATGGCCGTCTGCCCGCCGAACGCCACCACCACGCCGTAGGGCTTCTCGGTCTCGATGACGCTCATCACGTCCTCAGGCGTCAGCGGTTCGAAATACAGCCGGTCGGCTGTGTCGAAGTCGGTGGACACCGTCTCCGGGTTGTTGTTGACGATGACCACCTCGTAGCCCGCTTCCTTCAGCGCCCAGACGCAGTGGACGGAGGCGTAGTCGAACTCGATGCCCTGGCCGATGCGGATGGGGCCAGAGCCGAAGACGATGATCGTCTTCTTGCCGCTGTTCCGGCGGGCGATGAACGCGGCCGCCTCGTTCTCCTCGTCGAAGGAGGAGTAAAAATAGGGGGTCTGCGCCGCGAACTCCGCCGCGCAGGTGTCCACCATCTTATAAGAGGCAAACCGCTTGTTCTCCGCCTTGCAGCCGGACAGCCGCTCGATCACCTTGTCCGGATACCCCATTTTCTTGGCCCGCAGATACAGCGCGTCATCCAGCTTCCCGGCCGCCAGCGTCCGGTCCATCTCCACCAGCTTCATCAGCTTGTAGAGGAACCAGGTGTCGATCATGGTGGCTTCGTGGATCTCCTCCGGCGTCACCCCCCGCGTGAGAGATTCGTATACTGCGAACAGCCGCTCGTCGTCCTGGGCCCGCACCTTGGCGTGCAGCTCCTCGTCGGTGAGTTCCTTCATGTGCGGGCTGCTCAGGCTGTCCAGGGAAATTTCCGCCCCCCGCACCGCCTTCATGATGGCTTCCTCGAAGGTCTGGCCGATGGCCATCACCTCGCCGGTGGCCTTCATCTGGGTGCCCAGGGTGCGCTTGGCGTAAACGAACTTGTCAAAGGGCCACTTGGGCAGCTTGACCACCACATAGTCAATGGACGGCTCGAAGCAGGCGTAGGTGGTGCCGGTCACGGCGTTCTTGATTTCGTCAAGGGTGAAGCCGATGGCGATTTTCGCCGCCACCTTGGCGATGGGATACCCCGTTGCCTTGGACGCCAGCGCCGACGACCGGGACACCCGGGGGTTGACCTCGATGACCGCGTATTCGAAGCTGTCGGGATGCAGCGCGAACTGGCAGTTGCATCCGCCCTCCACGCCCAAGGCGTTCACGATGGCCAGCGCCGCGGTGCGCAGCATCTGGTATTCCTTGTCCGCCAGGGTCACCGCCGGGGCGACGACGATGCTGTCGCCGGTGTGCACGCCCACCGGATCCAGGTTCTCCATGCTGCAGATGGTGATGGCGTTGCCCTTGCTGTCCCGCATCACCTCGAACTCGATTTCTTTCCAGCCGGAGATGCACTTCTCCACCAGAATCTGGTGGATGGGAGACAGCCGCAGCCCGCCCATGGCGATTTCATGCAGCTCGTCCTCGTTCTGCGCGATGCCGCCGCCGCTGCCGCCCAGCGTGAACGCCGGCCGCACGATGACCGGATAGCCGATGTCGGCGGCGAAATCCATGGCCGCCTGCAGGTCGGTCACCACCTTTGAAGGGATGCAGGGCTGGCCGATGGATTCCATCGTGTCTTTGAACATCTGGCGGTCCTCCGCCTTGTCGATGGTGGCCGGGTCGGCGCCCAGCAGCTGCACGCCGTGGCTCTCGAGGAACCCTTCCTTGGCCAGCTGCATGGACAGGGTCAAGCCGGTCTGCCCGCCCAGAGTGGACAGCAGGCTGTCCGGCTTCTCCTTCTCAATGATCCGCTTGATGGTCTCCACCGTCAGCGGCTCGATGTAGATATGATCGGCCATGGCGTTGTCGGTCATGATGGTGGCCGGGTTGGAGTTGACCAGCACCACCTCCAGCCCCTCGGCCTTGAGGGCGCGGCAGGCCTGGGTGCCCGCGTAATCGAACTCGGCGGCCTGCCCGATGGTGATGGGCCCCGAGCCGATGACCATAATCTTATGTATCGTGGGATTCAGCGGCATATCTATTCACATTCCTTTCACAGTGCTCGGGGCGGGGCGGGTGCTTCCCGCCGGGCCCCTGTTCCGGTAAAAGCCAGGGTTATATTCTATCCCGCCGCGTTTACCTGGCGTTTTCCTTGTCCATCCGCTCCATGAACTCGTCGAAGAGGAACGCCGTGTCCAGCGGGCCGGCGGCGGCTTCCGGATGGAACTGCACCGAGAAGGCGGGCATGTCCTTGTACGCGATGCCCTCACAGGTGCCGTCGTTGGCGTTGATAAAGCTGACCGCCGCGTTTTCCGGCAGGCTGTCGTTCACCACCACGTAGCCATGGTTCTGGCTGGTGATGAACACCCGCCCGGTGCTTACCTGCACCGCGGGCTGGTTGGCCCCCCGATGGCCGTATTTCAGCTTTTCGGTTTTCGCCCCCTGAGACAGGGCCAGCAGTTGATGGCCCAGGCAGATGCCAAAGGTGGGGATTTTCTTCTCACACACCAGCCGCAGCTGCTCGACAATGTCCAGATCCTCCATGGGATCCCCTGGCCCGTTGGACAGCATCAGGCCGTCCGGCTTCAGGCTGAGAATGTGCTCCGCCGTGGCATCGGCGGGTACCACTGTCACCTCGCAGCCGCGCTTGACCAGCTCTCGCTCGATGTTCTTCTTCGCCCCGAAGTTCCACAGCACCACCCGGCGCTTGATCTCGCCTTCAGGCTTCACCACCGTCTCGGGCGCATTTCCCACCGTTCTCACCGCGCGTTCCACCCGGTAGGCCTTCATCTCCGCCATGTCCGCGTCGGTGACCGGCCGGGTGAGGATTTTGGCGTTCATCACGCCCGATTCCCGCACAATCCGGGTCAGCGCCCGGGTGTCCACCCCGTATAGGCCGACCACACCATGGGCTTTTAAAAAAGTGTCAAGATCACCCTCACAACGAAAGTTCGAAGGCTCTTGACACCAATCACGGACGATATACGCTTTTAACACCGGGGTTTCGCTCTCAAAATCGGAAGGGATCACGCCGACATTGCCGATCAGCGGGAACGTCTGTACGACGATTTGCCCGTACATGCTGGGATCGGTCAACGTCTCCAAATAGCCAGTCATGGCCGTCGTGAAAACCAATTCCCCAACGACCTCTTTTACGGCTCCGAAGCAGCTGCCCTCGAACACCATGCCATTTTCCAGAACAAGGGTTGCCTTTTGTTCCATAGCGATCACTCTTCCTTTCGCATCCCCGCGCAAACCAGCCCGCGCCTCGCGGTGCGTGCCCTTTTGCGCCATTTACGTCTCGTAAGCCGCCAGAATACCCGCCGCAACCTCCCTGCGGGAGACCCGCCGGTCCATGGCCTGCTTCTCGATGTACCTGTGAGCCTGTGGCTCAGTTAACCCAAGATATTGTATCAGAACACACTTGGCTCTGTCAATAAGGCGGATCTCCTCAATTTTGTGGTGTAAACCCGCGTTTTCTGTTTTTATTTCCAGCAGCCGCCGCCGCGCGACCATGGCCAGCCGCACCGTCCGCAGGAACAGCGCCTTGTTCAGCGGCTTTTGCAGCACCAGCGCCCCCCGCGCCTCCAGCCGGTCGATGTCTGCCTGCGCAAAGCCCGCCCGCGCCAGCAGCAGCACCATGCTCGCCGTGCCGTCCAGCACCTCGCGCAGCAGCGCCCCTGTCTCGGGCAGCGGGGTGTCCGCGATGATCAACGCGAACTCCTCCCCTTGAAGCAGGGCGCGGGCCTGCGCGGCGTCGGCCGCGCCCACGCAGGGCCAGCCGCTTTCCGTTATCTCTCGCGTCAAGTCCTCCCGGCTCCTGTCCGAGCCGGAAACCAACAGCACCCGGCTCATCCCGCCGCCTCCCTTTGCTCCCCGGGGATTTCTCTGTTTCTCTTTATTATACACCGAAACAGAATACCAGTACAAGCTATTTGTTTTTAAAATATATCACAAGTTTTATTAACATATATTTACATTTATAAATATTATGATATAATAATAAAAGGAAGATATGGAATTCACTGGTACGAATCTGCATTTCGCCACGAAGGAGGGATTTCAAGTGAAAAACATCCGGCTCGTCCCCATCACACTGGCTTTTCTCTTCCTTATAAGCGTATGCGGCTGTCGCGGCAAGCCGCACGCCTCCAGTGTTCCCCGCTCCGAATCCCTGCCGCCCCACTCGGAGGCGGATACCGCTGTTCAGCACGTCGATGCCCTCAAGCAGAGCCTGAAGACCTATCTCCTGCAAAACAAGCTGTGCGCGCCGCAGGACATCGGCAAGGTGGACACGCTGCAGAAGTACGGCGAAAGCCAGGGCTATTCCATCTGCTACTGGTATGGGGTGTGGGTGATGGAGGAGGAACACCTGGAAACCATCGGCGAATTTACCTTTCACAGCACCAGCAAGCACATGCCCTTTCCCCTGGGACTCTATATCATCAAGGACGATGAGGTTCTATCGCTTAGGGAGGCTTATGAACAGAAAAAAATAGCGTTAGACGATGTCGCGCGTGTCGTCCCCATGCTGCTGCATTAAAATTGGGGGCTATGGACCGAAAAACGATTACACATCACTCGGAACAAAAATGGAAGGAGTCAATATCATGTTTAAAAGGTTCCTTGAAAAAGCAAACGATTTATGTATTTTCTCATTGCATTTTTAGTCTGTATCCTGTGCCCTGTTCTGGTAGTCGCCGAACCAATATGTAGAAATATTGTAGACACAAAATTGAATTACTTACTTCTTAAAGCCAAGGACGATGAGTGTATACCTGTTGAAATATGGCTTGATGATATCGATCACACATCTATTACTTTACAAGCAGAAAAAAGAACAGGAATTGCTAAGAGTGAATTGGAT
This sequence comes from uncultured Oscillospiraceae bacterium, assembly GCA_900546265.1. GTDB lineage: Bacteria > Bacillota > Clostridia > Oscillospirales > Acutalibacteraceae > UMGS856. The sequence continues at coordinate 7,053 of URCA01000030.1, read as the reverse complement.
GTTAATAAGCCGTTAGCACTGCCAATTACCAAACAAAAAAGCACGTATATCGATAAGGAAAACATACGGATCGCTAGAGAAGTGGAACGTGAAAAAACGGATCGATTTATAATAGAGAAAAGAACTCTCTCTAAATCCTCATATAAAGATAAAATCTCCAGCTTTATAAATGCTGCCGGTCTATCAAAATATGTAACTTGGACAAGTACGTATTCTCCTTCGTTTTTAGCAAATTTAAATAAGAAACAAATTTCTGCTTTACAGAAAAACAGTTTAGTCTGTTCCATTTCCTATTATAAGCCACAGGAATATACTCCCGAATCCAATGTTTCTTTAGGGACTGCTCGTGGTAATTACACTAGAGATACTCTAGGTTATACAGGTTCCGGAGTTAAAATCGGGATGTATGATAGCGGTTCCGTTAGTGCAAGTCTCAATCCAGAACTGTCCGGAAGACGAATTATTAATTTGGTTTCATCGGCCGCTAGCGAGCATGCATCAAAAGTCGCATCTTTTATAGTTGGGAAAAATTGGGGATACGCCCCAGACGCCACACTTTACTGTATGGGTGGCCCAGGATTAATGATGAGATCCAGTGTGGAGACCTTGCTGGATCAAGGCGTCAGTGTCATCAACATGAGTATGGGAGGCGGGGAATGCACCACATATGACAGCGATTCAAATTGGTTGGATCATGTTTCCTATCAGCATCAGGTTTCCGTTGTAAAAAGCGCGGGGAACGATGGGAACGATCGATATATAACGTCTCCAGGCGCCGCGTATAACATTATTACAGTAGGGGCTATTGATTGCAATCATACAATCGCTGTCCATGACGATACTCCTTATTTTAGGAATAATCTATTATATCCTGCGTCCTGTAAACCGGAAGTGTTTGCACCAGGTCATAATTATGACACAGGCGCCAGCGTCGGCGGTACAAGCGATGCCGCTCCACAAGTAACCGGTTTAATCGCACAGCTAATTGAGCAAAGACCCGCCATTGCTTCAAACCCCATGCTGATTAAGGCTTTGGTACTAGTAGGAGGGCACGATATTAACGCATACGAATCATTCCAAACGGCAGGATATTCGTCGATTGCACCATATCATGCCGGTGCGATCGATGCCAAAGTTAGTTGTTCTTCGTCAAGTGGTGGTAAATATTTTACCGGCCAAGTCACTACAGTATATAGCAAAGAAATCGCCGTTAGCAGCAGCTGGTCGTATCTGCATTTGGCTTTGACTTGGGATGTCGGTTCCTGGATCGTTACGGATGATCATGAAGGAGGAGCGATGATCCCCTCTTCTCTTATTGATTTAGGATTTAGAATTTATGCTCCCGGATCTGACACACCCGTTGCTGTAGGACAAACGGCTCAAAACTCATACGAACTAATGGAAGTGCCTGTCAATGGCCGAGGGGGAACCTGGCGAGTAGAAGTCTCCAATTACTCTAATAATATTCCATCTTTTTTCGCTGTTGCATACTATTAGGCTATTCATTCAGAAATATATGGCGGACAACCCTTCCTTGCGGAAATCGTATACGAGACCTATATGCAGCAGCGAGAAGCCTTGGAATTCACCATAGTGGATAAAAAGCTTCCCGCCGAATACGACAAAATGAAAAACGACGCGAAGCGTATCAGGAGTTCCTTGGCACTGCCGGAACAGGTAGAAACGGAGTGACACGTATGAGAAGCAAAACTAGCCAAGCGGGGATACTCTTATCCCTAGTCCTTGTCCTCTTATTATCAGCAGGTTGTCTTTCCAGTGTTAAGGAAATTCAACAGGGCTTTTCCGACAAGCTGGTGCAAATGCTCAGCGAGGACTATGATTTGGTTATTCCTGAAAGCGCCGTATTGGAAGAAGGGCGTTTCAACAATACATTTCCGCCTACGCAGACATGGCTTCACGGCATTGCGGATCCGGATTCCAAAAAGAAGGATGGTTGGCTGGAAGCGACCGAGGCCGACGGTGAGATGCGGGTGCTTTTCGTCGGGGATCATCCGGATGCCAGAGGCATTAAGTAGCGCCCCTATGCGGAAGCTCTGACCGCCGCCCATTCTTTCATTATTCTCCCACCCCCGCATCCCCCTTGACAAATCCCTCCGGATACGCTATACTCTTTCCAAAGCAGCAAGGGCGCTGCAGGTGTGGAACCTGCGGCGCTTTTTTGCAGCCCGCAATTCTACTGTGAGATGGGAGACGGATGTATGAGCGGCGTACCCGAACTGTTCGGCAGCCTGGTGTTCAATGACGCGGTGATGAAAGAGCGCTTGCCTAAGGACACCTATAACGCGCTGAAAAAAACCATGAAAGACGGCAAGAGCCTGGACAGGACGGTGGCCAACGTGGTGGCCAACGCCATGAAGGACTGGGCCCTAGAAAAGGGCGCCACCCACTATACGCATTGGTTCCAGCCCATGACCGGCGTCACCGCCGAGAAGCATGACAGCTTCATCTCCCCCACCGACGACAGCCATGTCATCATGGAATTCTCCGGCAAGGAGCTGATTGTCGGCGAGCCGGACGCCTCCAGCTTCCCCTCCGGCGGCCTGCGGGCCACCTTCGAGGCCAGGGGCTATACCGCCTGGGACCCCACCTCCTACGCCTTTATCAAGGACGGCACCCTGTGCATCCCCACCGCCTTCTGCTCTTTCGGCGGTCAGGCGCTGGATAAAAAGACCCCCCTCCTCCGCTCTATGGAGGCTATCAACCGGCAGGCCATGCGCATCCTCCGCCTGTTCGGCCACACCGAGGTCACCAATGTCAAGACTACCGTGGGCGCGGAGCAGGAATATTTTCTCATCGACCGCAAGGTGTACGATCAGCGCAAGGATCTGCTCTATACCGGCCGCACTCTGTTCGGCGCCCGTCCCCCCAAGGGGCAGGAGCTGGACGATCACTATTTCGGCACCTTCCGCCCCCGTGTTGCCGCTTTCATGAAGGAGCTGGACGAGGAGCTGTGGAAGCTGGGCATCCTGGCCAAAACCAAGCACAACGAGGTGGCCCCGGCCCAGCATGAGCTGGCCCCCGTTTTCTGCACCACCAACATCGCCGCCGACCAGAACCAGCTGACCATGGAGATCATGAAGAAGGTGGCCGATCGCCACGGCATGTACTGCCTGCTGCATGAGAAGCCCTTCGCCGGCGTCAACGGCAGCGGCAAGCACAACAACTGGTCCATGTCCACCAACACCGGCCTGAATCTCCTGGAGCCGGGCCAGTCTCCTCACGAGAACGCCCAGTTCCTGCTGTTCCTCTGCGCCGTCATCAAGGCCGTGGACGAGTATCAGGATATGCTGCGCATCTCGGTGGCCAGCGCCGGCAACGATCACCGTCTGGGTGCCGCCGAGGCGCCGCCCGCCGTGGTCTCCATGTTCTTGGGCGACGAGCTGACCGACGTGCTGGAGGCCATCGAAAACGACGCCGATTACGACGGCCCGGAACGGGTGGAGATGAAAATCGGGGTGCACACCATGCCCCGCATCCCCAAGGACAGCACCGACCGGAACCGCACCTCCCCCTTCGCCTTCACCGGCAATAAATTCGAATTCCGGATGCTGGGATCCGCCCAGTCCATTTCCGGCCCCAACGTCATTTTGAACACCGCCGTGGCCGAGGAGCTGTGCCAATTTGCCGACATGCTGGAGGTGGCCGACGATTTCAACGCCGCCCTGACCCGCCTGATTAAAACCACCGTCCAGGATCACAAACGGATCATCTTCAACGGCAACGGCTATAACGATGAATGGCTGGCTGAGGCGGAGAAGCGCGGGCTGTATAACTTTAAGACCACCCCCGACTGCGTTCCCCACTATCTGGATCGCAAAAACGTCGGCCTGTTCACCAAGCACCGGGTGTTCACAGAAACTGAGATGCACGCCCGGTACGAAATTCATCTGGAAAACTACTGCAAGGTGCTGAATATCGAGGCGCTGACCATGCTGGACATGGTGAATAAGGAGATCCTCCCCGCCGTCACCGGCTACATCAAGGAACTGTGCGACGCCGCCCTGACGAAGCGGTCGCTGGACGCGGGCATCAGCAGCGAGGTGGAAACTTCCCTGGCCGCCCGCCTGTCCGCCCTGTCCGCCAGCCTGTATAAGAAGACCGGCGACTTGAACGCGGCCCTCATGGGGGTCAAGGAGCATCCGGATATGGAGGACTGTGCCCTGTACTATAAAGATCGGGTGCTCGTGGCCATGCAGGAGACCCGCGCTGTGGCCGACGAGCTGGAAACTCTGACCGCCAAGAAATGCTGGCCCTTCCCCACCTACGGCGACATCCTTTTCAGCGTTTGAAAAAAAGCGATTGCGTCTCAAAAAATGAGACGCAATCGCTTTTTCTTCGAAGCACCGATCGGTTCCGTGCGAAAAAATGCGCAAAAGGAAGCCACAAACCAAGGGCAAACTCGCCCGGAAAGGACAGAAAAATGGAAGAAAACGCATCGATAAAGGCGTTGCGGGAAGCAATAGACCGCAGCCGGTATATGGTCTTCTTCGGCGGCGCCGGTGTCTCGACCGAGAGCGGTATTCCCGACTTTCGCACCCCCTCCGGCCTCTACAATCAGCCTGGCGCCTACCCGCCCGAGACGATTCTGAGCCACAGCTTTTTTGAAAAGCATCCCGAAATCTTCTTCGATTTTTACCGCAAGAAGATGATCCATCCCACCGCCAAACCAAACGCCGCCCACCAAAAGCTCGCCCAATTAGAAGCCAAAGGGAAGCTAAAAGCCATCATAACCCAAAACATAGACGGCCTCCACGCCCCCGCCCAAGAAGTCCTAGAACTGCACGGCTCTGTCCATCGCAATCACTGCGTACGCTGCGGCAGGGCGTATGCCTTGGCGGATATATTGGCAAGCGAAGGGGTTCCCCGCTGCTCCTGCGGGGGGATTATCAAGCCGGATGTGGTGCTGTATGAGGAACCGCTGGACGAGGCGGTGCTGGACAGGGCCGTGTGCCATATCCGGCAGGCGGATCTGCTTCTCATCGGGGGGACCTCACTGAATGTCTACCCCGCCGCCGGGCTTATCCGATATTTTCAGGGGCGGGATCTGGTCATTATCAACCGGGAGCCCACCCCGGCCGATCGGCGGGCGTCCCTGGTGATACAGGGCTCCATCGGCGAGATATTCGCCGCACTATAGCCTTTGCCCCAGGACTTCCACGGTAGGGCGACCGGGAATCAGACGGCGACCGTCGGTAAAGCCCTCTTCTCGGCCGGTTAGGGCCTCTATCAGCCGGGCGCGCAGTTTCTCCACCCGTTCCCGGCAGGGAATGTCGTCCACGGCGTTGTGCCGTTCCTGCGGATCGGCCTGAAGGTCAAAATACTGCTCCTTTCCTGTCTGGCTGAACCAGATGTATTTATCCCGGGCAGTGACAATCCAATGAGTGGAATCCGGGCCAGCGGTGTGCTCCCCATGAAGGAAGGCGCGGCCCTTACCAGGCTGGAGCAGGCTTTCGCCGTCCAGGGAAGAGGGAATCGGGACGCCCGCGGCGTCCAGCAGGGTGGGCATGATATCCCGGAGTTCAGCCAAGCGATCGCTGACCCGCCCCCCCGGGCCGATCACCGCCTCCGGCCCCCAGAGCAGCAGAGGAATATGCGCGCTGCCCTCATAGGGGCGGGATTTGCGGCACAGGCCATGATCGGACAGCAGCTCCCCATGATCGGAGGTAAACACCACGACGGTGTTGTCGTAGAGCTCCTCATCCATCAGCCCCTGTAAAAACCGGCCGATCTGGTGATCCACGTGGGTGATGCAGGCATAATAGCCGGCCTGCTGCTGCCGGATAAGCTCCGGATCTAGGGGGCCGGTGGTGTTGCAAAACACCCGTCCCTCCCGCCGCAGGCGCTCCAAGTCGTCCCAGTCCCCGGAAAAAGGGGGGGCTAGCACCTTGTTCTTATACATGTCGTAATAGCAGGCAGGCGGATCATAGGGGGCGTGGGGGCGGACATAGGACAGCATCAGGAAAAAGGGCTGATCCCTGTCCCGGCGGCGAAGAAAATCCAGCGCTCGGCCAGTTGCCCAATTGGTGGGATGCAGATGCTCGTCGTACATCCAGGGACGGGTGACCCAGGAATTGCATTCCAAGCCGGTATCGGTAATATCACAGGCGATGCCCTTCTCATTTTTCAGCCAATAGAGATAATCGTCCGCTACCATTTGATGCTCATGATGCGGGATATTGGGCTTGCGGTGGGCGTGCAAGTAGCCGTCGTGCAGGTCGATGTGGTGAAAACCCATAGAACGGCGAAGGGGATAGACATGCATCTTCCCCGCGCACGCGGTGGCATAGCCCGCTTTCGCCAGTTCGCCGGCCATGGTCACCGGGTAATCCCACGGTACCCCGTCCCGATACCCTACCCGGCCGTGATGCTCTTGAGACAGGCCGGTGTGGAGAGCCGCCCTGGCGGCAATGCAGCTCGGGCAAGTGCTATAGGCGCGGGAGAACCGAATTCCCTGGGCGGCCAGCGTGTCCAAAAAAGGGGTCTTGACATCGGGATGGCCCGCCGCCCCCAGGCAGTCCCCCCGCATTTCGTCGGTCATAATCAAAACCAAATTCGGACGTTTTGCGTTTGCAGGCATACAAGTTCGCATCCTTTCGCAGAGAATCGAATGTTACCGCCATCCAGGCTAAGGTATACGAGAAACCCCCCGCCGCGAAAAGCGGCGGGGGGTTCTGGATATACCCTGAGAACTGAATAAAGAGGGGAGCAAGAAAGGGAGGGGAGGGGCATCAACCACAACCGCTCCAAGAAACCCAAGAACAATTCCGCCCTTGGTGCATAGGTCAAGCCCTCGGTCTATTAGTACTGCCAAGCTAAAAACATCGCTGCTCTTACACATGCAGCCTATCTACCAGGTAGTCTTCCTGGGACCTTACCTGATTACTCAGTGGGATATCTTATCTTAGGGTCGGCTTCACGCTTAGATGCTTTCAGCGTTTATCCGCACCGTACTTAGCTGCCCAGCTGTGCCACTGGCGTGACAACTGGTGCACCAGAGGTACGTCCATCCCGGTCCTCTCGTACTAAGGACAG
>URCA01000029.1 GCA_900546265.1 uncultured Oscillospiraceae bacterium | reverse complement strand
CCACGCCGGTGGCCGCGTCGTATTCGTCGCGGATGTCGCCGGCGCCGTACAAGGGCTCCAGCGCAGGCAGGGGGACGGTCTGGCCGGTATACGGCTCGTAGGGGGTGGCGGCGGTGCCGAACTCTAACTGCGCGGAAATCGGTGCGTCCGGCGCGATCGGCGTTGTCTGGTCTGGATAGGACACCACCAGCACCGCATAGCGATAGGTGTCCTTGTTCGGCGTGAACCTAAGCTGCGCCGCTGTGTTGTTGGCGCTTTGCAGCCAGCCAAGCCCCACCTTATTGGCACCTAAAAAGTAGACGTTTAATGCGGCATATCCCGCCGCGACGGAGAACACATACTGCACGTGCGGCACGATGGGGATAATTTCGGAGCGTATGCGTGATTCCGCCTGGGTGGTGTACGCCCCTTGGTAAAATGTCGGCGGACACAAATTCTTCCCGCACACCGTCAGGCTCGCCGGCTGCACGCCTGTCAGGGCGTACGGATTGTCCGGCCCCTTGTCGCCCGTGCCTGCCTCGGTGGTCGCGCCCAGAACGGTCACGCCGCCGAAGGCCGCGTCGTCCGCGTCGGCCAGGGTAATTACTCCGTCGGCAAATGGGCGGCGAATCTCGGTGGCCCGCAGATACCGGCTGTCGCTTTCTCCGGCGGTATAGCACAGCATATCCCCGGTGGGATCCACCTGGACGGTGTACCCCTCCGGCATGTCGCCGCCGCCCACGTACACGCCGCTGACCCCCTGGGGGCCCTGGGGGCCGGTGTCGCCTTTTTCGCCCTTCAGCTCGCCCGCGTCCAGCTTGGCCTGCACCGCGTCGGCCACGGCGTTGGCGTTGGAAGCGGCGGTGCTGGCCGTTCCTGCCGCTGTGTTGGCGCTGGCCGCCGCCGTCCGCGCCTGCTCGGCTGCCGTATTGGCCCCGCTGGCCGCCGTGTCGGCCGCCTCCTTGGCCTCCTGCGCCCCGCCGGCCGCCGCGTTGGCCGTGGCCGCGGAAGCGTCCGCGCTTGCAGCGGCGCGGTTCGCGTTGGCCGTCGCCGCGTTGGCGCTGGACACAGCTTCATCCACCTTGTCCGACGCCGCGTTCGCGCTTTCGGCGGCTTCGTTCGCGGCGTCAGTGGCCTCCCTTGCGTCGGTCATCAGGGCGGACAGGTTGGTTTTCACCTCGTCCTCCAGGGGCCCGGCACTCTCCCGGGTGGCGAAGGTCAGCAGGGCGGGCAGGGTGTAGACCACCTGCTCCTCCTGGCCGTCCGCCCCCGCCGCCACCGCGCAGAGCCGCAGCGTCCCGCAGCCCCCCGCCCGGGTCCACGGCTCGGGCAGCAGGCAGGACAGCTCTCCGTCGACGGGGGTGGCTTCCCCGCCCGCGTCCAGCCCGCCCATGCTGTCCACGAACTCAAACCGGTAGCGGTATTCTGCCCGCAGCAGCGCCTCGTCCAGGGCGAAGATCACCCGGGTGGCGTTGTGTTCCCCCTGCACCCCGGCGTATTGGGGGTTGGAGGGGCGTACCCCATTGGCGTCCGCTTGGACGCGCAGGGTTCGAATGGGTTCCTGCATATGCATTCCTCTCTTCCTTTCGATTAGGCCCTGTTTGGAAAATCCAGAATACTGTCTATTTCTACTGCGAAGCGCCGATAGCTGCGTCAAAAATGCTCCGAATCCGAAAGGATTCGTCCGCTTTTTTCCTTGCTCTTGACGTTTCGCAGCGAAATATCCAGCACTTTTTATTTTTCAAACAGGGCCTACGCTGTGCGCTTGAACATGTAGCAGGTGATATAGGGCTGCAAAACGGGCACCGGCTTGCCCTCGCCCCGCAGGGCGAAATCCCACCCCCCCGCGTAGTTGCCGGAGGCGAAGAGGGTGACCGTGCCGTCGTACACCGCGTCGGTGGGCAGGTTTTCCCCGGTGAGCACCACGCTTTTCGCGCCGCCCACCTGCTCGGGGGAGGCGAATTCGGTCTGGGCCGCGTCCACGCCCACCGGCGTGCGGCCCGTTCCCCAGGGAACCCATTCGCCGCCGAGAAAGCTCGCGGGGCTGACGTTCACCGTGGACAGGTAGAGGGAGCCCACGGGGTAGATTTTCGCCAGCAGGGCGGCGGCGTCCACAACGCCCGCGTCCCCTTTATCGCCCTTGTCTCCCTTGTCTCCCTTGGGGCCTTGCGGCCCCTGTGGCCCCGTGTCGCCGGGATCGCCCTTGGGACCCTGCGGTCCGGTCGTGCCGGGGTCGCCCTTGTCGCCCTGAGGCCCCTGCGGGCCTTGGGGGCCGGGGATGCCCTGGGGCCCGGCTTCCCCCCGTACCGCCGGAATGGGGATGAGATTGCCTTGCGCGTCCCGCACGCGCAGAATGGGTGTGTTCATAACGGTTCTCCTTTCCAGATGGTTGCTTTTTGCAACTTTGTGGTTTCAAGAGGCGGTCGCGTCCGCCGCCGCCGGGGGCTTAAGCTCCGCGAAGCGGCTGTACTGGGGCCGCCAGGCGAAGCGCAGCGTCCCGGTCGCGCCGTGGCGGTTCTTGGCCAGGGTGGCCCGCACCGGGCGGGAATCCCCGCCGGTCAGAAAGCGGTTGGCCCCCTCGGCCTGGAGGAAGAGAACATAGTCCGCGTCCTCCTCGATGGTGCCCGATTCCTTCAGGTCGGAGAGCTGGGGCCGCTTGTCGGGGCGCAGCTCCACCTGGCGGTTCATCTGCACCAGCTCCACCACCGCCACCCCGGTTTCCAGGGCCAGGGCCTTGAGGGCCCGGGTGGTCTCGGCCACCTCCTCGTACCGGCTGCCCCGCCGGGGCATCTTCATCAGGGCCAGATGGTCGAGGAAAATCACGGCGGGCCGGCATTCCCGGATGTGCCGGCGCAGGTCGTCCAGGCTGGGGGGCGCTTCCGCCACCCGCACCGCCTCCCGGCCCTGCAGCAGCCCGATGGCCCGGGCCACCAGGGCGCGTTCCTCATCGGTCAGCCGTTTGTCCCGGATGCGGGCGCTGTGCAGGCCGGTCAGCTGGGCCGCCACCCGGGTCATCAGCTGCCCGCCCCCCATCTCCATGGAGTAGTAGAGCACCCGCAGCCCCGCCGCCGCGTACCGCAGCAGGAGGGACAGGGCAAAGTCGGTTTTGCCGTGGCCGCTGCGGGCCGCCAGCACGAACACCGACCCGGGCAGCAGCCCGCCCATCAGGCCGTCCAGCCCGGGATAGCCGGACAGATGCCGCGTGTCCTGGCTGAACAGGCCGGTATACAGGTCGACATAGGCCTCCGACAGGGTGCAGCCCGGGGGCGAGCCGCCGCCCGCCGCCTCCTGCTCGCCCACCACCCGGCGCAGGGCGGCGGTCATGCCGTCCGCGTTCTCGCCCGACGCGCCGATGCGCTGGAGCGCCGCGCGCAGGCTGCGCTGCCGCCATTCCTCCCGCAGCTGCTCGGCGTAATGGGTGTAGCCCGACACCCGGGGCATCTGTTCGGCGCAGCGGAGGATTTCCGCCCGTTCCTCCGGGCTCAGGTCGGGCAGCAGGGTGACCGCGTCGGGCCGGGTCCCCGCCGCCTCCAGCTCCAGCCCCCGCCGCGCCACCTTGCGGTAAAAGGCCGATTCGAACCAAACCGGCTCGATGCGCGGCTCCCGGCAGGCCGGCCAGTCCACCACCAGGCACCCGATCACCGCGCGTTCTGTTTCCAACATACCGAAGCTCCTCTCCGATTCGTCCATCGCAAGTCCGCCGCCCGCCGAGGCGCCGGCTACCCGCTCAGCCGCCCATAGACGGTAGAGTAGGGGAAAGAAGCCTGTCCCCGCTATGCGGGGCGGCGGCCCCTTGTGCCGCCGAAGGGTTCTTTCCAATCCCGCTTGTGGTTACCAACCCTAGTTATGTGGCCGGCGAGAGGTTCTTTCCGATCTCGCTTGTGGTCAGCACTCTATCTCTCAACTGAGCCGCCCGCAGAAATTAGATGAAGGGAAAGAAGCGCGTCCCCGCTTTGCGGGGCGCCGGCTACTCGCTCAGCCGCCCGTAGAGAGTGGCGTAAGGGAAAGAAGCCTGTCCCCGCCTTGCGGGGCGGCGGCCCCTTGTGCCGCCGAAGGGTTCTTTCCACTCCCGCTTGTGGTTACCAACCCTAGTTATGTGCCGCCGAAGGGTTCTTTCCGATCCCGCTTGTGGTCAGCACTCTATGTATGGGGGCAATACGTCCAGCAGGCTGGCCTCCTCCGGGATGACGGCGGGGATGTCGTCCCCCGCGTCGGGGTACGCGTTCCCCTCAGGGAAGGCCCCCTGGGGGGCGTCGGGGGGAAGAGGTTCGGTTGTGTTGGGTTGGGTACGGTTCTGTAGGGCGCGCGTCGCGTGTGCGTCACCGGCGACAGGATCCGCCGCCTTGTCGCTGTTCAGTAGGCGTTGTTTCCTCCGCCGTTCCCGATCCTGCTCGCGCTTTTCTTCTCGTTTGGAGATGAGCCGCCCGGCGTAATCCTGCCAGTCGTGGATCCGGTTGTCCTCATCGACGAACCCCGCCTTTTTCAGCGCCGGAAGAACCGAGCGGAGGTGTTCTCCCTCCCACCGGACAACCCGCGCCACGCCAGTGGCTCCCAGGGCGCTCAGGTCTCCGTCCGGTGCGTGATCCAGCGCCCACCACCACAGAAAAAACAGATGCCCGATCCCCTGGGAATGGGGAATCTTTAACCGCTTGCACAGCTTCATCAGCTTTGGACTTTCCGCCAGACTTTGATGCGCTTCGATCCATGCCATACGATCAACTTCCTTTCCTGATGTTCTATTATAATTATATCTCAAAACAGGATAAAAGTCAAGAGAAAGTTTCCGAAAACTGGAAGAAAAAGAACGGATACTGTCGAATAAAAAAGTTGGCGGCAGGTGTATAAATCGGACAAAACCGTGATAGAATGAGGAGGTGGAGGACGGCGTGTCCTCCCTACGGGAAAGGATGAGGAGTGTATGCATATCCGGGAGCTGACACTGGAGGAAGCGCGTGCGGTGGTGGAGGCTCGGGAGCCCCGGGGCCTGTTTTGGGCCCGGGAGGCCGACGGCTATCTCGGCATTGACAACCTCGCCGGCGAAGCCTTCGTCGAGACCTTCGGCACGCTGGAGGCCTGCCGCCGCTGGCTGAACCGCGAAGAGGCCTGACGCAAACGCGTCAGGCCTCTTTTATATATAGGGATCAATAGGAATGCTTGCCGGCGTCATCGCAAAAGGCGATATTTTCCAGGGAAGCCGCCAGAAAATGGGCCCGTTTCGCGGGCGAGCCCTGCTCGCCCCACCATCCCCGCCCTCTCGGGGCGGGGATGGCGGGAATGTGGGCGTAGGGCAAGCGTTCGGCAGTCCATCTACAGCCCCAGGGTGCTGGCCGGCTCCGGCGGGGGGACGGGGGCGGTTTTTCGGGGCTTTTTGGGCGGGGTGCGGCGCTCCAGGCGGTACACCACGTCGGCGGCCTGGGCCACGGTGGGGGAGTGGGTGACCGCGATGATGCACTTGTCCTCCTCGTCGGCCAGGCGGCGCAGAATCTCCATCACCGCGTCCTGGGTTTCCCCGTCCAGGTTGCCGGTGGGCTCATCGGCCAGCAGGACGGCCGGGTCATAGGACAGGGCCCGGGCGATGGCCACCCGCTGCTGCTCGCCGCCCGACAGCTTGAGCACCCGGCGCAGGCCCCGGTCCTCGTCCAGCTCCACCTTTTCCAGCAGCTCCATGGCCCGCCGCCGCTTCTCCGCCGCTTTTAGGGGCGCGCCCGGCATGGCCTTGCCCGCGATGTCCATGGACAGCTCCACGTTCTCCACGGCGGTCAGGTTGGGCAGAAGGTTGAAGCTCTGGAACACCACCCCGACGTACTGGCTGCGGTAGCGGTACTGGTCGATTTGCCGGATGTCCCGGCCGTCGAACAGGATGCGGCCCGCCGTGGGGGCGGTCAGGGCCGACAGGAGGGAGAGCAGGGTGGTTTTCCCCGCGCCCGACCGGCCGACGATGGCGTAGATTTTTCCCTTTTCAAAGGGATAAGACACGTCCTGCAGCACGGGGACGCCCCCGCCGTAGGCATAGCCGACGTTTTCCATGGTGAGAATACTCATAGCTTTATCACGCTTCCCTTTCTAGCCTCTTTCGGAGAGGATTTTCAGCGGCTCGTACCGCATGACCGCCGCCACCGCCACGCAGGCGGACAGCAGGGTCAGCGCCAGCCCGATGCCCAGCAGCTGGAGCACCACCACCCAGTCGGTGGCCGAGCTCACGTCACTGAGATAATTGACCATCTGGCGGCCCATGCCGAAAAAGCCCCCGCCCCCGGAGGGCGGCGCGGCGGGGGCTCCGCCTGTTCCGCCGCCCATATCGCCGGGGCGGCCGAAGTTTTGCTGCTGGTTGCTCTGCTGGGTCTCCTGGGCGGAAATCTGGGAGGCCAGCAGGGCGTTGGTCACCGGCACCGACGCCGCGCCGCCGATGGCGGTGCCGAGAAGCAGAAAGACGAAGGTGACGGTGAACAGCTCGGTGAGGAACTGGAGGGCCACCCGGCTCTTGCGCATCCCGATGGCGGTCAGCACCCCGATTTCATATTTGCGCTCCCGGATGTTGAAGATGTGGAACACGATGAGAATGGCGCCCCCGATGAGCAGCACCACCAGCAGGAACCAGGCGGCGAACTTGCTCAGGTTCTGTAAAGGCAAAAGGCTTTGCTCATAGGCCTCCACGTCGGTGGAGGTGACGGCGTAGTCCTCCGACAGGCCCATGGCCCGCGCGTCGGCCTGGAAGGCCTCGTAGGCGGCCGTGTCCGCGAAGGAATAGACGCCGGCGGTCTGCGCCCGCAGGGCGGTGGTGCTGGTGACGCCGGTCTCCTCGTCGGTGGAGGTGACGGCCGCGGCGGCGGACGCGTCGGTGATGGCCTTGAGGGCGGGATAGCTCAGATACACCTGGTTGGCCGGGTCGCTGGCGGCGGAAAAGCCCTTCATCATGCCGCCCTGCTCCGCCCCGGCGGCGCTGTTGTGGTAGAGGCCGGCGATGGTCAGGGTGACGGTCTCGGTCTCGTCGTTGGGGTTGACCAGGGCGAGCGTATCGCCCACCTGCAGGCCGTTGAGGGTGGCCAGCTCGTCGCTGATGAGGCAGACCGGCTCGGCGGCGGCCTCGTCAAACACTTCGCCGTCGGTCACCTGGCAGGTGCCGGCCACGAAGGCGGTCATGGCGCTGTGGCTGGAATACCCCACCAGGGTGAAATCCCCCTGCGCGCCCATCCCCTCCAGGGGGAAGCGCCCGCCCATGCCGCCGTCCGGCAGGTTTGGGGGCTGCTGGTCTTGCGCGTTGCCGCCGCTATCCGACGAGCCGGAGGTGTCCACCGCCTCCAGGCCCTCCCCCGCGTTCAGGGAGGTGGTGAGCGTATAGGTGAAATCCTTTACATACTGGGATTTGGCGTAGGTCTGCATCTCCTCCAGGGAGAGGGATTCCATACTCTGGAAGGCGTTCTTCATGTCGCCGCCCTCCTGCTGGATCTTCTGCATCATGGCCTGGCGGTCGAGGGAAATCTGGGCGGTGACGGCCAGGTTTTCCAGCCCGCTTTCCCGGGCCGTGGCGGCGGCCTGCCGGATGGAGAGCGCGAGACAGCTGGCCACGGCGATGACCAGGACAATCAGGCCGATGAGGATGTTGCGGCCCTTGGAGCGCAGCAGGTTGCGCAGGGCGTTTTTGACAATGTACAAGCAAATGCCTCCCTAGCGGTTTTGTTCCTCCTTATTGTAGGCAGGCCATGTGTCGGTTTTGTGTGCGGTGGGTGTGCATCGGATGAAAACAAAAAAGCCTGCCGGGCGGGGGGGATGACCCTATCGGGTATTGCGTTGGTATGCGGGGTATCACCCCGCGTTCCTATTTAGGGCTGTGAGCCGCCCGCACCCCATCTTTCTTTTTCGAGCGTGAAAAAGAAAGATGGGGGAGAAAGAAAAGGCCTTTGGAAACCATCCGGCGGGGGGAGGCCGACGCTGCGGCTCGCGGCAAGCGCTGTGTCGCTGCGGGCTTCCGACCCCACAAGAGACGTGGTATCTTTCTAGATCTCATGTCGCCGCAGGTACGCCCGCTAATAATCACGCGGCAGCAGCGTTCTGCTTTCTGCCAGCCCCGCCTCGCGCCTGCGTGACCACACGTTGCGGAAGTCGGGCGACCAACTCTCCTGGGGCTGCGCTGCACGAGAAGAATCAAGAGACAAGGGGGGGACGCTCTGCCGCTGCCGGTCTCGCCGGCTTAGGCCGCCGAGCCCATACGGACGGCCATTGGATAGACAAGTGGTTACGCAGCCATTTGAGCAGAGGCGAGATAAACGTGTAAACCGCCGCTTTTCCTTGATTCTCCCAACGAATACGCGGGGTTCCGCCCCCGCGAGAACGATGCCTTTTCCGGGTTTCTCCGTGGTCAGGCTGTTGGCCGCGCGGGGAGGGGGTTCGTTAAGGGGGGCCGGCGCTTACTTATCTTTGCTTCTGCGTCGGCCCCCCTTGACTGCCCTTGGGGTCTTAGGGGAGGTTGGGCACGCAACCTCCCCTAGCGGGGCCCGGGGCAGCGCCCCGGAGGGTGAGGCAGAGACATAGGGGTTCCCTCTGGGAACAAGTCCTTTATTGCCACCCCGGGCAGACGCACAAACCCCCGCCCGGAAGCCCCATGAGGGCCTCCGGACGGGGGTTTGCTTATCCCCTTAGCGCCCGGGTGGCATTGAGGATGGCGATGACCGACACGCCCACGTCGGCGAAGACCGCCTCCCACATGTTGGCCAGCCCGAAGGCCCCCAGCGCGAGGAACAGCAGCTTGACACTCAGGGCGAAGACGATGTTCTGCCGCACGATGCGCAGGGTGCGGCGGGACAGGCGGATGGCGGCGGCGATTTTGGAGGGCTGATCGTCCATAAGCACCACGTCCGCCGCCTCGATGGCCGCGTCCGACCCGAGGCCGCCCATGGCGATGCCCACGTCGGCGCGGGAGAGAACGGGCGCGTCATTGATGCCGTCCCCGACGAAGGCCAGCACCCCGGTTTCCGCCGGATGGGCCAGCAGCTCCTCCACCTTGGCCACCTTGCCGTCGGGCAGCAGCCCGGCGTGGGTTTCATCCAGGCCGAGGGCCGCCGCCACCCGGCCGGCCGCCGCCGGCGCGTCGCCGGTGAGCATCACGGTTTTGCGCACCCCCAGGGCCTTGAGCTGCGCGATGGCCTCGGGCGCGTCGGGCTTGATTTCGTCCGAAATGACCAGATACCCGGCGTAAACCCAGTCCGACCCCGCCGCATGTGTAGCGGCGGACGCCACCGCCACGTGCACGGCGGTGCCGGGGATGTCGCCCGTCTCGTACGCCGCGCCCAGCTCCGCCATCAGCCGGGCGTTGCCGGCGGCGACGGCGCGGCCGTCCACCACGGCCCGCACGCCCCGGCCCGCGATTTCCTCCGCCCCGGTCACCCGGGCGGGATCAATGGGCTTGTCAACCGCCCGTTTCAGGGACAGGGAAATGGGATGGTCGGAATAGCTCTCCGCCAGGGCGGCCAGCTCGAGCAGCCGGGCCTCCTCCATCCCCACGGGGTGGCATTCGGTCACGCGGAAGCTGCCCCGGGTCAGGGTGCCGGTCTTGTCGAACACCACGGTGCCGGTCTTGGCCAGGGCCTCCAGGTAGTTGCCGCCCTTGATGAGGATGCCTTGACGGGAGGCCCCGCCGATGCCGCCGAAAAAGCTCAGCGGGATGGAAATCACCAGCGCGCAGGGGCAGGAGATGACCAGGAAGATGAGCGCCCGGTGGAGCCACTCCGCGAAGCCGCCGCCCAGGATGAGGGGCGGCAGCACGGCCAGCAGCGCCGCGCCGATGACCACCACGGGGGTGTACCAGCGGGCGAATTTGGTGATGAAATTCTCGGCCTTGGCCTTCTTGCTCCCGGCGTTCTCCGTCAGCTCGAGGATCTTGGCCACCGTGGATTCCCCATAGGGCCGGCTCACCCGGACGCGCAGCAGGCCGGTCTGGTTGATGCAGCCGCTGATGACCGTGTCGCCCGCCGCCGCCTGCCGGGGCACGGATTCCCCCGTCAGGGCGGAGGTGTCCAGCAGGGAGCGGCCCTCCAGCACCTCGCCGTCCAGGGGCACCCGCTCGCCGGGCTTGACCACGATGACGTCGCCCACCGCCACCTCCTCGGGATCCACGCGGGTCAGGCCGTCCGGCCCCTCCACGTTGGCGTAGTCGGGGCGGATATCCATCAGCGCGGCGATGGACTGGCGGGAACGCCCCACCGCGTAGGACTGGAACCACTCGCCCACCTGGTAGAAGAGCATGACGGCGATGGCCTCGGGGAAATCCCCAATGCACAGGGAGCCGACGGTGGCGATGGCCATCAGGAAGTTCTCGTCGAAAATCTGGCCGTGGGCGATGTTCCGCCCGGCCCGCAGCAGCACGTCCCCGCCGACGACAAGATAGGGGACGAGATACACCGGCAGCGCCCACCAGCCCGCCAGGGCCGGCAGGGTCTTCGACAGGGCGACGGCCGCCGCGAACAGGACGGCCCCGGCGAGAATGCGGAAAAGGGTTTTCTGCTGTTTTTTGGTCATGCGGCTCATGGCGGTTTCCTCGCTTATTTCAAAATGGGGCTTACACCTCGATGACGCAGTCGGGTTCGATTTTGCGGCAGACGGCCACGGCTTCGCGCAGGATGGCGTCGAAGCGGCCCTCGTCGGCCTCCAGGGTGAGCTTTTGGGTCAGAAAGCTGACCGACGCGTCGCGCACGCCGTCGATGCGCCGGATGGCGTTTTCCATCTTGGCCGCGCAGTTCGCGCAGTCCAGATCGCGCAGATTGTACCGTTTTTTCATAGAGTATCCCCTTTCTCAGCGTTTACTCCGCCAGGTGTTCCATGCCCTGGCTGAGGATGGTGCGCACGTGCCCGTCCGCCAGGGAGTAGAACACGGTTTTGCCCTCCCGGCGGAACTTGACCAGCTGGCTCTGCTTGAGCACCCGCAGCTGGTGGGAGATGGCCGACTGGTTCATGTTCAGCAGCTGGGCGATGTCGCACACGCACATCTCCGCCTCCAGCAGCACGTACAGAATCTTGATGCGGGTGCTGTCCCCGAAAATCTTGAACAGCTCCGCCAGGTCGTAGAGGATTTCCTCCTCCGGCATCTCCTGGTTGACCTTGTCGATGATGTCCTCGTGGGCGTGCATGAATTCGCAGCGCTCCACGCCGTTGCTGTCGACCATTCGCGTTGCCTCCTTGTGTAAACATATGAACCATCGTTCATTTATTATTATATGCACATCTGTTCATTTGTCAATAGGTTTAAGAAAAATTTTTTGAATGCATGCCGGCGCGGCTTTGGGGCAGGCTACCAATAAACCATTGTTTTAGGAGGAACACGCGTATGAAGATCATCAAACGCTTGGCCATCGGCCTGCTCGCCGGGCTGCTGCTGCTGGCCATGGCGGGCTGCAGCAAGAAGGAAACGGACAGCCGGACCCTGGATCACTTCACCAAGGCCTTCGAGGACGCGGGGCATTCCGTGGCGGACGCCACCGAGCCTCTGTTCGCCGCCGTCGGCGCCACCGCCGGCACCATGTTCAAAATCGGGGACGAGACGGTGAAGATTTATATGTACGAGTCGGAGGAGGCCCTGGAGAAGGCCCAGAAGGACTACGCCTCCACCGTCAAGGATTTCAAACGCAACGGCCGTTTCCTGCTGGAGACCACCAACCAGAAGGCCCAGGACATTTTCAACAAGGTGGAAAAAGCGAAATAAACCAAAAGCGCGGAAGCCGTCATGGCTCCCGCGCTTTTGCTTGTATAGCCCGCCAAACCGGCGGGGGCCCTTTTTTCGCTACTATTGGTTCATGAACCGCTCGTAGGCGGCGCGCAGCTCTTTGCTGGTCTCCTCCGGGCAGGTGGGGTTGCAGTGGGCCCACGCGCCGGTTTCGCTGGAAGCGTTGTACTTGATTTTGTCCGCGCTGCGCATGGGGGGATAGAACGCGATGTGGAAATGGAACAGCGCGGACACGTCCTCGCCGTTCACCGGCTCGTTGTACATGCACATCATGTAGGGGAACTTGAAGCCGAACAGGCTGTCCAGCATCCCGGTGGTGCGCCGCAGCACCTCGGCCAGATCCTCCCGCTCCTCCGGGGTGAACTGGGCGATATTCGACCGGTGGGCGTTGCTCATGATGTACACGCCGTAAGGGTATTCGCTGAAGAAGGGGAGGAACACCGTGAAATGTTCGGTGCGGAAAATCACCCGCCGCCCGTCGGCCACCTCCGCGTCCAGCATGTCGCAGAACAGGCAGCGGCCCTTCTCCTGCTGGTACGCCCGGGCGTTTTCCACCTCCAGCTCCAGCTTCTTGGGCAGGAAGGGGTAGCCGTAAATCTGGCCGTGAGGATGGGGCATGGTCACCCCCACCACGTCCCCCCGGTTCTCAAAGATGAACACGTACTTAATCTGCGGGTCGGCGGCCAGCGCCTCGTACCGCTCCACCCACAGGTTCACCAGCTTGACGATGTGAGAGGTGGGCAGCTCGGGCAGGGTGACGGTGTGCTGGGGGGAGTAGAGGATCACCTCGCACTTGCCGTAGCAGGGGGCCGTCTCGAAAAAATCGGTGGCCACGTCGTCGGGCGCCGGCGGGTTGGGGGACAGGGCGGGGAAATCGTTGTCGTATTTGTAGACGTCGTAGTCCTCCGGCACCTTGCCCGAGCCCGGGCAGAAGGGGCAGTAATCCTTGGGCATCTGGGGCCGTCCCTGCCGGTGGGAGGCGATCATGATCCAGTCGTTGGTCAGCGGATGCTTGCGCAGCTCAGCCATTCTATATAGTCCTTTCTTATAACAAAGAGTCTAAGCAAATCCCGCCCAGGGGGCGGATGCTCAGCACATGGCAGCTCCCGGGGCCGAACACGCCCTCCATCAGGGCGCGGAACGCCTCGAGCCTGCCGGTGGGCACGAAATTCTGGGTGGTGCCGCCGAAGCCGCCGCCGTGCACCCGCCACGCGCCGCAGCCGTCCAGCGCCCGCTGGGCCAGCGCCAGCGCCAGGCTCAGCCCCTGGAACTCCACGTCACAGGCCGCGTACACGTTTTGCAGATACTCGAAGGAGGAGTGACCCGACTCCACCACCAGCCGCTTGAACTCGTCGAAATCCCCGGCGTTCAGGGCCGCCACCTGGCGGGAAACCCGCTCGTTATCCCCCAGGAAGTGGATGGCCCGCAGCACCGCCCGATCCCCGTGGGCCTTGCGCAGGGCCGGGATGGCGGGAATCAGCGCCTCCATGGAGGTTTCGCGCAGGTAGGTCACCCCCAGGGAGGCGGCCACCGCCCGCATCTCCGCCGGCACGGCGGCGTATTCGTGGGTCAGATCCGCGTGGTTGCCCCCGGTGTCCACGATGCACAGCGCATGATCGGCGGCGGCGAAATCAAAATCCACCGTCTCGATAACTGGCTTGTCGGTGTCGGCAAAATCGATGGTGATGATGCCCCCCACCGAGGAGGCCATCTGGTCCATCAGGCCGCTGGGCTTGCCGAAATAGACGTTTTCGGCGTACTGGGCGATTTTCGCCACCTCCACGGCGGACACGGCCCCGCCGTTGTACAGCTGGTTCAGGATAGCGCCCAGCAGCACCTCGAAGGCCGCCGACGACGACAGGCCGGAGCCCTTGAGCACGTCGGAGGTGGTGTAGGCGTCGAAGCCGCCCACCCGATAGCCCAGCTGGGCGAAGCGGGCCGCCGTGCCCCGCACCAGGGCGGCGGAGTGGTTCTTCTCCGCATCCCGGACGTCCAGGTCGTCCAGGGATACCTCGTCCATGTCGTACCCCTTGGACTTGACCCGGACGCGCCCGTCGGCGCGGGGGGCCGCCACGGCGATGACGTCCAGGTTGACGCTGGCCGCCAGCACCCGGCCGTGGTTGTGATCGGTGTGGTTGCCGCCGATTTCGGTGCGCCCCGGCGCGGAGAAGAGAACCAGCTCCTCCGCCTCGCCGAAGGTGTCGGTGAAGGCGGCGGCCGTCTCACAGTACCGGTCGCGCTGGGCCTCCACCCGGCTCTCGCCGTACAGGCGGGCGAACAGGGCGTCGTAGGCCCCCTCCCGGATACGCTGGATAAGCGCTGCGGCTGCGGTCATAGCGATCGTTCCTTTCGTTTTAAGAGAATCTTCATTTCTGCGTTTCGCCGATTTCATAATTAGAGGGTATAGTATCATTATAAGCTGTCTGGCGGGAACATCCATCCTGTATTTTAGCAAATCCATGGACAAATGTTGCATCACCCGGTATACTATAGGAAGAAAACAATCCGGGGAGGCGGCGCTGTGGACAGCTTTAAGCATTCCTTCAAAAACACCCTTAAGGAGAACCTGGGCCTGGCGGTGTACAACACCGGCTATCAGAAGTGCGACGGCCAGCACACCTGGGGCCCGGCCAGCCGGGATCACTACCTGGTGCACTATGTCTCGGCGGGGCGGGGGACCTTCACCTGCGCGGGGCGGACCCACGCCCTGGCGGAGGGGGAGCTGTTCCTCATCTGCCCCTCCCAGGTGGCGGGCTACGCGGCCGATAGGGAGGAGCCGTGGGAATACTGCTGGGTGGGCTTCAACGGCACCGAAGCGGGCCGTTTGCTGAGCCTGGCCGGCTTTTCCCGGGAGACCCCCGTGCTGCGCCCCCCGCGTCCCGAGGGGCTGAAGGAGATGCTGCTCCATATCTACCGCTCCGGCGGCAATACGCCGGCGGCGGACGCGGATATGGTGGGGTACCTCTACCTGTTTTTGGCCGAGCTGATCCGCCGGAATGAGCGGCAGGCCCCGGCGGTCGGCACCAAGGATTACCTGGAGCAGGCGGTTCGGTTCATCCAGCGCAATTACGCATCCGACATCGGGGTCAGCGACGTGGCCGCCTACGCGGGGGTGAGTCGCAGCCAGCTGTACCGCACCTTTCAGGCCGGGTTCGGCCTGTCCCCCCACGATTTTCTGCAGAAATACCGCATCAGCGAGGCCTGCGCCCTGCTGCGCAGCCGCCGGTACACGGTGGCCGAGGTGGCCGGGTCGGTGGGCTTCAACGACCCCCTGTATTTTTCCCGCATGTTCAAAAAAATCAAAGGCGTCACCCCCACCGATTACCAGCGCGCCCCGGGGGAAACCATCGGCGGGGCCGAATAACCCCCGGCTTCTGACGCAGTTTTGCGGCCTTTGCCCGGTATCTTGGCCAAAACCCCTTTGCTCCACCCGTGGAAACTCCATAAGACGCTGAAACCGCCTTGACAGCCGCCTTTTCCGTCCCCTATAATAATCGGTAAGATGTTTGGGATGGGCGGTGTGGTAGTGTGAAACGGAAATCCGTGCCGGGAGGAGGAGCGGCCCTCCTTCTGGTCAAAAGCCTGGCGTTGGCGGCCGTGGACTGCGCGTCGGTCTTCATCGCCTTCGCCGCCGCTCCCGGGTTCCATATAGGGAACTTCCCATGGGCCCTGCTCAATCTGCTGGTCGTGCTCGTTTTCGCGGACACGACGGTCCTGCTCTACCCCTACCTGAAACGCCGGTACGGCGCTTCCTACGCCCGGGGCTGGTGCCTAGCCACCGGCGGGTATTACCTGCTGACCATGGTGCTCACCCCCCTGTTCTACTGGCGGACGCCCGGCCCGTTGTTCACCGCCATGGTGGGCGGGGCCCTGGCGCTGTACGCCGCCGCCGTGGCGGCCATCCTGCTCACCCGCAACAAGCGCCGCCGCCGCCGGGATACCCAGGTGAACGGCGGGGTCATCGCCCTGAGCATGCTGGAGCTGGGCGGCAGCGTCCACGAGCTCCAGTCCCTGCTGCCGCCCCGGCAGTGGGAGGGGCTGAACAAAGCCTACGTCGCCCTGCGCACCTGCTGGGAATTCGCCGCCCCCTTCGGGCGCAGCGATATGCCGGTGGTGCTGGAGCTGGAGGCGGCCATCGCCTCCCGCGTGAGCGCCGCGTCCCATCGGGTGCAGGCCCTGTGCGCCGCCTTTTCCGAGCCGGATTTTCAAGCCGCGGTCCATGAGCTTCTGGAGATCGCGGAGCTGCTGAAAAGCCGGGAAAAACAACTGTTAAGCTGACGCCGGCCGGGCCATGGAAGGAGGTGCGCGGCATGGCATCTCCACCCGTCTGCGCCCCTTTGGCCGAGAGCCGGCGGGCGCGTGTGCGCCGCCTTGTCCGCATGCATCTGCTGCTGGCGGCGGCCCTGCTCCTCTACACCTTTGTCATCGGCCGGTGCCCGATCCGGTGGCTGACCGGCGTGCCCTGCCCCGGCTGCGGGATGACCCGCGCCCTCACCCATGCGGTGCGGCTGGACTTCGCCGGCGCGTTTTATTATCACCCGCTCTGGTTCGCCGTCCCGCCCGCCGTGCTGTACCTCGCCCACCAGGACGCCTGGCGTCTGCCGGGCGGGAAGCGGGCCCGGCAGATCCTGGTGATCCTGCTGGGGGCGGCCTTCCTGGCCGTTTACCTCTACCGCCTGTTCTGGCAGCCCGACCCGGCCATCCGGGTGGATTTCGGCGCGTCCGCCGTCGCCCGCCTGTTTGCCCGGCTTACCGCCTAGCCCTGGTTTAGCGCCCGGGCTTCACGCCAGGGCTTCACGCCAGGGCTTTACGCCCAGTTGCCCATTGTCATCCGCCGACCCGACCCCCTTCTGTCGGTTCATTCCCGCCTGGGCGGTCCGGCAGCCTCAGGCCGCGGAACCCTCATCATCCGCCGGAGAAATGGAGAGAAACCTTATGGCCAGTCCTATCGCCTTTTCCCTGCCCCAGAACTTTGATTTGCAGAATGTGGTCGGCCGTCTCGGCCGCTCCTTCCAGCTCAAAGGCTACGCCGTGCGTTCCTATCCCGTGGGCGCTGGGGCCTGCCTGGAGGTCAGCCGGAATACCGGCGGCCTGAACACCGTCATCGGCCGCTGCGAGGGCATCAAGATAAACTTCATGCCCGGCGCCAACCTCCTCAACGTCAGCTTCAGCGACGAGCAGTGGACGGATAAAATCATCGGCTTCGTCGTCGGCTGGTTCACCTGCTGGATCCCCTGGATCTTCACCGCCATCGGCGCGTATAACCAGTACCGGCTGCCCAAAACGGTGGAGAACGAGCTGCAGATCATCCTCGGCACGGTCAGCACCCCGACGGGCGGGTATTACCAGTCCCCCGCGGCCCCGGCGCAGCCGCCGGCCTATCAGGCCTACCAGACCTATCAAACCCCGCCGCAGCCCACCCCGCCCGCGCAGCCCGGCGGGTATTATCCGCCGCAGGGCCCGGCCCCGGCGACGCCGACGGTGCCGCAGCAGGCTCCCATGCCCCGGCCAGAGCCGCCGCAGCCGCCCCGCGCTCCCGCGCCCTCCGTCCCCGTGCAGGGCCCGGCCCCCGCGCCTGGCGCGCCGGTGCCGCCGGAGGAGCCGCCCTTCACCCCGCCGGATCCCTTCCATGTGCAGGTGAAGACCCCGGAGAACCCCTTTGCCTGCGAGGAGCCGCCCCATGTGGAGAACCCCTTTAAGGATGGGAACCCCTTCGATATGAGCAGCCCCTTCGGGCAGGTGAAGCCCAATTCGCCGCCCGCCTCGTCCATCCCGAGCACCCCCGCCCCCGCGGCCGTGCCGCCGGTGGGGGAGAAGGGCAAGAAGGTTTGCCCCTCCTGCGGCAAAACCCTGGACGCCGAAAGCGTGTTCTGCATGTACTGCGGCGCGAGACAGGATTCCTAAAGAATACGTCCCCCCTTCCGGGAAACTGAACCGGAAGGGGGGATTTTCTACACGAAATAGAATTATTTTATAGAACGGATTACCAATATTTCTCTATTCACTTGACAGAAGCGCTTTGTTAGGCTATACTTATATATAGAACATATGTTCTTTTCTGCGCGTGAAATTTAAGAGAGGGTGAAATGGGTTGGGTATTTTGGAGGACATATTTTCCGCATCATTTCATGGTGAATCTCTTCCTCAATTTCCAGATTGGATCGAATGGAGGCACATTTCGAGAGGACGGACGCATTGTCCGATTTGCCTGGGGTTGGATAAATGCTGGTTTACTGAGACTAACAAGCCGAAATTGCCACAGCATCCTTTATGTCACTGTATCACATTTTCTATTCCTTTATCACTTGTTCTGAAAGATGCAAAGTCGGAATGTGATGTCCGCAAATTTTCTGAATATGTTCTTCATCCGGAAAACAATAGAGGAAAAAAAGTTTTATTTAATAATTGGGGATACGATACGCCAGATTCACAACTACTGCAAAAGGAATTTGAAAAACAGGCGTTAGAAAAATATACAAAGGGGCAGTATACATTAGGTGTCTTGGATGAGTATGGTCAGAGAATCACTATACAAATAGAGTTAATCGATAGAAACACACAAAAAGAAATTATCGCTAATTCTGGATGGATGGTTTGCCCGAATGGTAAAATTCGATGCAATACGCCTTTAGTCGGAGGGAAGAAAAAGTGAAAGAATACGATCATGTGGAATTGCTTGTGGAAAAGGAACGGTATGCCCAATATGGCGTACACAAAGGGATGAGCGGTATTATCTGCGATCCCCGGCGGCTGCATGGAACGCGGCTGGTCTGCTTTGACGAGGAAGCGTATTTTGACGAATTTCCCATTCTGACCGTGCGCGAGGAGGATTTAAAGGTGATTCGCCAAGCGGAGGGCGCGTTGTAACGCGCCTTTTTTTGCCCGCCTCGTCCATCCCGAGCATCCCCGCCCCCGCGGTCGTGCCGCCGGTGGGGGAGAAGGGCCTGTTGCACAATGCATAAATATACGAAGAGACTGGGAAAAAGCGCGGTTTCGCGTCTAAAAGACGCGAAATGCGTGCCACCATTCATGGCACGCAAGCGGTTTTTCCGGGGGCTGTTGCAAAATTTTACATTTTGCAACAGCCCCCTCCTGCGGCAAAACCCTGGACGCCGAAAGTGTGTTCTGCATGTACTGCGGCGCGAGACAGGACGGATAACTCAAGGATAAAGCCGGCCCCGCTGAAAATAGCAGGGGCCGGCTTTCTGTATTTGTCTCCCCGCCCATTCGAACAGAGGTGGTAGGGGCGAGCAGTGCTCGCCCGCGAAACAGCCCCGCCGCCCCGGGAAACGGGCGGGCGATGCCCGCCCCTACAGGGCCGCCGCGAGCGGGCATATACCAAAGAGGGGACGGGGAGTAAACACGCACGCAGCGAACGGTTACGAGCCGCCGCGATCCAGTGTCCCCGTCCAGCTCCTTTTTTCATTCCCGCGCGTATTCCGGCGGAAGCTGCACGTTTGTGATTATTTTCCAGACCTCGCCCAGCGACCCGATTTTGCAGAAATTCTCCTTGCCCAGCTTGCTCGCGTCACATAGCAGGATGACCCGCTTGGCATTGCGCATGTACATCCGCTTGAGGCTGGCCTCGTCCTCGCTCGAGTCGGTCGCCCCGGTTTCGGGATGCACCCCCCGGCAGGAGAAAAAGGCCAGATCCGCCGTGAACCGGGAGACGAATTCGATGGCCTGCGGCCCGACGAAGCTCTTGGCGTTTTCCCGCAGCCGCCCGCCGGTGCCGTAGACCTCCACCCCCTCGATTTCCGACAGGATGTTGGCGGTTTTCAGACCGTTGGTGATCACCCGCAGATGCTGGAACCCCGTCAGCTTTTCCGCCAGCTGGCAGACCGTGCTGCTCGCGTCCATAAACAGGGTCTGCCCCTCGTGGATGTAGGGCAGGGCCCTCTTGGCGATGATGGATTTGGGGATGAGGTTTTCGGTCTCCCGCATGGTCAGGGGGAAGTCCCGGGCGTTCCCGTCCACGAACACCGCCCCGCCGTGGGTGCGGCGCAGCAGGCCGTTGCTTTCCAGCGCCTGCAAATCCCGCCGGATGGTCGCCCCGCTGGAATACAGCCGGGCGCACAGCTCGTCCACCGTCACCGCCTGTTTCTTGGATAGAATCTCCAGAATTTTGTTTTGCCGTTCGAGGGGCAGCATAGGCTCCAACCCGCTTCCGTTTGATTATTTGTGAGCGAAAATGCAAAAAACAACGAAATGTATTGCGCATTTATCGATTTTCACGCCAGTTATAGACGAAATACGCTTTCTATACTATAATCGGAGTATACCAAAAATGAGCTGAAAAATCAAACGACAGAAAGGACTGGACATATGTACGATTTGCAGAAAGGCTACGAGGTGGCCAAGGAGTTGTATGCCCAATACGGCGTGGACGTCGACAAAGCCATGGAGCTGTGCGACAAAACGCCGATTTCGATTCACTGCTGGCAGGGGGACGACGTGGTCGGCTTCGAGAAAACCGGCGGTGCCCTGACCGGCGGCATCCAGACCACCGGCAACTATCCCGGCAAGGCCCGCACCCCCGAGGAGCTGCGCGCCGACATGGATTTCGCCCTGGGCTTCGTCCCCGGCGCGAAGAAGATCAACATCCACGCCAGCTATAACGAGTGCGATACATACGTCGACCGCGACGCCCTGGAGCCCAAGCATTTCGCCGCCTGGGCCGACTGGGCGGTGGAGAAGGGCTACGGCCTGGATTTCAACCCCACCTTCTTCTCCCATCCCTTGAGCGAGAACGGCACCCTTTCCGCCGCGAACGACAAGGTGCGCCGCTTCTGGATTGAGCACGACCTGCGGGTGCGGGAAATCGGCGGCTACTTCGCCGCGCGCACCGGCCAGCCCTGCGTCATCAACCACTGGATCCCCGACGGGTCCAAGGAGGTGCCGGTGGATACCCTGGCCCCCCGTCAGCGCCTGAAGGACAGCTACGACCAGATTTTCGCCAAGGACATCCCCGGCGTGGTGGACGCGGTGGAAAGCAAGGTCTTCGGCATCGGGGCCGAAAGCTACACCGTCGGCTCGCATGAGTTCTATATGTGCTACGCCATGAGCCGGCCGAACGTCCTGGTCACCTTCGACACCGGCCATTTCCACCCCACCGAGGTGGTCAGCGCCAAGCTGTCCTCCATGCTGACCTTCAAGGATAAGCTGCTGCTCCACGTGTCCCGCCCCGTGCGTTGGGACTCTGACCACGTGGTCGCCTTCGACGACGAGACCCGCGCCATCATGGACGAAATCGTCCGCATGAACGCCCTCGACCGGGTGTACATCGCCACCGACTACTTCGACGCCTCCATCAACCGGATCGTCGCCTGGGTCGTGGGCTCCCGCAACACCCGCAAGGCCCTGCTGGAAGCCCTGCTCCAGCCGGTGGACACCATGAAGGCCCTGGAGCGGGACGGCGACGTCAGCGCCCGCCTGGCCTATGTCCAGGAGTTCAAGGCCCAGCCCTTCTCCCTGGTGTGGGATTACTACTGCCAGAAGACCGGCACGGGCGTGGGCCTCGGCTGGCTGGACAGCGTGAAAGCCTACGAGAAAGACGTGCTGTCGCAGCGGGGCTGAACCGCCGCCATCACACTATAGACAAAGGAGCTGATTCTGCTTGGCCGGTAAACGAGTGTTGGCCTTCGACTTCGGCGCGTCCAGCGGCCGGGCCATCCTGGCCTCCTACGAGGACGGCAAAATCTCCATGCAGGAGATTCACCGGTTTTCCAACGACCCGGTCACCGTCTGCGGCGTGTTCCACTGGGATGTGCTGCGCCTCTTCTTCGAAATCAAGCAGGGGATCACCAAGGCCGTGCACCAGGGCGGCTTCGACGCCATCGGCATCGACACCTGGGGCGTGGACTTCGGCCTCCTCGACAAAAAGGGCCGCCTGCTGAACAACCCCGTCCATTACCGGGACGAGCGGACGGTGGGCATGATAGAAAAGGTCTTCGAGACCATCCCGGCGGAGGAGCTGTACGGCCGCACCGGCATCCAGTTCGCGCGGCTGAACACCCTCTTCCAGCTGGCCGCCCTGCGGCAGGACGAGCCGGAAACCCTCGCCCAGGCCGAGACCCTGCTGCTCATGCCCGACCTGTTCGCCTACCTGCTCACCGGGGTCAAGCGGGCCGAATACACCGAGGTGTCCACCACCCAGTGCCTCGACCCGAAAACCGGCGATTGGGCCTTCGATTTGCTGGAGCGGCTGGACATTCCCACCCGCCTGTTCCCGCCCATCATCGACGCGGGCCAGACCTACGGCCTGCTGTCCGACGCCATCTGCGAGGAGCTGGGCTGCCCGAAGGTGCCGGTCATCGCCGTGGCCACCCACGACACCGGTTCTGCCGTGGCCGCCGTGCCTACCCAGCAGGACGATTTCATTTACATAAGCTGCGGCACCTGGTCCCTCTTCGGCACCGAGCTGCCCGCGCCGGTCATCAACGAGACCTCCAGAAAATACAACCTGACCAACGAGGGCGGCTACGGCCGCACGGTGCGCTTCCTCAAGAACATCATGGGCCTGTGGCTCATCCAGGAATCCCGCCGCCAGTGGATCCGCGAGGGCGCCGACGTGTCCTACGCCGACCTGGAGCGGGAGGCCCTGGCCGCCAAGCCCTTCCAGTGCTTCATCAACCCCGACGACCCGAGCTTCGAGATGCCGGGCAACCTGCCCCGCCGGGTGCAGGAGTTCTGCCGGAAGACCGGCCAGTATGTCCCCGAAACCCGGGGCGAAATCATGCGCTGCATCTACGAAAGCCTGGCCATGCGGTACCGGTACACCCGCCGCTCCATCGAGGAGGTCACCGGCCGTTCCTATGAGGCCATCCATATGATCGGCGGCGGCACCAAGGATCGCCTGCTCTGCCAGATGACGGCCGACGCCTGCCGCTGCGAGGTGGTGGCCGGCCCCATCGAAGCCACCGCCATGGGCAACATCGCCGTCCAGCTCATCGCCCTGGGCGAGCTGAAGGATCTCAAGGAGGCCCGGCGGGTCATCGCCGATTCCGAACCCCTCAAGCACTACGCCCCCGAAAGCCCGGAGGTTTACGACGAGGCTTACGGCCGGTTTGAAAAATTGCTGTAAAGGTAGTGAAGGGTAGACCCATGAAAATTCTGGTGGTCAACGCCGGCAGCTCGTCCCTGAAATATCAGCTGTTTGATATGGACACGGGCCATGTGCTGGCCAAGGGCAACTGTGAACGCATCGGCGCCGGCGGCGCCGTCACCCACAAGAAGGCGGGCGCGCCGCCCTACAAGGTGGAAACCGCCCTCCCGGATCACGAGGCCGCGCTGAAATGGGTGCTGGATCTGCTGGTGGATCCCGTCCACGGGGTGCTTGCCGACATCCGCGAGATCGACGCGGTGGGTCATCGGGTGGCCCACGGCGGCGAGAAGTACAAGGCCTCCACCCTCATCGACGACGAGGTCATCGCCTATCTGGAATCCATCGTCAGCATCAACCCCCTCCACGGCCCTCCCGCCATCAAGGGGATGCAGGGCTGCCGCCGCCTGATGGGGGACACCCCCCAGGTCGGCGTGTTCGACACCGCGTTCTACGCGGGCATGGAGGACAAGGCCTATATCTACCCGCTGCCCTACCGGCTGTATGAGGAGAAGCGGATCCGCCGGTACGGCTTCCACGGCACCTCCCACCGGTATGTCTCCGGCAAGGCGGCCGAAAGAATGGGCCGCCCCCTGTCCGAGTTGAAAATCGTCACCTGCCACCTGGGCAACGGTTCCTCCATCACGGCGGTGGATCGCGGCCGGGCGGTGGATACCTCCATGGGCTTCACCCCGCAGGAGGGTATTCTCATGGGCACCCGGTCGGGCAGCATCGACCCCACCATCATCCCGTACCTCATCGAGCATGAGGGCATGACCGGGGAGCAGGTGGAGGACATGCTCAACCGGCAGTCGGGTCTCCTCGGGGTCTCCGGCCTGTCCAACGATTCTCGCAACGTCTGCGAGGCCGCCGCGCAGGGCCATTACCGCGCGGGGCTTGCCATCCGCATCCTGGTGCACGGCATCAAGAAGTATATCGGCGCTTACGTCGCGGAGATGAACGGCATTGACGCCCTGGTCTTCACCGCCGGCATCGGGGAAAACGACGCGGGGCTGCGCCGCCAGGTCTGCGCGGGCATGGATTATCTGGGCATCGCCCTGGATGAGGGGGCCAACAGCTCCCTGCCCCGGGGCGAGGCGGGGGACATCTCGGCCCCCGGCGCGCGGGTGCGCACCTTCGTCATCCCCACCGACGAGGAATACATGATCGCGAAAGACACGGAAACCCTGGCGAAATCCGTCATCCAATCCCATTGATATAAAGGAAAAGGAGAAGTTCATCATGATGTCACCCTATGAAATCAAAAAGGAAATCTGCGAAATCGGCCGGAGGATTTACATGAACGGCTTCGTCGCGGCCAACGACGGCAACATCTCCGTCAAGGTCAGCGAGAACGAATATTACTGCACCCCCACCGGCGTGTCCAAGGGCTTCATGACCCCCGACATGATCATCAAGATCGACGCCGACGGCAACAAGCTGGAGGGCAAGCTGAACCCCTCCTCCGAAATCAAAATGCATATGCGCGTCTACCGGGAGCGCCCGGACGTGAACGCCGTGGTGCACGCCCACCCGCCGACCGCCACCGCCTACGCCGTGGCCGGCATTCCGCTGGATAAGTACCTCCTGCCCGAGGCCATCCTGGTGCTGGGCGACGTGCCGATTTGCAAATACGGCACCCCCTCCACCATGGAAATCCCGGATTCCCTGGAGCCCTACATCCAGACCCACGACGCCTTCCTGCTGCAGAACCACGGCGCTCTGACCGTCGGCTGCAACCTGACCAAAGCCTTCTTCGTCATGGAAGAGGTGGAGTTCTCCGCGAAAATCGCCCTCATGGCCCAGCAGCTCGGCAACCAGAACGAGCTGACCTGCGACGAGCTGGCCAAGCTGATGGAACTGCGGGTGAAAATGCAGATTCCCGGCAAGCACCCGGGCTGCAAGAAGTGCCCCAACCTGGGCACCGAAAACTGCAAGTGCAAGCAGAACCTGCCCCACGGCGCTTCCGCCTCCTGCTCCTGCGGCGCCGCCGCCCCGGCCGATGTCAGCGACGACCTGGTGGCCGAAATCACCCGCAAGGTTCTCGCCGAGCTGAAGAAGTAAGACAGGATTTTTAGAGTGGGGGTGCTAACCCCCACAGGAGGTGGTGTTTGTGCCGCAAAGCAAACGGTTCCAGGCGCTGGCACAGCGCCCCGTAAATCAAGACGGTTTCGTCACCGAATGGCCGGAGGCGGGCATCGCGGCCATGGAATCCCCCTATGATCCGCCGTCCTCCCTGCGTATGGAGAACGGCCGGATCGTGGAGATGGACGGCAAGGCCCGGGCGGATTTCGACTTCATGGACGCGTTCCTCGCGGATCACGCCATCGATTTGGACGCCGCCGAGGAGGCCATGGCCGTCGACCCGCTGGAGATGGCCCGGATGCTGGTGGATATCCACGTGGACAAAACGGTCATCAACCGGCTGGCCGGGGGCATGACCCCCGCCCGGCTGTGCGAGGTGCTCCGCCACATGAACGTGGTGGAAATGATGATGGCCATGCAGAAGATGCGGGAGCGCAGCACCCCCTCCAACCAGTGCCATGTCACCAACCTGCGGGACAACCCGGTGCAAATCGCCTGCGACGCGGCGGAGGCCGCCCTGCGCGGCTTCGCCGAAACCGAAACCACGGTGGGCATCGCCCGGTACGCGCCGCTGTGCGCCCTCGGGCTGCTGGTCGGATCCCAGTGCGGCCGCCCCGGCGTGCTCTCCCAGTGCGCGGTGGAGGAGGCCACCGAGCTGAAGCTCGGGATGCTCGGCCTGACCACCTACGCGGAAACCATCTCGGTTTACGGCACCGAAAAGGTGTTTATCGACGGGGACGACACCCCGTATTCCAAGACCTTCCTCGCCGCGGCCTACGCGTCCCGCGGCATGAAGATGCGCTGCACCTCCGGATCGGGCAGCGAGGCCCTCATGGGCCACGCGGAGAAAAAATCCATGCTCTACCTGGAGGCCCGCTGCCTGCTGATGATCAAGGGCGGCGGCGTGCAGGGCACCCAGAACGGATCCATCAGCTGCATCGGCCTGGTGGGCGCGGTGCCCTCCGGCATCCGGGAGGTGCTTGCGGAGAACCTGCTGGCCGCCATGCTCGGCCTGGAGGTCGCCTCCGGCAATGACCAGAGCTTCTCCCACTCGGACATCCGGCGCACCGCCCGGATGCTGATGCAGATGCTCCCCGGCACCGACTTCATCTTCTCCGGCTACAGCTCGGTGCCCAACTACGACAACATGTTCGCCGGCTCCAACTTCGACGCGGAGGACTTCGACGATTACAACATCCTCCAGCGGGATTTGAAGGTGGACGGCGGTCTGCGTCCGGTGACGGAGGAGGCCGTGCACGCCGTGCGGCTGCGGGCCGCCAAGGCCATGCAGGCCGTGTTCGACCGGCTGGGCTTCCCGCCCGTTTCCGACGAGGAAGTGGAGCAGAACGTCCTGGCCAACGGCAGCAAGGACGTCACCGCCCTGCGGGACGTCAACGAGGACCTCAAGGCCGCCAAGCGGATCCAGGACGGCGAAATCGGCGGCCTGGACGTGGTCAAGGCCCTGGACGCCTCCGGCTTTTCCGACATCGCCGCCTCCCTGCTCGAAATGCTCAAGCAGCGGGTCTCCGGCGATTACCTGCACACGGCGGCCATCCTGGACAAGGATTTCCACGTGCACAGCAGCGTCAACAACCCGAACACCTACCAAGGCCCCGGCACCGGCTACCGCCTGGACGGGGCGGAATGGGAACGGGTCAAAAACATCCCGCAGGCCTTTGACTGCGCGTCGATTCAGTAAGGAGGGCGAAGCCATGGAACTCAATGAAGAACTGGTCGCCCTCGTCACCCAAAAGGTGCTCGAGACCCTGCGGGCGGGGGAAACCGCACCCGCCGGTTCCCAGGCGGCGGGGCTTCGCATGACCGTCCGCGACGGGGAGGAGGCCAAGCCCGGCGTCACCCCGGACGAGGTGGTCATCGGCGTGGCCCCGGCCTTCGCCCTCTCCCAGGTAAAAACCATCGGCGGCCTGCCCCATGCCGACGTGCTGCGGGAGCTGAGCGCCGGCATCGAGGAGGAAGGGCTGCGCGCCCGGTTTGTCCGCTTCCGCGACATCTCGGACGTGTCCTTCATCGCCCAGCGGGCCGCTAAGCTCAGCGGATCGGGCATCGGCATCGGCATCCAGTCCAAGGGCACGGCGGTCATCCATCAGAAGGATCTCTTCCCCCTGACCAACCTGGAGCTGTTCCCCCAGGCCCCCCTTATCACCCTGGAGATTTACCGCCAAATCGGCAAGAACGCCGCCCGGTACGCCAAGGGCCAGTCCCCGGTGCCGGTGGCGGTCGCCAACGACTTTATGGTGCGCCCCAAATTCCAGGCCCGGGCCGCCATCCTCCATATTAAGGAGACGGAGCATATCGTGGAAGGCGCTCCCCCCGTGGAATTGGAGGTGACCTGGCATGGCTGACGCGATGGAGGCGCTGGTGGCGAAAATCACCCGCGAGCTCCTGGAGCAGACCGGCGCTCCGGCCCCCGCCGCCCCCGTCGGCCGCTTCACCGCCGCGGATTACCCGCTGCTCGAGAAGCACCCCGAGGTGGTGCGCACCCCCACCGGCAAACCGATGGAGGCCATCACCATGGAGGCCGTGCGCAGCGGGGCCATTACCGGCGAGGATCTGCGTATTTCCCGGGACATGCTCCTCTGCCAGGCCGACGTGGCCGAAAGCGCGGGAAAAAAGCAGATGGCCGAAAACCTCCGCCGGGCGGCGGAAATGACCGCCGTGCCCGACGATAAGGTTATTGAGATGTACGACCTCCTGCGGCCCAACCGGGCCACCAAGGCCCAGCTTGAGCAGATGGCCGCCACCCTGGAGAATGACTACGGCGCGGCCATGTGCGCCCGCCTGGTGCGGGAAGCGCTGGAGGTTTATGAGAAACGGGGCATTCTGCTCCCCGGCTGACAGAAAGGTGGTGGAGACATGGCACGTGCCGGGCGCGTGGTGGCGGGCATCGACATCGGCAATTCCACCACCGAGGCCGTCCTGCTGGAAAAGCTGGACGGCGAAAGCCGCTATCTGGCCGGCGCCATGACCGCCACCACCGGCGTCAAGGGCACCCCCGATAACGCGAAGGGCTGTCTGGAGGCCCTGGACGAGGCGCTGCGGGCGGCGGGGCTTGCCTACGCTGACGTGGCGCAGATCCGCCTCAACCAGGCGGCTCCGGTCATCAGCGACCTGTCCATGGACACGGTCAGCGAAACCACCGTCATCGGCTCCGCCATGATCGGCCATAACCCGGACACCCCCGGGGGCGAGGGGCTGGCCGTGGGGAAAACCGTCCCCATCGCCCGGCTGGCCGAAGCCTCCGGCGACGTGGTGGCCCTGGTGGACGGGGACTGCCCCTATTACCGGGCGGCGGAAATCCTGAACAACGCCCCCGCCGGCTGCCGGGTGGTGGCCGCCATCTGCCGGAAGGACGACGGCGTGCTGATTGCCAACCGGCTGAAAACCCCCATCCCGGTGGTGGACGAGGTGGCCCACCTCGAAAAGGTGGAGCCCGGCGTCCCCGCCGCCGTGGAGGTGGCGAAAAACGGCGAGAGCGTCAAGACCCTCTCCAATCCCTACGGCCTGGCCGGCCTGTTCGGCCTCACGCCGCAGGAAACCCGGGACGCCATCCCCGTGGCCCGCAGCCTCATCGGCTGCCGCTCCGGCGTGGTGCTCCGCGCCGAGGGGGCCAGCGTCAAGGTCAGCAAAATCCCCGCCGGCACCGTGGACATCCAGGGCGACCGCGGCCGCGCCCGCCTGGACGTGAACGCCGGGGCGGACGCCCTGATGAAGGCCGTCGCCCAGGCGGGCGACATCCGGGA
The DNA here is from genome assembly GCA_900546265.1 of uncultured Oscillospiraceae bacterium. Taxonomy (GTDB): domain Bacteria; phylum Bacillota; class Clostridia; order Oscillospirales; family Acutalibacteraceae; genus UMGS856. Next base: position 15,958 of record URCA01000029.1, on the reverse strand, counting down.
CATTACCGGAGAGCCCAACACCAACGCGGGCGCCCTCCTCTCCCGGGTGAAGGCCGGCATGGCCTCCCTGACCGGCCAGTCCCCGGAGGAGCTGCATATCGTGGATATGCTGGCCGCCGATACCTTTTCGTCGGTGGAGGTGGCCGGCGGCCTGGCCGGGGAATCGGCCATGGAAAACGTGGTGATGCTCGCCGCCATGGTGCAGACCTCCCGTCTGCCCATGCAGGCTATCGCCGAGGAGCTGTCCCGCCGGACGGGGATTTTCGTCCGTGTGGCGGGCCGGGAGGCCGAAATGGCCCTTAAGGGCGCCATGACCACCCCCGGCGCCGGCGTTCCCCTGGCCATCCTGGACTTGGGCGGCGGATCCACCGACGCGGCGCTCATCGACGAAAACGGCGCGATCACCGCTGTCCACCACGCGGGCGCGGGGGAGATGGTCACCCGGATCATCGACCTCGAGCTGGATTTGCACGACCGGGACACGGCGGAGCTTATCAAGAAATACCCCCTGGCCAAGGTGGAGGGCCTGCTGTTCCTCCGCTTTGAGGACGGCAGCGTCAAGTTCGTCAGCGAGCCGCTGCCCCCCGAGCTGTTTGCCCGGGTGGTCATCGTGGCCGGGGATACCCTGGTGCCTGTCCGCTCCTCCAAGCGGCTGAGCATCGACCGCATCGCCCTGGTGCGGCGGGAAGCCAAGCGCAAGGTGTTTATCGCCAACGCGGAACGGGCCCTGCGCCGGGTGGCGCCGGACGGCGATCTGCGGCAAATCGGCTCGGTAGCCCTGGTGGGCGGCAGCTCCCAGGACTTCGAAATCGCCGATCTGCTGGCCGAGCACCTGATGGCCTACCGGATCACCACCGGCCGGGCCAACCTGCTGGGCTTTCTGCCCCCACACAGCGCCGTGGCTCTGGGCCTGGCGCTGGCGGACGACGCATGAACCATGGAAAAGACGGTATGAAACTAGGGGGGAATGTCCCCCGCGAAGGAGGTGACGCGCAGCGGCATGGAACTCTATACGAAAAAAGGCGACGGCGGCCGGGCGAGTACCATCACCCGGATGAATATCCCCAAGAACAGCCCGATTTTCGAGCTGCTGGGCACCCTGGACGAGTTCACGTCGGCCCTGGGGGTGGCCAAGCGGAAGGCCCCGGCCTCCCTGGCCCCTCTGCTGGAGGAGATCCAGGGCCATGTCATCGCCCTGAACGGCGAGCTGGCCGGCGGCCAGAAATTCGCCACCGGCGAGAAGGTGCGGCAGCTGGAAGCCGCCATCGATTCCCTGATGGAAAACGTCCCGCCCTTCAGCGGCTTCATCCTGCCGGGCGGTTCAGAGGGCGGCGCGGCCCTGGATCTGGCCCGCGCCGTGGCCCGCCGGGCGGAACGCTGCGCGGTGGCCGCCTCCCAGACCGGCGGCGTGAACCGCGACGTGCTGGCCTGGATGAACCGCTTGTCGGATTTGCTGTACGCTCTGGCCCGCGTCTGCGACCGCACGACGCCCGCCCCGTCCCCGGCCCCGGCCGCGCCGGTCATGGCCTCGTCCCTGACGGCGGACGGCTTCTGCGACCAGGCCGCGGCCCTCTGCCGGGCCCTCCGGCTGCGCGCGAGGGAGCAGGGCTTCCGGGTGGTGGCCGCCGTCTGCGACGCCGGCGGCAACGCCGTCGCCCTCCAGCGGGACGACGACGCATACATCGCCAGCGTGGACGTGGCCTCCAATAAGGCGTTCACGGCGGTTTCCCTGAAAATGACCACCGAGCAGGTGGGCCGGCTGGCCCAGCCCGGCGCCCCCCTCTACGGGGTGCAGCACACCAACCAGGGCCGGATCGTGATTTTCGGCGGGGGCGCCCCCTTGATGCGCGGCGGCGTCATCGTCGGCGGCCTGGGGGTCAGCGGCGGTTCCGCCGAGCAGGACACCGCCCTGTGCGACTACGGCGTGCAGCTTTTTGAAAAGGAGATGGAAACCCTTGGCTTTTGAAATTTCCGAAGCACAAATCGAGAAAATCGTGGAACAGGTTCTGCGCAGCCTTCCGGACGCCTCCGCGCCGGCCGCACAGTGGGATGCCACCGGGTACGGCGGCCGGAAATTCATTGGGATTTTCGAGAGTATGGAAGCCGCCATCGAGGCCACGGCGGCCGGCTATAAGGCCCTCAGAGAGATGACGGTGGAGCAGCGGGAGAAAATCATCACCGAAATCCGCCGCCTGACCCGGGCCGAGGCCGAAACCATGGCCCGCCTGGGCGTGGCCGAAACCGGCATGGGCCGGGTGGAGCATAAGACCGCCAAGCACCTGCTGGTGGCGGACAAAACCCCCGGCACCGAGGACATCGTGTCCGAGGCGCGTACCGGCGACCACGGCCTGACCCTCGTGGAAATGGCCCCCTTCGGCCTGGTGGGCAGCATCACCCCCAGCACCAACCCCAGCGAAACGGTGCTGTGCAACAGCATCGGTATGGTGGCCGCGGGCAACGGCGTGGTCTTCAACCCTCACCCCCACGCCATCGCCACCTCGAATTACGCCGTCGACCTGGTCAACCGGGCCTCCAAGGCGGCGGGCGGCCCCGAAATTCTGGTCTGCTCGGTGGCCAAGCCCACCATGGAGACCGCCAAGGTCATGCAGACCCATCCCGCCATCAAGCTGCTGGTCTGCACCGGCGGCCCCGGCGTGGTGAGGGCGGTGCTCTCCTCCGGCAAGAAGGCCATCGGCGCGGGCGCGGGCAATCCCCCCGTCATCGTGGACGACACCGCCGACATCCGCAAGGCTGCCAAGGACATTATCGACGGCTGCACCTTCGATAACAACCTGCCCTGCATCGCGGAAAAAGAGGTTTTCGCCTTCCAGAATATCGCCGACGAGCTGATCCACTACATGCGGCAGAACGGCGCCTATCTCATGAGCGCCGAACAGGCCGACGCCCTGGCCCAGATCGTCCTGGTCGATCAGGAGGACAAGAAAACCGGCAAAATGCGCCGCGTCATCAACCGCAAGTGCGTGGGCCGGGACGCCGACGTGCTGCTTTCCATGATCGGGGTCAAGGCGGACAAGGAAATCCGCTGCCTCATCTGCGAGACGGATTTCGGCCATCCCTTCGTGCAGGAGGAGCTGATGATGCCCATCCTGCCCATCGTGCGGGTGGGGGACATCGACGAGGCCATCGACCTGGCCGTCAAGGCCGAGCACGGCAACCGGCACACCGCCCACATGCATTCCAAGAATGTGGATCATCTCAGCCGGTTCGCCAAGGCGGTGGAAACCACCATCTTCGTCAAGAACGCCCCGTCCTACGCGGGCATCGGCTTCGGCGGGGAAGGACATACCACCTTCACCATCGCGGGCCCCACGGGCGAGGGCATCACCTCCGCCCGCAGCTACACCCGCAAGCGCCGCTGCGTGATGGCGGATAACTTCCGCATCATATAAACGAGTCAATCAACGGATAGAAATTGAGGTGCAAACATGGATTTGAATGCGAATCAGGTGGAGAGCATCGTGCGTCAGGTCCTCACCCAGATGGGCGGGGCCTCCGCTCCGAAAAAGGCCGCGGGCATCCCCGCCACCGCCCGGGTCGCCATGCTCACCGGCCCCAAGACCATCGAGGTCAAGGAATTCCCCATGCCCCAGGTGGGCGACAACGATATTCTGGTCAAGGTAGAGGGCTGCGGCGTCTGCGGCACCGACGTCCACGAGTGGAAGGGCGACCCCTTCGGCCTGGCCCCGGTGGTTCTCGGCCACGAGGGCACCGGCGAAATCGTGGCGCTGGGCAAGAATATCAAGTGCGACACCGCCGGCAAGCCCCTGAAGGTGGGGGATAAGCTGGTGACCTCGGTCATCAGCTGCGGCGAATGCGGCATCTGCCGCCTGCATCCCGGCACCACCAACCTGTGCGATAACCAGGGCATCTTCGGCCTGATTTCCGACAGCCCCGACAAGCACCTGAACGGCTGGTTCGCCACCCACCTGCTCATCAGCGGCAAAGGCGCGACCTACTTTGAGGTCAACGACCTGAACCTGAAGGAGCGGATGCTGCTGGAGCTGGCGTGCGTGTGCGTCCACGCCCTGGGCCGGGGCAACGGCACCGGCCTGTTAAACTTCGGCAGCAAGGTGCTCATCCAGGGCTGCGGCCCGGTGGGCCTGATGATGATCGCGGTGCTGCGCGCGGCGGGCATCAATCACCTCATCGCGGTGGACGGCTCCGCCTCCCGCCTGGAGATGGCCAAGAAGCTGGGCGTCAAGACGGTCATCAACTTCCGCGAGGCCGACACCCTGGAGAAGCGGGTCGCGGCCGTCAAGGCGGTCACGAACGGCATGGGCGCCGACTTTGCGTACCAGTGCACCGGCGCGCCCCCCGCGGCCGCCGATATCTACAGCTACATCCGCCGGGGCGGCGGGCTGTGCGAGATGGGCTTCTTCGTCAACAACGGCGAATGCACCATCAACCCCCACTTCGCCCTGTGCAATAAGGAAATCAATCTCGTCGGCTCCTGGGATTACAGCGCGTCGGATTATCCCACCACCATCGCCTTCCTCAAGCAGGCGCGGGAGATGAAGATTCCGATCGAGGACCTGATCACCCACAGCTTCCCGCTGGATAAGCTCAACGAGGCCATGGAGGTCAACGTGTCCCAGAAGGGCATTAAGATCGCCTATGTGGCCGAAGCGTAAGCGAAGCTTACGATTCAGCTTGGAAACCCCTTGCGAGCCAGGACGGCGGCTCGCATTTCGCGGAGGACGCCGCGAAAACGGTCTTTTCCCGCATTAATAGGATGCGGGAACTCTCAGAAAGGTACAGGTACACAGTATGGCGCTTGGTTTGATTGAGGTTTTCGGCTTCACCACCTCCATCGTGGTGGCCGACGCCGTGGCGAAGGCCGCGGACGTGACCATCGTCGCGCTGGACAAAAATAAACCCGCGAACGGCGACGCGGCGGAGGTTCCTCTGCTGATGACCATCAAGTTCGAAGGGGACGTGGCGGCGGTGGAGGCCGGCATGCAGGCGGGCGTCGCGCTGGCGGAGAGCCGGGGGCTGCTGGTGACCAGCCACATGATTTCCCGGCAGGAGGCCGATACCGAGAAGATGGCCCGCATTAACGCTCTGGGCAAGGATAAGCTGAACACAGCCTATCTTGAAGAATATTGACCCCGCTCATTGGAAAAAACACTTGTCATAAAAGGAGAAAAACGATATGATGGAAGCATTGGGAATGGTAGAAACCCGCGGCCTGGTCGCCGCTATCGAAGCCGCCGACGCCATGGTGAAAGCGGCCAACGTCACCCTCATCGGCTCTGAGAAAATCGGATCCGGCTTGGTGAGCATCATGGTGCGCGGCGATGTCGGCGCTGTGAAGGCCGCCGTCGAGGCCGGCGGCGCTGCCGCGTCCCGCCTGGGCGAAGTCATCGCCACCCACGTGATTCCCCGCCCCCACGGCGACGTGGAGAAGCTGCTGCCTGTCCTGAAGTAAGAACCAGTCCCAATAGCCGTTCAAGGGCCATTCATTGGCGGATTTTTCACCATACGGCGTTGTCAAATCTTGCATTCCATCAAGGAGTGCGGCGATTTTCCGCCTTGTCTGGTGAAAAATCCGCTCAAAGCCTGACCATTTCAGGCTATTGGTACAGGTTCTAAGCTCTCGACAGACCGGCTCAATTCGCTCTGGAAAGGCACGGTACCCGACATGAACAAAGCCATTGCCCTTTTGGAAGTGCAGGCTATGGTCACGGCCATCACCGGCCTGGACGCCATGCTCAAGGCGGCCGACGTGCGGCTCATCCATGTGGAAAAACGCCTGGGCGGCCGCCTGGTGACGATTGTGGTGGACGGAACGGTCTCCGACGTGACCGCGGCGGCTGAGGCCGGCCGGGAAGCGGCGGCCCGGGTGGGGAAGGTGAAGCTCTGCGAGGTCATCGCCAACCCCCATCCCGAGGTGACCAAATTCCTGTATACCGACTGACCGCTGAGGCAGCGGTTTCATTCCCGCGAAAGGATGCGATTCCATGGCAGAAGCCAAGAAGACCCCTGCCGCCAAGGCCGTGGAGGAGCCTGCGTCCAAAGCCGCCCCGGCGGCCAAACGCCCGGCCTCCCGCAAAGCGGCCCCGTCCGCGGCGGCTCAGCCCGCCACCACCACCCCTGTTATGAAAAAGGAGAAAACGAACATGGAAGCTTTAGGAATGGTAGAAACCCGCGGCCTGGTCGCCGCTATCGAAGCCGCCGACGCCATGGTGAAAGCGGCCAACGTCACCCTCATCGGCTCTGAGAAAATCGGATCCGGCTTGGTGAGCATCATGGTGCGCGGCGATGTCGGCGCTGTGAAGGCCGCCGTCGAGGCCGGCGGCGCTGCCGCGTCCCGCCTGGGCGAAGTCATCGCCACCCACGTGATTCCCCGTCCCCATAACGACGTGGAGAAGCTGCTGCCCGTTCTCAAATAAGCGCTTTGCTAAAATCACAGAGATTGAGAAAAAGCGTGGTTTCGCGTCTATAAGACGCGAAATGCGGGCCACCCTTCATGTGCCCACCGGCATAACGCTCGCGTTATGCCTACGGTTTTTCAAGGGCGCGTTGCAAAAACTTGCAACGCGCCCCCCCGCCGCGGGGACGCGCGCGTCCCGGTCCGTCCATCCACCCAGGTGCTTTGATTTTGCTCATAACGTGTTTGATTATAGAGAGTAAAGCCGTGTAAGGAGGCCGTCAACCATGAGTGTGGACGCTGCTGTCGTTTCGGAAATTGTCCGCCGTGTTCTGCGGGAACAGGGAGGGGCCGCCGCCCCTCAAGCCGTTCCCGTCGGCGTGTCCAACCGCCATATCCATCTGACCCAGGAGCATGTGGAAATCCTCTTCGGAAAGGGCTATGCGCTCACCCCTCTGAAGGATTTGTCTCAGCCGGGGCAGTATGCCTGCAAGGAGCTGCTGACCATCATCGGGCCCTCCCTGCGGCCCATTGAGAATGTGCGGGTGCTCGGCCCGGTGCGGAAAAAGACCCAGGTGGAGATTTCCCGCACCGATTCCTTCACCCTCAAGGTCAAGCCCCCGGTGCGCGAATCCGGCGACACGGCGGGAAGCGCCGGGCTGACCATCGTCGGCCCCAAGGGCGTGGTGACCATCGAGGAAGGCTGCATCATCGCCAACCGGCACATTCATATGAGCCCCGCCGACGGGGAGGCCTTCGGCCTGGGGGACGGAGATACTGTCACCGTGGAGACCGACGGTGCCCGCCGTACCCGGTTTTACGACGTGCAGATCCGGGTCAGCCCCCAGTTCCGTCTGGAAATGCACATCGATACCGACGACGCCAACGCCGCCGGCATCGGCAACGGGGCCCAGGTGAAGGTCTTGCAGGACACGAAATAAGGAGTAACGCGCCGCGGGGCGGCGGAAAGGCTGAGGTTTTGCTATGCTGATGGGGAAGGTGGTCGGCAATGTGGTGTCGACCCGGAAAAACGAAAAAATCATCGGTTCCACCATTCTGGAAATCCGCCTGATGGAAAACCGGCAGGAAACCGATAAGTACATCATTGCCATCGACAGCCTGGGCGCCGGCATCGGGGAAACCGTGCTGGTCACCACGGGCAGCAGCGCGCGGCTGGCTCTGCCGAATCAGCAGGCGCCGGTGGACGCGGTGGTCGTGGGCATCGTCGATTATTAACGGCTGTCGCGCTCTTGTCAGACTGCTCTAGGATGGAAGGAACATCGAGATGAACATCAACGAACTGAAAAAACGGATAGCGGACGCGGGCTGTGTGGGCGCGGGCGGCGCCGGTTTTCCCACCGCCGTCAAGGTGGCGGAGGGGGCCGACTCCCTGATCATCAACGCCGCCGAATGCGAGCCGCTGCTGTATACCGACTATTATGTGATGAAGCGGGCCATGGAGCGCATCGCCTCCGGCGCCGAAACCGTCATGGAGGCGGCGGGGATCCCCAATGGGTACCTGGGCGTCAAGGCCCACACCGCCAAGCGCCTGGGGCTCAGCCACGGGGACGCGGTGTCCTCCCACGTGAAGGTACATATTCTCCCCGACGTCTATCCCATGGGGGATGAAATCATCCTGATTTATCAGGTGCTGGGCCGGGTGGTTACCCCTGGCAGCCTGCCCCTGTCCGCCGGGGTGCTGGTCTTCAACGCCGAGACTCTGTACAACGTGGATCGGGCGGTGAAGGAAGGCCTGCCGGTGACAGAAAAATGGGTGACCATCGGCGGCAAGGTGGCCCGTCCCGTGTCTCTGAAGGTGCCGGTGGGCACCGGCGTGGCCGAGCTGTTCGCCCATCTGGGCGTGAGCGTGCCGGAGGGCTGCGTGGTCATCGACGGCGGCCCTGCCATGGGCCCGGTCATCAACCCGGATACGGCGGTGATCACCAAGACCACCAAGGGGTTGCTGATTCTGCCCGACGACATCCCCGCCATCACCAGCAAGCTCAGCCAGAACCGGGCGGTGATGGCCCACGCCTCCTCCAACTGCTGCCAGTGCACCCTCTGCTCCGAGATGTGCCCCCGGGCCCTCATCGGGTACCCCCTGCGGCCCCATAAGATCGTGCGCACCTCGCTGTCCCTCGTGGAGGAGATGCCCGAGGCGTTCACCGAGGCCCAGGTGTGCAGCGCCTGCGGCGTCTGCGAGCTGACCGCCTGCTGCCAGGGGATCAGCCCCCGCCGGGTGTACGCCCAGGTCAAGGGGATCCTGGCCAAGAACAAGCTGCGCTACCAGCATAAGGGGGAGCTCACGGTGGATCCCGACCGGGAATACCGGATGCTGCCCAGCGACCGCTTTATGACCCGCATCGGCGTCGCGCCGTTTGACGCCGTGCCCGATTTCCTGCCCGACGGCTACGTCCCCTCCCGGGTGACCCTTCCCATGCGCCAGCATGTGGGCGCTCCCGCCGCCCCCGCCGTCAAGGCCGGGGACACCGTGCGGGCCGGGGACATCGTCGGGGCCGCGGCGGGCGTCGTGTCGGCCAACATCCACGCGCCGGTATCCGGCCGGGTGGCCTCCGCCGACGCGGGTGCCGTGGTCATTGTGACGGCCTGAGAGGAAAGACAAACGGAACATCCGGAAAGGTTGATGGCAGATGGTATACGCAGTTGGCGTCATTGAGATAAAAAGCATTGCAAAGGGTGTGGAGGCGTGCGACAGCGCGCTGAAATCGGCGGGCGTCCGCCTGATTTCGGCGCATCCCTCCTGCCCGGGAAAATATGAGATCCTGCTGACCGGGAACCTCTCGGACGTGCAGACGGCCCTGGAACGGGTTCGCTCCTTCTACGGCAGCTACATCGTGGACGCGGTGCTGATGGGCCGCATCGACGAATCGGTCGTCAAGGCCCTCATGGGCGCGCAGACGGCGGTGGCCACCGGCGCGCTGGGCATTGTGGAGACCTTCTCCGCCGCCAGCGCCATCAAGGCGGCGGACACGGCGGTCAAGACCTCCAAGGTGGAGATCCTCGACCTGCGGGTCTCCCGCGGCATGGGCGGCAAGGGCGTCGTCATGCTCACCGGCGAGGTCAGCGACGTGACCGCGGCGGTGGAGGCCGGCGGAGACTACGCCAAGCAGCAGGGGCTGTTTTGCAGCAGCTCGGTCATGGCCGCGCCCCACGAGGAGCTGTGGCAGTATCTGTAAAACCGTACAGGCGGGATGCAGCACATGGCACATAATGAAAAGCCGGGGCGTTTGCCGCCCCGGCTTTATGCCGTTTATTCCGCCGCTTTTTTCCGGACGCTCAGAACAGCCACCAGGGGGAAATGGTCGGAGGGATACCGGCCGTCCAGGCTGCTGGTGTCCAGATAGGCGTCCTGAATCTGAAAATCGTCGCTGACAAAGATGTAATCGATGGGGCGGCGGCCCTTGCACCGGCCCCGGAAGCCGTGATAGGAATTGTGGATATCCTTCGTATCAAAGCGGGAATAGACGCTGGTCAGATGGATGTCGGTAAAGGGATGCCGGTTTTCGGACAGCATCCTCACCGGCTTGCTGCCCGGGCGGGCGTTGAGATCCCCCATGAGGATGGTGGGCAGCTTTTCCCGCAGGTTGTACCGGTGCATATACTCCAGGATGGTGCGCACGCCCAGGCTCCGCGCCGGGCCGCAGACGTGGTCGAAATGGGTGTTGAACACCCGGATTTTCTGCCCAAGCTCCTTGGAATACACCTCGCACACGGTGCAGATGCGGGGGAACATGGCGAAATAGGCGCGGCTGCCGCTTTTCTCCGGATGCTTGGAGAGCCAGAACGTCTGGTCGTACACGGCGGCCCAGTCCGGCTCGTGCACCAGGATGGCGGAATGCTCGTTGGTGCGCTTGCGGGTGCGGCCCCAGCCGAAAATGCTGTAGTCCGTGAGCAGGCGGCGGATATCCTCCTTCATGGCGGGCATCAGCTCCTGCACGCCCACGATGGCGGCGCCGGATTCCTCGATGAGGCGGGTGACCAGCTCCCGCCGGTTGGTCCAGGAGTGGGATCCGTGAAAAATCGAGTCGCGTTTGACGTTGAAGGAAACGACTTTGAGGGCTTCTTCCATGCCGGGGTCATCCTTTCGGACAAATTGTCGGAAACAGGGGACGAAAAGCCCTTGCTTTCATTTCATAGCCATGACGCATTCCTTTCCACAAAAACCGTTGGAAAGAAAGGTATGCCTTTCTTTCCAACTATATACCTTCCGGCCCGGAAGGTCAATCGGTATTTCTTGAAGAATTTCGAAAGATTTTTGGTAGAGCCGCCTGCGGCGGAAGAAAGGGGGAAAACGGCGCATGGATCGCACCATCCTGCACTGCGATTGCAACGGCTTTTACGCCTCGGTGGAGGGGGTGCGCGATCCCGCCCTGCGCCGGGTGCCCATGGCGGTGTGCGGCGATCCGGAGCACCGTCACGGCGTCATCCTCGCCAAGAACGAGCTGGCCAAGCAGCGGGGCGTCCGGACGGCGGAGACCGTTTTCCAGGCGCGGCAGAAATGCCCGGGACTGGTTTTGGTGCCGCCCCACCGGGAGCTCTACGAGGAATATTCTCGCCGGGTCAACGCCATTTATGCGCGGTATACCGATATGGTGGAGCCTTTCGGCATTGACGAATCCTGGCTGGACGTGACCGGCAGCCGCCGGCTGTTCGGCGGCGGGCAGGCCATCGCCGACGCCCTGCGCCGGACGGTGCGGGAGGAGACCGGCCTGACCATATCGGTGGGCGTGTCGTTCAACAAAATTTTTGCCAAGCTGGGCAGCGATTACCGCAAGCCGGACGCCACGACGGTGATCACCCGGGAGAATTACAAGCAGGTGGTGTTCCCCCTGCCGGCCGCGGCACTGCTGTACGTGGGGGACAAGGCGGCGGCCACCCTGGCGGGCATGGGCATCCATACCATCGGGGAGCTGGCCGGGGCGGACCCGTACCGGCTGACCCGCGCCCTCGGGCGGCTGGGGGAGATGCTGCACCGCTACGCGTGCGGGCTGGACGACAGCCCGGTCCGCCTGGCGGCGCAGGGACGGGACATCCAGTCGGTGGGCAATAACATGACCTTTCCCCGGGATTTGACGGGGGAGGAGGACGTGCGGGCGGGGGTGCTCCTGCTCGCCGACAGTGTGGCCGAACGGCTGCGCCGCCAGGGGCTTTGGTGCCGGACGGTGCAGGTGATCGTCAAGAACCCGGCGCTGCAGACCATTTCCCGGCAGCAGCCCCTGCGCCGGCCGACCAATCTGGCCGCCGAGCTGGCCGCGGCGGCCATGGACATTCTCCGCCGCTCCTGGAGCATGGACAAGCCCATCCGCATGCTCTCCCTGACCGGCCTGCAGTTGACCGACCGGGACGAGGGGGAACAGCTGTCCCTGTTCGACGACGGGGAGGGGGAGCGCCATGATAAGCGGGAACGCCTGGAGACCGCCATGGATCGGATCCGGCTGAAATACGGCCGGGCCGCCATCCGCCCCGGGGCGGCCATGCGCGGCGACCTGGGCGGAGAAACGCCCGAAAACCGGCGGGAAAAGGGCGATGCTGGGAAATAAAACTTTTTGTATTTTTCTTGCAGAAAATGATTGACAAACCACGTGCTATCGCTTATAATATACACCGTCGCTGATGTCCGGGCACCTGGATATCGTGGATGCTCCGGCATCCGGCGGTCAAGTGGCCCGGTAGTTCAGCTGGTTAGAACGCTAGCCTGTCACGCTAGAGGTCGACGGTTCGAGCCCGTTCCGGGTCGCCACTTGCATCTATAGCTCAGTCGGCAGAGCGCATCCTTGGTAAGGATGAGGTCAGCAGTTCGAATCTGCTTAGATGCTCCATGAAAATCCCCGCGTTGCCGATGGCTTCGCGGGGATTCTGTTTTTTCATTGTACATAGGGAAGGGAGAGCCGCTTATGCCCAGCTTACTCATTCTCGGGGCCGGAGGGTTCGGCCAGATGGTCAAGGAAACCGCCGGCTTGTTGGGGTACGCCCCCGTCATGTTCCTGGACGACGCCGCCAAGGGGGCGGACGTGGCGGGGAAATGCTGCGATTATCACGCCAAGCGCGCGGAATTCGACACCGCCGTCGCCGCCTTCGGCAACAGCGATATGCGCCTGACCTGGACGGATAAGCTGCTTCAGGCGGGGTACGCCGTGCCCGCCCTCATCCACCCCTCCGCCGTCGTCAGCCCCAGCGCGGTCATCGGGCCGGGCTGCTTCATCATGCAGCGCGCCGTGGTCAACACCCACACCCGTATCGAGCGGGCGGTGCTGGTCAACAGCGGCGCGGTGGTGGATCACGACACGACGGTGGGCGCGGGGGCCCACGTGGGCCTGGGCAGCGTGGTCAAGGCCTACTGTGCCATCGCGCCGGGCCGCAAGGTGGAGGCGGGCGAGGTGGTCTTCTCCACCCGGCGGCAAATCGACGGGGTGAACAGCCGGGCGCTGGAGGACGCGCTGTACGCCTTCGGCTTCGGGACGCAGTGCCGGTACGTCAAGCCCTTCGGCGCGGGGCATATCAACGAAACCTACGCGGTATACATGCCCGGCGCGGACGGGGCGGATGAGCTGACCTATGTGCTCCAGCGGGTGAACACCAACGTGTTCAAGGATCCGGCCGGGGTGATGGAAAACATCTTCGGCGTGACCGAATTCATGCGGGACGTAATCCGCGCGGAGGGCGGCGACCCCGACCGGGGCACCCTGTCCTATATCAAGACCAAGTGCGGGCATAACTATTTCGAGGACGACGAGGGGCAGCCCTGGCGCTGCTACAACTATATCCCCGATTCCGTCTGCTATCAGACGGTGGAGCGGCCGGAGCAGTTCTATCAGTCCGCCCGCAGCTTCGGGCATTTCCTCAAGCAGCTGGGCGCGTACCCGGCGGCGAGCCTGCACGAGACCATCCCGCATTTTCACGACACCGTGCGGCGGTACGAGGCTTTTGAAAAGGCGCTGCGCCGGGACGTGATGGACCGGGCCCGGCGGTGCCGGCCGGAGGCCGCCTTCGCGCAGGCCCGGCGGGAGGACTGCGGCCGGCTGGTGCGCCAGCAGGAGCAGGGGCTGCTCCCTCTGCGGGTGACCCACAACGACACCAAGCTCAACAACATCCTCTTTGACGCCGCCACCGGCGAGGGGCTGTGCATCATCGACCTGGACACCATCATGCCCGGCCTGGCCGCCAACGATTTCGGCGATTCCATCCGCTTCGGCGCGAGCACGGCGGCGGAGGACGAGCCGGAGCTTGATAAGGTGCACTTCGACATCGGCCTGTACGAGCTGTACGTCAAGGGGTATCTGGAAACGGCGGGCGAAGTGCTGACCCCCGCCGAGCTGGACAGCCTGCCCTGGGGCGCGCGGCTGATGACGCTGGAATGCGGCATGCGCTTTTTGGCCGATCACCTCAACGGGGACCGCTATTTCCACATCCGGCGCGAGGGCCACAACCTGGACCGCGCCCGCACGCAGTTTCGGCTGGTGGAATGCATGGAGAAAAACTGGGACGCCATGGTGGAAATCGTCAAAGACGCCTGATGCGAATGACAAAAGCCAGGGCGCGCGGCAGCGGACGAAACGCCGCGCGCCCTGGCTTTTTTTGCATCTTTAATCAGGTGTGAAACTTCTTGCGGATCTCCAGCCAAAGCGGCTTGCGAAACAGCAGAAAGCTTAGCAGCAGCAACCCTACGCTTACCCCGCTCACCACGATCATCGGCCAGTCCAGGCGCTTGAGGCCCGCCAGGGCCAGAAGCGTTCCCACCAGCCCGATCAGGATCAGCTCAAACAGGGGCAGGAAATCGCGCTTGCGTTTGTGGAAAAACAGCAGGAAGTACCCGCCTGTCACGATCAGCTCGCCAAAGAACACAATCGGCACCACAAAGCCGCTCCACCCGCCGCCCAGCACGCTGTCCAGCAGCAGCAGGTACAGGCATACCGCCAGCGCCGTATCGCACAGCTTTTTGATGGGCGTCGCCTCCACCTGTGGCTGGTAGATGAAGGCCACCCAGAAGGTCATCAGCCCGCCGATGACGATCAGGCTCCATGCCTGGCCGCCCGTCAGCAGGTTTATGATCAGGCACAGGTAACCGGCCAGCACAAACGCGCTGCGCCACAGTGCGTGCCGGTTGCGCCGCCAGAAGGACTGCGGCGTATTGGGAGGATAGGTTGCATGTACGCGCATGAGCGGGGGTTCGCGGGTCATGAGGTGCCCTCCATATACGGCTCCAGGCCGCTTTCCACAAAGTGCCGGTACAGCGAGTCCTCAAACAGCGTCAGCGGGGTGTTCTTGGTCACGGTGAGCACCGCGCGGTCCTGAAAGCTGCACAGCGAGCAGCAGGCGCGGTTGCGGATGGGCGCGCCCAGCACGAAGTCGAACTTGTCGATGTGCGCGGCCATATCCTGCGGCACGGTGATCGGGCCCAGGTTGGAAAACGTGGTGGTGAACACCGCATCGCTCAAAGCGCCGTAGATCAGGTAGGCGATGGGCCGCTTGATGATCAGCGGCACGAAACGGAGCCAACGCACCAGCCGGCGCGACAGCTCCAGCGTCTCGTCCAGCGATTCCCTGGCCGAACCCGTCTTCACCTGCGCGTCAATGAGCGGGAGGATGCCGTCCAGCGTGGCGATTTCCGCGGGCGGCAGGCTCACGGCGCAGTACAGCGAAAAATTGCGCAGCGTCCGGCTGGGATAGAAGCGCCGCATGTTGACCGGCAGCTGAATCTGAATTCTGCGCCTTCCGGCGCGGCGGGGACAGGCGTCGCGGCAGGCCAGCATCAGGTAGCCCAGCATCAGCGTGGTTACGGTCACGTCCTTTTCATGCGCCTGGTCAAGCAGCGCGCGGGTTGAAAAGTTGAAATGCAGCACGCGGTTGGGCTGTTCGTAGGCGGGCATGCCGCGCATCTGCAACGCGGGCTTGCCCGCGAAGCCGTGCGCGCCCCGCGTCCGGCCGCCCAGCACAAAGTCGTCCCGCCACTCGGCGGGGTCGGGCGGCTGGTCCAGCCGCAGCGTTTCCGGCCCGTCGGACACCGTCTCTCCCAACAGGCGCAGATAGGTTTTGACCAGCGTGCGCAAAAACACGCTCCCGCCCGTGCCGTCCGTCAGGATGTGAAAAAACTCGACGCTCACACGGTTTTGCCAGTATACCACGCGCAGCGTGGGGGAGGATACCTGCCCCAGTTTCATCACGGCGCAGGGCAGCTTGTTTTCCTGCCGCACGGCGAAGCGGCGCATGGCGCTGTCGATATAGTGCCAGAAAAAACCGCATTTGACGGTGGTGGCGAAGTAGGGAAAACGGCAGATGGTATAGGTGAGCGCCATCTGCATGATGGCCGGCTCCACCGGCTTTTTCAGGTAGCACGACAGGCGAAAGACCATCATCCGCTTCAGCCCCATGCTCATGGGATAGATCTTGGCCGCATGGTCCAGCGGATACCAGTCGGTACGCTCCGAAAGATAGAAGCTGCCCAGCCGGCCGGGAGCCAGCCGGCCGAGCGCCGTTTCCAGAGGAAGGCCGCGCTGCACAAGCAGCACGAGCGCTTCCAGATGGTCCCGGAGCATCATGCCGGCCTGG
>URCA01000028.1 GCA_900546265.1 uncultured Oscillospiraceae bacterium | reverse complement strand
GTCGATCTCCAGCCAGCCCAAATTCTCACTATCCGGTGGCGGGCCTTTTCTTTTGCTGTGGTTCCGATGAAAGCGGACAGAAACGGCCGCAAGCTGTCAGGGCAGGACGCGGTTGTTTGCACAAAGCTTTGGCACTCCAGAGACGCTGAAAAACAAATGCGAAGGGGGATATCCACATGGCTGCCATCATCGAGATTACCGACTGGGCTCTGCCTGAGCTGGAGGTCTTTGCTCATTTGACGGAAGCGCAGCTGCGCAACCGGCTGGAGCCGGAAAAGGGGCTCTTTATCGCGGAGAGCCCCAAGGTGATTACGTGCGCTCTTGACGCGGGATACGAGCCGGTTTCATTTTTGATGGAAAAAAAGCATATTCACGGACAAGCCAGTGGTATCATCGGCCGCTGCGGTGATGTTCCCGTCTTTACTGCCGCCAGCGATTTGCTGGCCGAACTGACCGGTTACCGGCTGACCCGCGGAATATTATGCGCCATGCGCCGACCTCCCCTGCCCTGTATCGAGGATTTATGCGCAGGAGCGCGCCGGGTAGCCATATTAGAGAACATTGTGGATGCTACCAACATAGGCGCCATATTCCGCTCGGCGGCGGCACTGCACATGGACGCGGTGTTGGTGACCCCCTCCTGCTGCGATCCGTTAAACCGGCGGGCGGTACGGGTCAGCATGGGTACTGTTTTTCAAGTACCATGGACGCGCATCGGCAACGATCCCTCCGCATGGCCACAGCCGGGTATCGCCCGCCTGCACAGGCTGGGCTTTCAAGTTGCCGCCATGGCTTTAAACGACAAGGCCATCAGTATAGAAGACCCGCGGCTTCTGGCAGTGGAAAAGCTGGCTATCGTACTGGGTACGGAGGGAGACGGACTGGCGCCCCGCACAATAGCCGACTGCGATTACACCGTGTGCATCCCCATGTCCCACGGCGTCGATTCTTTAAATGTGGCGGCTGCCAGCGCCGTCGCTTTCTGGCAGCTTAGAGCCCGGTGAGCTCTAGGTCGTCAAAAGCCCGGCACACGATACGCGTGGCCGGGCTTTTCTTCTTATACAACTTCACCTGTCGGCACCGCCGTGCATGAAATACCAGCAAAAGGATGGGCCTGCTAAAGGAGGCCCATCCTTTTGAAATTCAGTCGTCCTGTTCCTTTTCGTTTTTTAGGATTTTGCCGGTTTTGGCGTCTATATCATAGTCGTAGGCATAGCCGCCGGCTTTGAATTCCACCTCGTAGACCGGGGCGCCGTCCTTGTCGTCCAGATCGACGGCAACATCCCGCAGACCATCGGCGGACACGGCGGCGTGGGAAAGAGCGATCTCCTTCGCCTTGGCGCTGCCGATGAGAGCGGCGGTGCCGGCAGCGGAGATCCGGTCGTCGTCCCGCTCCTTCTGGCGCTTGAGAATCTTGCCGGTTTTGGCGTCGATGTCGTAATCGTATTCGTAGCCGCCGGCTTTGAATTCCACCTCGTACACCATGACACCGTTTTCCGTATCCAGCTCGATGGCATAGCCGATCAGGCTGCCAGCGGTCACGCCGGCGTTCTTCAGCGCGATCTCCTTGGCCTTGGCCTCCCCAATGAGGGGGGCCGTGACGGCGCCTGGATCGGCGGACGTGGTGCCGGAGGCGGGACGGGTCGCGGTCGGCTCATCGTCGTCCCTCTCCTTTTCGCTTTTCAGGATGTCTCCGGTTTTGGCGTTCACGTCGACATCGTATTCATAGCCGCCGGCTTCGAATTCCACCTCGTACACCATGACGCCCTTTTCGCAGCTCAGTTCCACCTCGAGCTTGGCGGCGTCAGCCGCGGTCACGCCGGCGTGGCGCAGTGCGGCGTCCCTCGCCTTGTCCGCGCCGATATAGGCCTTATCGCTGGCTGTCCCGACGGATTCCACCTTGTCCAGGGCGCCGCTTCCGGCGCTGGCCAGGAGATTCAGCTCATTGATAGTCAGTTTGGCCAGGTCCTCCGGGGTATACAGCGGGTTTTTATCCGCAATCTCCCGGATGAGCTGGGCTTTGCCCAGGGAAATGCCATAGGTATCCGCCAGCTTTTGCAGGGTGCCATCGGCGGAGACGGTTTGGCTGAGCACCGCGCCGGTGAAGGCGTCGGTTTGCAGCAGGGAATTGATTTCCTCGGTCAGCCGGGTCTGCAGGGCCGCGCCCTTGGCGGGGTCGCCGTTGTCCACGCTGACGAGAATGGAGTTGGCCAGCTCGCTGAGATAGCCATTGCGCAGCATGGAGCCCACCAGGGCGTTGACGGTCACGTCCAGGCTGCTGCCGGAAAAATTCATGTCGCCTAAGACAATGCGGCCGTCCTCGTTGAGGGCGTTCACCCGCAGCACCCGATCCTTCTGATTGACCTGGATTTCGACACTGGGATTGACGTCCAGGGAGACGGTGGAGGCGACAGCGCGGTTGACGCTGTACAGCCGGACGCCGGCCGCGCCGCCCAGCAGGAGAACCAGTGCGGCGGCTATCCCCATTCCCCGCCGGATCCACGGACTGCGTTTCTTTTGTTCGGTCATGACGATCACCTTATCTTTCGTATCCTCACAGGACGAGAGGACAGAATCGAGAACATCCGGAGCGGCGTGGCTATAGGCCCGCCGGAGTTTCCCTTCCAGCTCTTTGTTCCGCATTTTGTCGCTCTCCTTTCAGTAACGCGTGTTTCAACTTTTTCAGCGCCCGGCTGTACTTGGACAGCACGGTGGGCAGCGGCGCCCCCAGCATCTGGGCGATTTCCCGGTGCTTGAACCCGGACACGGCGTGGAGGGTCACGATTTGCCGCTCCTCATCGGACAGCAGGCGCATGCAGGCCGAAAGGACGAGTTTGTCCTCCGGCTCGACCTCCTCCCGCTCCTCCAGCACCCGTTCCCACTCCTCCGGCGGGAGATCCGCCGTTTTCCGGCTTTCCCGCAGCTTGCGCAGGCAGAGGTTGCGCACGATGGTCAGGATCCAAGCCATCGGCTTGCCGCTGGAACGGTACCCGGCGGCGGCGGAATAGATGCTGACATAGCAGTCGTGCATCACGTCCTGGGCGTCGGGGGCGTTTTTTAGAATGGAAAGGGCGAAACCATACACGGAGGCGCTTGTCCCGCGGTACAGCTCCTCCAGCGCGGCGGTGTTCTTTTCCGCGATGTTCGCCAAACAGGCGTCCAGCGCGGCGGCGTCCGGTATATCACTGCGCGCCGCGTCCGGCGCCGAGGATAGATTCCGCATGGTCTCACCCCTTTCAATCAGTTAATCCGCGAGCGCGGCTTTTTATTGCAAGAAAAAAATATTTAGTTATTTGCCAAACCAAACTCCAGGTTGAGCCAGAAGTTACTCTGATTTGAATTCTCAATGCACCTGCCGCAGATAATTTGCATAGGTGGGTGCGGTAGCCTTTGGCAATCGCCCTGCGAACAGGCAATTTCCATAGGGGCGGATTCTATATCCGCCCGTTCCAACGCAATCGTATAAAACTGCAAAACGAGCTGAAAAGGGATATCCCTTTTCGGCTCGTTTTATATTCATCGTAGTCAGTTCATGCTCGCGACCATAAAACATATCATAACTTTCTCATGAGAAACTCTCTTATGAGTCCATTATACACTAGTATGGTCTGTTTATCAATCTTTCTTCGATACTTGGGGTTGAACACTCGTCATTATACCAGGAAAGGTGATGCTCTTCCTTAAGCCCCTAATCCCACCGCTTAGCGGACGTTTTTTGTAGAGCCCTTCGCTTCGCGATGGACCTTACTTACTAAAGTAACAAATAAAGCGGGGAGTCCTGTGACTCCCCGCTTTTAAATGCCGGCGGTAGTATCCTCCGCACCGTTTGTTGATCGGGTTCTTACTGCCGAAAGCGGCAGAATATGCCTGCATTTAGGGCTCTTGTTGGTCGGTAGGTTCAGGGGTATTTTTGCGTTTTTTGACAATGAAAACCGCCCCGGTGCCGATAGCGCCGCCGCAAAGCAGAATCAGTAACGTAATAATCCACGGTTTCATGCCTTTTTCGGGCGCCACATCGGCCGGCACAGAATTTGCCGAGGTATCCGAGTATCCCGCCGTACTGCCTGCGGCTATCGTTCCCGAAGAATCCGGCGTACCGGCACTGCCGGAAGAAACCGCCGTGCTGCCTGTCGGCACAGAGGAGCTGCCTGCGGCGGCAGGGGAACTGCCTACGGGGGGTTGGGTTTTGCCGGGCATGGTCGTACCGGCTCCTGTGGTGGATGGGCCGGGCTTCGCAGTCGTGGCGGTCTCTCTGGCTTTGCGGATACGTTCGTTGAGCGCCTTCACAAAATCCTCTTCAGTTTTCATGGTGACGGTCTGCGACTCTTTATTGCCCTTAAACGAATAGCCGGAACCGATAATCATACTTTTATCGCCGATGAACCGCACGGTACCATAGGGGAACTCACCGAAGATATTGTTTGAAATGGTAAGTCTCTCAACGGGCTCGCCGGCGGAATGCCGCCATAATGCCACGCCCGCACCTTGTGTTGCTTCCATTCCCGGACGATTGGCGATTATATTCCCGGTAATGGTAATATCCTGCGGGACGTAGTAATTTTCGACAAGCCCCAGCGAGTAAATCATAATACCGGCGGCATTGGCAAATTTTTCTTTTTCCTGCCCGTTATTAAGGATCATGTTGTTGCGAACGATGACATTTTTCTGGTTGGTTAAGGAAATCCCCTCATTCCCGCTGTTTTTGATCAAATTCCCCTCAATCAGTACATTGCTCGCGCAGGTTTCAAGTCCGCTAGCGGAAATGTTGGAGCTGCGTGCGCCGTCGATGTAATTGTCGATGTATTGGATATCCGAACCGTATTGATTGGTATAGATCGAGCTTTCGCCGTTGTTAATGAAGGTACAGCGGGCAATTTTTCCACCCTGCGGCATAAAATAGCAGCCCGACCAGTTATTGTTTCTGAAAATGCTGTCTTCCACCGTTATGTTGATGGCAGGAGTGCCCATCGTTCTGTCTACCCAAAGGGCGGGGGAGGAAATCTTGGATGGTTTGGTCAGCCCGTTGTCTTCAAATATGCAGTCCTTGACCAAAACATTCTTGCAGCCGCCGAGCCCTAAAGTGATGCCCGGATTCTCCTTGAACGTGCAGTTGACAATGGTAACATTCTGCGCTTTTGTCAGCCCCAGAAGCGACCCGGTTCGTCCGGATGCTCTCTTTCCTGTGAAGGTGATGTCCCGCAGGGTGATGTTTTCGTCCCCATAGTTGTTCAACCCAACGGGCGGGTCAGAGCTTTTCATCATATTGGCGCCGGTGGAAAGCAGGGAATTCACTTCGAGTATGGTTTTATCTCCGTCGCCTTTAAGCGTGATATTCGATTTCAGCGTAACGGTCGTCACCATGCGATAGGTTCCTGCGGGGATATACACCGTCCCACCTTCGGGGCAGGCGTTGATGGCGTTTTGTATCGCAACGGAGCCACTGCCCTTGTAGTCATTGACATTGCAAACCTTACCTTCCGCAGCCGATACCGGGATAACCGGACCTGCATTGCCTGCTATAGCCAATATCCCTCCGCAAACAACAGCGCAGAGCGCTCTTCCCAACAATTTTTTCATACAAAAAATCCTTTCCACTTACAGATAAACCCCCTGCGTCCTCACCGTTTCATACATGGCACGGATGTTTTCGAGAGGTGTGCGGGGAGAAAGGTTATTGGCATCCCGCAGGATAAACCGATGGCTTACATCCTTAACGGAAGAAAGGATACGCCCGGTTTCCCTGACCACGTCTTCCTTGCTGCCGGTCAGCAGCAAACTGGTACTGGGACCTCCCTGAATGCAGACATCCGGTCCCAGTTC
The DNA here is from genome assembly GCA_900546265.1 of uncultured Oscillospiraceae bacterium. GTDB lineage: Bacteria > Bacillota > Clostridia > Oscillospirales > Acutalibacteraceae > UMGS856. The sequence goes on along the minus strand of URCA01000028.1, from coordinate 38,786 downwards.
GAGCAGAACTTTTCGGTGATCAAGGGGATATCCCGTATCAAACGTCGTGATGTTCAAATGTTCTTTAAGAAAACGGAAGTGACGGGAGGCGTCCCCGCATAAATGGATGCCGTTGCGTGCGTCGTCGGTGCTCAGAGCGTCTATCAGCTGTTTATGATAGGGATAGATCCATTCCCGGTACATATCCGCAGAAAGAAGAGCCACACTGTCATCGGCGAAAAAGAAGGAGGGCTGTATCTCATCTTGCCGCAAATACCGCCGCCACGCTTTCAGCCGTTCAATCGTCGCCGCCGTAATATACGCAAGAAGCTGATGGGCATAATCGGGATCTTCATACATATCCACGCAGAAATCATCGACACCCCGCAAATTACACGCTAAGGTAAACGGACCGTCTGTACACATGATGTTCGGAGATGCCGGCGCCAGAGGGGCGCCTTTATAGGTAAATCCCTTTTGCCTTTTTTCATTAAATAGTTCCGTATACTCCCGAACGGTTCCCATAATTCCCGAAAACGGATCCGGCATACCCTTTTCGAACAGCATATGCTTATGTTGATTATCCAATATAGCCGGACAAACCGGGCAATTATCTTCTTTGTACACGATCGGACAGCCAAACCAGGCGCTTTCGTAATTGTTTTGAAAATCCACATAGATCTCCCAACCGTTTTCCGGGATGCCCATTTCATGATCGGCAAACACATGATGCCGCACAAAATCCCGAAACTCCAGCTGAATCCGAAACATGGTCTCGGGATCTTCAAAGTATTGCTGAAACGTGATGCCTTGGGGGTTCAGGCGTGAATCCAATAACATATAGCGAGGGTTGATGCCGATGACCATCGGGATGCGATAAGGTTTGCCGGCATAATAGGTGTCCCATACCTGTTTCACCTCTTGATTATGCTTTTTAAAATCGGGTTCCATGTGGTTGTCCTCCTCCGTATTCCGCGTTCACCGGATCATCGCCCGTAACCACGACCAGGTTAGCCGGCTCCAGATTCACGCCGGCTCCTTTGCAAGGCTTTCCCGAAAAGGCAGGCGCAGGGAGCCCGCCATGATGCCTATGCTGAAATTCATCCTCGTACTTCACCTGTTATTCTTTTGCTGTAAGGCGGAGAATCCGGCATTGTTTTGCGGGGATCTCCAACGAAAAACCCGTATCCTGTATCCTGGCAGGTTCTTCGCTCCCGCTTGCCGGATCATAGACGAAAACGGTCTGTCCCGGCTCGGGCAAAACGGTGACCGTATGCTGCTGTCCGTCGCGGCAATGCAGCAAACAAACATCCTCGCTCTCCCGGCGGCAACGCCGTACCCAAAGGAAGGGGGCTTCTTCTTTGATTTTTAAAACGGGCAGGCAAAGGGCAGACGCCGCTTTCACAGCATCTTCCGGTGCAGCAACGCATACCCGGTCTGCATACTGTTCCGCCAGAAGGCGGATCTCCTGTGAAAGGGTCTCTCCTTCCCGTATACAAAGCATGCGGCCGCCTGCCTGCGCCAGCCGCTGCAGGGCGGCAAGGGTTTCCGGCAGAAAATCGCCGGTATCAAAAAGCACAAGCAAATCAAAATCTTCGTATGATGCCTGTATCCGACCGTTTATCACTCGACAGGTTTGCAGTCCTCTGTCGTCGATCAGGTCAAAATCCAAGCGGCTATCCAGCAGCCTGGTCATCACCGCATCCATATACTGCTCCAGCCGCTGCATGGCATACGGCTGCTTGGGCGAATATGATTCCGGCTCCATCGACCAGTATTTTTGGTTCACAGGGCGATACCGTTCCCATGCGCCTTCCATGGGCAAAAGGAACAGCACCGGCGCCTGATGATAACCATCCATTATGCTTCCCACGCGGCCAATGGTTTCATAAGCCTCGCAAAACTTGGCAGACGGGTACTCACCGGGTGAAAAATACGAGGCGATCACATTGATGCCCAGGATCATCTGATACAGGCAGGCATGGAGCATATCGGAAGTGTCATGCGGAGTATGCCAGTAGGAAGATTCAAAGCAGGCGCTGGATTCGCTCATGACGCGGCGGTACCCCATCAGATCGGCGGCGGAGGCTGCCGTCTTTTCCGGCAATATACCCGTGGGATTGGTGCAGTACAGCCGATCCACACCGGGAAGTGTCATACGCCTCTGAAGCCCGAACAGATCCCCGTTCAGCCCGATCTGCATCGATAAGGTTTCTTCTCCGTACAGGTGTCCTGTCAGACAAATATCATAACGGGTACACCAGTCCGCTATCTGACCGAAATAGGATTCCTCCAGCCGTGCAGATACCAGCCTCCAGAAATCGCGGCGTACTTGTCCTCCCGAATCGGTGTCAAAAAACAAGCTTGCCAGGCGGGGACGCAGGGGATAGCCGCAGCCGTTCAAAAAATCGGCTTCCAGCCCTTCCGTCCACGGAACAACGGGATCCGGCTCGTTGAATATCATGCTGCATCCGTAAACGGGCAGTCCTGGTTCGTCGCTGAAAAAAGCTTCGATATGGCGAAAAGCCTCCGCACTCAGATTCTGCCGGTAGCTTTCATGGGTACACTGGATAAATGTCCGCACAGCTTGCGGATTCAGCACATCGATATACGGTACTCCCGCGCCGGTTATCCATTGGCACGGTTTATGTATAATCGCCGCTATCCGATAGTTTCCCTCCGGCAGTGTCCAGCACAGGCGGCCGTTCTGCGGCGAAAGCAGCCGCATCTCGGACTCTGTCAGAGTACCGTCCTGCGCCATGGGGATAGCCGCTGCCAGCAGCGTATCCCCCTCCGGCAGCAGCATTTCACCCGTTCCTCCGGTTGTTTCCGCGCTTTTACAGGCCAGACAGCTTACCGCATAGGATGGATTGGTTTCCACGACCCGCCGTCCCGCTGCACCGCTTGGAAATCCCGGTTCATCATAGATCCAGATGCGTTTTCCTTTCCGAGAGCAAAGGCGGATAAAGGCATCTAAGGTTTTCCACTCCTCCGGCTGCCGCAGATAGGTGTCATAGCCCGCATGATCGTTTGGATCGTTCCAGGGCTCTTTGACATTGACAACAAAACCGTCTCCCGGGTTTGCATCGATAAAGGCTTCCATTTTTTTCTCATCACGAGGGAAATAGTGATGGATAATCTGTAAGGGTTTCCATCCGAGCGTTTGCTGCGACATCCTGAGCTCCTCCAAGAATACAATTGTTATTCCCCCGCTGCATTCCTGTTTGGTACCATTTCAGCGGGGGAACAACAGCACAGGACCAGCAGACGAATCCAATACCCGATTTATTTTTCGTAGGCGATGGCTATTTTTTCATCGATTTTCGGCGCTATTTCGGCGGCGATCGTCGACCAGGGTTCGCCTAAAGACGGACGCGCAAACAGATCGCCGTAATATTCGCCTGTTTCAAACGGGATATAGGAGATCGGCACGCCAACTTTGTCTTTGGAACCGCAATATTTTTCAAACATCTCCTGATGCTTTTCGTTCCAGCCGTAGGCTTCTTTCATTTCCGCCAAGGTGCGTTCCTTTTTGGAAGTATCCATAAAATCAAAACGCTTGGTGGCAATAAACGCGCAGGCGCCGGCAACGTTCTGCGCCGTCGAGGGGATCATATAGCCGTCGGACTGCTGCTGTACATAATATTGATCGGCGTTCGGATCTTTCGGGAACGGAACAAACATGGCTGCTCCACTTCTCATCATATCCGGCCAGAGCGTACGGTACCACACGCCGCCGGAAATCATGGCAACTTTACCCTGTTTAAACATTTCTCTGCCGTCATTGTTGGTATACAGCACTTTATCCACGACGTTTAAGTCGGTAGCAAATTTAACGGCGCGTGCGATTTCTTCACTCATGATGTTGTTGGTCGCCGTTCCGTCGCCGTTAAACGAAATGATATGTTTTCCGCAGGAATACAGGAAAGCGTCGACCTCGTCCACGCACATGCCGTAAAGCGAGCTTTTTCCGTCGCTCCCGGGAGCCGTTGTCAGTTTTATCGCCATATCGCGGAGAACGTTCCAGTCCCAGGTTCCCGCCTTGACATAGCTCTCCGGCGTGTCCAGTCCATACTCTTCGAAAATTTCGGTGTTATACCACAAACACATGTTGCGCTGTACGCCGGGGATGGCACAATAATGCTTTCCCTCTTTATCCTGTAACAAATTATTGATATCCTTGACATCCGCCCAAAGCGGCTGGTTAAAATCGATATACTCATCCAGGTTTTTAAGATACCCCTGCGTTGCCAGTGCCGGCTTGAGATAGTTCCAGAACACATCGACACGCTCTTCCGACATAACCATGGTCATAAACCGGGTGAAAATTTCTTTATCCGAAACCAAAATGGATTCCACTTCACCGCCATAATGCTCTTTATATGTTGTGGCTTTTTCTTCCGACTGAGTCAGCAGAACGATCTTTTTGTCCGACATGTCAATTTTTGGCAAAGCACTGTAGTCGACCTTTCCGGCACCTTGTTGGGAAGCACCACTGGACTGGGAACTTCCGCAACCGGTGACCGCGCACATAGCTGTGGCAATGGTGATGGCGCAAGCAATGGAAAACAGACGTTTTTTCAGCATTACTGCCTCAACCTTTCCTTATCGATTTTATAGCGAATAGCGGAACAGGCCCTTGCCGGCAGGAAGGCCGGTCACACTGTATCCTGTCTTTCTGCGGGCAAGGGGTCTCTTCCTAACATCAAACCTTTAGTAAAGTTTACCGTGCCTGGGCTGTTGCCTTTATCCGTGTTTCCGGCTTTTTCGGGTCATGGCCAAAATAGCGCCGGAAACAAACGACACGATGACGATGGGCAGAACCGTACCGCTTCCGGTGGTGGGAGAGGCATCGCCCTTGGTGGTGGCAGTGGTCGCATTCGGTTTCGTGGGGATGGTGGTGGTAGAACCGGTTGGCACCGTTTCGCCCGTCAGTTCCTTATAATAGGCATCCACATCCTCTTTCAGGCCGAAAACGATATTGTCCACATAGAATTTACCGTCCGGAACGAGAAGCTGAGGTCCAAAAGCGTAAATGCCGAATTTGTGATTGTTGATATCTTCTGCCGTAAACGTCATGGAATACCATGTCCAGTCCTTCGTGCCGTCTTCAATGTAGACGTTACCCGCCGCCGGCTGCTGTGCCCAAAGCATCCATTCGCGTCCGTTATCGGCATAACCGTCCGTCTTGAGCATGGCACCGAACGTATAGGTTTTTCCCGGCACCACTTTCGGCAGCATTTCCAGTCCCCAGTGCTGTTTCGCCGCGGGATCAAACAGCAACGAATACTGGCCTTTATAACTTTCCGTGCTCACCCGATCAAAAGAAGTCAGCGGCAGCTTGGTTTCGTCTTCCATATCAAAAGCCATAAAGGAAGATTCGTCATCCGGGTCCGTAGGTTCGGGCTCTGTCGCCGCTGCATCTGTTGCCGTCATAAACGCTGCCACATCCGCCTCCAGTCCGAGGGCGATGTCATCGATATAGATAAGACCTTCGGGTGTGCCCGAACCAAACGAGAAGAAACCGAATTTGTGGTTGGCGATATCCTGTGCCGTAAAGGTCATGGTGTACCATGTCCAGTCGTTGCTGCCATCGGCAAATTCCTTGTTGCCGGCGCCGGCCTGCTGAGCCCAGAACTGCCATGCCGCACCGTTGTTTTTAAAATTGACCGTCTTGATCTTTGCCGCAAAGGTATATTCGTCCCCGACGGTCAGCGCCGGTTCGATCTGCAAGCCCCAGTTGTCAGCGGCATTCGGGTCAAACTTGAGGGCTTTTACGCCGCTGTACGACACGGTGTCGTTCAGCGCAAAAGCAGCGCCGCAGATGGGTTTGACGTCATCCTCAAAGTCGTATTTGAGCATCTCAAAACTTGCGGCGTTTACAAAGGCCGGTATACAGAAAACAGCCATGCTGAGAACTGCCAAAAGGGTAACGAAACGTTGAATCCTTTTCAATTGAATTACCTCCACTATTTTATTTTGGGGAATGCCGAAACGCGGAAATAACAAGCTGTGTTAGGATACCTTTTTCTTTTTCAAAAGCCAGAACGCAACGCCGCCTCCGGCTGCCAGAACAACAACGATGCCGGCAATGATCCATCCCCACGGCGTGGAAGGCGTATTTCCCGCGGGCGTGGCATCTTTTGTGGTGGTGCCGGTCGGTGCCGTGGCCTGCGTGTTGGTTTCTGTCGCTATGGTGGTGTCGGTCGTTTCGATCGCGCTGGATTCGGTAGTCGCCGTGTCGGTTGCGGTAGGCTGAACGACCGCTGTGGTCGGCGCTTTTGTGGAAGGGGCTTTTGTGGTGGGGGCTTTTGTGGTGGGAGCTGCGGTTGAATTCGTCGAGCCGCCTTCTTCCTTCAGCTCAATGTTATCAAAATACAGAATACCGGTTGGTTTCGCACCGGCTTCAAAAGGCTGAATCCCTAAATCCACAAGGCCGTCTTGCAGCGCTTTGAATTTAATCTCGTATTTTTTCCAGTCGGCAGTGCCGTCCTCAAGACGAAGGGAATCGCTGAGATACATCTCCACGGGACGTTTCACGCGGGAATACAAGTTATAGCCGTTATTGTTTTTGAAATCTTCGGTTTTGATGTAAACCGAGAAGATATAGGTCTTTCCCTTTTGCAGTGTGGGCGCCAGCACCATGCCCCATACCAAATCCTTGGCGTCGCATTTCATGGCATATTTGCCTTCATAGACCACCTTGGACTGGATTTCCGAAGCGCCGTTGCCGTCATGCATAAAGCCATGATAATCCAGCATCAGTTCCGGGACATCGAGCTGCCTTTCGGGATCTTCAAATCCCCAAAAAATCGGCAATTTGGTCGGTTCCGCGGCGGCACTTGCCGTTGGAACAATAAAACAGAAAGCTATGACAAAAGTGACCAGTAAAATCCATGCTTTGCTTAGGCTCTTTTTCATACGAATTCCTCCTTTTATTTGCAGACACCCCCGGTGTCCGATATACCTGCTGTTAGCCGACAATGCCCGATCGTTCCACACCTTGTATAAAGAAACGCTGGATCAGGATATAAAATCCCAGCACGGGCGCAATGGCAAGCAGAGAACCCGCCTGCATATGCGTAATGATCTTCAAAGGATCCGTCGCAGCCGACTCATACCCGCCCAACATACGCAGTCCGCTTGGCAGGTTTACCAGTTCCATCATTACCGTCCGGTGATTGCTGATAAACATGGAGCCCAGAAAATAATCGTTCCAATACCAGACCAGGGACAGCACGACCACCACCAGCATGCCGGAACGGACATTGGGGATCATAATCCGCCAGAAACAGCCGAAAAAGCTGCAGCCGTCGATCTGGGCGGCATCCTCCAGCTCCCTTGGCATACCACCGAAAAACTGCCGGAAAATGAAGATGAAAAGCCCGGATTTGATCCCCTGACCGAAAATAGCCGGCAGAAAGAACACCCAAGAGGTATTCAGCAGGTTTTTTGTCAGCGGCGTGCCGGTAATCAATCCGACCAACGAGCCTATGCCGAAAAAATCAAACCCTTTGAAATAAATGTATAACGGCGTGCTGATCAGCTGAGGCGGGACGATAACCGTAAGCACGACCAGAGCGAACAGCAAGCCTTTGCATTTAAATTCAAAACGAGCAAAGCCGTAGCCGACCACCGCACAAATCACGACCTGGATCAGCGAACTGACAACATTGATCTCCAGAGACGTTAGAAGCGCCCGTTTATAATCCATGACCTCAATTACTTCTTTGAAGTTATCCAGCGTCCAGTGCTTGGATACCCAAATAACGCTGGGGTCATAAATGTCCTTCATGCTGCGGAAAGAGATACTCAGCATATAAAGCAGTGGATAAAGAAGCACAAAGCACAGCCCGCAAAGAAGAAAAAATCGAAAAACCTTCCAGCCGATACTGCCGACGCCGCTGAGTTTTTTGACCGCTCTCGCCCGTGTTTGTTCATCTGCCGAACAAAGAGTTCTTGCTGTTAAAGCCATTTTTTCACCTCCATCAAACCTGATAAAACACGCGTTTGTTAATGATGAGATAGACCATCACAATAATGACCGCAACCATCAGAAAATAAATCCATCCCAGTGTGGAACTGTAAGCCAGACGCATGCCGATCTGCTGCTCATTGATGTATTTCATCACCACATTGTTATAGTCGGTAAACGAATCAATGATCGTGAAGATAAGATTTAAGATGATCATGGGTGAAATCATCGGAAACGTAATCTTCCAAAACGTCTCCCATCCCGTTGCGCCCTCAATTTTTGCCGCCTCATACATCGAATCCGCTATGGTTTGCAGTCCGGCAAGAAAAATAATGATCTGTATGCCGGATTTCCATATCAGGGCAAACAAGCTGTCCACAACACCAGTCAGCCCATTGACAAATTCCTGACTCATGCCCGATTTAAACATCAGCTCATATAAAAACTCGCTTTGAAACAGCGTGGAAGAACTGGAACCCTGCATAATGGTCTGGGAGAGCACATCCCCGTTCATGATGGAGAGGATGACGCCGTTTGCCACAATGATCGGGATAAAAAAGATGCCGCGAACAAATGTTCTTCCAACAAATTTTTGGTTAAGAATGATGGCAACAAACAGGCTGAATAGGACGATGATGGGTACCTGATACAGCATGGCTCCGAGAGAACTGAACACCGCGGGAAGAAATTCGGCATCCGTGGTGAAAGCCTTGATGTAATTTTTCCAGCCGATAAAGTTCAGGGTATACCCGCCGTTGGGGTTTAAAACGATATCGGAAAAAGAATAGCGCACAGACTGGAGAAACGGGAGCAGAAAGAAGAAAATAAACCCAATAACCCAAATCGAAACAAACAGAAAACCTGCCAGACTTTTTTTGGATTCATACGGCATAACGTGTTTTTTCTGCCTGATGGTTCTTGCTCGTTGCATGCTTATTCGTCCCCTTTCTCCTGCAAAATCCGATATCCCTTCTTTGGAATCGCTATGTCCGCAATGAGCACATCCTTATCAGTGCGATTCACGTAGGTGCTCCATCCGTTGCTGTAGCGGGTACGGACAACGCCGGGTTGCAGGGTATCGTAGCCCCCGATGACGGCATCGGCTGTTTGCGTATAAAAGTCTTTAAGAGCTGTGTATTGCTCGATTATTTTATCTTTCCAGAGCCCAAAGCCGGCTCCGTACAGATCCGTACGATCGGTATCCTTCAATTCGGCGGGATCCACACCCAGCAGATAATAATGGAGCAGTGAACCCGACTGGATGCTCCATAAAAACGAGTCCGTGTAAGTGCCGGAAAGATTGATGGCTTTTCCTGCATACGGTATGACTCCGTGCAAGACGATCTGTAAAAACGGAACGGATTCATCGCAAACATCAAAACCGCTTCCGGAATCAGGCAGGTTCACAGCACCCGATAACGCCGGGATCGCATAGCCCATCGGATTGTCTCCGAGCAGCGGCAAAGCCTCCTGCGCTTTTTTCAGTCCGCGCCTTGTTAACTCTACCGCATCGGCACGCGAAGAACCGTATTTTGAAAAGTCCGTATAGCTTTGCGCTCCCAGCGATCCGGCGCTCAGTCCGATTTGATACTTCTTTCCCTGATCGGCCAGCCGTACAAAAGCACCGTTGGCAAGCTGATTGTTCAGCAAAAAACCTGTTCCGGAACGGGAATCCGGGAAAAACGTGTTGCGCTTATAAACGTGGGTTTTAATGGCGGATTTGCTGATATCTTTTGCGGCATCCATAAACGAGAAAACACCGGCTCCGTTATCATGAAAATTCACCGTTTCGCCCTTCAGAAAAACGCGGCTGTTTGTTTTTTGCAAGGATTCTGCCAACGCCGAAAGGCCTTTTTCTCCGCCGATTTTGCCGACCACGTTCATTTGGGACGTGACCTTGCCGCGAAGCGCGTCCTCGCTCCATCCGTCGTAATACCAGACAGTGGCATCGATCCCGCCGGATTTCAGGACGGCATCCATTTGGGCCGCTTTCTCAAACGAGGTGACGACCTCCGTGGAATCCATACGGATACCCAGAATGGAAGCACGCTTGCGAATGGCTCCCAGCGTCTGGATATACACAGGAGGAACCTCGCCGGCAACGGGTTTCAGCCCGTTTTGGCGTATCAGATATTCCCGCATGATGCCGGCGAGTCCGGCAATTTCCTGCTGATCCTCATCCGCGGGGAAATAACGCACCGAGATAACGCCCGCATCGATGGGACGCTCATCATACATGATCACATCCCGGCTGTTCCATCCGCTGCCAACCGTCAGCATTTGGCTCAGGCGAACACTAAAATCCGCATAGGCGCGGTTAAACTGGGATTCTCCGCCCGATGTGGAGGCATGGATGCCGGCACGCCCCGCACCGTCCTCCACGACCGCCAGCAGCCCCTGTTTCTTCGTCTGGATACCGAAGCAAGGAAGCGCCGCCGCCTGCTGGTTGGTCGTCCGGCTGTCCTGCTTCACAACGCCGTCCAGACCGTAAAGATCGGAGCGATAGGTAAATCTACCCTTGCCGTTATTAAAGCGCAGAAGAGAACCGCTGCCGTCCGGCAAGATAAAATATCCGTCTGTTTTCCAGTCCTGCGCGCCGAAATACGGCAGAATGCGCAGGGAAAAAAGACGCTGCTCGCCCTTTTCTATGATCTTGGAGGTATCCACCGAAACCTTCAGGCTGTCTCCCACGAGGATAAAGTCCATCGGGATCGTATAGGAATACTCCGGAAATTCAAAAGTTGCCCGAAAACCGTCGGGTAATTTTTCCAGTGTCAGCCCGTTTTTCTTCACACTGCCGATCATGGAATTCCGTGTTTTCTGGGTATTGGTCTCGCTGACGATATCCGTGACCGTCAGCACGGAATACATTTCGTTTTTGGCATTCCCTTTGGCGGTGGTATCCTCCTCGACACGCGTCGGGGTGCTGAACCACATCATATGATCCCGCATATCCTCCAGCGCAATGGCCGCCGTGGTTTTGTCCGCATGAAGTGCCAAAAATCCCTTTTGTGCCATCAATTCCATTCCTGCCGGCGATGGCGAGGGGGTATAGGTTTCCTCAGCCGGAAACAACACCTTCGACACGACCCCGCCTGTCTTTTCGGCAGAAAAGGCGGTGACACGGGGAGAAAAATCCACGCACAGGGTAACCGTTAAAGCAATAACGGCCAGTACGATCAGTCCGGGGATCCACCTTTTACTTTTTCTCATTTGTTCACCGCCCTATTTACGAATCCATAATTCACTGACGATCATGGAGATAAAGGAATAGAGTTGCTGAAACAACGCCACCAGGAGCAACAGGATAAACAGTATCACACAGATCCCCACCAAGGTCAGAAAAATGGAAAACAGTGTTCTGCCCCCGGAATATTGATGAACGATCCGGATCGCCTGAAAAAGCAGCATGGCGCTCCAGAGCATGCCGATCCACACAAACCAATTCAAAAAGACCTCTTCATTGAACGTCAGCACGCGTGACAGCAAAATGCTGACAAAGCGGAAGACGATATAGGGAATCATGGCATAGGCACAAAAGGTGCATATCTCATCAAAACGCCCTTCGCCGGATGACAGCGTGCAGATAGCCCAATTGGAAATGCAGAAAAGAAAAAACAGCCCGATGGTCATGCTCAGCTCGATCAAAATATTCAATTCATCCGCATGATTGGTATTAAAACGGAAACCGTACAGCTGTTTGACCATAATATCGACGATAAGCCATGCCGCAAGGGTGAGAGCGATCAGTCCCCAATGGCGGTAACGGCGGTATTTCAGCTCGTTGAAGGTTTCCACCGGCTTTTTCACAAGCAACAGAATATTATGCAGCGCCTCGGTCATTTCGGCATCCCCCTTTCCTCGGGCTTTTTTGTTCGTTTGCGGCGGAACACCTTTTGTGATAAGCATTTACTGGTAACGATCACTAAAAACAGCACAACGAGGACCAGTACCGAAATAACAAGGGTGGTGTGACTACGCAAATAGGCATTCCGATACTTTTCAAACGCTTTCGACTCGTTAGCCCGATCATATCCCAGGCGGAAATACTCCACCGCCTTTTCATAGTTACCCAGTTTCATCATCGCCTGACCCATGCCGCTGTATCCCAGTTCAAAGTTGCTGTTCATTTTCAGCACCTCCTGCCAGGGAGCCAGTGCCTCTTCGTATAAGCCATGGTGATACAGGCTCACCGCTTCCAGGATTTTTTGCCCGTATTCCGTGGGCAAAAAGCAGGTGATGCTGCCTTTGCTGTAATCCAGAACATACACGCGGCTATCCAGCGTATCGATCGCCACCGGCGTACGGAATCCGCCCATTTGATCCGAAATGTTGCCGAAAACCAACAGGCGGTTGCCTTCCTGATCAAACGTATAGATCCGGCCGCGGGTGTTGTCCAGCGCATACAGGATATCCGACTCATTAACGCAAACATCCACAAAAGAGGTGATATAGGTGCTTTGCTTATATCCCACAATATCCTTTTCGCCGAAATTTTCGGTGTACGGATAGATGTTGTTGCCCAAATAATTTAGCTTGCGTACCTGCTCGCGGTTACCGCTTGTAAAACTGGTGCAGGTATAAATTAGTCCCTCGTCATCGATATCGAAGTTGGAAAATTCCACGGGAACGTATTGTGACATCTTGGAACGCTGGTCGTTGGAAAGCAGCTGTTTCCACAGCCTGTCGGCGATCAGCTTCACGCTTGCCTGCACCCTTGCGCTGCCAAAGAAGGATTTGAATTTGCCGTCCGGCTCAAAGACCAAAGCGCCTTGATAAACGCCTTCGGCAATGACAAACACGGTTCCGTCGGGGTCTGCCACGACTTTTTTGGGTTTAAAAAACTTCGTGGTATACTCGGCGCTGGTGGGTTTTACAAAGGTTTGCAGCAGCTTACCCGTGCCATCCACCTTTAAAACACGGGAATTTTCCGTGTCGGCTATGTAAAGATCGTGTTTTTCGTCCACAAACAGACTTTGCGCTTTGTTCAGCGTCAGGGTTTCTCCCCCCGACCCGGTGAACTTCCCGATCACACGGATAAGCTGCAGGTTGCTGTCCAAAACAACGATGCGGCTGTTGCCCGAGTCCAGCACATAGATCTCACCGTCACGGATATACAGATCCTGCGGCTCCAGAAAATCCGGCTTTTCAGCCTCGATGCGCGTGACTGTCATCTGCGGTGTATACGCAACCGGTGCCGCCGCATCGGTTGCCCATTCGGTTACACAGTAGTTGTTATACGGAACTTCTGCCGCTGTGCCAAACCCGCTTATCGCATAAACCGCCAGCAAAAGGAGACAGCCAATTCCCTTACGGCAAACACAAAACCGTTTGAGAGTGTTTTTCATCCGCTTTGTCACTCCTTCATCCCAGAATTGGCCATGGTTTCCATCACGCCGCTTTGCGTTATCAAGAAGATGAGTATGGGCGGAAGAATCATAAACACCGAGATGGCAGCGCCGACTCCCATTCTGGCGATACCGGCGCTGGATAGCTGCGCCAAGATCGTGGGCAGGCTCTTTTTGGCTTCGGTGTAGATAAACGCCGTGTCCGACCGGTTCCACATACTGCTGAACGAAAACATCAGCATGGTCATCCAAACCGCCCGGTTGGACGGCATGATCACGTGCCAGAAGATGGTGGCTTCCTTTGCGCCGTCGATGCGCGCCGATTCGATGACCGAATCCGGGAATCCCAGCAGATTCTGCCGCATCAGGTAGAGCCCCAGCGGGAACGCCGCCACCGGTAAGATCAACGCCATATAGCTGTTGATCAGATGCATGGAGGACAGCATGATATACAGAGGGATAAAGGTCACTTCGTTGGTAAACAGCAGCGACAAAACGACCATATTAAAAAAGACCTTTTGACCGGGAAACTTGTGTTTTGCCAAGGGATAAGCGGCCATGGAAGCAAAAACCACCTGTATAGCCGTACAGAACACGGTCAGGAAAACGCTGTTGAACAGATACCGGGAGAACGGTACCCACAGATCGGACGTGATATTTTTTAACTGGATAAAGTTTTCTAAAGTCGGACGCCGCACAAAAAAACGCGGCGGAAAAATAAACAGTTCATCCAAAGGCTTCAGCGACTGGAGGATCGTATACAAAAGCGGAAGCGCCATGATCAAGCCGAACAAGAGCAGGAAGATGATAATAGCTGCCGTACCTCCGGCAGAACGACTAACATGCTTTGCTGATGTGCTTCTCACAATATCATTCCTCCGCTATTCACTCTTGATAATTCTGGACACAAGGTTTCTGGTGATGATCATCGTCACAAACAGTACCGTGGCAATGGCGCAGGCATAGCCCATCTCCATTCGGATTGTACCGTTATCCAGAACGTGCATGACGATGGTCGTAGTTGAGTTGTTGGTACTGGGGAACCCTGTCAGCTGCATCGGCACGGCGCTGACCGAGAAGGAGGCGGCGATCTGCATCACAGCGCCGAACATCAGCTGAGGCCGCATGCTGGGCAGTGTCAGATACCATAATTCCTGAAAGCGGTTTCGGATGCCGTCAATGGCTCCCGCTTCATAAATCGAACGGTCTACCGTTTGGAATCCGGCGATAAAGGATAGGAAGCCCGCCCCCAGACTCAGCCACAGCTGAATGATGATGATGACCCCCAGATTGTACCGGTCATCGATCAGCCAGTTGATGGGATCCTGCAAAACCCCGATCTTCATGAACAGGCTGTTGATCAGACCGTAGGAATCGCCGCTGAAGATATAGCTCCAGATGAAAATGGCACCGCCCGTAATAGACGGAGCGTATAAAATCAGCGTCAGAAAGATGCGCAGATTTTTCGGCACTTCGTTGACGAGCCATGCCAGTATCAGACACAATATGTAACTGACAGGCCCGGTCAGAAAGGCAAAAACCAGCGTATTTTTGACGGCAATTAAAAACACATCGTCATCAAACAGCATGCGTATGTAATTATCCGCACCGGCAAACCCCGTTACTTCGATCATGTTGAAATTAAAGAAGCTCAGCCCGATAGCTGCCAGCACGGGTAAAACCGTAAACAGCAAAAAGAAGATGGCAAACGGGGCAAGGAACAAATAACTGCTTTTGTTTTTAATGATCAACGATGCGATACTGGGTTTGAGTGGGTTTTCACGGGCTTTTGATGGATTGTTTTCCATAATGTACCACCATTCACATAAAAACGTCGTATGGATGAGATGCACACAGAAATTTCTCAGTCAAGAAAAAACTCTCTTCGCTTACGGGAAATTTCGGTATTGATGATGACATTTTGCTCCAGTAAAGCCTCCCGGTAATTTTCCGATTTGAGGACCACATTGCGGAAAGCGTTATCGATGCAGCGGGAGGTATAATACCCGCCGGGGACTTCGGGAATCTCCCTGATCCAGCTTCGCTGCTCCTTCAGAATGGATAGTTCCTCCTGCGACCAAGAAAGCTGTTCCATGGCGGCAATATTCGCGGGATTATACCGGGAAGCGGTGCCCATCAGGGTTTCGATCTCCACGCCGTACCGAGCCTGGCTCTCGGCCGATGCCCACCATTTCATAAACTCCCAAGCCGCGGTTTTTGTCGCTTCGTCCTGACGGTTGTTGATCATAATGGTTGCCGTGCCTGAAGCCCCTTCGGTTCGGTCGATCTTGCCGTCTTGCGTTTGTGTTCCGGGCAGCAGATGCATCGACCACATGCCTTTGATTTCGGGAGCCGCCGCTTCCAGCATGTTATACATACCGTAACCTTGGATGCCCATAGGCATCTCGCCGCTGCGGAACCGGTTGTAAAAATCGTATGTCAAAGGCAGCTCATATTTCTGATAATACTCTGTCCATTGTTTAAACGCGTCCATGACGTTTTTGCTGTCCAGAATAGCTTTGGAGGCGTTTTCATTGTAAAAAGTTCCGCCCCGCTGCAGCACCAGCGCCGAAAACAGATCCTTAGCGCCCATGCCGCCGTCCACCGTTGCCTGCGAACTCATGGTGGTATAGGGCAGCCCAACGGTCATATTACTGCGCTGCAAAGTCGGCAGCATATCGTACAGTTCTGTCCAGGTGTCCGGCACCTGCAAGCCGAGCTCGTCAAAAATGTCATCCCGGATAAACAGAAGATGATAATCCAGCGTGATGGGCAAACCGTAAACCTTGTTTTGAAACGTATAGGGTGTCAGAACGGTTGCTTCATACTGTTTTTTCAGCTCATCAAAGCCCTGGAACTGATCAAGCGGAACCAGTGCATCTCTAACCGCCAGATTGATCGGCTGCCCTCTGGCCACATTCATGACAACATCCGGCGCCGTTCCCGCGATAATGGCCTGCGCGATGGATACCTGCACCAATTCCAACGTCACGCCCACATGGCTTTGCGGCGTGAAAGAATCATCGATCATCCGCTGGACGATCTCTGCCTGCTCACGGCTGCCGCCGTACCAGATCTTAATGACTTGATCCAGCTTCTCGCCGTTGCCGCCTATTGATGTATAATCATTAAAAAAGGAACCGATAAACGCTTTGAATTGATACGCGATATTCTGGAAAAATCCGGCTTTGGTGTTGGGGATCGTCTGTTCCATCCCGGAAACGGTGATATAATCCAGATCCAAAGGCTGTTCCTGCATCTTCAGCATCAGCGCGGATAACGCTGTCACGTTGGATTTATAATTGTCCAAACGGTCGGTGATGGAGTAGGGATCTTTCACAAAGGAGCGAAGCTGCTCCTCCGTTTCGCGCAAAATACTGGCATTTCCTCCTTTCTGATCTGTCAAAGAGACGATCTGTTCTACCAGCCCATTTAAAACGTCCGCGATCTCGGTAAAGGCGGGCAGTAATTCGGGAATTTCTTCGGGCAAGGAATAGTCCCGCAAAGAATCCGGGGACGTTCCGGTGATGACCACGATCTTTCGATACAGATAATTAAGGATATACACGCATTCCTCTAAAGACTGGATCACCTCTCCGTTTTCGTCCGTAACTACTTCCAGCCCGATCGTGTGCCGCCCTTTTTTCAGGAAAAAGGCATACGGCTGATCGGCTTCGCTGCCGAGTTCTTTGTATTTCCAGGATTCATGATATTGAAAGCGGAGATTTTCAGCCTCAGCAAACGGCGGTGCGCCGTCGATCAACAGCCGTCTTGAAACAAACAGCCCCTGCATATCCGCTTGTCGGTAACGCAAACCAATCTTGTAATTCCCATCCTGCGGGACATCCACCGTCCAGAAAATGGTTTGTCCAGGCAGCTTCCATCCATCCCCGGAGATCATATTGAGTTTTAAAAATACCGGATCGGCAGGCATGGTCGCGGCATCGGTGCGGTCGGTTCCTTGTTTGATCGCCGAATCGGTTTTCACATCCGCTGTTTCCGCCTGATACAGCTCTAAAAAGTCCACGGCAGTATCCGAGTCGGTTTTTGCCTGTTCGTAACGGATGGGGGGTTCGTCGTTAAAAACACGCAGACTTTCCAGATACAGCCCTTCATCCGCCGTTTCCAGACTGATCGTATTGTTGCCCGGTTTCAGGTAAAACAGAAACAGGTACGTTTGCCCGCGGGGATCTTTGATCGTGTGCTCACGCCATATGGAAACTTGTTTCTGCCGCGGGCGCTTATCGTTTCCCCGAATATCCGTTGTGATCGGTTCGGCATCCGCCCAATACCGATGAAACGTGATTTCTTCTACATTGTTAAACGGAACGCTGCCGTTTATCTTTAAACAGGTATTCATATCCCGCTTGGCGTTTTCGGCGGTATAGTATCCGAAAGCAAGCGCATACAGCCCCTCGCGCTCCATGGTGACCGTCCATTCCGCTTTTCCCGAACCGGAAAAGAGGATCGCCGGAGCTTCCCCCTCCGGGCCGAGACCGTTCGATATCCTTTCGGCAGCCCCTTCCAGACGGGCATCCTGAGCCGCATAGCGGCGGCTGATGATCGGACGTTCCGCTTGAGGATACTGCGCCAAATAATTTTTATAATTGGAGGACTGTTCGCTTTTTTGGAGAATGTTATGTAAAGTCGGTGTGTTTGCAGCGTCTATCACGCCTGCCGCTTTGGAAGATGTTTTGCCAGCGCAGACACCAGGCAGTACCAGGTGAACCAAAAGAATCCCCACCATGAATGGAACCGTCAAGTTTTTGCTTTTACCTTTTTTACACTGCCAGAACATAAGCCAAACTCCTCTTACCGTATTTACGATGATTTCTTAAGGACCATCATATCAATCCTTTAAGCAGACTCCGTGTCATCTCTCAAGCAGCCGTTTTCGGTATTCCCCCGGCGGGCAGCCGTAAAAATTGCGAAAAGCCCGGCTGAATGCGTGTACGGTCTTAAATCCTATTTTTTCAGCCACCGCCACGATCTCCACGCCTTCTTCCAGCAACTCCACGGCTCGTTCAAAGCGCCGCCGTGTGTAATACTGCTTAATGGTCTCGCCCATCACCTGAGAGAAATTCGCCGACATATAGGAATAGTTGTATCCTAGTTTGTCACCCAATGTTTGCAATTTATTGATTTCCGTTAAATCCGAATCGATATAATTAATAATTTCATAAATGAATTTCTTGGTGGTATCGATATGCAGAGAGGAAAAATACCGCTGGCTCTTTTCACTCTGAAAACTGCGATAGGTATATATGATGATCTGGGACAAATGGGAGATCATCAATTCCTCCGACATTTTTCCCCAATTGGCCATTTCATTCAGCGCACCGACAAAACCGGCAGAGATGTTGTTTTTGTCCATGGCGATCGGATAATCGAACGAATCAAAAAAGCGTTCGATCTCTTCATAGGAGGAATACCGCGGATCCGCTTTGTTGAAGCTGAAGCTCACGCAAAAAAACCGCAACGGGTTATCCCTTGAGGAACGCAGGGAATGGGTATCATTTTTTGAGATCAAAAAAATCATGCCGGCGCTTACGTTATACGGAATACTGTTTCGGTAAAACACGCCTTCTCCCGATAAAACATAGGTGATCTCATAGCCCAGGTGATCGTGTATGGGCACCTCATAATCTGCCGAGCATGCCAGATCGCACAATTGCAAAAGATAATACTGCCCATACAAACGGGGATTCATAATAAACTGATTGTCCACATGGAATCTCTTTTTAGAATCTGTCATGACCATATTCCTCCCAATCACCTGTGCGTATTGTTGTTTGTAAAAACATGGGAGTTGGGATAAATAACGAGCAATGCTGACGGAAGTGACTTGTTTAGTTAAAAGTCTGAAAAATCATCCGTTTGTCATTACTTTCATTGTACCTACTGCCCATATTTTTGTATTTGCCCTCACTTTTTGTGTTATTTGTCCGATTTTTTGTTTTTCTAAAAATTTCGTCTTTGCTTTTTTAGATAAAGCCAAAATCCAGAATTAAATTCCCAAATAAAAAATAAATATTATTTGCATATTCTAAAATATAAATTTTATATAAAATTACGTATATAATTATTTTTTAGATTTTTATGCCGTTTATATAATTATACTTATAATACATCAAATCAATATAAAATTATAATTGTTTTTAAACAAATACAGATATTTTTCAGAAGTTATTTTTCTCTTCATTCTGCCTATTCGTTTTGCCGGAAGTTACTTCGGCAAACGGGAACTTACCGCGGCATTTAAACGGAAAAAATATTTTTTTGCCCGGCGTGTTGTCCTATGCTATACTATAAGGAAGAACAAGGTGGGAGGGATACGTCGGATGAAATGTCCAAACTGCGGCGGGGATTCCAAGGGGCCGTTCTGCGACTATTGCGGCACGGAGCTGAACAAGAAGGAGCCGAAGGCGAAAAAAAGGCAGGATCGGGTGAGGCGCAGATGGATCATCGTGAACATGATCGCTGGGTTTGTCGGTATCTTGTTCTGCCTGGGGCTGATAGTCTGGCTATTCCTACCTCCGACCGACGCGGTGACAGATAAAAGCAGCACGGTCATTGTTCAAAAGGGTACGACGCAGACGGTCAAGGCGCAGGCCGTGACGACGGCGACCGCGAAAACGACTGTGCCGCCCGGGCCGGGCTCGCGGGAAAAGCCCATCCGGAAGGGAGACACGGCCGTTTTCAACGGAATGGACACGCTGTTTGACCAATACCGGCTGGAGCTGACGGTGACGGACGTCAAGCGGGGACAGGAAGCCTGGGCGCTCGCCGTGGCTGGCAACCGCTTCAACAAAAAGCCGGAAGCCGGCAAGGAATACCTGCTGGTCACGTACAAAATCAAGGTATTGGACAGCGCCGACGGCAAGGCAGTCAGCCTGAACAACGCCCTGTTCAAGTTCGTCAGTCAAAAGGGCGTGAAATACAACGACTTCGTCTCGCTGGCGGGGCTGAAGCCGGCGCTGACCGACCTGTACAAGGGCGGCGAGGCGGAGGGGATCGTCTACGGCATGGTAGACGAGGGCGACCAGCCGCTGGTGGTATTTCTGGAACGGAACGACGGGGGCACCTGGTTCTCCTTGGAATAACCGCTCTAGCCAGATACAGCCGGTATACCTGACGGTATGCCGGCTGTTTTTATGGGCGGGCTTCCCGGCGGCAGGCGGTGGGAGACTGGCCGGTGCGGGCGCGGAAGAAGCGGCTGAAGGCATAGACGCTGGAAAAGCCCAGACGGTCGGCCACGGCGGACACCGGCTCGTCCGTGGCGGTGAGCAGGCGGCGGGCCCGCTCCTCCCGCAGGCGGTTCCAGTAAGCGACGGGGGCTTCCCCATAAAGTTCGCGGAACCGGTGGGCCAGGTGGTACTTGCTGACCCCGAACAGGGCGGACAGCCGCTCCAGGGTGAGGGGGCCGCCGGACTGCTCGATATACTGCCTCACCGAGTCGTACAGGGCCTTATCCCGGCCGGGCGCGGCGGGGCCGGGGCGGCAGGACTCGGCCAGCATATACAGCATTTCCAGCAGGCGGGCGGACAGCAGCAGGGCGTCGGCCGGGCGGCGCCGTTCCCACACGCCGATGAGATCCAGCAGGCGGCTGTGGAAGGCGGCGGGCTGTTCCAGGCGGACGAGGCTGGGAATATCGAGGCCCAGCTCTGGCAGGAGATCCCGCCGCATCAGCCCCCATTCCGCCGGGGACAGGGCGTCCCTGTCCTTGAAATTGACGTACACCCGGTGGCTGTCCGGGGCGAATTGCAGGTCGAAATGGACGTGCGGCTGGGAAAAGACGCCGGCGGCGTCGATCACCGTCAGGCTGTGCCGCTGGTTGGGGCGGAAGAGGATGATGTCCCCCGGGCCGCAGACGAAGGTCTCCCCCTCCACGGTATAGGAGGCGCGGCCGCTCTCGCAGTACACCAGCTCGTAATCAAAAATCACCCGGTCGGCCATATGGCAGGGCGGATCGATCCAGGACCGCATGGCCAGATGGACGCAGGGTGACAGGGCTTCCAGGCGCATATTGACTCTTCCTTTCCGGTATCCCCCGCAAGAATCGTTAAAAACAACGCAAGCGCCGCCATGGAACCGGCGGGCAAAATCGGGTATTCTGGACACACAGCAACGCAATGAAAAGGAGGTCAGCTTATGTTCAACGGACTCGGCATGCATATGGGCAATCTAAGCCGTCTCTCCCCCGCCAGAACCCGGTCGATCAGCGCGGAGAACCCCCGAGGCGAAAAGGGACGGGCGGCCATGGGCATGGAGGGCACCGGCGCCCACTTTGCCCGCAACATCGGGGAGGGCTGGAAGGTCTCCCCCTCGGTGGTCGTCCCAGCCGGGACGACCTACACGGTGGCCGACATCGAGGGGCCGGGGGCGATCCAGAGCTTTTGGATCGGCGGCTCCCTGGGGCGGCACATCCTCCTGCGCTTTTACTGGGACGGGCAGGAGAGGCCGTCGGTGGAAGCGCCGATCACCGACTTTTTCGCCTTTTTCTGGCCGGATCAGAACCAGGACAGCTCCACCGGGCGGTTCCCCACCCTGCAATCCCTGCCGGTGCTGGTGGCCCCCAACCGGGGATACAACTGCTTTTGGGAAATGCCGTTCCGTCAGCGGTGCCGCATCACGGTGGAGAACCGGAGCGATCAGGATGCGATCGTGTATTACCAGGTCAACTACGCCCTGACCGAGGTGCCGGAGGACGCGGCCTATTTCCACGCCCAGTACCGGCAGGCCCGCCCGGTGGAGGGCGGGGTGTACACCCTGCTGGACGGCGTGCAGGGCCGGGGACATTACGTCGGCACGGCCCTGGGGGTGGGCATCAACGGCCACGGCGGCTGGTGGGGCGAGGGAGAAATCAAGTTCTACCTGGACGGGGACGGGGCGTATCCCACCATCTGCGGCACCGGCACCGAAGACTATTTCGGCGGGGCGTACGACTGGATGGCGGGCGGGGCGTACAACACCTATTCCGCGCCATACATGGGGATGTACCACGTCATCGCGCCCGACGGGCGCTACAACTCGCAGCAGCGGTTTTCCCTCTACCGCTGGCACATTCCGGATCCCATCCGGTTCGAGAGCGATTTGAAGGTCACTATCCAAGACTTAGGCTGGCGGGGCGACCGCACCTATCTGCCCCGCAAGGACGACTTTTTCAGCATGGCCTACTGGTATCAGACGCTGCCGACCGCGTCCTTTCCCGCGCTGCCGGGCGGGTACGATCTGGAGGTGCTTTAGCGTACGCTTAGGCCGTAGCCGGTAAGGATTTCCCGGGCCCGGGCCACCTCAGCGGCCTCGGGGGGCTGGGTGTCGGTCAGGGTGTAGGGATACCCCAGGGCCTCCCACTTGTACTCCCCCATCTTATGGAAGGGGAGCAGCTCCACCCGCTCAATACAGGCGAAATCCCGGAGCAGGCGGCCCAGCTCGTGCAGATGGGGCTCGGTCAGGGTATAGCCCGGCACCAGGACGTGGCGGATCCACACGGGCTTCCGGGTGGTCTCGCAGTGCTGGAGGATATCCAGGGTGTTGTCCATCCCCCGGCCGGTAAGGGTGCGGAACAACAGGTCGTTGGCGGCCTTCATGTCCAGCAGGAGCATGTCCGCCGCGTCCACCGCCTGCCGACAGGCCAGCAGGGAAACGCCGCCGGAGGTATCCAGAGCGGTATGCAGCCCGTTTTCCCGGCAGCCCTCCAGGATGGAGGCGGCGAAATCCGGCTGCATCAGGGGCTCGCCTCCCGAGAGGGTGACGCCGCCCCGGCGGATGAAATTCTGATACCGCAGGATGTCCCGCACCACGTCGACCGAACCGATCGCCTGCCCGCCCTCCGTGTTCCAGGAATCAGGATTATGACAGAACAGGCAGCGCAGGGGACAGCCCTGCAAAAACAGCACATAGCGGATCCCCGGCCCGTCGAGAGCGCCGAAGCTCTCCACCGAATGGATCCGGCCCATGACGTTGGTCATACAATAGCCTCCCAGGCAAGAAATGCCCGGCCCCCGCGCGGGGGCCGGGCTTCCTTTTTAAAACCGCGTGTGGAACGATGACGTTCCACACCTCCTCAAGCGCTCTTTGCCGGATTAGAACCGCGTGTGGAACGTCCGATTAATGACGTCCAGCTGCTGCTCGCGGGTCAGCTTGACGAAGTTGACGGCGTAGCCGGAAACCCGGATGGTCAGCTGGGGATACTGCTCGGGATGATCCATGGCGTCGAGCAGCAGCTCCCGGTTGAGGACGTTGACGTTGATGTGATGCCCGCTCTCGTTGAAGTAGCCATCCATCAGGCCCACCAGGTTATCCGCCTGCTCCTCCTCGCTTTTGCCCAAGGCGCCGGGGACGATGGAGAAGGTGTAGCTGATGCCGTCCTCGCTGTAATCGTAGGGCAGCTTGGCCACCGACATCATGGAGGCCACGCAGCCGTGGCTGTCCCGGCCGTGCATGGGATTGGCGCCGGGGGCGAAGGGCTCGCCCGCCTTCCGGCCGTCGGGGGTGGAACCGGTTTTCTTGCCGTACACCACGTTGGAGGTGATGGTCAGGATGGACAGGGTATGCACCGACTCACGGTAGGTGGGGCATTTGCGCAGCTTGCGCATGAAGGTCTTGACCACGTCCACGGCAATGTCGTCCACCCGGGGATCGTTGTTGCCGAATTTCGGGAAGTCGCCCTCCACCTCGAAGTCCACGGCCAGGCCGTCATCGTTGCGGATGGGGCGCACCTTGGCGTACTTAATGGCGGACAAGGAATCGCAGACCACCGAGAGGCCCGCCATGCCGCAGGCCATGGTGCGCAGCACCTCGTTATCGTGCAGGGCCATCTGGATCTTCTCGTAGCAGTATTTGTCGTGCATATAGTGGATGACGTTGAGGGTATTGATATACAGCTGGGCCAGCCAGTCGAGGATGGTGTCGAACTTCTTCATCACATCGTCGTAGTCCAGGTATTTGCCCCGGCAGGCCAGCAGCTCGGGCCCCACCTGCACCCCGCTCTTTTCGTCCCGGCCGCCGTTGATGGCGTACAGCAGGGCCTTGGCCATGTTGCAGCGGGCGCCGAAGAACTGCATCTGTTTGCCGATGCGCATGGCGGACACGCAGCAGGCGATGCCGTAGTCGTCGCCGAACTTCTTGCGCATCAGCTCGTCGCTCTCGTACTGGATGGAGCAGGTCTCGATGGACACCTTCGCGCAGTAGCGCTTGAAATTCTCAGGCAGGCGGGGGCTCCACAGCACGGTCATATTCGGCTCTGGCGCGGGGCCCAGGTTAGTCAGGGTGTGCAGGAAGCGGAAGGACATTTTGGTGACCATATGCCGCCCGTCGGTGCAGATGCCGCCGATGGATTCCGTCACCCAGGTGGGGTCGCCGGAAAACAGCTCGTCATAGGCGGGGGTGCGCAGGAAGCGTACCATGCGCAGCTTCATGATGAAATGATCGACGATCTCCTGGATCTCGCTTTCTGTATAGCGGCCCTCGGCCAGATCCTTTTCGGCGTAGATATCCAGGAAGGTGGAGACCCGGCCGATGGACATGGCGGCGCCGTTCTGCTCCTTGACCGCGGCGAGGTAGCCGAAGTACAGCCATTGGACGGCTTCCTTGGTATCCTTGGCGGGCACAGAAATGTCGAACCCGTAGGAGGCGGCCATGCGCTTCAGGGCCTCCAGGGCCCGCACCTGCTCGGCCAGCTCCTCCCGCAGGCGGATGGCGCGGGAGTCCATGACGCTGAAATCCGCGTCGTCCCGGGAATGCTGCTTCTCCTCGATGAGATGATCCACGCCGTACAGGGCCACGCGGCGATAGTCACCGATGATCCGGCCCCGGCCGTAGGCGTCGGGCAGGCCGGTGATGACCCCCGACTTCCTGGCGGCCCGCATCTCTTTCGTATACACGTCGAACACGCCGTCGTTGTGGGTCTTGCGGTACTCGAACACCTTTTCGATTTCCGGGTCCAGCTCCCGGCCATAGGCCTCCAGGGAGCCCCGCACCATCCGCATGCCGCCGAAGGGCATAATGGCACGGCAGAGGGGTTCGGCGGTCTGCAGGCCGACTACCTGCTCCTTCTCCCGGTCGATGTAGCCGGGGGCGTAGGCGTCGATGCCGGAGATGGTGTGGGTATCGATGTCGTACACGCCGCCCCGGGCGGTTTCCTCCTTCATCAGGGCGGACACCTCATCCCACAGGGCCTTGGTGCGCGCGGTGGGGGGCGCGAGGAAGCTCTCATCCCCGTCGTAGGGGGTGTAGTTGCGGGCGATGAAGTCCCGCACATCGATGTATTTCTGCCAATTGCCGGATTTAAATTCGCTCATGGGGCTACCTATCCTTTCGCATCGCAAGGGAATTCCCGCCGCGGCGGATCCGCGGCGGCGTCTCTATGCTTGTAGTATACCAAATTCGACCGCAATTCTCAATGGAGGGAATGAAAAATAAAGTATACTAGTATGGTATACTTTTGTACATATTGAAAGGCGGACAAAAATGGGAAAAGCGGGGGAAAATGCAGGGGAGATTCGAGAAATCCGCACCAAATCGGGGGAAACGGAATAGCATGGAAGGAAAGCCGGAGCGAGAGACAGGGGCGGAGCGCTCGAAAGGGCGGCGTGTCGTCCGGCGAGAGAGAAAGGATGAGTGATTCGCATGAACGAAGCCAACTTGAACGCGGCGAACGCGGCGGACGTCCGTTTTTTCCTGGGGGCCAACACGCCGGTGGGATTCGTCGGGTATCTGGACGATCTGTACTTTCCCCACGACGGCTGGCGGGCCTACATTATTAAGAGCGGCCCGGGCACGGGGAAAAACTCCCTCATGCGGGCGGTAATGACCGCCATGACCGACCGGGGGCTGGAGGTGGAGGCTATCCACTGTTCCTCCGACCCCGGCTCCCTGGACGGGGTGCTGGTGCCCGCGCTGAAGGCCGGCATTATCGATGGTACCGCCCCACATGCCGCGGGCACGCCCACACAAAAATCCGCGCCATTTCTTGTCAAATATGAAGATTTCCGCATTTTTTCGTAAAAATACGGCGGGGCTGGTTGTAAAAATCCGGACGGTTGATTATACTGGAAAAAAGGCCGTCTTGTCCCACGGACGGGGGCCATTATACGAATGGAGGGTTTCTCTCATGCAAAAAGGTAAATTCGGTGTGTGTCTGTGGTTCTATGCCATACTGGCGTTCGTGCTGGCCTTTCTGGGCCAGACGCTGCTGTGCGGGCTTCTGCTTGGCTTCGTGATTCTGGCGGAGAAAAACGAATGGCTGTCCAAGCAGGTGATGCAGGCGTTTTTCCTGACCCTGGCGTCGTCCCTGGTCGGAAGCGTGCTGGACATTCTGAACGTATTCCGTTCCATCCCGTTTGTGGGCACGGCGGTTTCCGTTGTCTTCAACGGTATCACCGGGCTGGTCTCCCTGATTATCCTGGTGTTCTGCATCATCGCCATCACCAAGGTGGTCAAGGAGCAGGACGCGGGGCTTCCCCTGGTGTCTAAGCTGGCCAACCGGGCCTTCGGCTTGCTTGAGCAGAAGGTATACACCCAGGCGGCGCCCGCCCAGCCCGTGCAGCCGGCCGCCCCGGCGCAGCCCCTTTATCCCCAGCAGCCCGCGTACACGGGCGCCCAGGCGCCCGGCCAGAACAACGGCCAGCAGCCGTAACTAAACATAGCTAAACAATTGGCATTTCCGCCTCAAGCAGCGCCCCCTCTTAGCCTTAGACACGATGTCTAGGCTAAGAGGGGATTTTTTATATATAGCCACTATTTCGTCTTTATATTACCAATAGATTTGCTTATATTATTTCTTTATATTCAAGATTATATAACAAAAATCACAATACTTTAAAATAAAATCACGTTGACAAAATAAAGATTCTATGTTAATATTTGGTTATATAAAGCAGAGAGATGATTAATCGCTATCACAAACAAAACGCATGGATACTTTGAATAAAATAAGAAAGGTCGATAAAAATGAAAAGAAAAGCAAAAGTCACAATTTCCAGTTTATCGCTTATTTTTTTAGTGTCCTCCTTGTTTGGCGGAATTGTACAAGCGGATGAGAATTACTATGACTCACAAAAGAGCTCTGTTTTGGATGCTATGCTTAATAGCATTGATTATTATAATTCAGCAACCGGGAAATTTGTTACGACTCTCATCAATGAAAACGAAGAAACAACTGTGGATTATCAGGTAGATATCGACGCTCAAACTGCATACCAATCTGTTCAAGATACCGTGACAAATAAAGAATCGTATTATTCTGATTATCAAGAGCTTGTATATAATAATCGTATGCGCTCATATGAAAGAATTGATACCATGTTTCCTGTTGACGAACGCTTAACTTCCGGTAAAAAAAGCGTGGCGACGGGAGGGATCGAATTTAACGCGAAAGCGAGGGGGACTGAAGAACGCATTGTAACCAATCCGGATGGAACAAAAGAATATCGCTATCGTTCTAACCTGACAAATACATCTCTTGCAGGAATGAGCCTCTTCTCTCAAGAATTAACATTTGGTTTACTAGGCAATAAAGAGAATTGGTCTCTGCAAGGTGAACGAGAGTTTGCAGGCAGAACATGTTTGGAAATTCAAGGATACACGGATACATATTATGCAGAAAAATTGGGATTCCAGACCTTCACTCTTTTGGTTGACAAATTTACGGGAATTCTTTTGGATTTAAAAGGATATAACAGTCAAAACGAATTGGTTCAGTATCTTGAAACAAAAGAAATATCCATTGACGAGCCAGCGATCTCTACTTTGAAATTCCAAAACTGCATGGATAAGTATTCCGATTATGTCGAAGACAGTGGTCGAGATTACAATTGCACCGGTGATTTTAGTGTGGAAAAGGTGGCACCTAGATTAGCTAATCCGGACGTGGGATATTCAGAAGGCTCTTCCCGTGAAATGTATTACTCCCATTGGTTGATCGATAACGACACGATAGCCAGCGCTGTCAATGTCAGCAGGAGCGGCTTCCCGACATATTTGACTGTCAACAAGAATCTATATAATGGCGATGCAAGACGTGAAGTGGCAAGTAATAAAAATAGTGGGTATGAATATCATAGCAATCATACGATGCGCAATGTACACAGTGGATGGAATGTTTACATTTCGTTGAGCGTATATTTATATGATAACTCCTTTACCGATCCTGCTGCTAATTATTATGCAGGCAATGTAAATGCGTATTATCGTATTCATAGTGTAAATCAGAGGACGGCTCCCGGTGGATGGAACACGCTTCCCGAAGTATCCAGAAATACTAGTTATGAAGAGCCCAATTATTTTTCTTTTCAATCTGTATCGGTATCTCCATCTGGTAATGCGAGCGGCTATACCGGCGCGGACGGCATACGAGTTTACACGTATACGATACGTTAACCTGTTGCATGAATTTTCTAGATAATATTGCATAAACTAAAATAAACTCTATACAGAAAGGAGTAAAGCTGTGAAAATACACAGAAGAATAGGCGCTTGTATAGCTATGGTCAGTTTGTCCATATGTTCAGGACTTCTTGTAAACGGAGCCTCTCTCACAAACGCTGCCGTTCCTTCAAACCCACGCGACGAAAGACCGGAGCAGACAGAAAATATTTCAAGCAATTGGATAGAACTTATACAAAAGCTGCCAAAAAACGAAGACACAAAAGCGAAGCTCTTAAACGGTATCATCAACAGCGTAGATTATTTTCAAACAGCTAAAGGGGAATTTCGGACTAACCTATTGGGAATGGGAGAAACCACTGTAAAATATGTAACCAATATTGATTCTCAACGTTCCTATCAACGGATATCCGGAGATTCGCTGGATTTGGAGCAATATTTTAAAGACGCTGTATTTACAACGTATGATAACCGAGCAAAGACCGTTCGAATCGTATCCTCTATGCTACCCGTCGACAATCGTCTCCTATCCTATGAACCGAATACCTCAGTCTACGGAATAGCGGATCCGCAGCGTTCTTTCATTGACAATAGAATTCATAGCGGCCAGGACGGGGTCAAGGAATATCGTTATCGATACGACTTAACAAATACAGGTATTGCCTCCACGAGTCTTTTTTCTCAAGAGCTCGCATTCAATTTGTTGGCAGATTTAAATAGTTGGGAGCTAGTTGGGGGAGACGTTTTCTTAGGCCGAAATTGTTTTATGCTTCAGGGAATGCCCTCGGCATATGCCAATGACAAATTACAGATTCACCAATTCACCCTATACGTGGATGCACAAACCGGAATTATTCTTAAACTGCAAGGATATAGTCAGCAGGGTGAGATGACACAGTATCTTATTACCACCCGGATTGCCATCGATGCTTCAGATGTCGATAGACTGCTTCAAGAAGCCGATGAAGCGAATACGGCCTATAGCGACTACCAATCGGAGTAGTCCTAAATCGGCGCCAGCCTCTGGCGCCGATTTTTTATGTCATAGCCTGTCCTACTAAGCTCAGTCTCTAACCATTCATTAAAAATCCGACAGCCCAAAACAGGGCTGCCGGATTTTGTATACAGAATAAATATTACGCTTTTCCGCCTTTGGAGCCACCCAGGGAGACGCCGGAGAGGATGTTGCTCTCGTAGGTGAAGGTCAGGGCTTCCCGCTCGCGGGCCCGCTTGAAGGCCAGGGACAGCATCTCATCCAGCAGGGCGGTGAAAGAGGTGCCCGCCGCCTCCCACAGGTAGAAGGCCAGGGAGCCGGGGATGGTGTTGATTTCGTTGACCCACAGGCCGCCGGTCTCCTTATCGTTGAGGAAGTCCACCCGGGCCACGCCGGAGCAGCCCAGGGCCTGGAAGGTGGCCACGGCCAGGCGCTGCACCTCGGCGGTCATCTCGTCGGGGATCTCCGCCGGGCAGCGGCGCTTGAGGCTGCTCATGCCGCCCTTATCCCCGCCGGCCTTGCCCTTGCCGCCGGAGAGATATTTGTCTCGGTAACTGAGGATTTCATCGGCGCCGGCCGGCTCCTCGCAGGCGGAGGGGCGGGCGCTTTCGTAATCGCCCAGGACGGCGCAGTTGATTTCCCGCAGATGTTCCACCGCCCGTTCCACCAGGATCCGGGGGGAAAAGGAGGCGGCCAGGTCCATGGCGTCCCGGAGGGAAGCCCTGTCCTTTGCCTTGGAAATGCCCACGGAGGATCCCAGGTTCACCGGCTTGACGATGACGGGATACCCCACCTTTTCCTCGATTTGGGACAGGATGGCGTCCGGGTCTAAAGCGTAAGCCTTGCCGGTGAATTCCAGCGCGTCCAGCACGGGCAGGCCCGCCTGCCGCAGCACCGCCTTCATGGCGAATTTGTCCATCCCCAGGGCGGAGCTGGTCAGGTCGCTGGCGGCGTAGGGCACGCCCAGCATTTCGAGATACCCCATGAGGGTGCCGTCCTCCACGTTGGTGCCGTGCACCACCGGCAGGGCGACCTCGAAGCTGCCCACCACGTTGTTGCCGAACTTCTTCATGGGATAGCGGATCAGTTCCACGCCGGCCTCGCCGGGCACCAGCAGCACCCGCGTGGCAGCGGCCAGGCAGGCCTTCATATCCTTATAGCTGTCGATGTTCCCCAGCGCCTCGCCGGTGTAAAAGGCGTTGTCCTTCCCGATGTACAGAGGAATGGGGTCATATTTCTCCCGGTCCAGGGCGGCAAAGGCCTGAAGGCCCGAAATGATGGACACCTCGTGCTCCACGCTGTGCCCGCCGAACAGGACGGCTATCTTGGTTTTCATCTGTCAACCAACTCCTTTAAAAGTTATCCGGCAAATCGTTTTCCAGCAGGACGATCCGGGGGGCGGCGGGCAGGGCGTTCAGATGCGCCAGCCCGTCTTGCAGGGTGGAAGCCACATAAATCCGCTCCTCCGGAAAGCCGCCGCGCAGCAGCCCCTCTTGCAGGGGCGGGGCCTGCTTCTCCCCCACCAGCACGGCGTAGTCGCAGCGGGCGGCGGCGTATTCCCCCAGCTCCCGGTTGAGGGCCTCCTGCCTCTCCCCTAGTTCTACCATGCCGGGGGTGACCAGCACCCGCTGGGCATCGAAACCGGCCAGCACGTCCAGCGCGCTGCGGAAGCCGGCGGGGTTGGAATTGTACGCGTCGTCGATGAAGCCGTTAGGCAGCAGCTGGAGCCGGTGCTCCACGGGCCTCAGCATCCGGATAGGATAGACCAGCTTGCTCAGCGGGATACCCAGACGATGGGCCAGGGCGATGCAGCCGGTCAGGTTCTGGATATTGTGCCCGCCCAGCAGCTTGGTGGTGAAGCGCTGGCTCTCCCCGTCGGGGGCGGTGACGGTGAAGGCGCAGCCCCCCGCGTCCACCACAATATCGGACGCGCGGTAACCGGCATCCGGCGCGGTGCCGTAGGCGACGTGGGGAACGCCGACGGGATGGGCGCGGATGTAATCGTTGTCGGTGTTGAGAAACACGCAGCCGTCCGCCGGGATGGCGTCGGCCAGCTCGAACTTGGTGGCAATGATGTTGTCAATGGTCTTGAAGGTTTCCAGATGCTGCTCCCCGATGGAGGTGAGGATGCCGTACCGGGGATGAACCAGGTCGCAGATTTCCCGGATATCGCCGGGGTTTTTGGCCCCCATCTCCGCAATAAACACCTGATGGGAGGGGCGCAGCCTCTCCCGGATAGTGCGCACCACCCCCATGGTGGTGTTGTAGCTTTCGGGCGTCATGAGGACGTTGTATTCCACGGCCAGGAGGTCGTGGAGAAAGTTCTTCGCGCTGGTCTTGCCATAGCTGCCGGTGATGCCCACCACGATGAGGTTCGGCATGGCCTGGAGGCGGGCGCGGGCGTCCTTGACGTAGCCGTCGGCAATATGCTTTTCCAACGGATGATTGATGGTGTTCGCCAGCCACGTCCAGGCCCAGATGATGAGGGAAAACAGGGCGGTGAAGCCGATGGCCCGCAGGTAAGCGGAGAAGAAGGCGAGGGTCAGCAGGGCGGCCAGCAGAAGAGCCTGGGTGGCCAGCAGCCTGCGCACCCGGTTGGTAAACACCAGGGGCTTTTTGGCCTTTTTGGGCA
Organism: uncultured Oscillospiraceae bacterium; assembly: GCA_900546265.1. Classification (GTDB taxonomy): domain Bacteria; phylum Bacillota; class Clostridia; order Oscillospirales; family Acutalibacteraceae; genus UMGS856. Next base: position 6,471 of record URCA01000028.1, on the reverse strand, counting down.
GATTCAGCAGCCCGGTGAGCAGCAGGATCGCCGCCGCCGCGCCGTAGCCCCAGACAACCGGCAGATACATGGCGGGAATGAGCAGAACCGGCAGGATCCGGCGGACGGAAACCAGCTTCGTCTCGTTGTCCCGGCACCATTTGCGATACCGCTCATTCCGGTAGGAATTGAGCTGGAGCATGTGGGTAAAATACAGCGACTGCACCCCAAAGTTGAAGGCGCAGGCGACAAGCATGGCGATTTTCGCGGCAAGTTCCATGGTATCCAGCCTTTCTTAGAGCCTATTTGAGGAAGGAATCGAGCACCCGGCTGCACTGGGGCCAGCGGTCGGCAAAGGAAAAGTGGCCCGCGCCGGCCAGGACAACCAGACCCGCGCCGGGGATCTTCTTCTCCATCAGCTGGCCGTCAGACAGGGGGGTGGCGGTGTCCTTCTCCCCCCAAATCAGGAGGGTGGGGGCCGCGACGCCGGGAAGCAGAGGGGTCAAGTCCTCATTCACCGCCTGGTTCATCACCTGGCGCATGAGAGGCGAGGCGCTGCGGTAATCGGCGCTGCCCCGCTTGGCACGGGCCTTTTCCACCGCGTCGGGAAACAGGCAGCGCACGCCGGGCAGGCGGAAAAAGGCCTTGGCGGCCTTGAAGGAGTACACCTTCCAGTAATAGGACGGGGGGCGCTTCGGCTTGATGCCCGCCGCGTCCATCAGAATGATTTTCGGCACCTCGAGGGGCGGACCAGGACGGTTCATCAGCTTGATGATCACCCGGCCGCCGAAGGAATGGCCCATCAGAACGGCCCGCTCGATGCCCAGGGCGGCGGCAAATTTCAGGGTGAAATCCACATAGCCGTCCACGTCCCAGGGGACGGGCGGCTCCTCACTGCCGCCGAAGCCGGGAAAATCGGGGGCGACCACCCGGCAGTAGCCGGAAAGATGATCGGTGAGCAGGCGGTAGGTTTCCACCGGGGCGGCCCAGCCATGGAGAAACAGAAGGGTCGGCCCTTCGCCCTTATCGAGATACTGCACCTGCCGCCCGTCGATTGTGAGGTTCATGCCGGCCCCTCCCTAAAAAATTCCTGATGCCTATCCACTATACCATAGTCGCCGCCGCAGTTCAATCATACGGCGGGAATTCTTTACATATGCCAGTTTCCAATAGTATGGCCCATCCCAAAAGGGTTTAATAAAAAAGGCCCGGCCGAACCAGGCTTTATAAAAAAGCGCCGCCCCCTGCTTATTCGGCAGGAGGCGGCGGTTTTCCATTATTGCAGGGAATTCACATAGGCGATGCTCAAGGCCGCGCATTCCAGCGAGGTTTTGCCCAGGCTGGGCTGATCCTGCTCAACGACCACCCATTTGGCGCCGGCCGCGGCGGCCGCGGCGATGATGGCCGGGAAATCCTGCGCGCCGTAGCCCACCGGGCGGAACTCGAACACCTCGTCCTCCCCCGGCGCGCCGTCGTCGTCCACGCCGATGAGCTCATACATATGGGCCGGCTTTTTCCCCGGCATGACAAAATCCTTCAGGTGCACCACCGGCGCCCGGCCGGCGTATTTGTTCAGATAGGCCACGGGGCTCTCCCCTGCCACGTTGACCCAGCAGGTGTCCAGCTCCGTTTGCAGCAGGGCGGCGGGGATGTCGGCGTACATCCGGTCGAGGGCGTACGCGCCGTCCACCTTGGTGAACTCAAAATCGTGGTTGTGATACAGCAGGGTCATGCCCTTGGCGGCGCAGGCCTCCCCGATGGCGCGGATATCCGCGAGAACCTGCGGGTAACCGGGCTGTCCCGGGCGGCGCGCCTCGTCCAGCCACGGCACCGCGATGTACCGGCAGCCCAGCGTCTTGTAGTCCTCGACCACCTTGTCGATATCGGCCAGCAGCTCGTCCAGCGGCACGTGGGCGGACATGCCCTTCAGCCCGATGTCGTCCAGCATGGCGCGGATCTCTTGGGGATCCCGGCCGTGCAGGCCGGCGAACTCCACCCCTTCATAGCCCAGGTCCTTCACCTTTTGCAGGGTGCCGCGGAAATCGGCGGCCAGCTCGTCGCGCACCGAAAACAGCTGCAGGGCGATCGGCATATTTTGAATCATGCGGTTCAACCTCCCGATATGGTATAAAATGGGGAGCTTTCCCTCCCGATACCCCGATTGTACCGCTCCGTTTTTTAAAAAACAAGAGATTGGGCGGGAAACCCAAATATAGTTGCATATACATCGAAATATAGATGATTCCGCCTCACGCCTCTTGCCGGGGAACAAACAGCTCACGAAACAGCTGCCGGCCCTCCTCCACGGTGAAGCCGCCCGGCGTGCGTGCCAGGTTTTTCAGCCCCTCCCAGCGGGCGGCATAGGCCTGGACGGCCTCTTCCGTCATGGTCACCGGCGCATCGATCAGGGCCTCCAGCAGGCCGTAATACGCCTCCCGGCCGCCGCAAAGGGTGAACAGCCGCTGGGCCCGCGCGGGCACGAAGGCCTCGGCCCGGCGGGAGAGGGAGGGCAGAAACACGGCGCAGGCCATGCCGTGGGGAATACCGAAATCCTCGGTGAGGATATAGCCGAAGGGGTGGGGGTAGGCCGTGCCCATGGCGTTCAGCACCAGGCCGGCCCACAGAGAGCCGTACAGCAGCTCCTCCCGCAGCGCCTCGTCCGGCAACAGGCTGGGATTCTCCGCCAGCCAGCGCAGCCCGCCGCTTATCAGGGGCAGGGCTTTCTCGGCACAGGCGGCCGCCACGTCGCCGCAGGCGGGGTTGCAGTACCCCTCCACGGCATGGGCCAAGGCGTCCAGGGCGGTGGAAACGGTGGGCTTCCGGGGCAGGGAGGCGGTATACCGCGGGTCGGCGAAGGCGTAACGGGCGTAGCAGCTCGGGTGGGTGATGCTTTTCTTGCGGCCCGCGGTTCCCAGACCGGGCATATCCGTATCCAGGGTGAGCACCGCGGTGGGGCTTACCTCGCTGCCGGTGCCGGCGGTGGTCCCGACCAGGACGAGGGGCAGGGGCGGGCGGCGCAGGGTGCCCGCGAAGAGGCGGGCGGTATCCTCCACCCGGTTGGCGGCCAGCCAGGCGGCGGCTTTGGCGGCGTCCATCACCGACCCGCCGCCGACGCCCACCACGAACTCCGCCCGGCAGATTTCCGCCGCATAGGCGGCCTGCTGGCACTGGGACACCAGGGGGTTCTGCCCCACGCCAGGGAAGATGGTGGCGTCCACCCCGGCCTGCTTCAGGGTGTCCAGCATGTCGTCGAGCGCGCCGCTTTCCTTGGCGCCGCGGCCCCCGGTCATGACCAGGCAGCGGCGGCCCAGCCCCCGCAGCAGCTCGCCCCCCGCCCGGACGCAGCCGGGGCCGCTGAGCACCCGCACCGGCATATAAAAAGTAAAGTCCATCGCAGTAGCCTCCCGTTTTAAAGAAAATCCTGTTAATGGCCGGTAAAACTTGTTTTTTGGTCCAAAATATTATATCATAGATCGTACGCGCCGGCCACCTCTTTTGCGGGGGCCGGCGGCAAAGGAGGCGGACGCCACGGCGGCTGCAACCCGAAAAAACGCCGCCGGGCTGCGCCTCGGCGACTGCATACTGGGCGGCGGCGTCCTGTTGCTGGCCGTCGCGCTGCTGCTGGGGCTGCATCTGCTGGCGAAGCCGGGCGGCGAAGCGGTGGTGACCACCCCGGACGGGGAGACGGTACTGTCTCTAAACCGGCCGGGGACGTACGCCTTTGCCGGAAAGGACGGCCTGACGGTGCAGCTGGCCGTCGAGGAGGGCCGGATCCGTTTTCTGTCCAGCGGCTGCCCGGACAAGGTCTGCGTGCGCAGCGGCTGGCTGTCCCGGACAGGGCAGACCGCCGCCTGCCTGCCCGCGGGCGTGGTGGTGCGGGTTCAGGCGGCGGACGACGCCGGCTCCGCCGTGGACATGGTGGCGGGATGAAGGGGGCGAACGCCGTGAAAACCGCTTCCGCCGCCAGGAGGGCGGCGCAGCTCGGCCTGTGGATGGCGCTGGCCATCGCCATCTCCTCCCTGGAGGGGTGGCTGCCCACGCTGCCGGTGCCGGGGGCCAAGCCCGGCCTGTCCAATATCGCGACGATGTACGTCCTGACCTCCATGGGCCTGCCCGCGGCGCTGGCCGTGACGGCGGGCAAGGCGGTGTTCGCCCTGTTCCGGGGCGGCACCGCCGCCCTGATGAGCCTGGCGGGCGGGGTGCTGAGCACCCTGCTGATGGCCCTGTGCCTGCGGCTGTTTGCCCGGCACGTCAGCTATATCGGCATCGGGGTGGCCGGGGCGGTCGCCCACAACATGGGGCAGCTGGGCATGGCCATGCTGCTGCTCGACGATTCTCTGCTGTACTATTCCCCCTGGCTGCTGTTTCTGGCGGTGGCGGCGGGGACGGTCACGGGGCTTACGCTCAACCTGGTGATGCCCGCGCTGCGGCGCAGCATGGCCAGGCTGGACGGCGGCTCCTTAAAACAGTTATAACAGACGGGCGGCGTCCGCCCGGTATCGACGAAAGGCGGGATTGTCCTTGGCAAACCTCATAGAAACACTCCGCAAACGCACCCGCGGCGGCGTACACGCTCCCCACCGGAAGCATACGGCGGAATGCGAAACCATCGTCATGCCGCCGCCCGCGCAGGTGACCATCGCCATGTCCCAGCATCTGGGCGCGCCGTGCGAGCCGGTGGTGCAGGTGGGGGACCATGTGGAGGTCGGGCAGGTAATCGGGGACAGCGATCAGTTCGTATCCGCGCCGGTGCACGCCAGCGTGTCGGGCACCGTGTCGGCCGTCACCACCCTGCTGCTGCCCGGCGGGCGGACCACCAAGGCCCTGGTCATCGATTCCGACGGCGAGCAGCGGGTGCATGAAAGCGTCCGGCCGCCGGTGGTGGAATCCCGGGAGGACTTCCTGAAGGCCGTGCGCGCCTCCGGGCTGGTCGGCCTGGGCGGAGCGGGCTTTCCCACCCACATCAAGCTCAACCCGAAAAATCTCGACGAGGTGGACACCCTCATCATCAACGCCGCCGAATGCGAGCCGTACATCACCACCGATTACCGGGAATGCATGGAAAACTCCTGGGACATCGTGTCGGGCGTGCAGACGGTGATGGAATTCCTGGAGACCCGGCAGGTGATCATCGCCATCGAGAAGAACAAGCCGGCGGCCATCGCCGAACTGTCCCGCATCGCGGCCAGCGTGTCCCAGCCGGAAAAGCAGGTGCTGGTCAAATCCCTGCCCGCCCGGTACCCCCAGGGGGCGGAAAAGGTGCTCATCGCGGCCTGCACCGGGCGGCAGGTGCCGCCGGGCAAGCTGCCGGCCGACGTGGGCTGCGTGGTGAGCAACGTGGCCACGCTGTGCAACATCGCCGATGCGGCCGAGGGTCGCCCGGTGGTGGACAAGGACGTGACCGTGGGCGGCGACGTGCCCCATCCCCTCACCGTGACCGTGCCGGTGGGCACCCCGATGCGCGAGGTGATCGCGCTGTCGGGCTTCACAGGCACGAAGGAGGGCTATGCGCTCATCGTGGGCGGCCCCTGCATGGGCAAGCTGGAGGATGACTGGGACGCGCCGGTGACCAAGACGACGGGCGGACTTCTGCTGCTCAAGCGCACGCATCTTCTGATCGCGCGGCGCACGCAGAGCCCCGAAAGGCTGCTCAAGATCGCGCGGGCGGTGTGCTGCCAGTGCAGCCAGTGCACGCAGATGTGCCCGCGCAACGCCCTTGGCCTGCACGTGGAGCCGCACAAGGCCATGCGCGCCATCACCACCGGCAACGGCGCCCTGTTGGGCAACGCGCGTTCGGTGCTGGCCTGCTCAAGCTGCGGCGTGTGCACCAACTATGCCTGCCACATGGGCCTTTCGCCCTCGGAGGTCATGGCGCAGCTCAAGGACGAGCTGGGGCGCGCGGGCATCCGGCCGGAGCCGGAGACGGACATCCGCGTGGACCCGTTCATCGTGCAAAAGCGCGTGCCGGTGAAGCGCCTGATTGCGCGCATGGGCCTGAGCGCCTTCGATGTCCCGGCCCCGTACACGGACGCGGGGCTCCGGCCCAAACGGGTGCTGCTGCCGCTTCGCCAGCACGTGGGCAAGCCCGCCGAGGCCACGGTGAAACCCGGCGACCGGGTGCGCCGCGGCGACGTGGTGGGCGAAATTCCCGACAAGTCGCTGGGCGCGCGGGTACACGCCTCCATCGACGGCGTGGTGACCGCCGTGGACGCCCGGGGCGTGGAAATCACAGGAGGTGAGAGCGCATGACCGCAATCGGCGTGGTAGAGACGCTCAGCATCCCCATGGGGGTGCTGGCGGGCGATCAGATGGTCAAGACCGCGCAGGTGGACCTGGTCACCGCGCAGACGGTATGCGCGGGCAAGTATATCGTGGTGGTCAGCGGCGAGGTGGCCGCGGTGCGTTCCTCCGTAAACGCCGGCATCGAAAACGCGGGGAGCACGTTGGTGGACAGCCTGGTCATCCCCAACGTGGACGAGCGCGTGATTGCCG
>URCA01000027.1 GCA_900546265.1 uncultured Oscillospiraceae bacterium | reverse complement strand
TTTGTAGGGGCCACCGCTTCGCGCTGTCCCCTACATGCTTAAGCATAGATAAAAAAACGGGCCGAAACGGCCCGTTTCAGCTTGGCGAAAGCGTCCGGCGAGATCCGAACTTTTCGCCAAGCTGAACAAAAGTGGGGGATGCTCCCCCACTTTTGACGCCCGCGGGCGGGTTATCCGCTTCGCTCGACGCGGAGAGGGGAACCCTGACGGTTCCCCCTCCGCGCTTTTAGCAAGAAAGTGAACTACCGAAATAGATTTGCCGCTGCTAAACCGCAGCCGCCGGGGTATTGACTTCTATGTATTCCTGCACCCGGCGCAACTCGTCGGCAAACCGGAATACAATGCTGATATTGCCGCCCTCGTACACCTTAATATGGTCTACCAAGGCTATTAAAACATCCCGCGTCAGCTTTGTAATGTTCTGATATTGGCGGAACGACGCTATAAACGGGTTTTCATCATCCACGCCGTTCTCCATTTCTTCTTTTTCACTCCGCAGTCTCTCCAGCACTTCGCTCAGCGCTTCGGCCTGCTGTTCGTAGTTCTCTCTCATATGACAGTAATCGGCGTGGCTGATCTCCCCATCTTTCCAGTCCTGATACACCGCTTGCTTATAATGGAGAATTTTTGCAAGTTCTCGCTCTTTCTGCCCAATCATATCCAGCAGCTTTAACGACTGGCTTTTCACTAGCGGCGCACGGTTGATCTGTTCGATGGTTTTCGCGTAATCTACCGCCAGATATACCTGCTGCTGTATAGCATACAGCACAGCAGCCTCTAAACGGTTATGCTTAATCGTGTGCTTTGTGCAGGCAAGTTTGGACTGGTTCTTATAAGTGCCGCAATAATAATACACCTTTTTCCCGTCCGCATACCGGGCCATACCTCTGCCGCAATCTGCACACCGCAAAAAACCGCTGAACAGATAGAGTTTCTGCTGATTCGGGGCCGTCCGCACATCCCGGCGCAAAAGCTGCTGTACCTTATCAAACGTTTCCCGGTCAATGATCGCCTCATGGGTGTTCTCCACAATATACCATTCATCTTCCGGAACCCGTTCCTGAATATGTATCTTATAGCTTTTGATCCGGTAACGGCCCTGCACCATATCCCCGCAATACATGCGATTCTTCAATATGTTGCTGACCGTTCCGGCACACCAGAGTGTCGGCATTTTCGGGTCGGTGCTGGGATTGCGGTATTTCAGCCCCTGCCTCTCCTGCTTATACCGTCCGGGGCTTAACACCCCATGATCGTTCAGAAAATGGACGATCCCGTTCTTTCCCATGCCGTTTAAGAACATGCGGAATATGTCCCGTACCACGTCGGCGGCTTCCTCGTCGATTATCAGAGCGTTGTTGTCCTCGGGGAATTTTTTGTAGCCATACGGAGCAAATGAACCGATGTGCTCCCCATTGCGCCGCTTCATATCGAATACCTCCCGAACCTTGTCGGAGGTTTCCGCGCAATGGTTTTCATTTAGAACACCTTGGATGGGAACGGCGATATTGCGCATATTTTTGGGGTCAAGATAGCTGTCCACTGGCTGATGATACAGGGAGATAAAACGAACGTTGTGCCGTGGGAACCAGTCATCCAAATAGTAGCCCTGATCGCTGTAGTTCCGAAAAGAACGGGCAAGGTCTTTCACGATTACGCAATTGATTCGCCCGTGCTTGATGTCCGACAGCATCCTTTGAAAATCTTCACGTTCGTCGTCGGTGGTGCCCGAAATACCATCGTCCACATATTCGTCTACTATGATATACTCGTCGCCGTCCTGAAACCCGGTAATGTGTTCCTCGATGATTGCCCGCTGGTTGGAAATGCTCTCGGATTCGTCGTAGCTGCGGGCGTCTTCTTTGGATAGACGAATATAAATGGCGATTCTCCAAGTCTTGAATTTTGTTTTGGATAACTCTGTGATTATACGGCTTTTCCGTGCCATAACGGCCTCCTTCTCTATCACATTACACCCTTATTATACCATCCCCCAGGAATGGCCTGCAAGGTTGTCAATTCCGATAGAATCTTGTCCCACGGTGGAACCGATAGTTAAAGGCCGCTTTTCTTTATATATAAAAAATTGCATAAGCAATTTTGGAGCGTTGGGGCATTGTCTGCAAATTCCAGCTTTACACCCATATCTCCCACACGAAAGCAATATGGGTTTTTCGTCTTTGTCAATATCTGTTTTAAACGCTGGCTTTGTGGAATACCGACATCTAAAATCAGGCCGCTCACATCTGTAAGCATTTCCTTATCTACACTGTTGACATCCACACTGCGCAGTTCATTCAAACGCTGAATTTGCACCATAATTGACCTCCATTTCCAAATATGATTCTTTTAAATATGTCCTCCATGCTTCGGGCCAGGTTGGCCCTAAGTTAGTCAATAGGAACTATTACGATAGTGTTCGTCAGCCTCGTCGATGGTCTTTCTATCGAACACCCAATGTAATTCATCGACTACCCGCTGGATATCCTTATGGGCAAAGCCTGCGTTTTCCATCGCATGAATGACATATCCCCGGCAAGCGCCGTTGCTCCATGGTTCAATTTGCAGAATTTCAACCGGTTGCTTTTGTCCCATTGGTTCTCCTCCCATTCATAAATATCAGGAGCACCGTGTCTAACCGGCCTATCAAAAGACAGGTATAATCGACACAGTGCCCCTGCATAAATATGGTTTGCGGCAGCCCAACCCTGTATGGAAAATCCGCCGCTATTCAATTGTGGAGAGAAACAAAAAATTTCCTCTCATATACCTAGGACATCCAGACGCTGTTTTTTACCCCTCCCGGTCAAATTTTTTTAAAAAATTTTTCATAGATTCCAATCCCCGCCGGATGGAGATATGGACGGTTTTCACGCTTACCCCTTCGTCAGCGGCAATTTCTGTTTGAGAACGCCCAAGCAGAAAGTGTTCAAATACCCGCCGCCCCTGCGCATCCGGCAAGGCGTTAAGGGCGCAGCACAACTGCTCAAACTGTTCCATCCGCTCTATCAGTTCCTGTGTTGACGGCTCCATGAAGCTAGCCGTGTATTCAATGCCATCCTCCATATCCAGGGAGTACGCAGCTTTATTACGTCCCGTCCGTCTCTGGTGGGCAGCCTCATACAGACGGTTTGCACGGAACTCCGCCGCTACTTCATCCGAAACCTCGACCAAACAGTCCTTCATGTACCACGGATAGAAATGCCGCAGATTGATTTCAACCATTTCAACGTCCTCCGTTCATCGTTTTTGCATGGATACACAGATGAACGGGACGTGGCGGCGAACGGCAGCGTGGACACCTATGATTCGGTATCTTATAATCTTCGGGCCAACTTGGCCCGAAGGAAACCAACAAAAAGAGAGCGGAAATCCTCTATAAAATACATAGTTAATGAAAAGCCGTCCGATGTGGTTTCCTATCGCACATCGGACGGATTGCAAAAAACAATAGCGATCCATTTTTTCGCGGATTATCACCGACGAAAAGAGCAGAAATTTCCCCGTTATCCGGCAAAGTTAAAAAAAGATACGCCGCCCTCTCATTTCCTCCCCTCCAAAAAGCAGCATCGGATGCCGTGCCGTCCCCACGTCACATGACACATTTACAACCTGCCATTCCTCATCCATCATCCGCTCCACATCATCAGCAGGAATACGAAAGACGATTCCACCGTCACCGGGCCGGACGGGCAACTCTATGTGGTGCCCAACAAGTTCCGGCAGGCCCACAAAAACTATGAAAACTTGCCAATAGAGAGTATGTACGGCCTGCTGTGCGCCCAGCAGACCGCGGATCTGGGATATGGAATGTTCCGGCGCAATTCGTTGGCGGCCGATGTCAACACGCCTTATATGGATGCCGATTTGTTCATCGACGCCTGTCATTACACGGCTCCGGCCTACAGCATGGGCCTGGAAAGCCACTTCCCCAGGGATGCCGCCAAATCGGTCCACTATTTTGAGATCCTGCTGGAGGTATGTATGGACATCTTGAACCGGGACAGGTTCAAGTCGAATGACCTTTCTGTTATCTGCTCCTGCTGGGAGGAACTGGTCGACGCCTATTCGGCGGGCGATGGCTGCGCTGTGGATGTGGAAAAAGCCAAGGATTATTACAAGAGCGCCTTTTCTGCCGCCCAGAGCAACGAGGACATCCAAAAGCAGATGGTCATTGTGCACACCTTGACGGGCGGCTGGCCACGGCCCGGGAAGGTTTATGGGGTGCTGGCCCACTTGTTTGCGATGGACATGGTGAAAAACAGCGTGGTGGAAGGGGCCGCGCTGATGGAGGAATATCTCTACGGCATCCGTGAAATCGGCGAGGATAATCTGGGCCTAAATCCTGAGCAGGATTTTGCCCTCTATTACAAGGCGGCCGGTGAGAACGGCAACCTTTACGCCTGCTACATGCCGGGGAACTGCTATCTGAAGGGGATAGGCACCCCGGTCAACCGTGAAGAGGGCGTCCGGCTGATCCGCGCCGCGGCGGAAAACGGCAGCCCGTCCGCCGCCATACAGATGGTTTATCTGGGCAGCGACAACGAGGCCGGATGGCAGACCATAGTTCAACGGATCAAGGCGGATCTGCAGTCTCATCTGGCGGTGATGCAGGGCGTGACCGGCGTTCAGGTGAAGCCTGTGCCTTCCAGAGTAGCTGTGGAGTTACACGACCTGTATGAAGAGGAAGAGGCGGAGCAGGAGACGGCTGCCCCGGAGGAAGAGGAGGACCGCAGTCCCGCCTACGGCGACACCACCTACGATCTGTCCCGCATGCCGTCCATCGTCTATGACAGCGGCAACAACCGGTGGCAGCGCCGGGGAATCTACGGCGACCACGCGGTCTATTACAACGACGACGGCAACGAGGTGACCATCTGGAACGCGGAGGTTTCCGGCTCCTCGGCCAACACCAGCGCCGGTACCCTGCACTGGTACTGAGCCGCGGAACCGGGAGAAAATCACTTTCCTGCCCGACCCGGATCGGGAGCTGAGCGAATCAAGGAGGAACAAGCATGCCTTTTTTACTGATTGCAGCCGTGGTATTGATGCTGATCGGCTTTTTTGGATACAACCCTCTGTGCAGGAAATACGCGGGAGTCATTGGCGTGGGCGGCTCCTATGTCATCCTGATCGACCTGATGCTGCTGGTGTCCAGCGTGGGCCAGATCGCCCGTATGATCGCGGGCGATTCCAAAACCTCCATGCTGGAAATCATCCTGGGTCTGGTCATCATGCTTGTCTGTCTGGCATACATGGCCTATGTGATGCTGACGCGGTGTGAGACGGCGGTCCAGCGCATCCTGCTGCCCGTTGTTGCCTGCCTTATCGGCTTCGGCTTCTGCTGGGAGCCATCATCTTTCACATGCCCATGGAGAGCGGCAGGCAGACAGAAGGCGCAGCCTTTCCCTCTGTCCTGTATGACAACTATGAAAACCGGTTTGAGCTGCTCAACGCCGGCGGTGACAACGCCACCTATTACTGCCAGAAAACCGGACAGCAGGTGCTGTTCTATGAATCGGATCTGGCGGACGGGGTGCCCAACGGCTGGCGCCGGGGATAAACATCCGTTATATGGATGATACAGCTCTGAATATCAGCTTTGGAAGACCCCGCCTCTATCGTGCTCAAAAGCCGGCCAGATTGTCCATACAGGCAATGAAAATATCCTCCACATCCCGATTTTTCAACCCGTTCAGTACTGGCACCCAGAACTTAGAGTTTTTTGTTTTTGCTACCGTCTAAATTGACATCAATAGCGATGTAGACCGCTTTTTCACAATCTGGCCCTCGCTTACCGCACATGGCAGTGGATCGCATACAAAACACCACCGTGTATCCCCCTTCTAGCGGCCTCTGCTGCCATTCTATCGCAATGGGCAATTCTGTTGTCCGTAATGTGGCTCACGGTTGTATCCAAGACATAGATTCCTTTGTCGAATACTGGAAATCCTCCCGATTTTTACATCGGGAGGATTTCGCTCTGTCATACAACGACTATTTAGACATCGCTTGAATCTGCTCGTTGGCTTTCTTTACTGCGTCATCCACATTGGCCTTATAGGTGGCCAATGTAGTGGCAATCTGGGAAGGCTCCGTCTGGCGAATACGGTACATCATATCGAGATAATTCATACCGCAGTCGTCGTTCACCAGGTTGCCGGCCATTTCCGCCTGGATACGATTGGGGTTCGTCAGCATGGACTCATAAATCTCTTTGGATTCATTGTTCATGAACAACCCTTCTTTGTAATTGTCATAATCCAACATATAGCGAAGGAAATACGGCACAGCTTCTGCATTGGCCGCCCCTTTCGGCACACCCCAGGCAGAATTTTGGATCAAAGGCAGGTAGTCTTTTGCCCCATTTGTTGGGAAGGGAACGACTGCAAGCTGCTTCTTCAGCCGGAATTTTTGATACCGATTATGCTTGTTGTGGGCACCGTTGATGCTCTCAAAAAAGAATCCACACTTTCCGTCCATAAAAGCAGTTATATCATAGGGTGTGGAAGAAAAGATGCCGCTTTTAATGTACTCCAAATATTTGGCCATAGCTTGACGATAGGCCGCGGATTCCATCGTGTTGACATATTTTTTTCCGTCATACTCCACCATATTGGCCCCAAAGCTGGCGGCAAAGCCAAATTCCGAAGCGCCGACATATCCGCTGCCAAGCTTGCAGAATTCCTTGGCCAGCTTTTCGAACGCCGCCCAATCCCATTTACCTTTTTTCCACAGGGCATAGGGATCGTCCAAATCATTTTCTTCAAAAATGGACTTATTATACAGCGCAACCGCACCGTCCAGAAACACCGTGTTTTTCAGGTTGGCCGCGTAGGCCTTGCCGTTGAAGGTATAGTCTTTCATAGTCTGCTCAGACCAGATCGCCGTATCAAACGTGTAGTTGCAGTGTTCAAGCGGCTGAAGCGATTTGACGCAGTTGATCCCGTTGCTCAGCAAACGAATAACGTCGGGCGATTTTCCGGAAAGCACCTTGGCGTTGAGCATCGTGTAGAATTCTTCATAGGCGCCCTGCTCAACGTCCACTTTGATCCCCGTCTTTTGCATAAACTCCTTAATGATATCGCCCTCAGGCATGGACATCACGTCATTCCAGACAAAAAACTTAATCGTGGTATTTTTCAGCTTGCTGGGGATACTTTTTAACATGTCCTCAAGAGATTGGCCCTGCGTGCTGCCCTTCGCCGTAGTCTTGGTGCTGTTTCGCTTTGTAGTTTCCTTTATGGTTGTTTTTTCGCCCGAAGCCTGGGATGCCAACGTTCCATCCGTCGCAGCCAGCTCGCCTCCCGTTTCCTTAGAGCCGACGGACGTTGATTCCGCCGCATTTTTTTCCGTTGTGGCAGCCGTCGAAGAGGCACCGCCTCCCGCGCCTGTGCCACAGCCGGCCCCTGTCAGCAGCATCAGCACAGCGGCGCCTGCGCTCGCGGCGGACAGCCATAATCTTTTCGTCATGTTATTCTTACCTCCCTGTAACGCAGCATTTCGTATGTGTTCGGCTCTATTTTCGTTCAAGGCCCCTTCTCTTTTTGCTGACCATGGGCAGAACGGCCGCGGCCATGACAGCCATGCCAAAGACCAAACCGGTCGTTTCGGTACCGCCCGTGGCAGGAATATCGGGATTGGGCTTGGGATTCGGATCAGGATCGGGGGTGGGATCGGGAGTGGGCTCCGGATCACCACCGCTTTCTGTCAGTTTAGCGATCACCTTATCCAGCCCCATTTTAAAGGTATACGTTCCATCCGAAACACTCACGCTTCCGGTAATCCTTCCTTCCGCTGCGGTGGTTGCTGCCGTCACTTTGACGGAATCAGCGGTCAAGGTAATCGCATCGTTCAGCATGTGAGTCTTGAGCATGCCTAACAGCGAATCCCCTGTAGACGCATTGGAGAACTCTTCATATCCTACCAGTGCCTTGGCCATAATATAACTCTGAGCCGCATTCAAGTCCTCCAGATAAACCAGCTTTCCTTTAGCCGAGCCCACGCCGTCTGTCAGATCGCCGTAGGTCATCCAGGCGTTGCTGCCGGCAACATCAGCGGTAACCTCTCGGCCATACGTATAGTTTTCCTCCGATTTTGAGCCTTTTCCGGCATAAATCGTGCCATTGGATGCCAACACCTGCCGGAAGGGGAAGGAGTGCCCTTCAATGCCCTCGCGAACTGCATTGCAGATCACATCCGGGTTGGTTACATACACTTCGGTGGTCTCGGGATTGAAGGAATAGGAGCCTAAATACTTCACAGAGGGAGGCAGTACGAAAGTACCGTAAATCTTCCCGCTCTCCCCCATCGGGTTATAGGATCCGATGGACTCCAGTCCGCTGGGGATATTCAGATTGACCAGCGGGCACTTTTCAAAAGTACCTTCCGGAATCTGCGTGGTTTTGGAGGAAATCCGGACATATTTTAGTTTAATGCACTGAGCGAACGCCTTGCCATTACCCTCAATACCGGCCGCACCGTCGGGAGAAGAGGCCAGATCCGTCAAACTTTCAGGCAGGATCACAATTTCCAGGTTAGGAAGCGAGGAAAAATTCCCGTAGACCAGCGGACCGGTCATGCCTTCCGGCAGCACCAGCATCCGTACCGCCTTTTTCGATTCCTCCGTCAGAAAAGCTGCATCCACTGTCGCAATTCCCTCGGGTATCTTCACAACTTCTGCCGCACCGCTGTACTCCAAAACAGCATCGTCCAGCACGAGGAAATCCTCATCCTTGGAAGTGGATGCAAAGGTGTAAGTCTCCATAGCAGGCTTTAGCGTTTTCTGGAAAACCACGGATTTGGCGTCGCTGCCTTTCTTCAGAAGAAGGCCGCCCACCGCTTCCCCTTCTACACCGTCAATCAACACAGTGCCATCCTCCAGTTGGCAGCCTCCCATAGCGGGCTGAACCGCACAGCCGCCTGGCCACGAGACTTCTATCTGTTCGTCGGTGACAGCCGCCTCCAAAGCCATCTGCAGACTGGAAGGTTTGCTGTCTGTAAAAGCATAGGCGTCCAGCGCGGACAAAATGGCGTCTTCGGCCTGTTCCAGCGTTTGAGAGGACGCGTCCGCAGAGAAGTTCAGCTCCTTAACCGTGATCGTATGGATCCCCCACGCCCCTTCATCCTTGAGAAAACCGACCATATAAATTCGAGCGGTGGATGCTTTGGCGTTGACCGCGGCAAATACGGGGCCAAGATCAAGCGAACCGCTTGGCGCGGTGCCTTTCGCAAAATTGTTCTCTTTGACAATAGCCGTGGGGAAAGCGGTCGCCGCTTCGCCGTTTACCGAGTCTATTCCCTCTTCATTTTCTGTAAACGTGTAGTTGGTAACGGCATAGCCGCCGTTTTCCGCGTCGCCGACGCAGAGGACGCCCTTTTCACCCGTATCCAGCACATAGGTCGTCACCAGTTTGGCAGGCGAATCGCTTCCATTCTCCAAATCAAAATTTAAGGACGACTGCACCGGAATGATCTTCGGCGTATCGCCATAGGCACTGTCCTGATTGCCTACTGTACCGAAGTAATAGGCCGGGAAGTAATAGTAGTCGCCGTAATTACCATTGTCCCATACAACATTGTAGCCGCTTTCCAGCGCCTCGATCTTGATGCCTTCCTTGTCGCTCCCTATACCGGCCAAGGGGTGGGAGACGCCGGCCGTGGGATTGTCCAAATTGTACCAGGTCTGCTCAACTAGCGCGCCGCGCCACCCCGTGGTAGAAAGGATATTCTCCCGGAAAGTGTTGCAGCCACCCAGATCCAGCACCGCTGTGTGGCCGTCCGGAACGGCCGCCGACGATGAAAGCGGACACATCGAGATCAGCAGGGTAAGTACAGCCAGTACTGCACAGATCGACCATTTGCTTCTTTTCATGCTAACCCTTCTTTCTTTTATTCGACCCGTTGGGTCAATTGAACCGAATCGTTGGGGCTATCTCCATGCCGCACTTGGCCATGGATTGTCCGATATGTTCGTCAAAGGTCAGGCACACGCATCCATAACGGCCTGCCTGGCCGTTTCGTTTCTGTATATAGGTGTTGCCGCTGAGTTTCGGCAGGCTATCCTCTCCGGCCCCGGCAAGAAATTCAAACACATCGTAAGAGGCCGTGTCCAGAATATTGCCGCGCACGACGAAATCCTCCGCGCGGTTCGGAGCTCCCCAGGATTTTATACCGGAGGCGGCATCCTTATCTGGCCGCTGGTTCCCCCAGCCATAGCCGATGAACCGGATGATGTTGCCTTCAAAAACCACATGAGACATCAGGGCCGACAAATCGCTGTGATAATACTCGATCCCCCAGGTGCAATAATCGATTAAATTATTCCGGTAGACAATATCTCGCATGTGTACATGCTTATCTCTGCCTTGATGAGTGATGCCGGTGTCGTAAATTTGATAAATATAACAATTTTCCACCAAAAAGCCGTCGCAGTTTTCCCAGCACTCGACGGCATTGCCGTAACGGGTCGTGTCGTAGAGGATCGATCCGCCGATCCAAGCCAACTCACAGCCGCGCACCGTGACATTCACAAAATTCTGACCGCCGATCCCATGTGCGCCGCCATACTTCAGGCAGAGGTTTTCCACCGTTACATCGGAGACATCCGAAATCATGATCAGGTTCTTTTTCTCGCACAGCTCAATGTCTTGGAATACCGAGGACGGGCTGCCCCTATCCAGATACAGATACAGCCGCCCGGTTTCCGTATCGTGATAAAAGTCGTTGTTGGCTGTCAGCGCCTGTTCCAGCTTTTTGAAGCCAACCTCTTCCCCATGATTAAACACGATATTGCCGATATCGTTAAACACGCCGGTATCCAGCGACCAGATATTCCCCGGTTCTTCCAGCCAGTCGGCACCGACGGCATTTTCCCTCGCGCCGTAAATAGCCGGCTTATCCCCGGTGCCGTACGCACCGTAAGACACGCCGCTTCTGGCCGTTATCGTCCCCCGGAAAATATCTCCACGATGGAACAGCACCGCATCTCCCGCCCGCAAGTTCCAGCGGTTTACCTTTTCGACAGAGGCCCAGGCCCGTGAAGGCGAATCGCCGGGATTGCTGTCGCTGCCGGTATTGGACACATAGTAGGTGGTACCGGACGCTTTCACTGTATCCTCCGCCGCCCGTACACACTCCCGCATCTGCGCTGCTTCGGCGTCAGACTGGCTGGCCATTGGCGCCATCAGGGCAGCTGTGTCTCCTGAAGGCTTGGTGTCTAGCGGATGGCGGCTGTTCAGCGGATTGTCGGTCGAAGCGTCTGCGTGATTCTTGATCATGGTTCTTCACCATCTCCTTCTCTTTTCAAATGTCGACGAACAAGCTCAATTGAATAGGATGGTGGGATTATGTTCCATACTGCAATTTTTCATGGACTGCGCAATATCTTCGTCAAAAGTCATGCGGGTGCTGCCGTAGCGGCCGGCCTGCTTATTCAGCTTTTGCACATAGGTGTTGCCGCTTAGCTTCGGCAGATTGGAAACGCCGGCTCCGGCGAGAAACTCAAACAGATCGAAAAAAGCGGTGTCAAAGGTATTGTTTCGTACAACAAAATTTTCTGCTCGGTTGGGATGCCCCCAGGATTTGATGCCTGAAGCATCGCTTTTATCCGGGCGTTGATTCCCCCAGCCGTAACCGGTGAAGCGGATTATATTCCCCTCAAAGAGCACATTTGACATCAGCGCCGAGCTATTACGGTGGAAATATTCGATCCCCCAGGTACAATAGTCGATCAGATTGTTCCGGTAGGTGATGTCCTTCATGCGGACATTCTGCGCCTCCCCCTGATGGGTGATGCCAGTATCGTAAATCTGGTAGATATAGCAGTTCTCGACCAAAAAATTGTCACAGTTTTCCCAGCACTCCACCGCATTGCCATAACGCGTTGTTCCGAAAAGAAGCGATCCGCCGATCCAGGCCAGTTCACAACCGCGTATGGTGACATTCACAAAGTTCTGGCCACCAATCCCATGTCCGCCACCATACTTTAGGCACAGATTTTCGATCGTGACATTGGAAATGTCGGAAATCATGATGATATTCTTCTTCTCACACAGCTCAATGTCCTTAAAAATCTTGGCCGGGTTTCCTTTATCCATATACAGATACAGTTGTCCCGTCTCCTTATTGTGATAAAAGTGATAGTTGGCAGTGAGGGTGTTCTGCAGCTTTTTGCGGCCCACTGCTTCGCCGTGGTTAAAGACGATGTTGCCGATATCATTAAAGACATATGAGTTTATCATCCAAATGTTATCTGACACCTTCTTCCATTCCGCACCGGCAGCATTCTCCCTCGCTCCGTAAATGGCGGGTTTGTCGCCAGCGCCATAAGCGCCGTAGGACAGATTGGCTTTTGCCGTGATGGTTCCTCGGAAGATGTCGCCCCGATTAAACAGCACCACATCCCCGGCACTATAATCCCAACTGTTTACCTTGTTGATGGTAGCCCAGGCATGTGAGGGGGATGTTCCGGAGTTATTGTCGTTTCCGGTGTTGGACACGTAGTAGGTGGTTCCGGAGGCCTTCAGTGTATCCTTTGCCTTGCGGATTCCGTCGCGCATCGCGTTGGCTTTGGCGTCGGACTGGCTGGTCATCGGTGCCATAAGCCCCGCCGTTTCACCGGAAGGCTTGGTATCCAGAGGGTTCCGAACTCCTGGCGGGGTGCTGTTCTGCGTCGAAACGGTGGTGGGCTTTTTCGTCGCGGCTGATGTTTTCCCCTTTGTTGTGGGAGAGGTCTTTACCCCCTCTGTGCTTTCGGTTGTTTCTGACGCCGAACCAGCGGATGCAGACGACGTTCCGGATGCGCTTCCCGCAGTACTGGTATCACGCGGGGAACTGGCCGTGCCGGAAGAGCTCTCCCGGTTATCCGGCGGACGGGAACAGCCCGCCATCAGCAGGCCACCGCAGATGAACAAGGCGGACAGCAGCGAACATAAACGGCGCATAGCGAATTCCTTTCCGGGGTTTACCCCACAATACCGACCCTGTCGATACTTTGAATAAACTTCTTCTGCAAAATAAGATACATTACCAGCATGGGCAGAATGGTGATCAGACAGGCCGTCATGGTGATGGCAGTTGCTTCATGATCGTACCGGTTATACCCCATCACTTCCAACTGGGAATAAATGTTGGAAAGAGCCGCAGAAATGGGGCGATTACGCGACGTGTACATAATGGCGAGAAAATAATCATTCCAGTGCCATATGATGGAAAAAATACTGACCGTTAAAATCACAACACCAGAAGAGGGGACGATCACACGCAGAAATGTCCGCAGCGGGCCGGCCCCATCAATCCATGCGGCTTCTTCCAGTTCATGGGGCAATCCCCTGAAAAACTGGGTGTATATAAAGATCATCAGCCCAGCGCGCAGGCCGACCGCAAAAACAGAGGGAAGATAGAAGGCCAGGGGCGTATCTAACACATTCGGCCTCAGTTCCTGTCCCACCAGTCTGCCCGTCAGCTGCAAGGCACCCAAAAAATCCAAATGATTAAAATTGAGAACCATAGGGATGATAGTCATTTGTACCGGTACCAGAATACTGAGCACCAGGATCCCATTCAGGAATTTCTTTTCAGGGAAACGGAAGCGCGCCAAGCCATAGGCTGCCACCGCACAGCTGCATATTTCGAGCCCCGCGCTTACCAACTCATACAAGAGGGTGTTCCAAAGAGTAGGCAGCAGATTTAATGCTTCTACAGCTTTCGCATAGTTATCCAGCGCGATATGTTTCGGAACCCAGGCAACCGTGGGATCCACAAAATCCGACGCCGATTTTAGAGACGAACTGATCATGAAAAACAAAGGGAACAGAAGGACATAGCTAGCGGCAATTAGAAAAACCCAGCGGAATATGGACAGGACGCCTCTCTGGCTTTTCCTTTGGAGAACAGACCGGCGTTCTTTCAGCCTTTCTCCACATGCGAACGTCTGCTTAATAAAATTCATGTTCTCCCCCTATTCCCAGCGTTTCAGAAGAAAGCGCCAATAAAGCCAGAACACAACGGACAGCAACAGCCCCACTACCACAAAATAAGCCCACAGCATAGCCGAACTCCGATCATAAATCTGCTGATCCTGGATAACGGCATACGCCTGCTTCATTATCGGATTATCAATCGACACAAACAGCTCGATCATGGTATAAATCAGCACCAGCAGCGTGACCCGGCCCAAGGCGGGAAATGTGATGAACCAGAACTCCTCCCAGGCCGTGGCACCTTCCACCCTGGAGACCTCATACAGCGTGGAAGGGATGGCCTGAAGACCAGCGATAAACAGAACTGTCTGGATGCCGCAGTTCCAGATCAGGTTAAAGACATTGCCGAAAAAGGTAGTGAAGATGGCATTGACGCTTTCCGGCATATTTAGATTTTCCAGTATCTCCTGAAAATCTATCAGTCCGCTGCCCCCTTCGCTGACCGCTGTGAACAGCGGTACCTGAATGGAGTCTGAGCGCATCAGATCCATCACCACACCCGAAGCTATGATGACCGGCAGGAAGAACACCGCCCTCGCCAAAAGCCTTCCTCGGAATTTCTGATTCAAAACGATGGCCAGCAGCAGGCTAAGCACAAGGGTTATGGGCAGAGAATAGGCGATGCTGAACAGCGCGTCTTTTAAATTCTGCAAATAATTCGCATCCTGCGTAAAAATATAACGGTAATACTGCAGACCCACAAACTTCGCCTTAACTCCGCCCGCCTCAAGGGTAACCTGTGAAAACGAATACCGCAGGGAGGAGAGTATCGGAACAATAAAAAAGACAATAAGGCCAATTTCCCAATGCAGAACAAACAGCCGGCCATATCGACGCTTAAGGGCCTCCAAGCCTTTTCTTCGCTTTTTCATTCTCCTCCCTCCCTAACGAAAAGAAATTGACCGGCTTCTAGCCGCCCCTCCTTCAGCACGGCCGTAGTCCCTCCCTGATTCGTATAAACGACAACGCCGTTGTCAAACCGCGTTCTTGTAACGCCATTTTCCAGCCGGGCATGCCCGGTGATAACGGCACCGTTGATCGCGTCATAGTAGGCCCGCGCCGCCTGAAGCTCCGCAGCCAGCCGATCCCGGTTGTCCGAGAACAGCGATCCATAGAACGCATACCAATCGATTCCCGCCAGTTGGGTGTCATAGAGGGCCGACAGGGTATAGCCGGGGGACGCCCCGCTTTCTATGGCTTTCAGAAACTGCGCCTCTCTGTCCGCCGCCAGGTTGATTGACGAACTGATCAACGGGACATAGCCTTTAAACACCATTTGATAAAAGGGAATGTCCTCGTCAAATCCGTCGTACTGGCCAGAGCACAGCGGTGTCTCAAAAATGACGGAGGCAAGGCTCGCCGCGTAACCATTGGCACAACTGACCGCCATGTTTACCTGATGCTTCTCCAGGGCTTCGACAATGGCTTGCATCTGACTCTCCACCCCGCTCTTCCCGCTGTAACGAATCTGCGCATAATCGGAATACGCGGTCTGGCCGAGAGTGCTCAGGCTAACGCCCTGTATGTTTTTGATCTGCGCAAACTCTGCCAATTTTTCCCCTGCATCGGTCAGCAATGCACGGCTAAGAAGTTTATCGGGCTTGGCCTCTAAGTCGGCACCATGCAGAGCCTTCAGAAAGGGAAACCGGCTGGACGCCTGTCCGTTCGCTGTCTGCGCCGTATCAAAAACTGTGGAATACCCACTACCGGATTTTTTAAAGAACACCAGATCGAAATCCCAATAAACCTTTGCCAGAACTTCTAAAACTTTCCGCTCTTTTTCCGACCCGAACGCTCTTTCAAAGCGATAACCTCCGGCGATTTTCCCGGCATCCAGGCCGGTCTGTGCAAAACCCGCCATCCGAACCGTCGGGCTGCCGCCGGTAAGTTCCTTCAGTTCCTCCAAGAGCGAAGCGGCCTGCACATAATTGGTCGTAACCTTCAAGGAATCATAGGGGATCCCCAGGAAATGTTTGGTTATCTGCGCCCCTCCCAGCAGCGTTATCCCATAGCCGACATCCTCTTTTCGCTCCTTTGTCAGGCTTCCCCGCTCCTGCAGATATTCCCGGTACGTTTTGGCCATGCCGATATAATTGGCATCTTCTCCTATCAGGGGGTAATACCCTACCTCGATCGTTTCACCCGCTGTAATGCTGTCGGTGAATATCTGTACGTCGGAGGTTGACCAGCTCACACGCGCCTCCACCGTATCACAGCCCCGCACATAAAAAGTCGGATAAACGTTGGAATACCCATTCCGGCTGTTTCCAGCCGTGGCCTCCAGGCAGGCCATTCCCGCGCCGGATTCGATGATGCCGCAAAGGGCGGTGTCTCCTTCTTTCGCGCCGAACACCGGGAGCAGAAGCGGCATTTCATTGGTGGCGTTCTCCGTCACCAGCTTCGACGGATCCAGCCCATACATTTCCCCGGAAAAGGTGCGGCCCCGCTCATATTCCTTCGTATACATAAGTGCGCCCGATCCGCTTGGAATGAACAGATATCCGCCCTCGACCTCATTTCTGGCACTGCAGAAGAAGGGGGCAAGGGATATGCTGGTCACCCTGCAGCTCTGTTCCTGGATCGCTGCGGGATCCACCTCGATTACAAGACCACTGTCTCGCAGGACGTAGGCAACCGGAATCATAATCTTGGCTTCATCAAAGAAAAAATTGATCCGCAGGCCGTTTTCTATAAGCTGGCTGGATACCGTGCTGGCGTCAATCGACGCGGAAAACGCCTTGAGCGGATGCAGCGAAGCTTCATTCACGTCGTAGTACTCAATGAAAATGGGGGAATCCACGTTGACATTGGTATCGCCCGCCTGATAGAATTCATAGGGAACCGTGCCCCAGATTTTACCCGTCGCTTTTTCCTCCAAAAACAAGCATATGCGCTCCTTATCAAAGCGGAGGAGAAACCGTTCGTTTTCTGCCACAACGGAAGATGGTACATTCTCATAGACTTCAGGTGCTGTATAAGCGGGCGCCTCATACGGGGCCTCTCTCTTCCTTAGCAGAAAAACCAGCAGAACCACCGCAGCTAGGAGCGCAGTCGCTCCCGCAGCAGCAAGCACACGCTTGAAAATTTTCATCGATACATCACCTCCGTGAACAGGGATGAGAGAAAGTCTGCAAACTGCTGAAGCAGGATCCCCAGCATAAACAGAAAAAATACAATCAGCAACATGCCAAAAAGCGTCAGGAGTGCTGTGCCCACAAACTTAAAAAAGTTGAATTCATGTATCACCATCGTTCCGACAATTAAAACCCACGCAGTCAGGATGACGGCCACCATGTAGATCATCTCCAAGATCATGCGGTCGTCGAAGGAAAGCATCTGAGACAACGCCAAAAAGAGAATCCTCTCAACAATCAGTGGAATGCTGCTGTAGGCCGCGACTGTCAGCACATCTTTAAAACGGCCTTTGCCTTCAAACAGCGTACAGACGGCCCAATTGGCCACACTCCAAAGCAGAACCACACCCACCGTCTGTGCCAACACATACAAAGAATTAAAGCTGTCGGCATCGTATTTTGAGAAGAGGAATCCGCCAAAAGCAGACGCCAATACGCTGACGACGTAAAACAAAGCCATCAACAGGAACGCCAGCCATACCGAGCCCTGCTCCTTATAGCGGACATCCGCAAAAGAACGAAATGGATGCAGCGTACTGTGTAGCATGGCGCGTACTTTCGCATTCTGAATGAGGACGCGCTGGCGCTTTGCGGTCAGGACCAGCAGAGTCGCCAGGCCGGCCAGCAAGAGAAGTCCAGCCGGAAACAGCCAGACAAAATTTTTATCAATAAAGTTCTGGCGCACGTATTCAAACGCCTGGTCGTACGTGACTTTATCATTTCCCAGCTTCGCATACCGGACGGCATCCGCATATTCTCCCCGGATGTAGGCCGCTTTTGCCATGCCGCGATACGCCAGCCGGCTGTTGCGGTCCAACTGCAGGCATCGTTCCCACAACGGCTGCGCCTTCTCATAATCGCCGTCGAGTGTAAGGCTCTGCGCCTGCATCACCAACCGGCCATACGCTGTCGGTTCATAAACCGTAATGGTGTTCTTCTCCCCGTCGCCCACCAAAAGCTTTTCCCCAGAGACCTCCAGAGAAACCGGGGTCTTATAACTGCCTGTTTGTTCCCCCCGGCCCGTTCCTCCCCCGAAGGCGGTCAGCAGGCTGCATGCCTGATCGTACACATAGATTTTACCGTATGTGGAATCCAGGCCAACCATATAGCCAGTTTCAGTCACCGCAATAGAACAGAGATTCTGTACCCGTTTCTTGTCGAACCGCTTCGTTTCGTCGTCTTCAAGAAAGTTAAATTCGTTGGAATCCACCGAAGCGCCGGCGGCCGTCTTCTTTTTTAAGATGTTGACGCCATTGGGTGCCAATTCCTTGATTTGTCCAACCCCGGTTTCCTGCAGCGCAGTCGCGCCGGTAACCGTATACACATAATTGTCCGCGCCCGTGCATAAATCCACGAATTGATAAGGGAGCACCTTGACCGCTCCCTCTTTTTGCTCCGTGGTAGTGAAAAGCCGGTCGAAAAATTCGTCTAGAAACGTGCTCAGCGTTGCCGTCACACGATTGGCACCAAAAAAACCGCTAAACGCCCCTTCCGGTGAATACAGTATCGCACCATAATAGGAGCCCTCGCTCAAAACATAAAGATAGCCATCCCGGTCCCGCGTCACCTTCATGGGCCGATATAGAAAGCCCTCAGGAATAAGCGAGGATTCCGGTATCAGCAGTTGCTTTTGCATCCGCCCGCTTTTGTCAAGCTGTACCACCCTGCCGTTTTCCGTATCCGCGAGGTATATCCCCGACGCATCCGCATAAATTCCCCGCGCACCAGTAAAATCGAGAGCCGCGCCGTCCGAACCAATGATCGTCAATTCCGCTTGAAAGGTACCGTCTGGTTCTAGAACAAGCAGACGGGACTCGTCGCCAAGGAGAACATAGACGTTTCCTTCCTGGTCACAGCAAATATCCGTCAGTTTTTCCATAGGTGTTTCAAGCTCCAGGGTTTCGGAGTTTATCGCCGCCTTCGCTTGATACATGGGCCGGCTGTACACGACTTTCTTGTCTCCGGGCGTATCCCAATGGGTATACACGTCGTTGGGAACGCCAACCTCCCCCTGAGCGAAGGCAGGGATGGATCCGAAGAGGCTGCAAGACAGGATAACGGCGAAAAAGCCCGCCGACAACTTCCGCTTATTCACCACTTTCGTCCCTCCATCAATCTTTGATGCCCGCGCTGCTCATGGTTTCGATCACATTCCTTTGGGACAGCATATACACCAGAATGGGCGGGATCATCAAAATGACCGTGGCTGCCATAGCGCTTCCCGCCCGCGCCAGCCCGCCCGCTGTGATGGTGCTCATCACATAGGGGAGGGTTTTTAACTCCTCGCTGAAAATCGTGCCGGAGGGAATAATGGCCCACATATCCCGAAAAGAAAAAAGAATCAACGTCATCCAAGCCGGTTTGATAATCGGCATAACGATCGACCAGAAGATGCGGAAAATACCGGCGCCTTCTATTTTACCCGCCTCCAACAGAGCGTCGGGAATGCTATCGTCCATATACTGTTTCATTAAAAAGGCACCCATAGCCGAAGGGATCGCCGGAATGATGTACACCCAATAGGTGTCGATCATATGCAGCTTGGAAAAGATGAGATACTGGGGAACCGCCAGCGTATACGCGTTATACAACAGTCCGAACTGAACCAGCAGAAAAAGCGGCATCCGGCAGCGCAACTTGGATTTTGAAAACGCAAACGCCGCCATAGATGCCGCGATCACGTGGAGAGCCGTCGCAACGCCACTGACGAATAGACTGTTGAACAGATACCGGGAAAGGGGAACCCGCAACTTGGCCAATAAATTGGGCAGAGCAAGATAATTCTCCCACGTCGGACGCTGAACAAAAAAGCGCGGCGGAAAAATCAACAGCTCATCCAGCGGCTTGAAAGATGTACAAATACAATAGATCATCGGAAGAATGGAGAAGGCGCCTGCCGCCAATAAAAAAGCAAAATAGAAAGCATTGCCGACCCGAGAGCGCGTATACCGCTTATATTGCGACGCGCCGGCGGCATACCGGCGGGTTTTGATTTTGAGCAGCTTTTCCACCCCTGGTTTCCCCCCTTGTTAACTACTTTCCCATGAGATCCAGCGCCTTGCCAACTAGAATCCGGAACAGCGCCATGAGCATGAACAGGAACACGGAAACCGCTGCGGCATATCCCAGTTCATACCGCTGGGTGCCCACGTCCATCAGATGCGTCACCAACGTATCCACCGAGTTGTTGACGCTGGGGAATCCCGCCAGCGCCATTGGAACCGCACTGATAGAAAAGGTTGCCTGAATCTGCATGACCGCGCCGAACAACAGGATACTTTTCATCGACGGCAGCGTGATGTACCACAGCTCATGCCAGCGGGTACGAATGCCGTCAATTGCACCCGCTTCGTACAATTCGGGATTAACATTCTGCAGACCAGCTATATCCGCCAGGAATGAGATGCCGATGCTCAGCCAAAGCTGTACGATCATCACGATGATCATGCTGAAACGCACATCCCGAAACCATAAAATCGGCTCAGTAATAAGTCCCCATGACAGCAGCAGGCTGTTGGCGTATCCATAACTGTCCGAGCTGAACGCGACCTGCCAAATATAATACACATTGCCGATAAGAGCGGGCGCGTAAAACAGGAACGCCAGCAAGCTGCGCATACCGGGCCGGAATTCATTGATAAGCCAGGCCAGCAGAAAGGCCAGGAAAAAGCTGACCGGTCCGGTGATCACCGAAAACAGCAGTGTATTTTTGACGGCCACCGGAAAAACCTCATCCGTCGTAAACATGCGCAAATAGTTGGAAAGGCCGGTAAAACGGGGGGTATTGATCATGTCATAGTCCGTAAAACTCAGCACGATCGATGACACAATCGGCAAAATCGTAAAGATAAAGAACAACCCCATAAACGGCATAAGCAACAGCAGGAACGCCCGATTCTCCGAACGGTTCGCCCGTCCAAGCTGATTATGCATCCCTTTAGCCAAGGCCATACTGCCCCCTTTTGCGCGAAATTTCTTCGTTGACCACTTTTCCCCATTTCAACAGCATATCCGTGGCGTTGGCGTCCATGTTCACAATATTCCAATACGCCTGATCGATCCCTCTTGCCACATAGTAGCCGCCCGGCACTTCCGGCAGCTCTTCCACATCCTGCCACTGCTCCAGGCATTGCTGAAGCGTCTCCTTGTCCCAGCCCATCTGCCTGAACGCTTCAATGGTTGCGGTGGGGTGCCGTCCGACCGTTCCCAAAACCGATTCCAGACTGTTGGAATAGGAAAGCTGCACCTCCTCCGAAGTCCACCATTTCAAGAATCCCCAGGACTCCTGGGCCACGTCGGTCAAAGCCAGAATGGAGCAGCCCGTTCCTGACCCTGCTTGCACGCGGTTGATTTCCCCCGTAGCACTTTCCACGCCCGGAATGGGAACTACCGCCCAGCGGCCGTCGATTTCCGGGGCAGCAACCGCCAGGGTGGTATAGAGCGAATACGTCTGGATACCCAGCGGAGCGGTTCCGGTTCGGAAGCGGTTGTAAAAATCCATCGCAACAGGAAATTTCTGCTTGGTATAAAAATCCGTCCAGAAAGTGAAAACCGATATGGACGGCGGCTCTTGAAAGGTGGTGGCTGACAGATCGTCGGCATACAGGTTGATTCCGTTTTGCAGCAGCAGAGTCGGGAACAGTGTCAGGCCGCCGACACCGCTGTTGATGGTCGTCATATCGACTATCTGCGTATAGGGTAGGTAACATTCCAAATTGTTCCGCTGAAGAACTGCCGATACTTCCAGGAATTCGTCCCATGTGTTCGGCACTTTTAGGCCTAGCTCCTGGAAAATATCTGTTCGGTAAAACATCATGAAAAAGTTCTGTGTATCTGGCAGGGCATAACAGCCCCCATTATACTCGTAGGGAAGCGTGGCCTTATCTTGAAAGCGCGATGCAACGTCTGTAAAATCGGGAAACCCCTTTAAATCCAGCAGACCGCCGCGGATGGCCAGATCCACGGGTGTTGTGCGGGACTGCTGCAATACGCAGTCCGGGCCGTTCCCCGACAATATGGCCTGCACTAAAGACGCATTGGTTAGCTTTACCTGAACGCCAATCCCCGTGTCGGGTGTAAAGCCCTCCTGAATCAGTGAATTGAGAATCTGCGCCTGATCCCGGCCCCAGTTCACCCATAAGGTGATAGCCTTTTCCCTGCCGTCGGCGCTCGTCACCGCGCTGTAATCCTCGACAAAGGAGCCGAAAAACTTTTGAACAGAAAAGGCCACGCGGCGAAAAAAGCCGGCGGTCGGT
The DNA here is from genome assembly GCA_900546265.1 of uncultured Oscillospiraceae bacterium. GTDB lineage: Bacteria > Bacillota > Clostridia > Oscillospirales > Acutalibacteraceae > UMGS856. The sequence goes on along the minus strand of URCA01000027.1, from coordinate 22,671 downwards.
TTTACAAAATCCTGCTGAGGGGAAGCCAGCAGAATCCGGCTGATGTCCAGCGGCATACTGCTCATCTCATACAAACCGGCTGTCAGGCTACAATACACGTTGTAATAATTGGTGATAAAGCGATGGGCCTCATACGGCCGGTCGCACATATTGTCCAGCACCATCCGCATATTCCGCAGCAAGGAAACCGTGGAACCTCCTTTTTTACCGGAAATTTCCTCAACCTCATTTTCCAATTCGCTTATTGACTGGCGGTAGGCGTTCAGACTTTCAATAAAATTCGGTATCTGGCGATAAAGATCGTAATCGCGGTACACGTCAACGTCCGTTCCCGTGATCATCACCATATCAAGATACAAATCGCCCAATTTTTCACACAGAGTTTCCATTTTGGACACAACATCCGATAGTTCCGCTAAGGTAACGGCAAGACTCAGCTCATGGTCGCCAGCTTCCAGATAAATTCTGTAAGGTTCGTCTCCCCCAAAGGTGAAAAAGGCCCAGCCCACCCCATAAGGAAACTCTAAAATCTCAGCCTCCGCAAACGGAGTTTGCCCATCAATCTTTAACCAACGGTAGGAACTGCCATTCAAAACATAATTCTGCCGGTACTGGATCCCCAAGGTGTACCAGCCCGATTTTTCAATATGGAATTTCCACGTCAGCGTATCGCCTGGTCCATTCCAGTTTGTACCGCCTATGTAGTTCAACCGGCTCTTATTCGGCTCAGACGGCGAGAGCGACGCTTCATTTCCATCGGACAGCGGAATCAACGATTCTGTGGATTTCAGGCTGGCCTGTATGCCCTGGAGCTCGATCTGCTCTCCTGTATAATCCGACTTGCCGCTCTGGCGCTGTTCCTTATACACCGCTTCATACGGCAAGGCAACCTCCGGCGCTCCCAGGATCAAGGCTGCCAGTGCAAAAGGCGCGTCCAAAGCTTTTACCGTAATCACATGTTCTCCAGCCGTCAAGTCTATCGTGAACGGGTGCGCCCGACGGCCGGTAATATCGACGGCCACCTGCTGCGTATAAGCCTTTACCAAAATCTGTTCCGGTGCAAACTCATTTCCCTGCCCATCCACGCGGGGCTCGCCCGCATTTTCCCAGAGCTTGGGAAAGGTCAGCTTTTCCATATCCTCAAACGGATAGAGACCATCCACGGTGATGGCGGCTTCCACCGGCCGCCGTTTATCGTCTCCCGGACAGTAAAGCAGGCCCAGCGTGTAGGCGGCGTCTTTGGGGATCTGTACAGTAAAGGAGAGTGTCTCACCCGCTTCCAAATAGACCGCTTTTTCCCCATCTATTTCTCCGCTGGTTTCCGGCACGGCCGCTGTTATTGATTCGGCGGCCCCTTCATAAACGCCTGCATCCACCGCAGCGGCAGGAGTCGTGCCGGACGCTTCCACAGACGGCATGAAGCTGCATGCATATGCGAAGAGATACAACAAGGCTCCCGTTCTCCACCACCGTCTCTTCATATTTCCCTGCTCCTTTCAGTTGTTCGGCAGCACGTGATCCGGCCCTCGGAATATGCTGAAAAATCATTCTAAATTGTTATCGATTCTCTCTTGACAACAAACAGCAACAGAAGTATACTTTATACAACTACTCTCTTTTTGTATGAACTAATTAGATCGTTTTTGTATTTTCTCTATTTAAAGTATAGCTTTTCTCTTCGGATAATGTCAATTGTAGTGTGTGACTCATTTCTTCTAATATGTTGTATGATTCCGGAAATCCGAGAATATGTTACAGGCATTCAAAAGAATGTATCTGGTATCGAATCAGTATGGCTACCCTGCAAAAATAATTCTGTAAAGGAAAGGATGGGATTATAATGGCCTATCAGGATCCTATTTTGTTCTCCAGCTTACTGTCTCAAAATTCCTATCTTTATATGTGTCATGTGGGAAGGGACCGCTGTAAACCGCGCTATTGCTATGGCCCCGTAGTTCGCAGCTTTTATCTCATCCATCTGATCGTTTCAGGGAAAGGCTCCTACGTTGCGCGCAATACCACATATCATCTTTCCGCCAACCAGGCGTTTATTATCTATCCAAACGAAACCACCCTGTACGCGGCGGATGCAGAGACTCCCTGGGATTACTGTTTTTTTGCCTTCAACGGCGATTACGCGCGGGAATTGATTGAACGCACCGGATTCCGCGGCGGTAATATGGTGATCACCATCCCCCCGGAGATCGCAGTTCCACTGGCGGAGCAAATCGAGGCCACCGCCAGAACCCTGAACCGACTCTCCCCTAACGCGGATTTATACGCCTTGTCTCAACTGGTTTCTTTTTTCGCAATTCTGGCCGATTCTCACAGCGACAACATCCAGCCAGACGCTCTGACGCGGGACTTTGTCCGCCGGGCGGTGGGTTATATTCATTTTAATTATGCCAACCCCATCACCATCATGGAACTTTCAAAAACTCTCAATATCAACCGCAGTTATCTTTACCGCATCTTCAAAGAGGAGATCGGTTTATCCCCAAGCGAATATCTCAACAACTACCGCATCGATCGTGCAAGATATCTTCTGATCGAAAGCGACATGCCTATTTCACAGATAGCGATGTCAACCGGCTTCAGCACCTTTTCCTCCTTCTACCGTCTGTTCCGCCTAAAATACAACATGTCCGCGCGGCAATACCGCGCGAGGTACTCCAGGGAAATCAAAACGGATGAGAACGCGCGGGACGATCCCGCTCGTTCCTAAAGGCATACATCAGGTAACTTTCTGCAAGTATCGGGCAACATATTTCATTGTGTTTTCCTTTCTCGATTCGGTATACTTAAGACAAGCCTCTTTGTCACCATTTGGCTGCCAAAGTCGCAAAGCCGGTTGCCCGGCGAACAGAGAAAGGATTAACGACTTATGCTGGCTCCTACGCCACCCTTAGGTTGGAATTCCTGGAATACATTCGGTATCCAGGTAAATGAACGGCTGATTTATGAATCGGCTGAAATGCTTGTTTACAGCGGGCTGAAGGATCTGGGCTATGTGTATCTGGTTATTGATGACGGTTGGTCTCTGCGGCACCGGGATGCCGATCGTCGTCTTGTCCCGGATCCGGAAAAATTCCCGAACGGCATTCGCGCGGTTGCGGACTCTTTGCACGGCATGGGTTTGAAACTCGGCATTTACTCCTGTGCCGGCTGCATGACCTGCGGCCAATTCCCAGGCAGCTATGAACACGAATTTTTAGATGCCCAGTCCTTTGCGGAATGGGGTGTAGATTTTCTGAAATATGACTATTGCTTTAAGCCTGCTGATGAATCCGGGGCGCTGCTCTACCGCCGAATGGGCGTGGCGTTGGAATTGAGTGGTCGGGACATTTTATACAGCGCGTGCTCCTGGGGAGCGGACGATACAAAAGCTTGGATCCAAACGACAGGCGCACATACTTGGCGTTCCACAATGGACATATATGACACTTGGGAGTCCGTCAAAACGATTGCCCACCAGCAGCGTGAGCTTCAAACCCATAACAGTGCGGGCTGTTTCAACGATATGGATATGCTGGTCGTTGGAATGCACGGCAAGGGTAACGTCGGATTCCAGGGGTGTTCTTTTGAACAGTACCGCACACACTTTTCACTGTGGGCGTTGCTGGGATCGCCCCTGATGATCGGGTGCGACATTCGTCAGATGGATGAAGAAACGCGCAGGATTCTAATGAATCGGGAGATTCTGGCTATCAATCAGGACAGGGCATGTCGGCAGCCATTTATTATCGGCGGCTTCCAAACCTTCAAAGCGGGCGGCGATGATGACTGCTTTATCTGGGCCAAGCTCCTGGAAAACGGGGATTTTGCCATCGGCATGTTCAATCTTGCGGATGACAGTCGCCCCATGTATTCCTGCCTCGCAGAGCTGGGGCTTAATAACAGCTGCGGCAGAAAGCTGATTATGAAGGACTTGTGGAACGGAACCCAATTAGAGACGATAGACAGCCGTTTTACCGCCTTGGTAGATGCGCATGACTGCCTGATGCTTCGCGCCCGCGTCGTCGAGGATATGTGATGGCAAGCTGTAAAAGCTGCGGGAAGCTTTTAACGAACGACGCGATCGGCGTATATAAAAAAATGGTAAATCGCTTCGCAACTGAGTTTTTGTGCGTAGCCTGCCTGGCCCAGAAATTTGAATGTGAGACAACCTTAATCGAGAATAAAATCCAGCAATTTAAAGAACTGGGCTGCGCGCTTTTTTTATCGGAAAAATACGATTCTGCGCTCTCCGAAAAATGAAAAGAAACCGTGCGGAGGGAATGCCATATGACACTTGCTGAAAAAATCCAAAAACTCATTTTTGACATTGAAACGCTGGATACGGAGATGCCCGAGCAAAAGCTTCCTCAAAATGTGTACTATCTGAACGATCAAGACATCGTGTGTCTGGAAAGGAAACACGGCGAGTCCCGCTATCCCCTTTCGGCGGACGGTCTCGTTGTATGGGCGCGCTCGTCCGGATACATAGAAGCATACGAATCCACGTTTCATATTTTCAAACCGATCTATGCCTCGGATGACCCATCTGTCAATTTTTTCGCGGGAATCCCGTTGGAAAACGGCGGTTTCTTTCCTGTTTCTCTTTTTGAGATAAACAAACCGCTGTTTGAGCCTCTGCCTATCTCCCGATATGTGGTATACTCCACGTGCTGCGCCTATTACATAGCCAAGGAAAAGGGACATATTTTCGCCGTAAGGCTTCATGTTGACGCCCACAAACACATCCATTTTTCTTTTGTTGCTGTTAACATGACGGATAAACCGTTTCAATTTTACATGGCTTCGGAGATCGAGGCGATCCTGCGTTTTGCTGAAAGCGAAAATTTTTGGGAGAAACTAGAGAAAACTGGAAGACGCGGAAAAGACACTTGCCTTCTTCAATGCAATGAGGACTGCCTGGCCATCAATATGGCCGAACAAGGTGGCCGCCGGCTAGCTGAATACCATTCGGCGGGGCGTATGGATATGCTGGGCGGAAGCGGACGAAAACTGAGTAATGCGGAATCCCTGCGCAGCGGCAGACTCGCCGGCATGCGCCTTGCCGTCAGCACGACGGATGTCCCGGCAGCCGTAGACATGATCCATGTGGAGCTTGCCCCCGGTGAATCGGTACGACGAGAATACGATCTTTCGTACTGCCACAGCTTAAGCCAAGCAGAAAAAGCACTGGGAGCCGGTATTGATACGCGGCAGATCGATAAGGCACTGGAGAACCGCGAAAAGCACGAACTGGAACAGTTGTCTTGCCTGGACATCACCTTCGGTGATTGGAAAGGCAGCGTTTCTGTTAAGGTTTTGAACCGGTTTATCAAAAGCGTACAGAAGCAGGTAAACTTCTGCGCTCTTGGTAAAAACTACGCAGGCTCTTTTATCGGCATACGCGATGTCATGCAGCAGTTGGAAGGCAGCCTGATCTGGGAGCCTGCCCAAAGCCGTCAAAAGATTCTGACCGCCATGCAGTACATTTTGGAGGACGGCAGGCCTCCGAGACAGTTTTCCCTTCCCGCTTCTGCGGACGCGCTTCCGGAAATGGATTTACGCATGTTTATCGATCAGGGAAACTGGATCGTCTCTACACTGTACACATACCTGGCGTTCACGGACGATTATTCCATACTAAGCGAGCCGTGTGGATATTATATTCCAAACAAAGAAAATACACGCATTGTTGCCAAGAGCCGCATTGTCGACACCGTGCTGGATCATCTTCTCAAAATCATGGATTTTCTCGCGTGCAATCTCGACAGCGAAGGCGGGACAGGCTGTCTGCGCGCCCTATACGGCGATTGGAACGATTCCATTAACGAGCTGGGCGGCACCCGTGATCCCGGCAAGCTGTTCGGATCCGGTGTATCGGTCATGGCCACGCTGCATTTTTATCAGAATTGTAAGGAAATGGCTGCCATTTTGAAAAAGATCGGCCTACATAAAGAAAAGGCAGCCGGCTATTCGCGATATCGCCGCCAAATAGAAGCCGGTCTGTTCCAGTACGCCATCGATAGGAACGCCGCGCAGGAGAGGCGCGTCGTGCATGGCTGGGGGGACAAGCTTTCATATAAGATTGGTTCCTGGAGAGATCCCGACAACCGTGCGCGAATCAGCTCCACCTCCCATGCGTTCTGGGTGCTTTCCGGTATGATCCATACGGACGTTACCATGCGGGAAAGCATCCTGAAGGCCTTTGAACAGCTGGACTCAAAATATGGCTTAAGAACCTTTGACGTGCCTTTTCCGCCTTCCATGCGGCCGCTGGTTGGGCGGATCTGTACGACGACGCCCGGAACCTATGAAAACGGCACGGCGTATGTCCACGCCAGCCTGTTTGCCGTCATGGCGCTATTCGCATTGGGCGAAGGGGGGCTGGCATGGAAACAGATGGAGAAATCAATGGTAATTTCTCACAGTAATTGCACCATGACGCCCTTTGTGATGCCGAATTCCTATTGTTACAATCCGGCGTACGGAATAGACGGTGAATCGATGGGCGACTGGTATACAGGCAGCGGTACAGTACTGATAAAAGGCCTTATAAAGCATGGCTTCGGAATCGTGCCGGATTTAGACGGGCTGACAATCCAGATGCCGCGCGAAATGCCTTGCGATCACGCGGAACTGCGTATAGTCGTCAAGGGGCATGCGTTAACTCTCCTTTACCGGAATACACACAGCGGTGTGCGTAGCCTATATGTGAACGGCAGGCCAGTCGATTCCACTGAGGATCCTCTGCTGCGGACACCTGTATGGCATCTGTCCTCAAATTGGCTTCATGACGGAATGCGGATCGAGATACACGATTAAAACGCCGCCGTTAAAACAGGCAGGGCAGACGCGTTTCTTTATTGAGCGCGCCTGCCCTGCCTGTTTTTTCTCTATGTTTCTTCTGTGCTCTACGGAAGAAGCAGGATGCGAAAGCCCTCTCTTTTGGCTGCCTTTTCAAACCCGCGTTTCCATTCGGACAGGGGAAGAGTTTCCGAAATAAAGCTTTTGACATCTATGCGCGCCGATTCAACCAATCGTATTGTCCGCATCCAAGTTTCCCGGTCATATGCCACGCTTCCCACAATGCTGCGATCATGATAAACCAATTGCCCCAAATCCACCGTGGCATTTTTCGCGAAAATCCCCACCTGCGTTAGCTGCCCGCCATAGCGGAGCACCTGCAGACCGGCGTCAAGCGCCGCCTGGCTTCCGGAACATTCCAAGACCGTGTCCATACCCCGGCCGTCGGAAAACTCTTCGGCTGCAAGCAGGAGATCCTCCTCCATGACGTTTAGGGTTCTGTCTGCGCCCAGTCGCTCAGCCGTCTTCAACCGACTGGCATCCACAACGGTTCCCGAAACCATCACGCGGGCCCCCAGTTGTTTCGCTGCCTGCAGCGCACAAAGCCCCAGCACGCCGGGGCCTTCTATCAGCACGGAATCCATTGGCAGAATATGCGAATGATGAAAAACGCTGTTGACCGCCGCTGCCAGAGGTTCCAAAAGCGCTCCTTCCTGAAAGGAGATTGTATCGGGCAGGGGAAACACCCAGTCATTTTCGTTTTTCACTACGTATTTCGCAAAGCCTCCATTCATGCAGGCTACCACGCGATCCCCCACCTTAAATTTGCAGACGTTCTTTCCCGCTTCTACTACCACGCCGCAAAACTCATGTCCCAACGGCGTCCCCACTTTCCAAGGATAGGTCGCCGCAACAATATGTAGATCCGTCATGCAGATGGCACAGGCGCGGATCTCAATTTTGACATCCTCGTCTTTGCAGATGGGTTCCAAAATATCTCTGTAATCCACCTGCCCCGGCAATTCCCCATATTTCACAACCGCTTTCATTTACACAGCCTCTTCCAAACAGTGTTCCAAAATATTCATAGCCTCTGCCGCCTGTTCCATCGTGATGATTAGAGGCGGTTTGAGCTTTATCACATTATGCGCGTTCTGATAAAACAGCCCATGCTGCACGCATCGCCAAAGCAGCCGTTCCATCGTTGTGTCATCTACAGGCTCCTTTGTAACGGGATCTTTAACCAATTCCACTCCGATCGCCAAACCAGGGCCACGTACATCCCCAACAAAAGCGAATTTATCCTGCATCTCTTTTAGCCGAGATGTTATGTATCCGCCCACTTCGGCGGCGTTGCAAAGCAGTCGATCCCGTTCAATGATTTCGAGCGTTTTTAGGACGGCCGCATAGCTCAAGTGGTTGTTCTGAAAGGTCTGCATATCTTCCATGAGATCGTCAAAGCCGTCCAGCCGATCATGAACTAGAATACCACCAACCGGTATCCCGCCCCCAATGCCCTTTGCAAACGCGAGAATGTCCGGCTCGACTCCATAATAGTCTGCCGCAAAAAATTTCCCGCTTCGGGCAAATGTTTGTATTTCATCAAAAATCAGGAGCGTCCCCGCTTCATCACATATTTCACGAACGCGCTGCAAATACGCTTTGGGAAAAGGGATCTGGCCCCCTCCCGATTGGATAGGTTCCAGGATCACGCCGGCGGCGGGCCCCGCAACACCATACAGAATCGTCCTTTTCAGAGATTCGGCGCACTCCAGACCGCATTCTCCAGACTTCTTTCCATATGGGCACCGATAGCAGTAGGGTCTCTCCGCGCGGACAACGTGATGCTCGGCCATAGTGGCAAACCGGTAAAAGAATTCGTTTACCGCCGCGTCGGCGGCTCCCTTTCCTGCAAGAAAGGTGCCGTCCGCCGTGCCGAAGGTAGTTCCGTGGTATCCTCCGTATAGGGTTACAAAATTCCGCGATCCCTCTACGTTCTTCAAGGCTATCTTCATCGCCGATTCGATAGCCAGCCCGCCGCCCATCGTAAACGCCACTCGGTTCAAATGGCGCGGCGCTATAGAGGCCAGCTTATGGTACACACGATATCGAAGGTCTGTCTGATGGAGCGGCGCTACAACTGGCATATTTAGCGCCTGCTGATAAATGGCCCGCGCAACCTCGGCATTACCAAAGCCCAAGAGGCAGACAAACTGTTCCGAAGTGAAATCCATATAGCGTTTCCCATCCAGATCTTCTATGTAAATTCCCTCGCCTCCCCGAAGGGACAGCCCGCCCGGACGTTTGAGGCACGGCATCAAATGCCTGCTGAATTCCTCTCTTTTCTCCGGCGTTAATGCATATATATCCTTCATGCCCGGTTTCCTCCCTTCCCCAGCGGACACCGCCGTCGAGCCTACATCGGATCAATTGATGTTTTGACTTATATAAGCTTTTACCCCCGCCATACTTTGAAGCCACAGATCGACAACCTTGTCTTCAAACATCCGCTCTTCTGCTCCTTCAAAACCGCCCACCGACTCCTGATACTCCATAAAGTCCCGCACAGCGTCCGTCAGAGAGTATGTCCACTTAAAATCCGGAAATTCGGTCCGGAATTTGTCAACGGAAAAATACAGATTGAATCTGGCAAGATCCCCCAGAATACTGTCCGCCACCTCTTGACGGCCCAATGAAAACATAAAATCCGTCGGAATGTGCACAATATGCACGGTTTTCCCCAGCGCCGACGCAAACGCCTGCAGGTAATCGTCATAAGTAACCGCATGATCGTTGGCACAGTTATAGGCCTGTCCAATGGTATTCTCATTTTCACAGATTCTAGCAAGCATTCTGCCGGTGTTAAAGGCGGCCCCCGCATCGATCAAGGTCGTCCCGTCGCCGGGTGAATACACCGGCTTTCCCTGCCGGATTCGGGTAATGAGATGTTGGCCGCGGTTTCTTTCAAAGGACGTAAGGGCAAAGGTCTTACCCAGAGAATATCCGGGGCGGACAATCGTAAGTGCGGGCCGCCTGTTCCAAAACGCTCTCTGGTACAGTGCTTCTATGGCCTTTTTATCCTCGGCATACTTTCCGTTTGGCTTATTCCATGGATCGTCCTCATGCATCGGGAGGTTCGTCAGCGGATATCCGTAAACATCCGCCGTGCTTATGAAAATTAGCCTTCTGCATGGCACCGTGTATAAGGCGCGGACAACCGTTTCCGCCTGCTTTATCTCAAAGCAGGTACAATCGATTACGATATCCGGTTGAAATTCCGAGAATACGGGAAGCAGTACGTCCAGCCGATCCCGATCACCATAGTAGACGGCGATTTTCCCCTCAAAGCCCATAAGGCCGCCTTTTGTCCGCTTTATCACCGCAACCGTATCGCCATTATCCAGAAAGTACGAGATGGCCGATTCCGAAATATTGCCCGGTCCGCCTAAAAATAGAAGCTTCATAGTTACGACACGCCTCCCCTCCGGGCGGCGCTTTCTCCTTTCCTCGCTTATTCCATCAGGTGTACGTGTAGAATCCAGTCATCTGAGCCGTCTGCGTTGTGGCCTGGGATTTGCAGGACGTCACCCGGCTTTCCCACCAGAGCAAATGAACGCCCGCTGACTGGATCCACCCATTCCCCGGAAAATCCGTATTCTGGGAGGAGTGTAAATAAGCGGCGATCCGTCACATACGCCAAAATGCTTGTCCCATCCCTTGTCCGCGCGGCCGGAATCAGCCGAGAGGATGCATGTGGCATTAACGCTCTCGTCGTACAAAACAGCTGGCCCTGAAAATCCGGAACAAGCTGATGCCAGGGAATCCGCTCGAACAGTTCTCTTAAAACCATCATATTTTGAGAGGCAGCCGTATAGAGGGCGTCGAACAGGAACATGTTGGCCATCCATATGTCTTTGTTGCCGTAAGTTTGCCCCGCTCCTCCTAAGATAACCGATGTATAAGCAAATTTGCGTATAACCGATGGCGTAATCCCGTCGTTTCCGTCATAATGGGTCTCTCCAAGGAGCGCTGGCTTGTTGGGGTATTTTGTCCTGGCTCCCATCATCTGCTGAATACAAGCATCATAATCATAGGTATAGTTCATGCAAAAATCATACCAGTTCTCATCGCCGAAAAACGGATAGCTGGGGCCAATACCCGCATGAAACGTATGGAGAATATGCCGGCCATATTTTTTAAAGAGCGGTACGCATATTCGGATCTCATCATGAAGCGGAATTGCATCGTCATCCCCTCCATGAATAAAAGCTATCACATTGCGGTGCCTGCTGCATCTTTCGGCAACTTGTTCGGCATAACGATAAAGTGGTTCTCCATGATACAGCGTATGCCAGTCGTCTTCCCATGTGCTGAGCCACATAGGGGCAATTGCCACCGCCAGTCCCAGATTTTCCGCATACGCGATAACACGATCCACATTGACAAAGTACGCTTCATTCAAAGCTTCGATGTTTCCAGGCTTTTTAAACGGGTTTACTCCATATACATTGTTCTGATATAGCCGATGAGGAAGCATATGCGCCTGGATGACCGTAAATCCCTTTTGGGCGCGGTCTTCCAGATAGCGGCACGCTTCTTCAAAAGACATCATCCAGAAAATTCTCCAACAGGTATCCCCATGCCAGAAGAATGGTTTCCCATTCTGATCCTCAAAATAGCCGCCATCCTGATGGATTCTAATCGGCCATTTGACCGTTTCCGCCATGTTTTGCCTCCACTACGGACGATTTATCATCCTGTCGATCTGCCTGACAAAAATGCGGCAGCCTTTTTCTTCTTTTGGTTCTACCAAAATCTGCGTCAGTTCCTTTTCCGGATAAGGATTTTTAAAAAGATGCCTGTAATAGGTCTGCTTTCCATCCTGTACCGGACAGGTGCTGTAGGTCGTTTCTATTAGGTGGTTGTCCATCTTGTACATGGCCTGGGAATCATCCATAACGCGTTCCCAAGACGCATATCGAAACCCAATATTTTCTCCATATTTAACCGGGAAATCCGCCGTCATACCATCGGCATATAAGAAACGCACCTCTCCGATTTCATAAACAGAATCCTCCGGAAACACCCCGTCCACAAACCATTGATAGGCCGGATGATAATCCGTATTATATGTAATTTCTATAAAGGAGGGATGCGGCGAATCCTGGCAGACACGACACTCCTGCAATTCCGGGTTTTTTATATTATAAAGGCTTTTCATCACAGCGTCCCGAATGGTTTCAAAATTCTCTTCCCGGTAATCTGGATCCCAAAACATGACGTAAGAATACGCGATATTAAAGAAAATCCCATTGCGCTGCAAAATCGTTTCATTCAGTGTACTCCAATTGGAGATTATCGCCCCCCGGCTCCCCTTGGACATATGACGCCGCCAGTTCGGGAAAAGATAGCTTTCAAAATTTCCATAACGGATATGTAGATCCGCTTCAAAGAGTTCGTCCTCAAGATTTTCTGCAAGGCCCCAATTCCAGTGCAGGATTTCAATATCCTTATATATTTTATCGATCGCCTGATAAGTCGCCGGCATGATCCCAATGAATTTTCCGTCCTGTATGTGAAAGGCAGGGGTATACATTTTAATCTGTGCTCCACCAAAAGGGCCCGACCCAGGAACGATTGCATTTTTGAGCAGCTTATCTCCCCAAATCATCGTTCGGACGTTTTTAGCCGCCAAATAGTCTGCAATTTTATTCACGTCAGCCGAAAAAAGATCCGCTCCACTCTTCCCTCTGCACTTCTCGCAAACTCCTATGGTATAGTATTCATCATGGCCAATGTTCATTATCGAAGGCTCAAAGACATCAATGATCTCGTCAATGACATCGAACAATATTTGATAAGATTTGGGATTTGAGGGGCAATAGGTGTCCGGATACGGATCGTCGGCCCGCTCGGCAATATCGGGATTTCCCATCATCAAATAGTCGCAGTGTCCCAGAGAGGGAACTTCGGGAATCACTTCAAACCCGCGCTCTTTACAGTACTGAATCAAACCTCTTAATTCGTCCTGGCTCAAATAGCCGCCGTCGCCATTTTCCATATGAATGGCGTTTTTATACCATGGAAAGGTTTTGTCCTGTATAACCGTCGTTTTTCCGGAATATTCCGACATCTCCCTGCAATACGCCACCCATTCTTTATTGATTTCCGGATGCCGTTTGTATTCCATCGCCCCCCCTACTTCAATCATAATCGTATTAAACTTGTAAAAGACAAGCATATTGACAAACTTTTTAAAAAAAGGGACATTCCTCTTTGATGGAATAAATAGCTTTATCCCCCGCTCCTGACAGATAGGAGAATTATAGAAGCACAAGTTTTTTACGTAGCCCCCTTCTGACAAATGGAGAAGTGAAGCGGCGCCGTAAAGCAGCCCCCTGTCGGTGTTGGCATGCACGTATATCTCCTCTCCGCGTGCCAGTACTATATGGTCCTCAGCATTTGTAAGCGACGGAATGGCGAATTTTGCGCTGGCTTCTTTCATTAATGCTGGCGAGAACTCTTTTGAAAAGCATATCCTTTTATAAAAGGCAACCGTCGTATCGCTCCTCCTTAATTCATAACATGAAAATAGATCCAAGATTGCAGGAGTAGCATTTACAATTTCCGTATTGTCTGTTATGTACAGGCCGCCGTCAAATTCTGTCTTTGCCTTTGCAAACTCCGAAGCTTTCATGAAACTACCTCCCATATAATTCTCAATGCCAAGTAATAAAATAGCAGCAGAGTCCAACATGCTGTGCCTCTACGCTATGAACGCTAACCCTGGATCTCTTTTGTTTTCATAGACAAAGCATTTGTATAAAATCAGCATAACACATCGTAAAAATTAGCTTCAACAACATATGTTGCTCAATACTTGCGACACGTTGCCTGCGAGCATTTTTAAGTCGTCTATTAATAATAGAGCTATCTAAATGAGTTCAATGCGGAAAATAAATTGTAAGAAAGTGTCAGCACCAGTGATAAAATGTAGAAAGCGCCGGATAAAAAATGCAGTTTGTAGCGGAGGTAAATTTGGTGTTTAACATACTAGAGCGTATCTGAAAACAAAAAATTGCACAAAAGGTTATCATTTGCTACACTAAAAACAAATAGGAGATGATAGCCAATGGCAAAACGATATGAAATCAGCGATGACGAATGGGAGCGCATCCAGTATCTTTTCCCAGTAGCCAAAACAGGCCGTCCTGCGAAATGGGATAACAAGACTATGTTGAACGCCATCCTCTGGCTTGCTCGTAGTGGCTCTGCATGGGAGGATATTCCCAGCCGGTATCCTCCACATCAAAGCGTATACAGCAGATTCTGCAAGTGGCGTGACGATGGAACGCTGGAGGCTATTTTCCATGCCCTGAACGCAGATGCTGATATGGAAAATCTGAGCATCGACAGCACTTCGATAAAAGCACATCCGCAAAGTGCGGGAGCAAAAAAGGGGCTGTAAATTCAGAATATAACCAGTTTATCGGAACAAGCCGAGGCGGAAAAACCACAAAGATTCATGCTATCGTTGACGGGCTGGGAAATCCCGTTTCTTTCCTGCTGTCCGGCGGTGAGGTTCATGACTCTAAGATGGCTGTTCCTCTGCTTGAATCAACAACAATCGCAGGCTGCAATGTTCTGGGTGACCGGGCCTATGGAACAAACGAGATCCGCTCTTATATCACACAGCACAATGCTAACTATGTGATTCCACCAAAGCAGAACGCAAAAGAGCCTTGGTATGTTGATTGGTGTCTTTATAAGGAGCGCCTCCTGGTTGAGTGCTTTTTCAACAAACTTAAACAGTTCCGTCGTGTTGCCTCCAGATATGATAAACTCGCCACTTCGTTTTTGGCGTTCGTATATGTGGCTTCTATCTCCCTTTTGTTAAAATGACGAAGTTGTCTGACTTTTCAGATACGCCCTAGATTGGTTCATATCTATTTACATCACAGAGATATATTGCAAAATAATATTCTCCCCCCTTGACATTTGAACCACGCAGGTGTATTATCATGTACTTGCATAGAATTCTATCTGTATGACTGGAGTTGTGTACGATGGATGATGTAAAATTGATGGGAAAGTTCGACAAATTAACGAGAATGATGCGCCGCTATTTCATGCGTCAATTCTCAGATATGCCATTGACCGGCATTCAAGCCCATGTCTTGCATTACATCATGATGGAGTCCGGGCGGAAAGATGTGTTTACGAAAGACTTGGAAGAGTTTCTGGATATCAAGGGCCCCTCTGTTACAAGCCTGGTCAATAATTTGGTTCGGGGCGGCTATCTGCGCCGGGAAACTATTGCTGGTGACGGCAGATTTAAGAAGCTTATCTTGACAGACAAGGCGCTCAAAATGCAGACCGACATCACTTCACGCATTACCTGCTATATGCACAGTGTTTTTTACGGCATCGCCGAGGAGGATCTGCAGGTATTCGAAACGGTCATCCTGAAAATGACAGAAAACACCCGGTAAATTTTTTGCCCATATAGATAGAATTCTATTTATTAAAGCGAAGGAGGACTTTGCCATGAACAATGTACAAACAGCAAACCCACTTGGCCATGAGCGGGTCGGCAAGCTACTGGCAAGATATGCTATTCCAAGTATTATTTCACTGATTATCAATTCGCTGTACAACATGGTGGATCAAATCTTTATCGGTCAGGGCGTTGGCTTTCTGGGAAACGGGGCAACGAACATCATTGCGCCGATTGCCACGATCGCGATTTCGGTCGCAGCCCTGTTTGGCGATGGCCTTGCGGCATTTTTCAGTTTGCACCTGGGGAAAGGCGAACCGGAAAAGGCGGCTAAGGGAGTCGGGAATGCGGTCGCCTCATCCGCTGTGATCAGCGCTATTTTCGTTGTGCTGGCATCCATTTTTTTGAAGCCCCTCTGCCGGTTGTTTGGCGCGACAGATAACATTCTCCCCTATGTCCTGAATTATGGCCGCATCATTGTGTTTGGATTCCCCTGCGCCATTGTCGCGATCGTGATCAATTCGGCAATTCGGACAGATGGCAGTCCCAAATTTGCCATGTTCTCTATGATGATCGGAGCCATTCTAAATACGATCCTTGACCCTCTTTTCATTTTTGTATTTCACTGGGGCGTGGAGGGGGCGGCTCTGGCTACGATTATGAGTCAATGCGTCGGGCTGATTTGCAACGCAGTATATCTGTTCCGATTTCAAACAATCCGTTTGACGAAAGCATCTTTTGGATTGGATATGCAAATAATCGGACGGATCGCAAGTCTTGGATTTGCGAGCTGCTTTAACAATCTCACATCTACAGTTGTCGCTATGATTTCTAACAATCTGCTCACGAAGTATGGGGCGAGCTCGGTTTATGGCCCGGATATTCCAATCACCACTTTTGGATTGTGTATGAAAGTGAATGTGCTGGCGCTTTCCATCGGTATTGGCGTTGCCAGCGGCAGCCAGCCGATTATAGGTTTTAACTATGGCGCGGAGAAATATGACCGGGTGAAAAAGGTATTTCTGTTAAGCGCGGGTGTCTGCAGCGTTATTACTTTGGCGTCATGGGCGATTTTTCAATGTTTCCCCCTGCAGCTTATCCGTATTTTTGGAACTGAATCCGACCTGTATGAAGAATTTGCGGTGCAATGCTTCCACATTTATTTGGCGCTGGTATTTCTGGACGGGTTACAACTGGCTGCGGGGATATTCTTCCAGGCCATTGGACAGCCAGTTAAGGCTGCTATTGCCTCGCTCTCAAAACAATTGTTGTTTTATATCCCGGCTATGCTCATCTGCTCTTACTTCTGGCAGTTGTCTGGCATTCTCGTGGCGGGGCCTGTGGCGGATACCCTGGCATTTGTCCTTTGCGCAATTCTGTGCCGACGCGAGTTGAAAGCAATGAGCGCATTACCGCCGAAGAAATAGTGTATGTTTTTGAAGCGGATCGGAGGAAATCTACCTTAATATTCCCAGCAGCCGTCCGGCCTGCGTGATTGGGACGATGAGCAGATATGGTCAGTGCATCCCGGTTATCGACTCACACCGTAAGCTGAATACCATTCCGCTTACATTCTGCGACACACTTGGCATTTCCTGTGGGAAAAGTTGAGAATATCATTGTTGTACGCCTGAGTGCATACAGCCAGCTCCTTTGGCATTGCAGACAGCCACAGGCATGGCAAATGTAAAATAATTGACTATAATAATTTTCTGTTCCCGCTCATCGACCCTACAGGGTTGTTTCAAGATACAGAATGTGGCGAATCGCATTAAGCTGGATATGCGTTCAAGCCAGTCTGCGCCAGATCAGATATAATGACTAAACTATGATTTAGAATTTGGTAGTGGGTAGCGGCAAGCAGGGCAACTGTGGCCACAGTTGCAAGTTTTACACGGTTTGCCTTACGGCGAAACCGCATAAAACTGCTTGTTGGGGAGCCTCCCCAAACCCGGTGCTTCGGGCCAAGTTGGCCCGAAGTGGTTGCGTCGCTTTGCTCCTTATGCGTCCCATCCGCTATCGCTCCTGTTTCTTGTTTTTCTCCTGCCCGTCGTAGCCGAGCAGATAGTCGATGTTGGCCTTGGCGGCCAACACCTCCTGCATATCCCGTTTGACTTCCTGATAGTCCGCATACAACGCCTTTTTTCGGTCGGTCAGCTTACGGCCCTCCTCCTTGAGCTTGTCCATTTTCGGCAGCTTCGCCCCGTTCAGAAGCCGCTGAAAATCGGTTCGGGCGGCCCGGTAGATCGCCAGCTCCGCTTCATGCTCCGCAAGAAATTTCCGGCTGTAGCCCGCCGCCTTGTAGGCTTCAAAAACGGGACGGGTCTTGGCATATTTCACCGTGGCTGCCTTGAGCTCCCGGTTGACGGTCAGCGCTGCCTCGATGGTCTTGATCTCGTCCATCAGAGCATGAAACTGCCCGGCAGCCGCTTCCGCTTTTTCCTCAAGCTGTGCATATTCCAGCAGGTTGTTTTCCTGTAAATAGGCCAGCGCCGCCGCCAGCTGTTTGAGGTTAAAAACCTTGGCCCATCGTTCATAGCCCGGCCCCTTACCCTCTCGCAGCTTGGCCTGAATATCCACGATCAGGTTGACCTTGCGATCCGTCGCCTCCGTGATCCGTCGGCTACCCGATATGGCGGCCTGTATCTCCTCCGGCCCGTAGCCTTCCCCGAGGGTGGAGGCACGCAGACGAGTGGGACGTTTCTGGCCGGGAGCCAGAAAGCTGATGCTCCCGCTGCGACCGTGCTTGACTGTATATCCTGCCGCCTCCATGTATGAGAGAAAAGCGGCAAAGTTAGCAGGCTGTTTCGCCAGCGCCGCATCGATGACTGTCCGCAGCTGTTCCAGATAGGTCGGTTGTTTTCCACCTGCGTTCAGCCAATCGCCGTAGTGCTTGAATTTCCCCTGACTGTGCAGCTTTGGGTTGGTAATCACCGACAGGCCATGCTCAATACATACCCGGTCAGACAACCGCCGCAAGGCACGGCCCGACCCTAAAAAGTCCCGAAATTTCCGGGCGCAATCCAGCGAGGTCGAATTATAATAAATATGACAATGCGGGTGGGGACGATCCACGTGGGACACTACAAAAAAGGCATGATTGCCTTTTGTCCAGCGCATCGCCAGTTCATAGCTGGTTTGCAAGGCCGCCTCCGCATCCAATTCGCCGGGTGGAAAGGCTTGGCGTATTTGATAGCACAGCACGTCCTCGTCTCGCTTCTGCTCCCTGCCTGTAATTGCTTTGTACTTTGCCTTGCTTAAAAGAAATTCTGCGTCAGCCGTTTCGGGGTCACATTCGTAGGACAGAATCAAATCTCCGTCCTGCGTTTTGTACGGGTTTTGTCCGTAATCAAAACGATCCTGCATGGATTCCCGAATTGTCTTGCCGCTACTGATATGATGCGATTTTAGATAGGTAGTGGCCGTGTACGTCATCTCCTCCGTATTGTGAAAGATTTTGGAATGTGATAGACGGATACCAAAATGGGACGGGCAGGATGGATACACGAAGAACGGCGGCCCAAATCGGGCCGCCGTTCTTCGTGTTCGATACTTCGGGCCAACTTGACCCGAAGCTGTCAGCTCATAATGAAATCCCGCAGTGAGTAGTTGACGATCTGCAAATGGGCCAGAAGCCATGCCCCCACGGTGGGCAGCCCAAAGGGCGACACCAAAAACGCCAGCGCCATGTATACACCACCTCCCACATATTCCCCGGTAAACAGCATTGCCGCAGCGAGCAGCGCTATCAGCCCGGAGGCTATTCCCAGCAGCCATGCGCCCACATGAAGCAGGGCTTTGAAAACGGCAACCACCACGGTCAGGATGAGCATAATCGGCACGGCAAAAATCTTGAAAATGATACGCATATATTTGCAGCTCCTTTCAGTGGATATATCCTACCTATATTGTATCATCCGGGCCGTGGAGGACGCAAGGATGCCGATGGGGGTCGAGTCTTGTCCGGCCTGTCCCTTTGCCATCGTCATTTATCCACAATCGCCGCCAGCTGATTCAGCACAGCGGACACCCGGCTCCATAGCGCCTGATAGTCCCGTTGGAGCCCGGCGATCTCGTCCGGGTATACGCCGCAGGTGTTGGCATGGACAGCCACCTGATTCAGATTGTTGGCGCACCGCCGCTGCAAGGAAACCAGCTCCCGCACCGGCTCAAGATCAACATGAAGCACATACCCGTTTAGGGCCATTTTCCGCATATAGGCTCCGGCGTTGCGGATACCCGCATCCGCCATTCGCTCCCGTATCTGTGCAAGCTCCTCCGCCGACACCATCACATGGAGATGAATGTCCCGGGTACGCCGTCCCGTCATCTGTCCTCTCGCTCCATCGGCCTGTCGGCTTTGGACGGTTCCTGCCGGTCGGAAGCCTCTTTCAGCCTGCCGATAATGGAAGATTTTTCCTTGAATCCCATATCGCTGCGATACCTTTTCACACGGGAATCAAAATCGTCCCGTGCGCTTTTTTCGTCCGGGAAATAGTGTCCCCAATAATAATCCCGCTGGCTGTCATTCTCGGTATATTGCCATGTTGCAAACGGTGAGGGAGCCGCCGGATTTTCCCCGAAAGCGATCCCACGGTTGTTCTCAAACAAAACCACTTGCCGGATTGCATATCCCTGTACCATATCCATCGGCATACTCCTTTCGATGTTAGCTTTTTCGGCCATAAACCGGGGCGGGAGGTGAACAGATACCACCCGCCCCGGAAGTGTGACCGGGAAGCGTTGATACAGGCGGGCTTACGGGCGGCTAAAGCTAACGCCCGACCCGCCTTTTTCTCATGTATTCCCGCTGCCGTTTCCGGCGGGCGGCCTCTGCACAAATAACGGAGCAATATGCCTGTTTCCCAGCCGGAAGGAACGCTCGCCCGCATACCGCACAGAGCCGGGTGTCCGGGGCTGCTCCTTTGCCGGTGACAGCCGCTGCCAGTGCCGAATTCACCGGCAGCACCGCTGCCTCAAAGTAACGGCAGAAGCCGCCCGTCCACCACTTGTTCAGCATATAGCAGGGACAGTCCAGCGGCAAGCAGAGCCCCTCCGTCCTGTCATAGTTAGCGCATAGGCTTGTCACCAATCGCCGGATCGCCCGCCGCTCGTCACGGGTAAGCTCCCGCCGCATCTATCGCTCCGGGTCGGTCTGACCCCAAGCATCGGCCTGCTTTTCCCGCAGCGCCCGAAACCGTTTCCGGCACCGCCCCTTACAGCGGAAACGGTGGCGGCAGGTCTTGCAGGGAACCTCCTCCCGATAGGGGCGGGGGATTTCCTTCATCATCTTTTCATAGGGACTGTCGGTGAAATTCATTCGTCCTCCTCCGTTTCTTCGTCTATGTTGGTATCGTCATCCCACGGCGCAGGCTCGTCGCTGTCATTCTCGTCCAGATCGGGAACTTGATGCCGGGGACGGTATATCTTGAAGTAATACCCGATCCCGCCGCCAGCGGCCACCACGGCCAACACCGCCGCAAGAAGCCAGAGATTGCCGGAGCCCTGCGGTGCAGGCTGGGCCGGAGTCTCCGGCTGCGGGGCGGCTGTGGTCTGCGTGACCGGCGGTTTTTTCTCCGGCTCTGCCAAGGACAGCAAGTCCTTTGCGGCAACCGCATCGAGAAAATAGACATTCTCCGTTCCACGCTGCCGGTCGATGATGAGATAGAACACGGCCTTGTCGGGGGCCTGGATGGTGTAAAATTCCTTGCCGTCCTCGTCGGTGCCGCTGTCGATCACTGTTCCGGTGCCGGGCGGTGAAAGCGGCTCCGCACTGGCCGGAAGGATAAACAGGGACAGGGCGGCCAGTACCGTCGGAATACAGGCTTTAATCTTCATGGGCTGATTCCTCCTTGCTCTTGTTCGTGGACTTCGGGCCAACTTGGCCCGAAGCTGTCAGGTTGGCGGGATTCTGAAAAAAGGCGGCCAGCTCCTCCGGCGTGAGCTTCAGGGAGCGCACCGCCTGCACGATCTGGCTGTTTTCCTCCTCCTGCCGCTGCCGTTCCAGCTCCCGCACTTTGGCCGCCCATTCGGCGGCCTTATCCCGGGCCTTTTCCAATTCTCTGTCGATTTTTTCAATCTTACTGTTCATAGGCGCTCCTTTCATTCCATAGGTCGGGCCTGTTGCCCTTTAGTTCCAGCATGACATCGTAAAGCTCCTTCTGTTCGGCGTTCAGCCGGGAGCCTGCCAGATCGGACAGGCTACGGCTGCGGAGGGTGATGTACAGGACACGCCGCACATGGATATTTCCGTCGGCGTCCGCCCATTGCTCCTCCGCTTCGGTCAGTGTCAGGACATACTGCTCGCTGAATAAAGCCCGCAGCTCCTCCTGTACCCCTGCCCGGGTGTACGCACCATATTTGGCGGAAAGATAGGCGGCCAGCTCGTGGGGAGCGTGCCCGATACCGTCCACATCACGGCGATATTCGTCATAGCCGGTGTGTGCTGCCTCGATCCCGGCCAGCTCCTGACGCAAGGCTTCCTCCAAAGCGTTGTAGTCCGTTTCGGCTCCCATAATATCGGCATCCGCAGCGGTATATGCGGCGGCGCTTTCCACTGTGCCCGTCATCCCGCCTCCCAGCAGAGGGAACAGGGAGAACACCGAGCAGAGCAGATACCCCACAAGGACAGCCGCCGCCACGATCAGCGCTCCCACCGGATGACGCAAGATCACCCCGCCCACGGCACGGGCCGCCTTTTCCGTATACGATGCCACCTTGCCCGCTGCTTTGGCTCCCTGCTTGGCCGTCTGTCGTGCCTTTTTCGCATATTGCTGTTTCAGCTTGTGCTTCTGTACGGCCCGGGACAGAACATTGCTTTTCAACGTCGGATGCTCCTGCGCCATTTTCTGAAATTCCCATTTCGTATTTGCCCGAATATTTTTGCGTTCCCACTTCTCCGCCAGCCGGGCGGGGCGGGTGTTCCACCGCTTTTTCGCATAGCGTGACAGCCTGCGCAGCCCTCCCTCGGCGGTCAGTTCGGATTTGTGGGCACCCTCCACACCGGCGTTTTCCTGCTCCACCTGATGGATTTTGTCGTGAAGATATTGCCATGTCCCGGCCCGTATCTGCCGTACTGCCTTTTTTCCAATACCGGGCGGCTTCTTTGGCTTTTGAGCGGCCAGCCTTACTCTGGCCTGTTCCAGCTTGGATCCAGTCTTGTCTGCCCGCAGCTTTGATTTGGCGATTCCCGGCTCCTCGTCCGGCCGCAGCCGCTCGGATGGGCGTGGCTTTTCGCTGTCCGGCTGGAATTGGGACTTCGGGCCAACTTGGCCCGAAGTGGGATCATCCTGCCGGGTCATGCTGTACCTCCTCCGGGCGGGTTAATTCGACAAGTAACATTATTCGATAAGTCATAATACCTCCTTAAAAATAGT
>URCA01000026.1 GCA_900546265.1 uncultured Oscillospiraceae bacterium | reverse complement strand
CTTTTTGTAGGGGCCACCGCTTCGCGCTGTCCCCTACATGCTTAAGCATAGCAAAGAGCGGACGGCTTAAGCCGTCCGCCTTTTTTTACCAAACTGGGACTTGTACCCTCTCCAATCATCTGCTATACTGGCAGGGTAAGTCTGCACAACAAGCAGCGTCTCAACCTATCCATAACACAAAAGGGGATATCGTTATGACTGTGACCCAGGTTCTGTTTCCCGAACACGTCCTTACTCACGGCCGCATCTTATGGGTGCCGGAGCTGCAGCCCGAATGGACCAACGCGGGATTTTCCCTCCGTTTCCGGGGAACCGGCATTTCCGTTCACACCCTTCCCCCCGAGGTACAGCCGGATATGCCTGCCTACTTCGATCTGTCGGTGGACGGCCGCTCCCTGCTGGCCGCGCCGGTCGAAATGGATACGGAGCTTCTGACCGTGAACGGACTGGAGGAAGGGGAACATCTTCTCCGGGTGCGCAAGCGCTCGGAAACGCGGGAATCCCCCGTGCGTCTGAGCGCCGTGACGGTGGAAGGGGATTCCCCGGCCATTCTGCCGCCGCCCGCCCCCTCTTCGCGGCGAATGGAGTTCCTGGGCGACTCCCTCACCTGCGGATTCGGCAACGAAGCGGAGAAGAACACGCCGATCTTCCTCACCAGCGAGGAGGACGGTACCCGGACCGCTGCCGCCCTGACCGCCGCCCATTTCGGCGCGGATGACCGGTATGAGTGCATTTCTGGGCAGGGGGTCGTACGCAACTGTAACGGAGAAACCGATCGGCCCATCCCGGTCTTTTTCCACTGGGGCAGCCCCCATCGGCAGGACGAATGGGATTTTTCCCAGTGGCAGCCCCATGTGGTGGTCATCAACGCCGGCACAAACGACGTGAGCGGGCAGGTGGAGCCGGAGCTGTTCCGGGAAAAGACCGCCGCGTTTCTCCGTGAGCTGCGCCGTGTTTATCCCGAGGCGTGGCTGATCTGGGGTTACGGCATGTGCAACACGAACATGGAGTCGGCGGCCCGGCAGGCCCTGGAGGATGTCGGGGACGAGCGCGCCGTGTATCTGCCCTTTATGCCGCCCATTTCCGAGGAGGCCGGCGAAGTCGGCGCCTGTGGACATCCCAATTTGAAGGCTCACCGCCGGTTTGCCGATATCCTTATCCGTCAGGTGGCGGAGCTGACCGGCTGGCAATGAATGCCTCTGTGACATAGACAACGGCCCTGCGGACTTAGCCGCAGGGCCGTTTCTTATCCAGTATTATACCTGTTCCATGCTCTGCCGGATGTCGTCGAGGATATCTTCCACGTTTTCCAGGCCCACGGAAAAACGGATAAGGCCCGGATTCACCCCGGCGGCCACCAGCTGCTCATCGGTCAGCTGACGGTGAGTGGCACTGGCGGGATGCAGCACGCAGGTGCGGATATCCGCCACGTGCACCTCATTGGAGGCCAGCTTCAGGCCGTCCATAAATTTCACCGCTGCGGCCTTGCCGCCTTTGATGACAATGGAAATCACGCCGCAGGTGCCCTTCGGCAGATATTTCTGTGCCAGTTCATGATACCTATCGCCCTCAAGCGCCGCGTACCGCACCGATTCCACCTTGTCGCAGCCCGCAAAATACTTGGCCACCACCATAGCGTTTTCGCAGTACTGCTTCATGCGCACCGGCAGGGTTTCAAGCCCCAGATTGAGCAGGAATGCCGAGTGGGCGGCGGGATAGCAGCCCAAATCTCGCATCAGCTGCATCCGGGCCTTGATGATATAGGCGAGATTGCCGAAGTCCCGGGTATACACGACGCCGTGATACGACTCATCCGGCTCGGTGAATTCGGGGAAGCGGCCGTTATCCCACGGGAAATTGCCGCTGTCCACAATGACACCCCCGGTCTGGAGCGCATGGCCGTCCATATATTTGGAGGTGGAATGCACCACGATGTCGGCGCCGAAATCGATGGGCTTGCAGAGAATCGGCGTGGCGAAGGTATTGTCGATAATCAGAGGAACGCCGTGGGCGTGAGCCACCCGGGCAAATTTCTCAATATCCAGCACCGCCAGGGCCGGATTGGCCAGCGTCTCGCCGAATACCGCCTTGGTGTTCGGCTTAAAGGCTTTGGCGATGGTTTCCTCATCCGCATCGGCATCCACGAAAATACATTCGATCCCCAGCTTTTTCAGCCGGACGGCAAACAGGTTCACCGTCCCCCCGTAAATCGTGGAGGTGCTGATGAAGCTGTCTCCAGCGTTGCAGACATTGAGGATGGACAGCAGGGACGCCGCCTGGCCGGAGGAGGTCAGCATAGCGCCCACGCCGCCCTCCAGCGCGGCGATTTTCTTTTCCACCGCCTCACAGGTGGGGTTGGAAAAGCGGGAATACATATGGGCTGTGGGCATATCGAAGAGGGCGCCGATATGTTCGGTGGAATCAAAGACATAGGTGGTGCTCTGAACGATAGGCACCACGCGGGGGCCGCCGTTCTCCGGCTGATAGCCGGCGTGCAGGCATTTGGTTTCGTCTTTCATGTCATACAGCTCCTTTTCTGTTTTCGGTAAAAATGGGTATAAAAAATCCCCATCCTGCCTGTCTGCAAGGACGGGAGACTAGCTTCCGCGGTACCACCTGGCTTTGCCCGCGCCTCACGGCGACGGGCCTCTGCGAGTACGGGCAGGCAATCCCGCCGATACTCCGACGCTGTAACGGGCGTCTCCCTGCGCGGCCTAGCTTCCGGCGATAAATCCAAAGTTCGGTGCGCGGCTCCAAGATCATGTTCCATCCGGCCCTCCGTGCTTCTTCCCACCAACCGAAGCTCTCTGCGACATGCTGCCGGATGTACTCTTCTTTTCCCAGCCTTTTACCTATTCGATTTTGTTCATTGTAGCACCCGGCCGATAAAATGTCAAGCGGGGGTGTTGCCAAAGCAACACCCCTACTCCTGCGTATATTTACACTTTTTGAGACAGTCTCTCTCGTCCCTTAATCCCGCCGCAGGGCTTCCACCGGGCGCATTTTGGCCGCTTTGACCGCCGGATACACGCCGAACAGGGCGCCCAGCGCCACGGAAAATCCAATAAGTCCCAGCAGGCCGGTAAGCGACAGCGTCATGCGCACCCCCACCAGGGTCATGCCCAGCCAGCAAAGCCCGCCGCCCAACAGAATGCCTGCCAAGCTACCCAACAAAGAAATGATCACCGCTTCGGCTAGGAATTCCCACAATATACGGCCGCTGGACGCGCCGATGGCTTTCTTGATGCCGATTTCGCGGGTGCGCTCGTTGACCGATACCAGCATGATGGTCATGATGCTCAGCCCCGATACCAACAGCGAAATTCCGCTGATGGCGGTGAGGACGAGAGTCACGATGTCCATCAGGCCGCTGAGCCGCTCCTTCTGCACCGCCAGATTATCGGTACGGTAAAGGCCCTCCAGGCCGCCGCTGCGCTCCAAAGCGGAAACGATGGAGGTTTGCGCATGCTCCACGTCCGAGCCGTCCCGCACCCGCACGGCAATTTGATCAAAGGTTTCCCGGCCGGTCAGGTTCTGCATGGTGGTGTACGGGATATACACCATGCCGGGGATAAACTCCGTCACGTTTTGCAGCAGGCTGCTGCCGGTGGCAGTCACACCGATGATTTCAAACTCCTGCTCCACGCCGCCTATCTGCAAAACGATGGTCTTGCCGGTCACATTGGCCCGCTGATAGGCCTCCCGGGCCACCGTTTCGTCCAGCATGCACACCGGCAGGGCGCCTTCCACATCGCCGGGCGAAATGGCGCGCCCATATTCCAGCTTCAGGGATATCACCTGCGTGGTACCGGAATCGATCCCGCAGATCATGGCGCTGTTGCTGACGTTGCAGAGCAGGGAACTGGAAAATTCGATCATCAGGGGCATGGCTTCCTCGACCTGACCAATGCGGCGGATGGTCTGCAAATCGTCCTGGGTCAGTCCGCCCACAGCGCTGCCGGTGCTCACCGACAGGCCGTTCATCCCCATGTTGTCCAGTTCACTATTCACCGCGGCCTTGCCCGCGTTGCTGATGAGGGAGACAATGACCACCATGATGACCCCCACCGTTATCCCGCTGACGGTCAGCAGGGTGCGCAGCCATTTGCGGGATAGACTTTTCAGGGCGCTGGACAGTACGTCGCGCATGAAGCTATCTCCCCTTTCCGGAAACCGACACCGGCGCGCCTTCTTTGGGAACGGCATCGGGATTGGTGATGATGCGATCGCCCGCCTTCAAGCCATCCGACACCTGATAGCCGGAAGCCAGTTCATCCTCCACGGTAATCAGCCGCTTGACCGCCCGGCCATTTTCGCAGATATACACGAATTCTTTGTCGTTTTCATCCTGCAAGACGTATTCATAGGGCACAATCCGCGCCTGATCGGTGGAGGAGACCACCACCTTGGCCTTGGCGGTCAAGCCCAACCGCAGGCTGTCGTCCAGCTCCTCCGGTGCCAGCATCACGACGGCGTCCACCACCGTCTCGCTGATGCTGCCGTTATACTGCGTGCGGGCGGAGGGAGAAATGCTTTTCACCGTTCCCTGGTAGCTGCTTTTCGCAAACGCCACGCCGGACACCTTGACCGTCTGCCCCACCTTCACACTCCTCAGGTCCCGCTCATGGATCGACACCTTCACCTGCAGGGCATCGCTCGGGGAAATGACCACGCAGGGCTTGCTGGAATCGCTCATCTCCCCCTCGGCGGCGTTCAGGGTGGTAATAATTCCCGAAACGGGCGCCGTCACGGTATGCTGCAGATTGTCGGTGGGGATAGTATCGGGCGAAACGCCCCCCATGGTGGCCAGCACCTGTTTGGTGGCGTCCACATCCACGGTAAAGAGCACATCCCCCTTCTCCACCTGCTGCCCCGCTGTTACCGGTACATCCTGCATCACACAGGAGATGTCCGTGTACACCTTCCGGCTTTCCGCCGCTTCGATTTTCCCGGTACAAGACACGTTTTTTTCCACAGCCCGTTCCTCGAGTGTATAGGTTTTGACCTCAACCGTCTCGGGTTTCATTAGGCTGCCCGCCGTCAGCACCCCCGTAATCGCCACCGCTGTCGCCGCCGCCAGCCATCCATACTTTTTCATTCCGCGCTGCATACCGCCACTCGCCTTTCCCGCGCCCATACGGCAAAAAAACACCGGTTCGGGCGGTGTTCTTCCCCTGGGTTTGCCTGTTTTTGTAAGGTTAGTGTTTGTGTTTGAGCGGAAAATATAATCGTCTTTTCCTTCCAGATACTGTAAAACCGATGGAATGGTAAAACGGCGGCTATCTAACGTTTCCGGCTTATGCGCGTATACCTGCTATATACCCCGGAGGGGTTATCCCCCTCCGGGGTATGCTTTTTCAGAATGTTACTGGCCGAAAAAAGTGCTATCTGCCAGCAAGCATCGCCGTTGTGATACCACGGCATTTGTCAGGAGTTTCCTGAAACCCTTTTGGGCTTGGGATTATCCTAACATTTTTTGCCTTTTGTCCCCAAAAGAAGATGCTTGCCGGAATAAATTATTTCACCCTATTTTAAATTTGTTTATTTGGCTTCAAAAAACTCCGTATCCAGTATGTCGGCAGTATAAATTTTGCGTTCCTCCTGCGCCTTCTTTCTAAACAAATCAATATCCTCTGGTGTATATCCCATCTTCTTGAATAGGGAAGAAACACTGCTACACTCGTAACTCCTATCCGTCTTTTTTTTATATTGCAGATAGACCCAAAGACGATTTAATGTCGTTATGGCAGAATACTGTGGATCTACAACATCATCATCTAAAACCAAGTCCAAGAGTTCAACTGTATCCGAAAAGTACCAATCGCTTATATATTTTATACACTCATCTAAACTCATATTACTACCTCTTTTAGCCGAAAATTAGAATTCCGCCTTTTGTAATAAGCCCTCCGGCTGGCCCTAACAGCCAATCGTCTGCTACGCCGACACCAGTTATATCATTGACTATAATATACGTACTAGCGGCAATTCCAGCTATTACCAATCCTGTCCCTATGAGTGGATCTAAATTGATCGGTTCAGGCGATACTTCTCTAACATGCCCATCTGGATAGTGATGTTTATGTTTACCACCAGGGAACTGTTCTGTCCAGCCAGGGCCTCCATGTTGTTTGTTGTCAGGCACCCATACTCCGCCGCCTTCACTTGGCCAACCTTTACCACTACCGTTAGGATTAGGTACTTTCCCAGGGTTAGGATTCTTTTTGGGCGGTACATACCCAGAACTAGGTGGTGGTGGCACCGAAGGATCTATTGGGGTCTTTTCAGCAGCGGTAACCGAAGAACTACCAGTACAGCCAAAAATAATTCCACCTACCAACGCGGCTAATCCCGCAATTGCTATAAACGATTGTCCAGTAGGATCGATCCGGTTAATTGGATTATTACCACAGTATGCGAATAAGTTAAATGATAGCAAGCTGTCATTTCCGCCCAACACGCTATCAACATTCAAAAACCGCCCAACCTCCGGATCATAATACCGGCTCTGGAGATAGTACAGTCCCGTATCGACGTCGTAGTAATATCCTCTGTACCGGATGGGATTAATATTAGCGATGTCCGTCGGGCTGGTAATCTCCTGTCCGCTGCTGCTTTTTACCGATATCACGCGACCCCACGCGTCATAGGTATACTCCGCCATTTTCGTCCCAGCGTTGTACAAAGCGACCACGTCGCCCTGCCCGTTGAATTCATACAGGTATGTCATGCCGCTGGAGCGGAATCCATACCGTTTCCCCGTCTCATCAAACAGATACTGCAGCGTGATGGGGATGCGGATATCCTCTGTTAGATCATAACTCACCCTCTCCGCCACCAGTGTCGAACCGTCGTACACATATTCATAAACCCGATCGTTCACCTGCTTGCGGATGACACGACCATCCATATCATGGCTGTACGTAATCTCTGCGCCGTTTTTGGTAACCTGGGCCAAATTCCGTCCGTTTGCCCAAGAGAAGCTCATCCCGTCCCGGTATTGCAGCGGGTTGCCAATCTTGTCATAGGTGATGGCCTGCCCATTGTACTTGGTAAGCAAATCCCCCCAGGAGGCGTCGGTATATTCATAGGTGTCCGTCTTGACCAGAACCCCGGAGGAATCATAGGCCCTTTTACTCAGTAGATTTCCTCCGTTGTCATAGCTATAGTGTTTTCCCCTTCAATTGGATGGTCAGAAATGGCAGGGGTAACAATCATGTGGCGGTTCTCTGGGATTGTATGGTCGAATAACGGGATTACCCGCCCCGCCAATCGGCGGGGCGGGTAATGCTTCAAAATTTCCGAAACAGGAATACGCTGAGCCATGCAAATCCCCATGCCATGACAGAAATCGTAGTACATAAGACTAATTTTAGCGGTAACTTAATATGAGGTGTTGCGGCCATTCGTACACACAATACGATGCCCAAAATGGCTACAACCGTTGGAATTGCCCCACCTAAGGTGGAGACAGGAACGAGCGCACAAGCAATGATGAACAACCAGGCCCATTTTGGTAGATGCTTGAAGGTCTCTAAGGTAATCTTCTTAGGCTCGGTATTTGCCAATTTACAACCCCCGTTTCTTTTTGATTGCCCACGAAAGGAAACCGAAAATAACTACCATTATTGCAGAATAGCCAAGCAATGAAAAGCCACTTAAATATAGGAAACCTGCAGATAACCATGTAAATTTTAAATTAAATAATTGTTTTATAATTCCTACAATCACTAAACAAATCAGTAAGGTTGAGAGAAAAAAACCACATACGTATTAATAATATGATAGAAAAGTATAAATTGGATTAAAGTCAAACTCGTATTGAACAATTGTACTCATTGTAGCCCCAGCCTCTTTTGGTATTGGATTAAGGTAATTCCGATAGAAAAGCAAGTAATATATATATAAGCCAAATTTAAAACATTTGCCCATATATAATTCAGTGGCAACAATAATATAATTTCATAAAGTGCGGTAGAAAGACCTGCAACCAAAAAACTTATACCCAATCCAAGTAAAAACTTCCTTCCTATCCAGTTCATTTTCATTGTATTATAAACGTATATTAATATGATCGTTGCGTTTATAAACGGTATAAATAAAAGTACTTTTTGAAGTTTTAATTTAATCATTTTACCCTCTCTACCAAGCGACAGATACGCCAAATCCCCAAACGGCAGCACCATCAAACTTAAATCCTTTCTTAGCTCCTCCTTTAGGATCGCCTACGACTAGGTGACTCCCAACAGAGCCAACGTGGGCGGACAATACAATGTTAACATCCCATATCTTTATGGAAAGGGAAGGAGTCCATATACTCGCCATGGCACCAATACTTAACTTTTTGTCTTTGTATTGAGCAGAAGCCTTAGCCGTACCAAGGTCAGCATCAGTGTATAACCCGACATTATCTATACCAATTGAGTACATTCCATCAATAGTATATGTATGCCGAATTTTCAACTCTCTTTTTTCAATGGATTCATTTTCTCCCTCTATAGGTTTACTAATGAAAACAGAAGACAAATGTCTAATTTATCCGTTTTTAGTAAGTTATACTATATGCCAGCAAGCATCGCCATTGTGCTCACGGCACTTGCCATGAGTTTCCTGAAAGCAATGCTTGCTGGTATTAATTAGCTAATGCACAAGTCTAGTTGAATCCGAACAAATACTTCTTTTCAACTTCAGATTCGACTTTTTTTGCAAACATTTTATATGCAATTTCACCGCTTTCAACTATCAATTTCCTGCCTAATGTCGTTTTAATAACGATTCTTTCAGACTTCTCTTTATTCTTTTTAACTTGTCGTACCACTAAATTGACTTCATTAAAGGTAAATGAATACGGCTTTTTTAAAATAGAATAAACAGTTATTTTTTCATTTTTTACAATCACTTTAAATTTGATTGTTTTCAAAACTAAATACATTCCAAGCCAAAAGAAAAGCCCAAAAACAATATAAAAAATCAAATGGGGGAGTTTATCTGAAAAAAACGTAAATCCAAGTAAAACAATCATTGACATCAAAGCACATAACATTCCAACTACTAAAACTACATTGGGAATCCTGACAATAAATTCTTTATCTGACATTGTTTTACTGGCCTTACTACTTGATTGTCGAAACATGGAGAGCACACTGATCACACAAGGCGGAATAAAAATTATAGATAAAAAAATTCCAATATCCATGGCTATCATCTCCTATTACGGTGCGCACCAATAGAGTGGTCCAGTTGGAACTGAATTTTGCCATTGATTGTATGCTCTCCATGAATTATCCATAAAACTTTTGAATCCCATTCCTCTAGCAAGACCTAAATCAGACACAAAGCTGGAAGTAATACCCTTACCGATAACCTTCAATGACATCTTGGAGGCAGTTCTATTTCCTAATTTTGTTAAACCAGATTTAAATACCGCATCCATGCTGTTACGTCCAGAGGTTATACCCGGTACTTTAATTGGAACAGCTTTGCTCACCACGGCACCTATTGTCGTATCAACGATAGTATTAGTCGCAATCTCTATTACAGAACGCTTTTGCCCTCCTGTAAAATTTTCAAGAGTTTGACCAATTAAAGTTGATGAACCAGCCCCTACTGCAGCACCAACTACCGGTCCGGCGTACAATGTTGTAACCCCACCAGCAGCACCGCCTATTCCTGCGCCAACATAAGTTTGCCAATTGGAAAATTGCCAGGATCCACTAATGGCACTCGTTACAACATCGCTGACAAACTGCGATGCAACACCAACAACTGCGCCAACAGCTCCTGCAATTAAATCATCCAGTCCAAACCATTGACCGGTGGAATCGGAACGCATTACCGGATTGTTCTCACAATAAGCAAACATATTTGTAGATAACACACCGGTGCCAGGTACTTTTATCATAGCGTCTGCATTGACAAACCGCCCAACCTCCGGATCATAATACCGGCTCTGGAGATAGTACAATCCCGTATCGACGTCGTAGTAATATCCTCTGTACCGGATGGGATTAATATTAGCGATGTCCGTCGGGCTGGTAATCTCCTGTCCGCTGCTGCTTTTTACCGATATCACGCGACCCCACGCGTCATAGGTATACTCCGCCATTTTCGTCCCAGCGTTGTACAAAGCGACCACGTCGCCCTGCCCGTTGAATTCATACAGGTATGTCATGCCGCTGGAGCGGAATCCATACCGTTTCCCCGTCTCATCAAACAGATACTGCAGCGTGATGGGGATGCGGATATCCTCTGTTAGATCATAACTCACCCTCTCCGCCACCAGTGTCGAACCGTCGTACACATATTCATAAACCCGATCGTTCACCTGCTTGCGGATGACACGACCATCCATATCATGGCTGTACGTAATCTCTGCGCCGTTTTTGGTAACCTGGGCCAAATTCCGTCCGTTTGCCCAAGAGAAGCTCATCCCGTCCCGGTATTGCAGCGGGTTGCCAATCTTGTCATAGGTGATGGCCTGCCCATTGTACTTGGTAAGCAAATCCCCCCAGGAGGCGTCGGTATATTCATAGGTGTCCGTCTTGACCAGAACCCCGGAGGAATCATAGGTCCTTTTACTCAGTAGATTTCCTCCGTTGTCATAGCTATAATGTTTCTCCCCTTCAAACGGTATGACTTCCTTAACCAACTGATTGAAAGCATCGTACGTATACGATGTCTGCGCATAGCGATTCGTCCCCGCCGCAGAAATATTACCCCGACTGTCGTATTGGTAATAATACGAACGTGAACCATCCGGCATGGTATTTTTCACCTGACTGATTTTCGAGGCCGTCAGCGCGCCCGTCTGCCACCAGGTATAGTCGGTCGTATATAGCTTCCCGTCCGCGGACATCCTCTCCTGCGTCCGCCGACCCAGTTCGTCATAGCTGTACTTCCTTGTCGCGCTGTTCAGCATCCAAATTTGGCTGACCCGATCTTTATGCAGGCCGCCCTCGTATTCCACCTCCGTATAATCTACCGCACCAAAGCCGCCTGTTCCATACTCAATCAGCCGATTGCTTTCATCCTGGTATCTCATAACCTTCTGAAAAAGCGTATCGCCGCTGTCATCCGCCGTCCCCTTAGTGGTTCGGGCGCGCACAAGGCGGCCGGCCGTATCATAGTGATAACGAGTACGCTGATTCGCCAGATAGTCTTTGGTTATCCCCAACGCGCCGTCCGCGTCATAAACGTAGTCGATTTTCCTACTGGAACTCAAATACTGTTTATGGGTAAGCTGTCCCAGGTTATTGTACTCGTAAAACACCTCCCCGTCGTTACCATAAATCAAACGGGCCAGCTGACCGCGGGGATTGTAACTGGTGGCCGCCAGCATACGGCCGCCTCCAAAGGTCAAGATCCTTTGGCCGGCACTGTTATACAGGAATGAATACTTTGTCTTTCCATTATTATGCCGGATTTCTTCTATTTGATCAAGCCCATTATCGCTGCCATAGGTGTATTCCACAGCTGAATTGCCGCGTTCAACCTTTTTCAGCCGATCGGAATTGGTTTCATATGTATATTGGGTCTTCGTTCCGTCCGACAGGGTTTCGCTTTTTACTTGGCCCGAACTTGTATAAGTGTAGGTCGTATCCCCTAAGATTGTGTCGGTAATACGACCGATTTGGTTGCCGCTGTTGATATAGCCGACATCACTTTTCATATACAGGCCGGAGGTTATATTTTCTTTTTGCTGTATGATATACCATTTTTGCCCATCGCTAGTCCCTGCGGCGTTGCTTTGACTGATCTCCGATCCATTTTCTGTGTTCCGGCTGCCCATGGGTTGTCCGTCCACGCATTTTGTATAGCCGCTGATTTTGGTCAAAAGGCGGAACACGCCTTCTTCTCCGGCAACCTGGACGATCTTGAATTTCTGTGCCGCGCTGCCGTTCAAAGGGCGCAGATGGATCGAAGCGCCTTCATTGGCGGAATCCACCGTCATACGCAGCTGGGAATTACCTGTTGGATACAGTTCGTATACATCGGTCTCCCCGCCGCTGATCAGAGTCCATTTCTGATTGCCATTGTCCGGCATCCATTTCCAATTTTTTATAATTCCTCCATCCTGTGCGGTGGAATTATCCATGGCATTAGAGGAAAAAACGTTACGAAAATAGTACTCTCCCGTGGTGAGTTCTTCCATAAAGCGCTCCGAACCAACGTATGCCTCTTTAGGTGTACCCATATAGGTATAAGTGAACTCGTACCGTTGCCCGTCCGGTGTCTGCGCGTTCAGCAGGTTTTTGGTCCGCTCATCATAGCTATAGAAAAAGCGGCTTCCCGTGGGGGTAGTCATCCGAGAAAGCAAATCGCTGCTGTAGGCAAAGGAGGATTGGGCCTTGGCCAAATCCACATTATTGATTAGATTTCCATTGCTGTCATAAGAATAATTTGATCCATAGGGTTCCCGGTACACATAGGGCTTGGCAAAGTGAACGCTGTGCAAATTCTGACCGTACACAAACTCAAATTCCAATCGATCGTACTGTGGGACATTGGCCGTAATCCTTGCCGATATAGGCTGCCACACAGATAGATACGCATTAAAATCGCAGAATGCAGACTGTACCCGAGTATTTCCGTCGTAAAAGTTGATATTCAATCCAAACTGGGCGATTTTATTGCCGCTGGCCACAATACCATTGGATGGAACACCGAACCCCATGGCCCAAGCACCAAAAGAATAAACATCCCCGTATGAACCGTCGAGATTAACAATGGTTTGATACACCCTGCGATATTCTGTAGGGCTGCCCTGCATACAGACGCTCTGCCCGCCACCCGGAAGTCCATCCTTTTCTTCAAAGTAACTACGGCTGACAGTGGTGTTACTGCTCCACCCCGACAGATCGTTTATAAATTCGGAGTTCTCCAATAGATTATAATGGTTAAGAGTTTCTCCTTTTTCAACCTGAAAGTCATCTATCCAGATAGTTCCGACCGTTCCATCTTGGTAACCGGCGAATAGCCGCAGCCTTTCGCCAGAATTCACCAAAACAGTAACACTCAGACGTTTCCACCCGGTATTGAATTTTTTAACAGCTTCGGACACAGCTGTGCGTTGAATCACACCGGATGCATTGATTACTTCCACATATAAAACGGCCCCTTTGCCCTGGGTGATAGCCTCTCCATTGAAATAGGCAGAGGCAGTATAATACCCGTTCAATCCGGTAAAATCCTGATTAGCCCAACATACGCCCGGGGTTCCGGCTGTCTGATTAATTTTCAGACAACCCTTCCCCTGATTTCCTTTTGTTGTATCCCAATCTATGGAGTAGGTTTGATTGGCCGTACTAAAAAAATAGTTGTATGTACCCGCAGGATCCCGATCCACCCGGGGATTTGCGGCACGGTTGGATATATAGGCCTGTGGTTTGGAAACTGTAAGCAGCTTGTTCTCTTTCCCGTTCCCCTGGTTACTCTGCGCGCCATATTCAAAATACTGAGCCTGTCCGGAAACCCTATCAATGATGCCGGTGGTATGTCCTGATGTATTAAACTGATACCTGACCTTATCTCCTGTAACCGTGTTGACCACATCCGTATTGTTTTGCTGATAGTCAAACGTATACTGGGTATCCAACGTATTGTCCGTTTTATAAATGGACATCGTTCTGACGCGCAGCGCCTTTTCGGAATAGGTTTTGGCCGTATAGGCGTTGCTGGAGGACAGTACATCGGAATGGACTTCCTGCTGAACGAAATCCACATGTCCGTTGTTCGGTGCTGCAATTTTAATCATGCAGTACCCCGGCGCGGAGGTACCGGCATATGAAAACGTCGTGGTCTTGCCATCCGGCTCGGTGATAGCCGTTAAATATCCATTTGTATAGGAAAACCTTGTCATTCGCCCGGCTGGATCCGTAATGGAAGCGACCAAATTGCTGCCGGAAACATATTGGAAAGCATATGACTGGGCATTGCCGTCTTTAATTTTCTGTATGCGCAGTCCATTGGCTCCGCTTTCATAAACCATTGTGTTCATATTGCCTTCCGGGGTATACAGCATGGCCAAATTATTTTTATCATTAAAGACCATCCGGGCACCGGACTTATCGGTAATCGTATATTTTTCATCGGCGGTATTTCCGATGGTCAGCGTGTAGCCCAAGCCATCTTCGTCCACATATTTTCCGGTGCCATTTTTCTTTTCATAAAAGAAATGTTTTGTACCGTCTTCATCCAGCAGATAGTAAGGATAATTCGATTTTAAAGCGGGATCCGTGGTAGCGCACAACTGCATTTGGTAATTTAACCGCCAGCCATAGCCAAACCAAGTGTTATGATTTGCACTGCTGGAATGGCCTCTTTGACTCTCGTTATACACCAGTTCCATGTTAACCGGCATTAAAACACCGTCCACACTGGAGAGTGGTGTCTGCACTACTAAATTCCCATTATAATTATTGATATTCGCCGTTGAGGAACGGCCAGCACCAACCGATGTATAGGTCCAATAATCCTCCATTCCTTCCGCATTGCGGTAGTAAAGGATAAAGGCAGGATGCTCGCTGTGCTTTGTCCCCGACTCCGGCGGCACCGGTATTGTATGACCTCCCCAACCCGGCTCCAAATTGTTGTCGCAAGTAGGGGTGTCTCCCCGGTTATCGCTGGAAATATATTTCACTAAACCGGCATTATAATTATCTGCTCGTAAATACACACCAAAATTTCGACCGGTTACGCCCCAGTCCTGCATAGCATTGGTTATATCATAAGCGACCGTCGTATATTGCTCCGAATCCGTATCCGTTAAAGAAAAATCAAGCGGCTGGGGATTATAGGAAGGCATATCGGTGCTTTTAACCAAATTTCCTTGCTCCACCCATGACGAAGTAACCTGATAGGCGTTTATCCGCATATTGGGCGTATTGTTGGAATAGTAGTGCAGCTGGAGATATGCGCCTATAATGCGCGCGTTTTTTATCTCAGGAATATCTGTGTGTATCAGCGCGCCCATTTCCATATTCAAATATTTACCTACAAATAGTTTGCTGGATTCCCAACCATTTTGAAATGCCGTCTCCTGCGCAGCTGTAAGCTGCCCATAAGCCACGGTAGCGTCATGGATGTCTTCTTTTGTACGGCGAAGCTGCATATAGGGATCCACCATAACCGGATAGACCCGTTCCGGTGCGTTTAACCAAGTTTCGTCTGCCGCCATATGCAGAATAAATTTTTTGTTATTTACTTGCTTAAGTGTTAAAGTGACCGCATCCGATGCGGTATCCGACGCATCCACCATATAAGGCGCCCGTAAAACATAAATGGTCTCTCCGGTTTCATTGTGTAATTCAATCGTATGGGAATCCACCTGTACCGGCTGTAAGCCATCCGTTTTGTACTCCATTTCAAATTGTTTATCAGCTTGTTTGCCTTTTAAGAATAAATTCTCCTTTATTCCATCTGAAGATACACATATCTGTAAATCAACTTGATGAAATATGTCACGATACCACCCTTCCTGTGTAACCTCATCTAACAGAAGAAACCTATCATTCCCCTTTTTCAAAGGTTTTTGTACCAACTCCAATACACTCTTATTAGCAGAAGCGTACCCCCAGGAAAGGGAACCGGCTGCCGAGCACAAACGAAACATGTTATTCCTTTTCGCCTTTTTTGCAAGGTTGACGGAGATTGGTCCTTTCCGATTCGAATATTCCTGAGAATCTCCCGGCACATCGGCATTGTCCAAAGTTAAAGTGTTGTCAAAATCCTGCCACTGATTATACTTGTCCTTATAGTGCACGGGAATCATGTACTGCGCGGCAATATATGTTCCATCTGAACAACGAAACGACTTAGAATATTCACTGCGCTTTTCAACCATTTCACATACAATTTCAGGCTCTTTTTCCTGTGAATCAGAGCGACTCAGTGCACTGGAAAAGGCCATGGAATCGGCTGTGTGTTCCTTATTCGAATTCGTCTCCGCCACCACCGAAATGGGTATATTAGACATCAGCAAGGCCACTGTGCAGACAAACGCGAGAATTTGAGATATCGATTTTTTCATAACGTCCTCTCCCCAATAATTTTCCGGCTGTGCCCACACACATTCTAGACATATTGTACGTAACAAGTGGGGCAACCGCAAATAAATTGTAGGAGATTTTTTAATTTTTGTACATCGCTTATTTTCCATGCATCTACAATTTTGGAAATTCAATGCATAAGACAAATAAGCCGGATAACCACGCGGTTATCCGGCTGAATGTCCTATCTATTCAAAATGCAGCAGGAAGCGTCAGGCTCTGCGTGCCGTCTTTGGCGACGATGTGGCGCTGTGCGCCCAATTCCTCCATCCAGCCGCGCACAATAACCGTCTGCCAGGTATGGGTGTTGTAGCCCTGGCCCGCGTCGTTGTCCCACAGCCACTGCGGCGTACACCACAGGCAGATTTTGGGTGCTATGGCAGCATACAGCGTTTTCGCCACTCCCGCCTGGCCGTGATGCGCCATCTGACAGATCGTCGCCCGAACGCCCTCCGGGCCATATGACGCCAGCAGCTTTTCTCCGGCTTCCACGCCCAGATCAGACAGAAACAGCACCCTCTGCCCGTCCACCGTCAGGCGCAGCACAATGGAGCTGTTGTTGATAGCATTTGTTGTAAAAGCGGGATCCGGTATGTACAACACTTCGAAAAGCAATTCTTCCACCTGGATGCGTTGGCCTTCCTCAACCGGGACGCAGAGGCGCTCGAAGCGAGGCAGTAAATCGTTCCATTCCCGGATGGTGTGAACGTCTCCCGGCTCGTAAGCCGCGATAAAGCCCTCGTCGGGAAAGCGGTAATACACATGCCGGATATCCACCTCGCCGGCATGCTCCCGCTGTATATCCAGGAAGGCATCGACATGATCCGAATGGGCATGGGTTAAAAACCAGGCCTCCACCACTGGTTTACCCTGTGAAATCGAACGGAGGAACTCCAGAAGATAGTCCGTGTCCAGGTGATTGCCTCCATCGATAACCGCCAATTTGCCGCTCTTAGTGCGCAGAATGTAAGACATCATCTGCTGCGGCCCCTGAGAGGCCAGCTGATACAACGTGGTTTCCGCCATACAAGCATGCTCCTTTATTTTTCTCTGCGAATATTCTGCCGGTCGAGCAGGGCGCCGATAGACGTGGCCGCCTGCTGGGCCGGATGGGCTATTTTTTCCCAAAGACCCTGCCGCACCATGTTAGAGGCGCGGAAATAGAGGGTTACCACCCCCGGCAGGCCGGCGTCCTCCAGCGACGCGAGCCCATAACCCGCCGACTCATCCAGTCCAAGCGCCAGACGGAGCTGGGCATAAATCGCCCGTCCCGCCAGCTGGCCCTGCGTGAATATATCCGCCAGTTCCTTGATGGTATGGCCTTCCGCCAGCAGCGAGCGCCACCGAAATGCGTGACCATGGCTGCGCACCCAGACCGAAAGGGGAACCTGTCCTGAAAACCGCCTAGATGTGATATACGTGTCCTTCACCAGGCCCTCGCCATACAGGCACAGCATCAGCTCGCTGCCCGAACACATAACACCCACCACCCGGTCCCGCAGCTTACCGGATAGACAGCGGCCCAATCCGTTGAGAGCCGTCACATCCAGCCGGTCGGCACAATCGTCAAAGACCGCCCAGCCTTTCTCCGTTGGGGCGAAAGCCACCGTCCTCTCGGCGCTTTCCCGCCGGCAGTTGATATATCCCTGCGCGTCCATGTATGCGGTAACGGCGTAAATGAGGCGATCCCGCGCCGTCTCCCTGTCCTGATTATCCAGTACCTGCAGCGATGCGTAATCCGGCAACGTGTCGCCCCCTTTCGCCATCCAGGCTACCTGTTTCTATCATACCCCATATCCCGCGCAAATTCAACGGCATCTTGTCGGCGAAATTTGCCCAGGTCCGATTCTGCCTCTTGACAGCAGATAGAAAGGAATATACAATATATAGTATCGTACGCAAATAAACAGCCAATATATTCCGTCTTTGCCACTTATCTTTGGATATAACAAGAAAGGATGTACCCGCCCATGAACATTACGCCAAACGCCAGAACTGTACTGGAAAGACGTTATCTGGCCCGCAACGATAAAGGCGAGGTCACGGAGACGGTGGAGGATTTATTCCACCGGGTCGCCCGGGCCATCGCCGCCCCCGACGCCGCGTATGACAAGAAAACGAATCTGAAGGCGCTGGAGAAGGAATTCTATGAGATGATGACGTCGCTGGATTTCCTTCCGAACTCTCCCACGCTGATGAACGCCGGACGGCCTCTGGGCCAGCTGTCCGCCTGCTTTGTCCTGCCGGTGGCCGACAGTATGGACGCCATATTTGAAGCGATCAAGCAGGCCGCGCTCATTCACAAATCGGGCGGCGGCACGGGCTTCTCCTTCTCCCGCCTGCGTCCGAGCGGCAGCACCGTCAATTCCACTGGAGGCGTGGCCAGCGGCCCCATCAGCTTTATGCGGGTGTTCAACATGGCCACCGAGGCGGTCAAGCAGGGCGGCACCCGCCGCGGCGCCAACATGGGCATTCTGCGCATCGACCATCCCGACATCCTGCAGTTTATCAACTGTAAGGCGGACAACGCGGATATTACCAATTTCAACATCTCGGTCGGCATTACGGAAAAATTCATGGAGGCGGCCGAGGCCAATGCCCCCTATGATTTGGTGGATCCCGCCTCCGGCGAGGTAACGGGGCAGCTGAACGCCAAAGAGGTATTCGACAAAATCGTTTATGCCGCCTGGCGCAACGGGGAACCGGGCATCATTTTCCTCGATCGGCTCAACCGGGACAACGTGGTGCCCTCCCAAGGAGAAATCGAATCCACCAACCCCTGCGGCGAGCAGCCCCTGCTGCCCTATGAAAGCTGCAACCTGGGCTCCATCAACCTGACGCACATGCTGCGCCGCGACGAAAACGGATGCGCGGTGGACTGGGATAAGCTGGCCGTCACCGTCAAGAAAGCCGTCCACTTTTTGGACAACGTCATTGACGCCAACAAGTACCCCCTGGAGCAAATTGATTTCACCACCAAGCAAACCCGAAAAATCGGATTGGGCGTCATGGGTTGGGCGGACATGCTGCTCTATCTCGGCATCCCCTACAACTCCGACGAGGCGGTCGAACTGGCCGGAAGGCTGATGGAGTTTATTACCAACACCGGCCGGAGCGCCAGCGCGGAGCTGGCCACGGTACGGGGGGCCTTCCCGCTGTTTGAAGAAAGCATCTTTAAGGATGGAGTGCCTCTGCGCAACGCCACTGTCACCACCATCGCCCCCACCGGCACGCTGTCCATCATCGCGGGCGTCTCCTCCGGGGTGGAGCCGGTCTTCTCGTATGCCTATATCCGCACGGTCATGGACGGCACCAACATGGTGGAGGTCAGCCCGGTGCTGCGGGACGTTCTGGAGGCGCGCGGCCTCTATAACGACGATTTGCTGCAGCATATTGCCGAGGAGGGCACTCTGGTGCATCTGGAGGAGCTTCCGGAGGACATCCGCCGGGTGTTCGTATCCGCCCACGATATTTCTCCTCTGTATCACACTCGGATGCAGGCGGCCTTCCAGGAATATACGGACAACGCCGTGTCCAAGACCGTCAACTTCCCCCACAACGCCACCAAAGAGGAGGTGGCGGAGGTTTATACCCTGGCCTATAAGCTAGGCTGCAAAGGGGTCACCATTTACCGCGACGGCAGCCGGGAAATCCAGGTACTGAACCTGAAGAAAAAAGAGGAGCCGGAGGCGGAGGCCGAGTCCTGCCCGTCCCCCATCGTTCCTCGTCCCCGGCCTGATGTCACCCATGGCCTGACCGAAAAAGTGGCCATCGGCTGCGGCAACCTGTATATCACGGTGAATTACGACGAAAATGGCATATGCGAGGTGTTCACCAACACCGGCAAAGCAGGAGGCTGCCCTTCCCAGTCGGAGGCCACCGCCCGGCTGGTTTCCATCGCACTGCGCTCCGGTATGGACGTGAAAACTCTGACCAGCCAACTCAGAGGCATTCGATGCCCCTCCACCATTCGGCAGCCGGGCATGAAATGCACCTCCTGCCCGGACGCCATCGCCCGCGTCATTGAAAAGGTCGTGGCCTCTGCGGAATATCAGGCTGGGCTGAAACGGCCGGCTGCTCCGGCCGTGACGGCCCCCATCACGGCCCCGGCGAGACCGAAGGCGGAACCGGCCGTAGCCGCCCATATCCGGGAATGCCCGGAGTGCGGCGCGCCGGTCGAACACGAGGGCGGCTGCGTCATGTGCCGCAACTGCGGCTATTCCAAGTGC
Organism: uncultured Oscillospiraceae bacterium; assembly: GCA_900546265.1. Classification (GTDB taxonomy): domain Bacteria; phylum Bacillota; class Clostridia; order Oscillospirales; family Acutalibacteraceae; genus UMGS856. The sequence continues at coordinate 27,427 of URCA01000026.1, read as the reverse complement.
GGATGATACCCTGAAAACAAAGGGGCCGCCGAAAAAAGCATAAGGACTGAAAAAGCACGGTTATGCGTCCGGACAGACGCATAACCGTGCTTTTTCTGTGGGCTGTTAACAGCCCCCCTTGTTATTGCCCATCCGAGCCATACAGGAAATGCTTGTTGTAATAATTTGAAACCTTTTTCAACTCGTCGTCCAACGCCTCCAGCCCCATGCTCTCCGCCAGGGTTGGCTGGCCGGAAAACAGATTGGTGCCCAACCCCAGCCGTTCCCCGGGAATTTCCACGCCCAGGCTCGCCAAGGTTGTGGGGAACCAGTCCAGGGTGGTAAACATCCGCTCCTTGTCAAAAGCGGTGTCCATCGGTGCGTTAATGATGGTATTGAAGGTGGTGCGCACATACTCGCCGTTGTCCACAAAAAAGCGGGAATCCATGCTCAAATGATCCCCCACCAAAATAATGGTGGTATTTTCATAGAAATCCTGCTGCTGTATCCACCAGACAAAATCGGCCACGAGCCGATCGGAACAGGATATTACATTCGCGTACTGCCGTTCATCGTCCTGCCAGCATGCGGGGCAGACATACCCGCTTGGAAAATGGGTATCCACTGTCAGCATGGTGAAATTAAATGGCTCTCCCTCCGCGGCCAGCGCTGTCAGTTCTTCCCGGGCATAATCGAACAGCTTCAAATCCTCGTATCCCCACCAGACCCGGTAATCGGGATCGATTTTTCCGGTTTCCCTCGCGGTGTAGTAATCCCAGATATCATAGCCGCCGTGCTGGGCAAAATACTGCCTGCGCCCGCCAAAAGACGCGTCCGAACCAATCAGCAGCTCCTGCCGGTACCCCTCCTGCTCCAGAATATCGCCAAGACTCCACACCCCGGGCAAAAACCTGGCGCTTTTGTTGCCATAGTCGTTGTCTCCCACAGGGATTTTCAGGGGCACCCCTGTCGTCTGGGACACCATGGCGGCAATCGTCCAGCTGGTACCTGTCACCTGCCGGGCGCCGCCCAGCGTATCGGTATGGGAAAAATTGAGATTAGCCAGCGCCAGCTCCGACAGATTGGGGAGAAGATTTTCTTCCTGATTCCCGCCCAGCTCCTTGGACAAGTAGGTGCTCTCCATCGATTCCAGATAAATATAGACCAGGTTGCGTTTTTCCTCCGGGAAGGTAAGGGTGATGCTCCGGGGATCGACATACGCCTCTTCGAACAAGGTCGACCGGGTCAGCTGGCTTTCGATGAACTCCGGTATGTACAAGGTGTAGGCCCCATAGCCGATGCCAGCCACCAGCGCCGCCACCGAAAGCAGCGGCAACAGCTTGCGATACAGCAGAAAAGGGAACACCCCGAAGGTGCGCGGCTTGTGAAACAGCCAGAGGGTGACGGTTTTCTGTGGCTGTACCCAATTGACCGCCAGCAGCACCAGTATCACGGCGGCGGCCAGCGATACCGGGAGGCATTCCACCAGAAAGCTGGTCACCACTTCATCGGTATTGGCTCCCTCCATGGGGGATTTGAAGGTAAATATCAACTGATCAAGCGGAACAAAACCGAAATGCTTCTGGCACCAGAAAGAGGCGGCAAACAGCAACGCTCCCAAAAAGAGCAGCACAAAGCAAACGCTGAACCGGACGATTGTGCCTGCTTTGGATCGTGGCCTCACGCTCTCTCCCCTTTCTGTCGATACTGTCTGCGAACTCTATGGTATGCTATCATACGCGGCGGAACTTTCAGTGAGGAAACCGCGGCAATTTTGAAAGAAGCGTCACCGGCCGTCCCACCCATACCGGGATAGATCCACCCGACCGTCAGGGGTGAAGATTACGCCCTCTTCCTCCAGCCGAAGCCGCTGCATGTCCGCTCCGCCGAAAGCAAAGGCCCGCGAGGTTTCCCCCAGGCGGTTCACCACCCGGAAACAGGGGATCCCCTCGGGATCGGGATTGACATGCAGGGCGTACCCCACCACCCGGGACCAGCGTGGATTTCCCGCCAGCAGCGCCACCTGTCCGTAGGTGGCCACCCGTCCCCGGGGGATCCGCCGCACCACGGCGTAAATGCGGTCAAAAGCGTTCATCTCACCCGTACATCCTTTCCGTCAGCCGATTTCCTCCCGCTTCTTCGCGTCGGAGGAGGACAGGGCCGCATCGCCCGACGACGCAGGAGGCGGCGCGGCGGTGGTGGTCGTGGTCGCCGTCGTGGTAGTTGTCGTGGTCGTGGTCGTCGTGGTGGTGGGCGGCGCGGTCATGCTGTACGTCGGCAGCGATTTAAAATACTTGACGATCCCATCCACCGATGCCTGCACGATTTTCTCCTGATAAGCGGGCGTGTTCAGCAGCTCCATATTGTGGGAGTTGGTCATGAACCCATACTCGATAAGGATCGCCGGGCAGTCATGCACCCGGCACAGGTAAAAGGGGCTCCAAGCGCAGGGCTCCGAGCGGTTGCCTGTCCCGTTCGCCTTTTCCACCACCCGCATGGCGTCGGTCACCGCGCGGTTGACCGCATAGGAATATTCATTGAAATAGTGGATGGAACAGCCGCTGGCGCTCTCTCCCTTGACGCCGTTCATATGCACGCTGACCAGCAGATCGGTGCCGTTGTTACGGGCATGCGCCGTGCGGCTTCTCATGTCCGGATTGTCGGGGTTGACGTCGGTGGTGCGGGTCATCACCACCGTGGCCCCCAATGCGGTCAGCTTGTCCCGCAGCATCTTGCCGTAGGACAGGGTCAGCGTCTTTTCATACAGCCCCGGAATGGTGCCGTAGGTGCCGCTGGACTTCCCGCCATGACCGGGATCCACCACGATGCGCACCCCCTTCAGCGGCGCGTTGGATGGGTTTTTGCCGATCCCGCTGGGATGCTTGAAGGAGAATTGCAGGGTGTTGCCGTCCCATATCACCGAATAGCCGTAGAACTGCCCCTTCGTCCGCAGATACAGGCGGAGTACCGGAGTGTCCCCGTTCCCCTTTCGCCATTCCGCTTTGGACAGCAGGGGGCTTGCCGATACGTCGGGGGCGGAAGCCGGCACCTTGTCGGTGTAGGAAAACGTAATGTCCACATACTCGGTGGTCTGCCCGTACTTGTTGATGGAATAGTTGGGCGTATCCGTGAGCTTAGCGTATTTCTGAGGCAGCAGCTGCAGGTTGTACGGTATCCGCCAGTCGGCGTCTAGGCGCAGCACCGTGGCCTCCTGGTAAACCTGAACCGTCTGCTTGTGCAGGGTGTTGGCGTTCAGCTTCTTATTGGTGCCGTACATTTCCACGTCCTTGACATACACGCGGCGGCCGCAGCCCAGCAGATAATATTGAGTGGAGCCCAGAGACACCATTTTTTCCACCACGTCGAGCGTTCCCTTAGGAAGGTAGGCGTTGGTGGGCCGGGAATAATCCTCCACCGTGTTTCCGTTGAAGGTTTCGGCATATTCGTTTTTGACGACGATCATGTCCCCCGCCACCGTCGGTTTGACGGTGATGGCGCCGGATTTTTTCGTCTCCTTCAAGCCGTTGTAGGTCCCCGTAAAGGTCGCCGTTCCCAGCTTCTGCGACTGCCCTGCTTTTCCGGCCGGCAGCGTGACGGAAGCCAGATAGTTTTCAAAATCAGAAAGCGCCGGATCGTCCGCACCCTCCTCTTCCTTCAGAGGCGAGGCCTTCATGGTGTAGGTTTTGCCGTTGAAGGCCACCGTCACCTTGGAGCCCTTGCGGGCAATGGCGCTGAAGCCCACCGTACTCCCTCCCGCCATGGTCATGGCCTGGCTGGGTGAAACGCTTTTCAAGATGGTGAGGGTGTACGTCACCGTGAAGGTCACGGTTTTTCCGTTGCTGACAAAAGTGAAGGTGTTCTTCCCCGGCTTGAGCGTCACGTCCACGGCAAAGCCGCCCTTTTCGGTCAGCTTCAGCGCTTTCCCGTTCATCGTCACCGGGAAATTGGGGTCGGTGCTTCCTAAGAAGCTGAACTTGGACTCGTCGGTGGTCACCGCGGTTTTCTTGGGGGAGCTGAAGGTCAGCTCTTTGAAGGTGTATTCCCCGGTGATCACGCCGTCCATGGCCTTGCGCAGCACGGTGACAAAGCCCTCGGAGGTGTGGTTCTGCAGCGCCGCCAGGGAGTTGAACGCATTGCCGTACCAGTTCAGCGACTTCTGACAGGCCAGGTACTGGGTGGCCAGCTCGTCGCCCGTCCAACCCTCTTCTCCGGCCCCCGCTTTGTCCGCCGACTGCATAATGTACAGCGGCACATTCCGGCTGCCGCATACGTTCGCCCACCAGTCCAGCACCGTTTCAAAGCTGGCGGAGGCGTTGCCGGTGAGCCGGTCATCCTTGACCATGACGAAATCGAACAGTTCGCCGTCCAGCCAGGCCAGGCTGTCCGCCCGGCCATCGGTCAGCTCCTCATAAACGCTGGCGGTTTTGGAGCCGCGGGCATCCACCGACTGGTGCGCCCACACCGCATTGGCCAGCAGCCCCACGTACGCGTTGCGGTTGGCCTGCCGCAGGGCGGCCGTCGTTTCGGTAACCGCCGCCGTGATGCTGTCGGTCATGAACTGCTGCATGGTGCGCCCGTTCCCCTTAGCGGCAAACGCTTCCTGATTTCCCTGAGCCTTGAGCGGATAGCTGTAGTTTTCCAGCAGCCACCCGTCCATCGCATACGCCTTTGCCGCGTCGGCCGCGAAAGCGCGCAGGCTCTGCGCGTCGGCGTCCGTGGTGGGATCCCAGCCCGCGCCCACCCGCAGATCGAGCACGCCGTATACATACAGGTTCTCCGCCCGGGCCGCCTCCAGCAGGTAGGCCACCGGATCGAAGGCCGCGCCGTCCGTTCCCGTAAGCCGGTAAGTCTCGAGCGCCTCGGTCTCGAACAGCGCCTTGTCCTTGTAGGTCACGGGCAACAGCAGCGTGTTGAAGCCCCAATCCTTCGCGGCCGTCATGGCGGCGTCCAGCTGGGCCTTCACCGCATCGGCCGTTTCCTTGCCGCTGGTCAGGTAATCCACCCCTGGGGTCAGCCTCACGCCCGACAGCTTATCCGGCCTGTGGAACACTATCGGCTCCGGTTCCGGCTCCGCCGACGCGTCGCTTTCCACGGGCGGCAGGGTGCTGCTGTCCACCAGCGACGAAGGGGAGTGGGAAAACAGACCCATGAACGCGTCCAGCACCCCGTTGTTTACCAGCAGAATCCCCACCGTCACCAAAATCGCTACCGCTGCGGTGACGGCAGAGCCTATCCATATCCCTTTGGGAACAGGTCTGCGTTTTGCATGATTGGCCATAGTCGTCTCCTTTTATACGTCCATCCTCGCTTACGTCTTCGCCTTCAGCAGAGGCAGCACATGTTCCACTTCTCTTTTGGCGGTTTCCAGATTGGCCCCCTTGAGCTCTCCTTTGGCGGCCGGATCGAAATAGGAATAGCTGTAAAACAGCATCCCGCCGATGTCCTTCTGCCCTCGCAGGAACTCCACCTGTCGCTTCATGATATCGTCGTGGTTCGCCCATTCCCCCCGGGCGCCGGTGCCGGCTGGCAGGCTATGGTCGGCCCATTCGTCATCCGCTATGCCCGTCTTGTAAATCCCCACGCCGATGAGCAGGGACACGCTCGACGCCTTTTTCTGCCGCAGCCATTCCTTCGTACAGGTATCGAAGGCGGAGGAGTTATGCTCGAATCCGAAATACACCTGCGGGCACAGATAATCGATATACCCCCGGTTAGCCAGCCATTTGGTGGTGTCGGCATATTCGGTTTCCCGCGCCCGGGTGATGTTGTGGGACGGGCTGATGCCGAAGACGCAGTTTTTCTTCCGGTGCACAATGGCATAGACCTGGGACACCAGCGCATCCACCGCCGCCCGCCGCCAATCCCCCAGGGACTGCCCGCCTCCCGGCTTGAAGCCGGTCTCGAAGCTCTCGGCCTGCTTGTGGTTGATGCCGATTTTGCTGTCGCTGTTGTTGGGGTAAAAGTAATCGTCGAAGTGAATCCCGTCCACGTCATAGCCTTCCACGATTTCCCTCACGCCGTCCAGAATGGTTTTCTGCGCCGTGGTGGAGGTCGGTATGTAATAGTAACAGCGCCGGTTGTACTGGCTGTTGGAAAACTTGGAAAACCATACGTCCTGCTTGGCGTTGTCCCCCACGGCGTAGCTTTCATCGGTGCCGATACGGTAGGGGTTGAGCCAGGCGTGCAGCTGCAGGCCCCGTTTATGGGCGGCCTGCACCGCGTAAGCCAGCGGATCGAAGCCGCCCGCTATCAGCGCCTGCACGGATTTGACCGGTTTGAAAATCTTCGATTTATAGTAAGCGTCGCTGTTGGCCCGCACATGGAGGATCACCGCATTCATCCCATACGACCGGCAATTGTCCATCAGCGTATCCAGCGCGGCCCTGGCCCCGGCCGCGTCCTTGCCCGTGAGCAGATCCTCCATCTCGTAATGAGACACCCAAACGCCCCGGAATTCCCCCTGGATCTGCGGGGCAGGCGGCTTGGTGGACGTCGTGCCCGCCGTCGTCGTGGAAGTAACGGCGGTGCCGGTTGACGTTCCCGCAGCGCTGGTCCCGGCGGTGCCCGTCGTCGTCTCCGGCGGGGAGACCGACAAGGTGGTTGTCGCCTCTCCCGTGGTTTCGGTGAACTCCCAGGGCAGCGTGTCGTTAGCCCCCGGGTATTCCCCCCAATTTCCGTCCGATACCTGTCCCGGCACCGGCGGAGCGTCTCCTGCGCAGCCCACGCAAAGCCCTATCGCCGCCGCGAGCAGCAATCCGCCGGCCCGCCTGCAAAATCGTGTCCGTTTCATAACTCCCTCTTTTTCCATCACAAAGCGCCGGAGTCCTTCAGGTCAATAAACGATTACTTTATTTTACCGTCCTATTCGCCACAGGTCAACCGTTCCCGACAAAAAAATCCGCTTTTCTAATCTTTGCCATCGTGCTATACTGGTGGGGCGGTCACTGGTTGTCCGCGCCCGGCGGGTGTGAGCGCTCGCCTCCTTTAAGATTTCTATGTGCAAAGGAGCTCGTCCATGCCACTTGTCTGTAAAATTCTCCTGGTCTATCTGGCCGGGATCAGCCTGGTTGCCGTCGTCGTCACCATCGCGGACAAATCCCGCGCCCGTCGGCACAAGTGGAGGGTGCCGGAAGCCACCCTCCTGACCCTGTCCGCCCTGGGCGGCTCGGCGGCCATGTACGTCACCATGCGGTGCATCCGGCATAAAACCCAGAAGAAAAAGTTCATGTGGGGCATTCCCGCCATCTTTCTTCTGCAGCTGGCCGCCGCCGTTTTCTGCATCGTCACCTTCTTTTGAGAAAGGATCGCCTATGTTTGTCTGCACAGCCGAAGCCATCACAAAAGCCTATGGGGAAAAGCCGCTGCTCGGCGGGGTCTCCCTAACCGTGGCCGAAGGGGAAAAGGTGGGCCTCATCGGGGTCAACGGCACCGGCAAATCCACTCTGCTGAAAATCCTGGCCGGGGAGGAATCCCCCGACAGCGGCTCCGTCACGTACGCCAGCGGCGCGCGCGTCGGCTATCTGCCGCAGAATCCGGATTTTCTCTCCGGCGCCACAATCCTGGAGCAGGTGCTGCATGCCGCCGGCGCCACCCATAAAGAATTCGAGGCCAAAGCCATTCTCACCCGCCTGGGGCTGCCTGACTTCGACCGTCCCGTGTCCCTGCTGTCCGGCGGGCAGAAAAAGCGGGTGGCCATGGCCGCCGCCCTCATTGCCCCCTGCGAGCTGCTCATTTTGGACGAGCCGACCAACCACCTGGACGGGCGGATGGTGGTCTGGCTCGAGGACTATCTGCAAAAATATAAAGGCGCCGTCCTGATGGTCACCCACGATCGGTACTTTCTCGACCGGGTGGTGGGGAAAATCGCGGAAATCGACCATGGCGGGCTGTACGTCTACGAAGCCAACTATTCCCGCTTTCTCGAGCTGAAGGCCCAGCGGGAAGAGATGGCCCAGGGCACCGAGCGCAAGCGCCAGAGCCTGCTGCGCCGGGAGGCCGAGTGGATGGCCCGGGGCGCCCGCGCCCGCGGCACCAAAAGCCGGTCCCGCATCGAACGGTACGAAGCCCTGCGGGATCGGGAAGCCCCGCCGGAGGACGACACGCTGGAGCTGCGGTCCGTCTCCACCCGGCTTGGCCGCAAAACGGTGGAAATCCACGGCCTGACCAAGGGCTTCGACGGCCCGCCCCTCATCCGGGACTGGGAGTTCCTTCTCATGCGGGACGCCCGGGTGGGCATCATCGGGGACAACGGCGCCGGAAAATCGACGCTTCTGAAACTCATTGCCGGCCAGCTGTCCCCCGACAGCGGAGAAATCATCCGGGGAGAGACGGTGAAAATCGGCTGCTTTTCCCAGGAATGCGAGGAGATGGATCTGTCCCTGCGCGCCATCGAATACATCCGCGAGGCCGCGGAAATCGTGCAGACCCCGGACGGCCCGGTAACGGCCAGCCAGATGCTGGAGAAATTCCTGTTCACCGGCGACATGCAGTGGACGCCCATCGGCCGGCTGTCGGGCGGCGAAAGGCGGCGGCTGTACCTGTTGCGGGTGCTGATGGACGCCCCCAACGTCCTGCTGCTCGACGAGCCCACCAATGACTTGGACATCCAGACACTGACCATCCTGGAGGATTATCTTTCCGGGTTCCAGGGGGCGGTCATCGTGGTCTCCCATGACCGGTATTTTCTGGACAAGGTGGTGGATCGGGTCTTTGTCTTTCAGCCGGACGGCACTTTGAAACTGTACATGGGCGGCTACAGCGATTATCTGGAACGCCGGGAGGAAGACGCGCCCTCCCCGCCCCCCAAGCCGAAAAAGGAACCCCGGCCCTCGGAGAATAAGCCGAAAAAACCGCGGTTTTCGTTCCGCGAGCAGCGGGAATACAACTCCATCGACGCGGATATCGCCGTCCTCGAGGCGCGGCTGCGGGACGCGGAGGCCGCCGTAAACGCCGCGGTCAGCGATTACGTCCGTCTGCCGGCCCTGCTGGAGGAAAAAGCAGCCGTTCAGGCCGAGCTGGACGAAAAAATGGAGCGCTGGGTCTACCTCAGCGAACTGGCGGAGCAAATCGCCGCCGACAATTAAGCCGTCGCTGCGGGGAGCAGCCATTGTGGCAGCTCCCTTTTTTGTCAAATCTTTCAGTTTTGTAATCTTACTTGACAGGCCCTCCCCACCATGCTAAAGTGACAAGTGTACTATTTTGCATCATACACTTTAGCCGTTTAAGAAAGAGCGGGTGCCTCATGTTTATCGACTCTATGTCCCGCCAACCTGTCTACGAACAAATCGTTGACCAGGTGGAGCAGATGATCCTTTCCGGTCTGATGCGCCCCGGAGAGCAGCTACCCTCCGTGCGCAGCCTGTCGCTCGAGCTGTCCATCAACCCCAACACCATCCAGAAAGCCTACGCGGAGTTGGACGGACGGGGCATCATCTATACCCTGCCGGGCCGGGGCGGCTTCGTCTCCCAAAACGCGCCCGAGCTGCTGGCCGAGGCGCGCCGCAGCCGCCTGGGTACAGTCAGGGAACTGGCCAGGGAACTGGCGCTGGCCGGCGTGCCTGAGGATGAGGTGCTGGCCTGCGTGCGCAGCGCCTATGTCGAGTCCCGCCTGTAAGCGATAAGGAGGGGATTGCCATCATCACCGCTGAAAATCTGACCAAACGGTTCGACGATTTCGTGGCACTGGATCACATGACCTGCACCATCCCCCGGGGCTGCATTTACGGCCTGGTGGGCTCCAATGGCGCGGGCAAATCCACGTTTCTGCGCCTGATTACCGGCGTCTACCGTCCCGACGAGGGTAAGGCCCTGCTAGACGGCCAGTCCATCTATGAAAATCCCAGCGTCAAAAGCCGCATCGCCTTTGTTCCGGACGATTGGTATTACCTGGGCGGCGCTTCCATCCGTCGCATGGCGGCCCTGTACAAGGCCGCCTATCCCGCCTTCGACACCGCCCGGTACCGCCGGCTGGTGGAAATTTTCCAACTGGACGAGACGAAACCGCTACAGCATTTCTCCAAAGGCATGCGGCGGCAGGCTGCCACCATTCTGGCCATATCCTGTCGGCCCGACTACCTGTTCCTGGATGAAACCTTCGACGGTCTCGATCCGGTGATGCGTCATCTGGTCAAGGGGCTTATCTGCGAGGACGTGGCGGATCGGCAGGCCACCGCCATCCTTACCTCCCACTCTCTGCGGGAGCTGGAGGACACCTGCGATCAGCTGGCCCTGCTCCATAAGGGCGGCCTCGTGTTCGAGAGCGATATCCAGAACCTGAAGACCTCCTTGTTTAAAATTCAAATCGCCTTTCTGGACGACTACGATCCCTCCCGCTTCACCGGTCTGGATTTGCTGCATTTCTCCAAGCGCGGCTCCGTCTCCAATCTGATCGTCCGCGGCGATCGGGAGCGGACGGTGGCCTGGCTGCGCGGGCTGCAGCCCGCTGTGCTGGACGTGCTTCCCCTGACGCTGGAAGAGGTGTTTACTTTCGAGATGGAGGCGCTGGGCTACACGTTCCATGATGTGCTGCAAACGGAAAGGAGCGCTGTGAATTGATGGTTGTTTTACCGGCCGCGCTCAGGCGTGCAGGCCCCTTTTGCCGGTTCTGTCCGGGCGGCTTAGCCGTTTCCCCTACGTCTGCGGAGAAGGGAGGGTGTCATGAGAAAGCACCTGTTTGATCGCAGCCTGTATCTCGACGCGCTTCGCCAGCTGAAATTTATCGGCGTGGCCGGCACGCTGCTTCTGTCGTTGGAGGCTGTCCTGATTCCCATCGGCTACCTCGTGCAGTCCTCCCAGCGCCACGGTTACACCGGCATCATCGCTCTGGACGCCATGGATATGCATCCCCTGTTGATTCTCTGCTTCCTTATACTCGCGCCCATTATGGTGCTGTATCTTTTCCAGTTTTTGAATAAGCGGCCTGCCTGCGATTTTTATCACGCCCTGCCCAACAGCCGCATATCTTTGTTTTTCAGCTTTTTTGCCGCGGTATTGACCTGGCTGACCGCCGCCGCCGTGGTGTCCACCCTTTTGTCGGTGGCCAGCTTCTCCCTGTTGGGCGCCCATTATTCATTCAACCTGCCAAGTATGCTCGTCCTATTGTTCAACACCCTGGCGGCCAGCCTGTATGTGGCCGCCACCTTCGCCGTCGGCATGTGCGTGACCGGCACGTTGTTTACTAACGTGACCGTTTCCCTCCTTCTGCTGCTGATGCCCCGGCTGCTGCTGGCGGTGTTCGGCGCCACGCTGCAAAGCCTGCTGCCGGCTATTCCATCCCTGAATTTCATCCCGCCTCTGGACGCCCAGCACAACGTGGTGACCAACCTGATTTTCGGTATCTTTACCGGCGATCCGAAGCTGTCCTTCACCTTTGCACAGGGCGGGGTATACACCCTGTGCGTCGGCGTGCTGTATACCGGGGCCGCCTGCTGGCTGTTTCACCGCCGCAAGAGCGAAAGCGCCGGCAAATCGGCCCCCAATCGGGCGCTTCAGACGGTTTACCGGCTGCTCATCGCCATGCTCATCTGTCTCATCCCCTGCGTCATGATCATCGACAGCCTCCTCGGAGAGAGCTCTATGGCCGCCGATCAGCAGTTTCTCTGCGTGGTCTGCTATCTGGGGGCTGTGTTCCTCTATTTCCTGTACGAACTGTTCACCACGCGGAAATGGCGCAGCCTGCTGCAATCCATCCCGGCGCTGGGTATTCTGCTGGTGATGAACGGCCTGTTTATCGGCGGTGTCACCGTCGCTTACTATTCCACCAAAAGCATCCAGCCCGACGCCGAAGACATCCAGGCGGTGCGCTTTATAGAGGAAGACAACACCAATGAATATTTCAGCGCCAAAACCTCCTCCGTGCGTCATACCTCCTCCGTTATCCGTGACGTGGTGTCCGAGCGGCTGGCCTATACCCTGAGTCTGTCGTCCAACAGCTACAACATCAAAAGAAACACCCCCGGCTTTGTCACCGAGCAGGTGATCGTCTATCTCCGTGGACGTACAGTGCACCGGAACATTCTGCTGAGCTCTCAGGACTTAAACACCATCGCCCAGGAGCTTGCGAAAAACCCCACCTTTCAGGAGGCCTATCTCAAGCTGCCGGAATCCCCCACCGTCAACGTGGACGGCTTGAACAGACAGCAGGCCGACACCCTGTATAAAACACTGCGGGAGGAAGTGGCCTCCCTGGACTTTACCTCCTGGTACAGCTATCTCACGGCGCGTCCATACGGCAACCCAGTATTTACAAACGGGTACGATGTCAGCGGGCATTCTTTCCTGCCGTCGGTGATGCTGTACGGCAGCCTCGGCACCCGGTCGTATCAGACCGCCATCCCGCTCGGTACGCTGCTGCCAAAAACCAGCGCCCAGTATATGCAGCTGTCCAATGAAAGCCAGAGCATCGACGTGCTCGCCTGCCTGAAGCGATCCGATTGGTCGGAATACGATTCCCTGCGGGTGCAGGCCCTGCAATTTCTGGATGAGAACGGCCGTCCGCGCTCGTTCGAGCGGTATTTCTCCGGCGATATGCTCCAGCTTCTGCAGGAGCCGCTGGCGGATCTGGCCGGTGCTTTGGAAGGCCTGTCGAACACCGCTCCCGACATCACAAAGCCTCTGTATGGGCTTTTTCTGGAAACTCGGGAAGGCGAACGAGCCATCTTGTATCGAAATGCGCCAGACAGTGCGCTCCCGGACTTTCTCCAGCAATTTGGCAAATCATAATGAGACGGCACGGCCTGAGAATGACCGTGCCGTCTTGTTTTTGCCCTAAAGCCGTTTCCTCCGGCTGATCCTGGCCGTCCCCAGCGCCGCTGCCGCCAGGGTAAGGCATCCTGTCAAGGCTCTCTCGCCGGTGTCCGGAGGAGACGATGCCGATACCGGGTCCGTCCCCTTGGGCGCACCGTTTTCCACCTGTACCGTGACCGTATACCGGGCCGTATGCACCCCGTCCTCCGCGGTCACGAGAATTTGCACCGGTTTGGTAAAATCCAGCGGCCCGTTCACATTATGCGACGCCTTATCGGACACCGTCAGCCGCGGAGTCAGCGCCGTGAGATCCGTTCCTTTTGGAAGGGTCACCTGCACGGTTTTGGCCGCCTCATCAATCGTTCCCCGCGCCCCGGCCAGTTCGAAGCTGTTCAAGGCGCACTTCTGGCTGGGAGGGGCCATCACCCGCACCTGCATCCGATAGGAATACGAGGAATCGTCCTCCTCCAGCCCCTCGAACACCAACGGCTCTTTCGTGGAAACCGCCTGTATTTCCAGCGTGTAGCTACCCGCCCGGCGGGGCACCTCCACATGAAAATACCCGTCTCCCTCGTCGGTGACCGGCAGCGTCCGGCCGTCCAGCCTGGCGGTGACATTCAGGTTTTCCCTATCCGGATGATGCATGCGGATAACCGCCGGGTCGTCTCCCGCCTCGGCCTTGACTAAGTAGAGTGTGGCGTTTGGGTTCTCGCCGGCCAGGCTGTCCTCCAGGAGCTCGCCCAGCGTCCGGCCCGTCTCTTCCCCAGGCGCTGCGCCGGGAAGCTGGCCGGCCAGCTTTTCCCAGGGCACGTCCATCAGATCGGCCAGCATTTCCCCCATCAGGGTTCTCCCGTTCCAGTCCATCCCCAGCCTCTCGGCCAAAACGGCCACAAAGGCATTCGGTAAATCGGTAAAAACGGGCAGTCCCATTTCCCGCGCTGTCTCGCTCAGTATGGTCAGCAGCGCGCTTCCCACCGGATCACCAGGCGCATACGTCCATCCCTGCTGTCCCAGCAGGTCGGCAAAAAAGCCGTTTAAGTCGGGGTAGGAATCCTGCACCCGCAGGCCGGCGCTTTCCGCCGCCGCCTTCAGCACATCCAGCGTCAGTTTCCTGCTCAGCAGCGGCAGCAGCGTATTAAAATCCCGTCCCAGCAGATCCCTGATACTTTGTCCCGTCGCGTTCATCTCCCCGAGCGTTGTCCCTTCCGGCAGCGGATATGCATACAGCTCGGCGGCGGTCAATCCCATCACACCTAGCGCCTCGGCCTCCCGCTCCGTGAGGTTGCCCTGAGACAGGATGGTGTCCGTCAGCCGGATTAAGGCGCCGCCCCGAATCTGCACGTCGTCAAAGCGGGAAGGATACGACAGCTTCAACCCGATGAGAGCCTGAACCTCGGCCGGGGCGCAGGCCCCCTCGCCCTCTGGCGTCATAGCGTCCGCCTTTGCCTGTACGGCTTCGAAAGCCGCCTGGGCACGGCGCATATCCGTCCACAGCATTCTCAAGGGTGGCATTTGCTTCATCACCAGCGTGAAGCGAGGCAAATCGTCCGTGTTCCATCCGCCTGTCGTTTCCTCCCACTCTGCCTGACGCAGCTGATCCTCCCAGACGGACAGGCGCCCGGCATATAGAGCGGCCGGAAAGCCAGTCAGGGACGAGCCGCTGAGGTTGAGATAGGATAAGGCGGGCAGCGCGTCCAGCCACCCCTCCGGAATCCTTCGTAGCTCCGGGTTGCCGCTCACATCCAGCCACTCCAGATTGACCGCGTATTCCAAGCCCTCCAGGCTTTTGACCCCCATTTTCCTGATGCTGAGTCTTTCCAACCCCTCCATATCCGCCTGGGTCAAAGCCGTGTCCCCGGCTATGCCCAGCTGCGCGCGGACAGCGGCTCTCACCCCCGCGTCCAACGCTTCCTCGCGGAACCCTCCAGCCGAAACGACTGGCCCGCCCGGAGGCAGGCCGATGGTCATGAGCAAAGCAGCCACCGCTCCCAGCAGCCGATTGGCCACATGGTAATTTTTCATACAATTCGCCAATCCTTTCCTTTTTGGTGTAAGGGCGCCTATTATTATACATTTTTCTTACGTTTTATCAATATATTTTCTATATATAACAATAAAAAATGCTGTATTGTGAATAAAATTCACAATACAGCGCTAGACATATTTGTCCGGGGTTGCGCCATACTAATAACCGAGGGGTTTAACCATAGGTTTCCGGGAAACCAGGCCGCTTCTGAAGCGCCCTTGTTCCCCAGGAGCCCATAGAGAAAAGGATGGTGCGTCCGCTTGGAGCTTCTGCATGGCCTGCTGCGTTCCCTGGTGGACGTGGCCATTGTGCTGTTCGAGTTTATCGGCGTGTTTGTTATCATCAGCGCGGGCATCAAGGGCATCTGGGGCTTTATCTGCCGCCATCCGTTGACCCGGCTGAATCTGGCCAAGGGGATGGCCACCGGCCTGGAGTTCAAACTGGGGAGCGAAATCCTGCGCACCGTGGTCGTGAGGGAATTCTCGGAAATCTATACCGTAGCGGCCATCATCGCCCTGCGGGCGGCGCTGACTTTTCTGATCCACTGGGAAATCAAAAACGAAGAAGCGCACACCGAGCAGCTAACAGAGGACGCCGAGGAGCCCCACGAATAAAGGGACCGCAACTTATCGTTACGGTCCCTTACTTGCAGCATCCGGCACTTTTGGCTGCATATAGGCGGCTTCATATTCCTCCATCGGAATGGGCCGGCTGAACAAATATCCCTGCGCCGCTCCAAAACCCAATTTTTTGAGCATGGCGAACTGTTCCTCCGTTTCCACGCCCTCGGCGATGGTGCGGATATTCATGACCTGGCAGACATGGGCCAGAGCCCTCACCATCGCCTGAGCCTTTTCATTGGTGACGATGTTGTCCACCAGACCCTTGTCAATTTTCAGCACATCGAAATCCACCGAGGTGAACAGGGGCAGATTGGCGTATTGCACGCCGAAATCGTCGATGGACACGGCAAACCCCGCCTCCCGCAGCGTCCGAATCAACGCAGATACATCGTCCCCCTCCGGTCCCTGCGCGCTATCCGTAATCTCGATTTCCAGCAATGCCGGAGGCACTCCGTAAGCGTCGCAGGAGGCGGTCAGCCTGTCTGGCAGGTCGGGCTCCGCCAGGGTATACCGGGAAAAATTCACCGACAGCGGCACCGGCGTTTTCCCTTGCTCTCTCCAGGCGGCGATTTTTGCGCAGCAGCGATCGAATACATAATAGTCCACCAGACGGATCAGCCGGGATTCCTCCAGCAGCGGCAGAAATTGATCCGGCGGAATCACATCGCCCTCCGGGGTGCGGTACCGCACCAGCGCTTCCGCGCCGATCAGCGTCCGATCATGAAAGGCCTTCTTCGGCTGGAAATAGATAACAAACCGTTCCTCCTCCAGCAGCTTGGGCAGCACACCGGGCACCGTCAGCCCCAGCACATCGTCGTTGTAATGCCGGTATCGGTTGGACTGGGAATTCCTTCGGTAAAAATGCTTTTTATCCTCGTACATCATGGTGTCCGCCGCGGTGATCAACTGCTGGATATTCGCCGTCTTTTCCGTCCACTGACAGCCGACCGCCGCATGGCATACGCCCCCCGCCGCGAACAGCCCGCGCAGCTTCTTCACCACGGACAGGAACGCCTCTTCCTCCAACCCCCGGCACAGCACCACGAACTCATCGCCGCCGATGCGGTAAAAATCCCCCGTTGGAAACGCGTCCCGGATTTTCTGGGCGCAGGATGCCAGCACCTGATCGCCGTAATCGTGCCCGTAATAATCGTTGATATCCTTCAGGCCGTTGACATCCAAATAGGCAATGCCGAACGACCCGTCCGCCTGCGCCTGCCTGTTGATGTCCCGGATATAGCGGTTCCGGTTGTAGAAGCCGGTCAACGTGTCGTAATAGCTCAGGCGCACCAGCTGCCGCTCATCCTCCGCCCGTCTCAAGGATGTCATCAGAAAATACCGCAGCGTGTGCAGCAGCGGCGATATGTTGGCGATTTTCTCCGCCGGCGGGTTGTCCACCCCGATATACCCGGTCAGCTCCCCGTCCTTTTCCAGAGGCACCGCCACCAGACTGGAGATCCCCTGTATATTCAACGTCTCATATTCGTCGGGAGAATCGTCCCGGATGGCTTCCAAATCCTCGATGATAACGCATTCCTGCCTGTCGAAGCTGGGCCGCCACCTGTCCAGCAGCCGAATGTCCAAATCCTGAAGATTCTGGATTTGCGGCTCCACCCCAGGCGCGCACCATTCATGGGTGTTGGCCATCCGCTCTCCCTGGATGGCGAACAGATAGGCCCTGTCCGCCGACATGAACGAGCCCACCCGATCGAGTACCCGGTTGATAGCGCTGTCGACATCCTCAGACTGATACAGCATCTGCACGCATTCCATGATCATTTTATCCCCGTCCAGGGCGTTCTGCAGAGCGATTTTCTTGTTTTCCGTTTCGGTGATGTCAAACGCGATTTCCAGGCGGGCCAGCCGTCCCTTCCAGCGAATCAGCTTGTCCTTGAGCAGATAATGCCGATGTGTCAGCGGGTTGGTGTACTCCCAGGTATACGGGGTTTCGGTATTCAGCCGCGCGTTGGTGCAGAATGGGCAGGGCGCATCCCGCCCCTGCAGCGCCTGATAGCACTTGAGTCCCTGACTGTCCTTCAAATGAAAAGTTTCCCGTCCGGCGGTGTTGACGAGCAGCAAATCGTAGTTCTCCAAATCGGACACGTAAACCAATTCTGGTATCTCGTTCATCAAATCAAACATGGCGTCCTCCTGGCCGTACCGCCCCTCGCCCGGTATGGGAGCCCAACAGCATTGTTATTTTCCCATTATACGTTGCCTTTCCCCTTTTTACAAGGTGGATTTCCATATCCATCCAAAAAATCAAAAAATAAACGGCGCCGCTCTTTTCGGAGCGGCGCCTGAACATACCTATCGTCGGATGATACATCCGGCCCGTTATTCCTTTGGCCCAAAATCCCGGGTGAAGATATCGCTGTATTCCAGCAGCTCCTCCACCGTGTCGAAGCCCAGCCGATGAAGCAGCTCGATGACATAAGGGTTTTCCAGAGGCGTGGCATAGGCTGCCTCATTGCCGTAGGCCACCACATGCTCCCGGCCCTCTTCCCGGCTGAGAATGGCCTTCGGCCCCCCGACGCAGCCCCCGACGCAGCCCATTCCCTCGTAAAAGTTGGCGGTGGTCTGCCCGCTTTTCAGCTCCTCGATCATGGCCCGGCAGGCGGGTACTCCGTCGGCCTGCCGGGTGTGGACGGTGATGCTTCGGTGAGGATTCAGCTGCTCCACCGTGCAGCGCACCGCTTCGCTCACCCCGCCGGTGTGGGCATAAATCCGGCCTGCCCGGGAGGAGTGATCCTTCTCGTTCTCCGGCTGATCGGCCGGATCGATCCCCGCCGCCTCGAACACGTCCTGCACCTCCTGGAAGGTCAGCACGTAATCCACCGCGCCGGCAATATCCGGCTCTCTCGCCTCGCTCTTTTTGGCCAGGCACGGGCCGACAAACACCGTCACCGCGTCGGGATGCAGCTTTTTCACCACCCGCCCGCAGGCGATCATCGGGGACACCGCCCCCGGCACATGGGGCATCAGCTCGTGATAGATTTTCCGAATCATGGCGATCCACATGGGGCAGCAGCAGCTGGTCAACTGGTAATCCCCATCGTTAAGAATATGCCTGTCGAACTCCAGCGCTTCCTTGAGGGTGAGGATGTCGGCGAACAGCGCCACCTCGATCATGCCCGCGAACCCCAGGGCCTTGAAGGCGCTGCGCAGCTTGCCGGGCGTCACCTCCGGGCTGAACTGCCCCATGAACGCCGGCGCTACCAGCACATACGCTGGCCCCTGCGCCTCCCGTACCGCCTTCATGGCGGGCAGAATATCCCGGCTCGCGGTCAGCCGCTCCATCCGGCAGGCCTCAATACAGGCCGCGCAGCCGGTGCACAGGGCGGGATCGATCTCCATTGAGCCGTCCTCCCCGGTGACGATGGCATCGAAGATGCAGCTGTTCTGGCAGGCGTGCTCGCAGTCCCCCTCGCCGCAGGAGGCGGTGCGCAGCACGGGGGGATATTTCTCCGGATGCAGCAGGCAGTCCAGATGGTACGCGTCGTATTCCGGCAGCGGCTCCTTGCCGTCCGAAAAGCTACGGCGCAGCAGATCCTTATACAGCGTGTCAAAGCTCGTCATGATGATTCCTTCCTTTCCTCCGCCTGCGGGCGGCCCGGTTTGTCCGGCAGTTCAAGGCGGTTCCAGTCAAAAAGTTCGCCGGGATCCGTCTTGCTGGGGCTGTAATCCCCATGCCCCAAAATATGCTCCCGGTTGAAGAGCACCGCCGGATGCCGCCGTTCTATGTCCCGCAGCAGACCGCGCAGCGCCGCATACTGCTCGTCGGTGAACCCCGCCAGCGTCGGGGCCAGAGCCGCATACTGATCCGGCGTGAGTATGGTCTCCATCTCCTCCGCCGTCCCCATGCCCAACAACTCGATGCCGATGGAATACGCGTTCAGCCGATCGGTAAATCTCTCCTCAAGCCATTTCCCTTTTCCGGCATGCCAGGCGATCCGTTCCTCGGGAATCAGGCGATAGACCGTTCCCTGACGATCCACGACATAATGGGTGGAAACGCCCCCGTCCAGAAAGATGCGACGGATATGCGTCATATCCCAGGGGGCCTCCGGATGATCCCGCACGGCGCTCATGGAATGAATGACCACATGGGAAATCGTTTCCTCGCGGGGATCCGAACACGCCTCCACCGGCAACAGCGCATCCGTTACCGGATACGGCGGGGTATACCGGTTGCTGTCCGGCCCTTCCGACTCCGGCGAAACCGCCGGCCCGCGGCACCCCGCCAGCAGCAGGCACAGCCCGCCCGCGAGAATTTCCCTCCAATGGCGCATACGCCTCGCTCCTTTCCCGGCTTATGGCATCATCCTACCACGTTTTCCGGGAAATCACAACCGTTCCCGCGCCGCCAGCACCCCGTCGGCCACCCGATCCGCCAGTGCGTCCAAAGCCTCCCGCTGCCCGTTTTTGGGCGCGGATTTCAGGGTCAGCGGCGGCGCGAGCAGCTCCATTTCCGTCATGCCGGCCAGCAGCGTCGCCATCTCCTTGCCCGCCGCCGGTGCCCAAGAGCCGTTTTCCACCACCGCCACGCCCCTTTTGCGCACGTTGAGCGCCGCCATTTCCCGCAGCAGGGCGTCCATGGCGTAATACAGCCCGCCATTATAGGTTGGGGCGGCCAGCACCAGATGGCTCAGCCGGAACACCTCTGCGACGATGAAGGAGGGATGGGTCTTGGACACATCGAACATCCGGATATCCTCCACCCCCCGATCCGCCAGCCGGGCCGCCAGCCGGTGAACGGCCGCCTCTGTGTTGCCGTACATGGTGGCGTACGCCAGCACCACCCCCGCCGTCTCCGGCTCGTAGCGGCTCCAGCGATCGTATTTTTCCAGGATATACGGCAGGTTCTCCCGCCAGATCGGCCCGTGGGCCGGGCAAATCATCCGGATGTCCGCTCCGGCCAGCTTGCCCAGCACCCGCTGCACCTGCCCGCCGTACCGGCCCACGATATTGGCGTAATACCGCCGCGCCTCGTCCAGCCACCGGCTCTCATACAGAGCCGGAGCGCTGAACAGGTTCCCCGAGAACGCGCCGAAGGCGCCGAAGGCGTCGGCGGAAAACAGCACCCCCTCCGTCTCCTCCAGGGTGAGCATCACCTCCGGCCAGTGTACCATGGGCGCGAAGGTAAAGCGCAGGGTCCGCCGGCCGATGGGCAGACGATCGCCCTCCTTCACCTCGTACTCCCGCAGGGCCACGTCGAAATCGTAAAACTGCGCCATCAGGCTGAATGTCTTGCGGTTTCCCACGATTTTCATGGCGGGGTACCGGGCCGCCAGGGCCTCGATGTTGGCGCAGTGATCCGGCTCCATGTGGTTGACCACCAAAAAATCGAGAGGCCGCCCGTCCAGCGTGGCCTCGATATTCTCAAGAAACGGCCGGGTCACCGCCGCGTCCACCGTGTCGATCAGCACCGTTTTCTCGTCGATCAGCAGGTAGGCGTTGTACGCCACCCCGTCGGGCAGCGGAAACATGTTTTCAAACCGTGCCAGCCGCCTGTCGCTGCCTCCTACCCAAAACCAATCCGGCCCCAGCCGCCTCACGCTTTCCATTTTAATGACTCATCCTTTCGCAGGGATTGGGACGTTTTGTCTGGTTTGCTAAGCAAATTCGCGCCGTGCTTCTGGCGCGAAAGGACAAAACTCCCGTTTGAAAGAAAGGCAAATGCCTTTCTTTCAAACTATGGCCTCCCCCAGAAAATTCAACATGCCATAGTATGCCTCCCTCCGTTCCGAACATACCGCCGCCGGCCCAAATCCGCAGAAATGCCGCCCGGCAGTTTATTTTTTCATATTTTTGCCATACTATGGATATAAAAAGGAAAGCGAGTGATACGGATTGTCCAGCATGCGCATCGCGGCCGTCCGCGGCCGCCAGATTTTCGATTCCCGCGGCACCCCTACCGTCGAAGCGGAGGTCTACCTGGAAAACGGCGCGGCCGCCGTGGCCAGCGTGCCCTCCGGCGCCTCCACCGGCCGCCATGAGGCCGTCGAGCTGCGGGACGGGGATCCCGCCGCCTACGGCGGCAAAAGCGTCCTGAAGGCCGTGCGGGCCGTCAATCAGGATTTGAACGAAGCGCTCCACGGTCTGCCTGCTAACGATCAGGCCGCCGTGGACGACGCCATCCTCCGTGCCGACGGCACCGACAACAAAAGCCGCCTGGGCGCCAACGCCACCCTGGCCGTGTCCCTGGCCTGCGCCCGCGCGGCCGCCGCGGCCCATAGGCTGGAATTCTATCGTTATCTCGGCGGCGCGGGGGGTGTGACCCTGCCGGTGCCCATGATGAATATTCTCAACGGCGGCGCCCACGCGGATAACAACGTGGATATCCAGGAATTTATGATCGTGCCCCTGGGGGCCGGCTCCTTCTGCCACGCCATGAAGATGGGCACCGAAATCTACGCCGCCCTGAAAGCGGCGCTGAAGTCCCGGGGGCTGGCCACGGCGGTGGGCGACGAGGGCGGCTTCGCCCCCAGTCTGCGGGACGACGAACAGGCGCTGGAGCTGCTGGTGGAGGCCATCGAATCTGCCGGCTACCGTCCCGGTGCCGACGTGGCCATTGCCATGGATGCCGCCGCCAGCGAGTGGACGCAGGGCGACGGCTACCGTCTGCCCAAAAACGGCCAATCCCTCACGCGGGAGGCCCTCATCGCCCACTTTGCGGATCTTGCCGGCCGGTTTCCCATCTTTTCCATCGAGGATCCCCTGGGAGAGGACGACTTCGAGGGCTTCGCCCACATCACCGAACAGCTAGGCGCCCAGGTGCAAATCGTGGGGGATGACCTGTTCGTCACCAACCCCGCCCGCCTCGAGCAGGGCATTCGATCCCGCAGCGCCAACGCGGTTCTGGTCAAGCCCAATCAAATCGGCACCCTGTCCGAGACCATCCGGACGGTGCGGCTCGCCCAGCAGCACGGCTACCGCACCATCCTCTCCCACCGCAGCGGGGAAACCGAGGACACCTCCATCGCCGACATCGCCGTGGCGCTGAACGCCGGGCAAATCAAAACCGGCGCGCCCGCCCGCACCGACCGGGTGTGCAAATACAACCGGCTGCTGAAAATCGAGCAAACCCTCGGCATGGCGGCGGTGTACGGCCGTCTGTAACCCCGCGCCCCATCCTCTTGCATCTTGTCCCCATATACGGTATACTGGTGGCAATCGAACAAAAAAGGATGGGACGCAATGCTTACGACCAGAAAGAAGGATTTCATCGAGTTCATGATGAGCGCCGACGTGCTCCGCTTTGGGGAATTTCAGACCAAAAGCGGCCGTCTAACCCCGTATTTCATCAACACCGGCAATTATAAGACCGGCGGTCAAATCGCCGCCCTGGGCCGTTTCTACGCCGCCCTGATTCATGAAACCTGCGGCGATAGGTTCGACGCCATGTTCGGCCCGGCCTATAAGGGCATTCCCCTGGCCACCGCCGCCGCCGCCGCCCTGGCCACCGAATACGGCGTGGATAAGCCCTATTTCTTCAACCGCAAGGAGGCCAAGGACCACGGCGAGGGCGGTTCCCTGGTCGGCTATCGGCCGAAGGACGGCGACCGGATCCTCATCATCGAGGACGTCATCACCGCCGGCACCGCCATCCGGGAAACCATGCCCATCCTGACCGGCTGCGGCCAGGTGACGGTCCCCGACATGTTCATTTCCGTCAACCGCTGCGAGGTGGGCCAGACCCCCGGCAAAACCGCCGTCATGGAGGTCGGGGAAGCCTATGGCATCCAGGTGCACGCCCTCGTCACCGTGCGGGACATTCACGAGTACCTCAAGGCCCAGCCGACCTATGCCGACGTCCTTCCCCGCATGGAAGCCTATATGCGGCAGTATTGTGTGCTGGACTGATTTTCCAGTTGGCATTCTATTAAAAAACGCGGTCATTCGGTTTTACAACCGGACACCGCGTTTTCTTTTGCCCGCTTCATCGAAAGGATGCCGACGGCCGGTATAACCAAAAACCGTGTTGGAGAATAGACTGATCCAGAAGGGCCACGACGGCTATGGAAGCCGCCATGCGCTCGCCGCGTCCCATACAGGCGCGGGGCGTCCTCTACGACGCCAGAAAGGCGGTGTGTTCCCCTTGCCCGAGCTTTGGACGTCCATTCTCGAGGCCTTCCTGCTGGTGGCCGCCCTGTCCACCGACGCCTTCTTCGCCAGCTTCGCCTACGGCACCGGCCACATCCGGATCCCCTTCCTGTCGGTGGCCGTCATCGACGGCATATGCACGGCGCTGCTGGCCGTCTCCCTGTTTCTCGGCACGCTTCTGCGCCCCTGGCTGCCCCCGGCCCTTACCGCCGGCGTCAGCTTCGCCATTCTCTCCCTTCTGGGCGTCGTCAAGCTGTTCGACAGCGTCCTGAAAGCCCTTATCCGCCGGCATCAGCCGCTGAACAAGGAATGGCGCTTCTCCCTGTTCAGTCTCCAGTTCATCCTGAACATATACGCCGATCCCCCCGAGGCGGATCGGGACGCGTCCAAAACCCTGTCCTCCGCCGAGGCGGCGTCCCTGGCCGTGGCCATGTCTCTGGACGGCCTGGCCGTCGGCTTCGGCGCTGGCATGGGGAACGCCTCCCCCGTGTTGGTTCTGCTTTTCTCCCTGCTGCTGACCGCCGCCGCCGTGATGGGCGGCAGCGCCCTGGGCAACCGGGTGGCCGCCCGGCTCCGGCACGATCTTTCCTGGGTAGGCGGCGTCCTTCTTTTGCTGCTGGCCGCTATCAAACTCCTATAAACCGCAGAAGGCGGGCCATGCGCATGGCCCGCCTTTATCATAAAAATTACACCAGCTTTTTCGCCTGCTGCAGCACCGTGTTGGCAATCTTTCCCGCCACACCAATGCCCAAACCGCCGTTCTCCGCGACCACCACGATCGCCAGCGGCGTCTTTTCATCCTGGCTGAACCCCGCGATCCAGGCATGAGGCTCGATACCGGCCCCCACCTCCGCCGTGCCCGTCTTCGCGCAGAATTGCAGCCCCGGGAACGTGGCGTCTCCATACTTCTTTGTCACGGTGTAGCGCATCATGTCCTTCAGCGTGTCCGCCGCGTCCGCGCTGAGCATCCGCGAGCCGTTTTTCGACACGCGCAGATGCGCCGGCAAGCCCGCCGGGGTGGTGATGCTCTCGATGAAATAGGGCTTCACTGGTACGCCGCCGTTGGCGATAGCCCCCATCATGGTCAAGAAATGCAGGGGATTGGCCAGATTGGTGTACTGCCCCATCCCCGCCCAGCCCAAGTCCACCCGGCGGATATCGGTGAAGTCGATGGTGCTCTTTTTCGCGGCGATCCCGTCTAAAGAAAAGCTCTGGTTAAACCCCATTTTCTCGGCGTACTTGGTCAGTGTATCCGGCCCCAGAGAGATGGCCAGCTGGGCAAAATACGCGTTACAGGACTGGGCCAGCGCATCCTTGAATCCGATTTTCCCATGGTTTCCGAGACAGCTGATCCATTCCCCATCGACTTCCACGCCTCGCTTGCAGGTGTACGTGCGGGTGTCCATGTCCTTCTGCGACTCCAGGGCGGCCGCCGCCGTCACCAGCTTGAAGGTGGAGCCGGGCGGATACGAGGAGGACAAAAACCGGTTGAGATACACGCCGGTGTATTTGCCCGTCGTGTCCCCCTCGACGTCCGGCTTGCTGTTCACGTCGAAGGTGGGCGAACTGACCATGCAGAGCACTTCGCCGGTTTTGTAGTTGTAAACGCCCACCGTTCCCTTATAGCTGCCCAGCGCCTTGAGGGCGGTGGCTGACAGGTTCGCATCCAGGGTGGTGGCGATATCGTTGCCCCGGCCGCTTGGCTGGAACACCCCGTTGACCAGGTTGTACCCCACCAGCTGCTCCCAGTAGCTGCTCTGCAAACCCGTCTTGATAAAGCCGTCGGAATCCCCCACCATGTGGAGCACGGCTTTGCGGATCTCCGCCTTGCTGTTGTAGACCCGTTTGCCGTCCACCGTCTGGGCGAGAATCACCCCGCTGCGGTCGGTGATGGTGCCTCCCCCGCTGAGAACCGCCTCGCTGTTGTAGATATGGCGGTTCGCCGGGTAAGAGGTCCAAGCCTTGGCGTCCGCCACATATATCACCAGAAGGATGACCAGTCCCGCCGTGAACGCCAGCAGGAAGGCCAGCAGAAGATACGCCCGCCGCGTCATTTGTTTCAAGGCTGTCACCCATCCTTTCTCAGATAAGCCATCTTTCTAGGTAAGCGCTGGATCCATCACGCCTGGCGGTTCAGCGGTACCTGCCCCTTCCCGGCCGCCGGCGGGCCGGCATTCTCCAGTCCCACCGCGCGGATAAAGGCCAGCATGGCGAAATTGGCCGCCATGCTCGAGCCGCCGTTGCTTACCAGCGGGAAGGTCACCCCCGTCAGCGGCAGCAAATCCGTGGAGCCGAAAATGTTCAGCGCCGCCTGGAACAGGAACATCCCCGCCGCCGCGCAGGCCGCGATAGCGAAATACGCGGATCGGGCCCGGGAGGCGCACCGCACCGCATACAGCGCGAACAGGATCAAACAGCCCGCGCAGCATAGGGCAATCAGCAGCCCCCACTCCTCGCTGACGAAGCCGAACACCAGGTCGGTGTCCGCCGCCGCCACCATATCCAGGTTGCCGTTGCCGCCCCCCACGCCGAATAGGCCGCCGCTGCCGATGGCCACCATGGTGCGGGTCTGCTGATAGCCGGAGGAGGCCGCGTATTCCCACGCGTGCCGGTAGGTGGCGAACCGGCTGGCCACATAAGGCATGAACGCGATAATCACCGCCGCGCCCGCCACCGCCAGGCCGGAGAAAAAGGCAATGGTCTTCCAATCGCCCGACCGCATGTAGGCGATGATCAGCATCCCCATGAAAAAGATGGCGGCCGTGCCGAAATCCTTCATGAGGAACAGCGGCCCGATACAGGCCCCCGAAAACAGCACGAACAGGATAGTATTGCGGTAGGTCATCAGCCGTTCCAGCGTGGCGCAGCCCGCGAAAATGAAGGCCACCTTGACGAATTCGGACGGCTGGATGGTGATGAAGCCGAGGTTAATCCAGTTTTTCGCCCCGCCCCGCGTTTCCCCGATGAACAGGTTGAGCACGAGGAGCCCCACCGCCAGCGCCCCGATGACATACCGCAGCTTCATGGTCAGCTCCACGTCCCGCAGGATGAGGCTCAACACGCAGAACATGGCCAGTCCCAGCAGCACCGCGGCAAATTGCTTGTAAAGGGAAGACGGCACCGCGCTCGCCGCCACAAACAGACCGATGGTCACCAGGAAAAAGGCCAGCAGCTCCACGCCCACCCCATGAAACCGGCGGACGCCGCAGTAAATCCACTCCATGAGCAGCAGCCCGGCGAAGCACACCGGCAGCGCCAACGGCAGCTTATCGGCGTAATGCAGCAGCAGGGACAGACAGCCCAGCAGCTGGAAGATGGTCAGCACGAACAGGCCGGGGATGGCGCTTGGCTCCTTTTTTCCGCCGTCCGCCGTCTGAGCATCCTGCGCCGTCGCCTTGACGAACCGCATTCCCACGCCGGCGAACGCTACCCGATCCCCGTATTCCAGATAGGTGGGCACCCGGATCGGCTCCCCGTTGACGGTGACGCCGCCCTTTGAGCGGGTGTCTCGCAGCCGCCACCCGGTCTTGTCCCGGGTAAGCACCGCGTGCCGCCGGGACACCGATTGCACGGGCAGGCAGATGTCGCTGACAGTGCTGCGGCCAATGGCGGTTTCCTCCGCCGTCACAGGCAGCCGGGTGCCGTCCTCCAGCACAAAAGCCGCCAGCGGCCGCGGTTTGCTCCTGCGCCGCAGGAGCATCCGCCCGCACAGAAGCAGGAGCCCCACCGCCAGCAGCGGCATCAGAATACGGACCGCCGCGTTGTAATAGCCGGTCACCGCCGACAAATCGCCCATGGGGATCGCCTCCTTCCCGCGCACCGCGTTTCCCCTATTTTATCACGTTCTCTGGGGATTTAAAAGTAAAAAAACTATGAAGTTTGTATGAAGTTTCCAAAGTCATGACCACCCGTAAAACGGGTGGCATGAAGGAGCCCTAGAAGGGCATAG